>NZ_JBBOCJ010000001.1:7026061-7664794 GCF_038002345.1 Paenibacillus sp. FSL M7-0420 | reverse complement strand
CGTGAACACACCTCCATTCTACTATCACTCAACACAGCCAATAGTAGCATAGAGATGCTGATATCGAAATCGAGTGTAAGTTGAATAATGCGTATATCCTTCTGCAACCTCAGGTTGCAAAAGGAGGTTTGCTTCTGTCGGAATAAAATGTGCCTTGATCGAAGAATAGCGCAAATGGGATATATCCTTCCCAGTTAAAAGGAAAATGTACTAATCATGTCTAAGAGTCTGTGAACAGTTGAATGGAGTTCATTGCCGATGAGTGAACTTCTTGATCCCCGAAATGACTTTTTATTCAAACGAATATTTGGCAGTGAGGAAAACCGGGATGTGCTGCTTGCCTTCCTAAACAAGACTTTTCTAGAGGCCAATAGCCCACCTTTAACGGAGATTATTCTACTGAATCCCTATACTGAAAAGGATGCTCCCCGCGACAAACAATCGATACTCGATATTCGAGGGAGAACAGCAGATGGTGAACTTATAAATGTTGAAGAAATGTGTTACCATCAACATACTTAATTACTCATTTATCCCCAACAGCCAATACCATATCGTATTCCATCTTCGTGAAGACTGAAGCGGAATACCACTTATTGATGACATGGAACTACACTTTCTTGAGCTGCCCAAAATTAGCGAACATGCGACTCCTTTAGAGGGTGGCGGATTGATCAACTGGCTGCTCTTTTTAAAGGGTGCAGATAAATCCAATTGGGAGGTGCTGACGATGAATGAACCTGTACTGAAAAAAGCAATGGATACGTTGGAGTTTCTTAGTCAGGATGCGGAGGCCCGCCGATTGTATGAGGACAGACAGAAGTATTTGCATGATGAGGCCTCTATGATTGAAGGAGCTCTTGCTGAAGGAGAGAGGAGAAAAGCAATTCAAATGGCGTTGGAACTTCTCAAGCACGGTATAGAAACATCAATTATAGTGAAAGCCTCTGGGCTATCTGAGACTGAGATTATCGCACTCAAAAACAAGACTAAGTAGCATACAGAAGAGCCAGTCCCATGTGGGCTGGCTCTTCCCTTCACCGGTACCGATCAACCGCCTCATCGCTCCAGACATGCGCTTCGACGTACCGCTCGGGGCCGTATCTTCCGTCATTGTTCCAATGCTGCGGTAACCCGTACTTGTCAATGATGCTCACAATCTCGGGATAGGTATACAGAGTGTGCCTATACTCTTTGCCATCGTTAATCAGCGGGCTGAAGGTCGGCATGGAGTCCCCATAGGTAAAAGAAATCGTGTTCACATCAAATTCCTCAACCGGGATCTTAAGGAATGCGCCATTCTCGAACCAAGTGCTTAGCCACGGACTGTGTTCAACTACCATATAATGCGGGGAGGACCGCTGGACAAGACCGCCTTTACGAATAAATTCCGCCCGGATGATGCTCTCGCAGTTCCGCCGATTGTCTATATACTTATCGTTTCTTTGGGCGCTCTGAGCCTTGGGCTTGGTCTGCTTAATCGTCTCCAGCACGGCCCTCGCCTGATCGCCCGGCAAATCGGATAGGCTGACAAACGGACCCACAGATGCATCATAGTAATGATATAAGAACATCGTTCCGCTCCTTTTCTAGAGCACAGACTCCAGCACTTCCTCCTCAGCATCAATACTATTCAGGGCCGTTCGGTTAATCCAAGACAGCGCCAGTGTTCCCTCGCCCATATGAGCACCTACCACCGGGACAAAGGTCATTATTTCTGTACGCACCGAAGGAGACATGGCCTTAATGGCCCACTCCAGGCTCAGTGCCTCTTCTCTATTGTTGGCGTGCATGATACATACATCCTGGAAGCGGCCGATTTCCTCGTGGATGGTCTCCAGCAGCTTTTGCTTTGTCTTCTTGAAGGTACGTATTTTATCGGCGACGACAATTTTGCCCTCATCGAACCTCAAAAGCAGATGAATCCGCATCAGCTGGCCGAGGAGGAACTGAGATCCGGAGAGCCGTCCGCTGCGGTGCAGCTGGCTCAGGCTGGCAGGGATAATATAGAAGGACATTTCCTCAATGATATTATCAATTCTGTTCTTGATCTCCTGCGCAGAGCAGCCTGCCTGTTGCCAGTGAATACCGCGCAGAAGCATCTCACGGATCGGGTACGCGCCTACTTTGGAATCGATACCAATTACGTTCACTTCAGCGATATCCGCTGCCTGCATCGAGGTGTTGAAGGTCCCGCTAAGCTCGGAGGAACAGTGGATCGCAATAATCTCGTCATACTCTTCCTTCAGACGCTCGTACAATTCCACGAACTCGCCAATCGGCGGCTGGGAGCTGCCTACCTTGTCATGCTGCCGCATTTTCTCATAGAACTGATCGGCGTTAATATCTATATTTTCTTTATAACATTCATTATTGACGATTAGACGGAGGGGAACGATATACACATGGTTATTCTTGGCGAATTCAGAATCAATGGTGCTGGTGCTGTCAGTTACCCAGGCGATGGATTTCATAGTCACTACTCTCTTTCGTGAGGGATTCACTGCTCAGAAATCGGCAGCTATGGCTGTCTGTATATTCATAAATTATACAGGATGCCAAGCCTGCGTAGCGCATTCCTTGAATAATCCCAGCACTTTTTTTCAACTAAATTCGACATAAATTCACATTATATATGACGAATATACCTGTTTAAGAGCGGACTGATTATGGTATGAGAAGAGTGGAAATTAGAGTCAGCACGAGCATCATACTAATGTTTCTCTAATCCCGGAAGTACTGCGTCACCGTTCCCCTGCCCTCTCCAACCTCTACCTCTGCATAGGCCCCGTTGATCAAAGTAACCTGCGGCGGCAGATGTCCGCAGTCGATGTCGTATGTGACCGGCAGGCCCAGCTCATCGGCCAGCTCCTGGTAGACATCCTCTACGGTGTACCCGTCCATAGGGCGGTTAGCCGCGCTCCGGCCGAACATAAGTCCGCTGCAATGCTCGAACCAGCCCGCCAGCTTCATCTGCACCAGGGAGCGGCGCAGGTCGGTCACGGACAGCTCACAGTTCTCTAAGTACCACAGAATCGGCTCATTATGGATATAGTGCTGCTGGAAATGCCGTACCTCTCCATACGGCGTGCCGATCAGATGACGGATGACATCAATGCAGCCGCCCAGCAGGCGGCCCTGCATGGTGATAGTCTGGTTACCCACCGTCTTCCAGCTCGTCGCTTCCGTAAGATTGAACACATGGGGCGAAGGCTCTCCGCCTCCCCATTCCAGCTGGTATTGCTGTGAGGATTGCTGAATGACAGAACCGCCGCTTGGTGTAGATAATACCTTGTCCCACATGGCTGTGGTCGGGTCTGTCTGTCCCCCCCGCAGATCAATGAAGTTCGTGCCATGGGCAGTGGCAATCCCCGTCTTCAGCGTGACAGCCAGCAGCAGCACACTGATATCGGAATACCCGAGAATCCATTTACACTTCATCTTGCTGAAATCCACCTGCTCCAGCATCTCGATCAGCAGCTCCCCGCCCCAGGGAGGCACGATGAGTCCGATGGACTCATCGGCCATCATCGCGTTGAATTCAGCGGCACGTACAGCAGCCGGGGCCGATTTAGCCTTCTCCTGTGTCCACGCTGTCGGTCCGCATACTACGCTGTACCCTCTTTTTTGCAGCCGTTCTACAGCCAGCTCAAGCAGTTCACGAAGCTCCTCTCCCACTCCTGATGAGGGTGCAGTTACACCAATAACGGCTTCTGCTTCTAATACTGGATATCTGATCATCTTATGTCTCCTCCAATGCTTAATATGAAAATAGGCGATACCCGAACCTTCAGCAGGTTGAATATCGCCTATATACGTGTATACGTTGCTATTGCTTACAGTTTATCCAGCCCGGTCTATCATTCCAGCGAAGGCTTATTGTCCCGGCTGATATCCAGAATATCCAGGAAAAAGACGAAGATTGGAATCCCGAGAATCAGTCCCCATACCCCGATATAATGCTCAGAGAACAACAGCACTACGAGCGTGTAGAACATCGGCAGGTTCATCTTGGAAGACATCAGCTTCGGGTTGAGGAAGTAGCCCTCTATGACATGTAACAGGGCAATCATCACCAGAATGTTGATCGTCAGCATCAGTCCGCCCGTGTTATAGCCGATAATGCACAGCGGAATCAGCGAAATGACAAAGCCGACGACCGGAATCAGGCTGAGCATGAAGATCATAATGGAGAGGGCGAACAGATACGGGAATGGCTCGAAAAAGAAACCAAGCACCCACAGCCCGACCACGGTAAACAAAGTATTGAACAGCGCAATCAGAATCTGTGCTTCAATGACCTTGCCGAAGGAGGAGATGAATTTTCTGCCGAAATACTCCAGCTCCACATAGAACCACGAGATTTTGCTGTCTCTCAGGCGGGAGGTGAAGCTGACGATCCGGTTCTTCTCCAGAATGAAGACAAGGCTTAGAATCGTGGACAGGACGAAGGTGGTGCCCCAGTTGCTGATTTTGAAGATATATTCGATCCCCTGATTCAAATAGCTCTGGTAGTTAAGCTCCTTGATCTCTTTGAATAAATACTGCATAATCTCATTCTGCGGAATATCTTCGGAGGTTAATGTGCCGAGAAATGTAGTTAACTGCTTGATCTGTGAGAACACCTTGGGCAGATATTTGACGAGTGCCAATACAATCATGCTAATCAGCGCCAAATACAATATAATAATGATGACCTTGCTGTTCACCTTCACAAATTTGCCGATCCGCTTGCTCAATAGCACCTGAAAGCTGTTCATCACATAAGCGATCAGGAAGGTCAGCAGCACCAGATTCAGCATATCCCTGATACTGTACAGCAGCAGTCCAATCAATCCCAGAATCAAGAAGCGCCGGACTGTTAAATTGGCGACATAACGCTTGAATACTTCCATTGTTCCCTTGTTCCTCTCCATTCGCTGACAGATAAGATTTTTATTATAGTGTACCGTACTGAAAACAATTATAGCAACTTTGGCATCGCCCAATTCGCGCGAAACCACGAACTTTATGTCGATTTACAGGAAGCTCTATTACTATATGCTATAATGTGGGCAAAACTGGAACATTTATACCTTTGTCAACAGGTCCAAATCAATGAAGTTCAAACTAATGGAGGCGAAAGCTGGTATGAACAAAGTAATCTGTATCACCGGAGCATCCTCCGGCATCGGCCTTGCCACTGCACTGAAGTTCGCCCATGAGGGCTGGACGGTCTATGCCGGAACCCGCCATCTGAAGCGTGAACAGGAGCTGTACCAGAATGTGGAGGGTCTGAAGTTCGTAGAGCTGGAAGTGACACAGCCGGAGAGTATTCAGCAGGTTATTGACCGGATAGAAGCGGAGCAAGGCAAGCTGGATCTATTATTCTGCAATGCCGGATTCGGCTACCTGAGAGCGCTTGGACAGGCGCCGTTCCCTGAGATCGAGGATGTCTTCAATACCAACGTGTACGGGGTCATGCATACGATCCGGGCTGCACTGCCGCTGCTGCAAAAGACGGGCTACGCCCATATTGTAGCGACCTCCAGTGTCGGCGGACTGGTCGGGCAGCCGATGAACGAGGTGTACTGCGCCAGCAAATTCGCAGTGGAAGGGCTGCTGGAGAGTCTCGCCACCTATTACAAGCCGCAGTTCAATATCGATATCACCCTGCTGGAGCCAGGAGCGATTGCTACGGAGTTCAATTCAACCGTAATGGGGCATGTCGCCAGCACCGGCGGCGTTCTGGAAGACGAGTACAAGCCGATTCTGGATGCTTATAGAGCGGCCTTCCTGGAGCGGAATGTGGAGCCGCAGAGTGCAGAATCCGTAGCGGAGGTTATGTGGGAGCTGGTACAGCTTGAGACCAAGCCGCTGCGCCTGCGCACCTCGGAGCGGGCCGAAGCCTTCGTTGCCCGCAAGGTCAGCACTGACCCTACCGGACTGGAAGGCGTACTAAGCACGCGCAGAATTCAGTTGAATATGTAAATGTAAACAGCCGCTCCCATTCTTGGAGCGGCTGTTGTGGCTTTCCCTTATCAGATTCTAGCGCTGAATCGGCTCGATCCGGTACGTTCCGGTACTGCCGTCCCCGGCAGGCCCGCCTGTGACCGCCCAGCCGTAAGACAATACATCCTCCAGCCGTTCGCGTTCAGCCTCCGTGAATTCCGCTTCCACCGCTTCCTGCCCCTCCGCAAGCTCCAGCTTCGCTTCAATCCCCAGCGCAACCTCTATCCAGCTGCGGATGCCGCGGATGGTATTGTATTTAATCTGGTAGCCTTCCAGAACCGCCCGGCGGAGTCCCTCCGGCTGTTCCTCTGCAAGGACAGACAACTGCCCGTAATCGAACTCGTATTTACTCTCATCGGCTGGCAGATCCCCTTCGCTCACTCTACGCAGCAGCTCTTCGTCAGATCCGGACAGCGCGCGAAGCGATTCCAGCAGAAGGGCATCCCATTGTGATAATTTGACCTTGCTAGTCGGTATTGTCATTGTATCTCCTCCTTGATTCACAGATGTGTATCTCCTAAGATTCGTTCACAGCATTAGTCTGCATATTCCCCGGCCACATAATGTCCGGGACTCACTTCCCGCAGTGCAGCGGCTTCCTCTGTCCCGCGCACAGCCGGGTAAGCCTCCAGCTGGATTCTGCGGCTGGCCTTCATCGGGTCTGTCTCCAGAATGGAGGAGAGCAGTGCTCTGGTGTATGGATGGAGCGGATGATCATACAGCTCATCGCTTGGAGCCACCTCCACCAGCCGGCCGCCGTACATCACGCCGATCCGGTCGGCAATATGACGGACCATCGACAGATCATGGGCGATGAACAGATAGGTCAGCCCGAACTCGGCTTGCAGATCCTCCAGCATATTAACGACCTGGGCCTGGACAGAGACATCCAGCGCAGAGATGGGCTCATCGCAGACGACGAACTCGGGCCGGACCGACAGCGCCCGTGCAATGGAGATCCGCTGGCGTTGCCCGCCGCTGAATTCATGGGGGAAGCGGTACAGATGCTCCCGCTTCAGCCCCACCTTCTCCAGCAGCTCCGCCACCGCTTCCTTGCGCTCTTCGCCCGGATAGAGACCGTGAATCCGCATCGGCTCACTGATCAGCTCGAGTACATTCAGGCTTGGATTAAGCGAGGAATACGGGTCCTGGAAAATCGATTGAATCCGCCTGCGGAAGGGCTTCAGCCCTTTCTCGCCCAGCTTGCCTAGCGGATGCCCGTCGTAGAACACTTCGCCGTCCGTATAATCGTACAAACGGAGCAGACAGCGCCCGACCGTGGACTTGCCGCTCCCGGATTCACCAACCAATCCAAAGGTCTCGCCCTGACGAATCTGGAAGCTGACCCCATCCACAGCCTTAAGTACACCCTTATCCCGTCCGCGCAGATCCTTGCCCCCCGGGAAATGCTTCTTCAGATTGTTAACCTCTACAAGCACCTTGCGCTCGCTCAAGTGAAATCCCTCCCCGCTGTAACTGCTGTCTTCTCTTCTGTATCTTCGGTCAGCCAGCACATCGAGCGGTGCCCCGGTGCAAATTCGACTACCGGAGGACGTTCACTGCAGCGGGCGAAGGCATGCGGACAACGGTCCATGAACGGGCAGCCGGGCGGGGGATTCAGCAGATCGGGCGGTGTGCCCTCGATCGGAATCAGCCGCTCACGTTCACCGCCGCCGCGCTTCGGTATGGAACGCAGCAAGCCCTGCGTATACGGATGCTGAGGCCGGTAGAAGATATCCTGCACCGTCCCCTCCTCCATAACCAGTCCGCCATACATGACAATGACGCGCGTGCAGACCTGGGCTACTACTCCCAGATCATGGGTGATAAGCGCAACCGCTGTATCTCCCCGTTCCTTCAGCTCTTTGAACAGATCGAGGATCTGCGCCTGGATGGTCGCATCCAGCGCGGTGGTAGGCTCATCGGCAATCAGCAGCTCCGGGCGGCAGGAGAGCGCCATCGCGATCATCACCCGCTGGCGCATCCCTCCGCTGAATTCATGCGGATATTGCTTCAGCCGCTGCTCCGGATCACGGATGCCGACCTGGCGGAGAAGCTCCGCCGCTTCGGTATACGCAGCCGTTTTATCCAGTCCCCGGTGTCTGCGGATAACCTCTGTCAATTGCTGGCCGATTCGCTTGACCGGGTTCAGCGAGGTCATCGGGTCCTGGAAGACCATCGCAATCCGGTTGCCCCGCAAGGACCGCCACTGCTTCTCCGTAAGCCCCTTCAGGCTCTTGCCGCGGAACTCCAGCTTCCCGGCAGTCATATGCCCCGGCGGTGTGATCAGTGACATGACCGCCTTGGCTGTAACGCTTTTGCCGCTGCCGGATTCTCCGACAATGCCTACGGTCTCACCCGCATCAATATGGAAGCTAACTCCACGGACGGCCTGATTCTCCCCGTCCCGGGTAGCGAAGGAAACCTGTAAATTCTCAACAGTCAGCAGCCGTTCAGTCATGATGTTAAGCCCTCCTATCTTCGGATCAGCTTAGGTTCAAAGCCGACCCGCACAATATCTCCCAGCACATTGAAGCTCAGCACGGTAAACAGGATCATCAGCCCGGGGAACAGCGCCAGATAAGGCGCCTGGGCAATATACCCCTGTGCGCTGTTCAGCATACTCCCCCACGTGGCATTCGGGGGCTGTACCCCGAAGCCGAGGAAGCTGAGCGACGATTCCATCATAATGGCCGAGGCAATATTATTCGTCGCCCCTACAATAATCACTGGTACCAGCCCCGGAAGGATATGCCGCCAGATCATGCCGAAGGCACTCTGTCCCGAGGCTTTGGCATATAACACGTACTCCCTTTCCTTGATCGTCAGGGTCTCCGCGCGGACGACACGGGCCACATTCATCCACATCAAGAGAGCAATAATAATGATCAGATTGCCGATACTCGGCTTCAGATAGACGCTGAGCAGCAGCAGGATCAGGAAGGACGGGATCGACATGATAATATCCAGCATCCTCATCAGCAGATTATCGATCCAGCCGCCGAAATATCCGCTGATTACCCCAACCAGCACACCCACAAAGGTTGCTACGACCATGGAGGCAAACCCGACCAGCAGCGAGACCCGGCCTCCGTATAAGGCTCTGGACAGATAGTCGCGGCCATAATCATCGGTGCCGAACAGATGCGCGGCGCCGGGCTTCGTCAGGCGGGCCATGGCATCCATGGCATTCGGATCATGACCGGACAGGAAGGCAAAGACCGCCCCCAGTGTAAACACCGTCAATATGACAAGAGCAGCGACACCCAGACCGTTCGTAAACAGCTCGGACTGCAAGTTTTTCCATTTACTGCGATTCATGAGGTCACCCCTTCAGTTTGATTCTTGGATCGACAACACTGTAAAGAATATCTGCCACCAGATTACCGAAGATCAGCATTAAGGAAGAGAACAGGGTAATTCCCATAATGACAGGATAATCCATCCCCTTCACCGCCGTCATCCCCAGGGAGCCGATCCCCGGCCAGGAGAACACCGTTTCCGTAACAATCGCCCCGGCCACCAGATCTCCCATCGACATACCGATCAGAGTAATCACCGGCAGCAGTACATGCTTCAGCACATGCCGGAACAGAATGGTGGATTTCTTCGAGCCAAAAGCGTACTGGATCTGCACATACTCCTCCTTAAGCTGTCCGATCGTGCTGGAGCGAATATAACGTACATACCCGGACAGGAAACTGAAGGCCAGCACCGTACAAGGCAATATCCCGTGCTTCAGCACATCCAGCGGCGATTCCACACCAATGGTGCGCATGCCCATGCTTGGAAGCAGGTGCAGCTTGATCGCGAACAGATACATCAGCAGGATCGCCAGCCAGAATAAGGGGATAGAGATGCCGATATAAGCGATAAAATTGATTAGCTTGTCTACCCAGCGGTTGCGGTTCGCACCGGCCACGAGGCCCAGCGGAATGGCCAGCAGGACGGCCAGGGCAATGGCGCTGCCCATCAGACCCGCAGTTGCGGGCAGGCGGTCCAGAATCTGATCCAGCACAGGCTGGTGATTGACCAGCGAGTACCCGAAATTGCCCTGGACCATCTCTTTGATCCAGATGAAATATTGGATATAAGCAGGCTTATCCAGCCCCAGATTATGGCGGATGCGCTCAATATCATCAGCGTGCATATTGGGCGTCACGAAAGACAGCACCGGATCTCCCGGAGCCAGCTTAATCATGGTAAAACAGACCACCGATACAAAAAACAGCATCGGCAATGTTTGCAGCAACCTTCGGACGATGAGTTGTCTCATACGCAGCTTCTCCCAGCTCTTAACAGGCAAAAATAAGCTGGGGGAACCAGCTTATTTTTTTGCCTTGCTTATTTTGTGAGGCGGATTATTTCTTGTAAATCTTGGACAGGTCTTCGAAGATGACGACCGGCTTCAGGACAGCCTCATCAACTCCGCCGTAATTCTTAGAGACAGCTACAACAGTCTTCGTATAAGCAATCGGATAGATCGGCGCATCTTCAGCTACCAGTTCTTGTGCTTTCTTGTAGATCTCTGCACGCTTGGCCGGATCTGCTTCGCCTGCACCGTCATTCATCAGCTTGTCGACTTCACTGTTGGAATAATGCGAGTAATTGGATGAGCTGTCCGTAGTGAACAGGATACGGTACGCATCCGGATCATACCCCATGATATAGCCGGTCAGAGCCAGCTCATAGTCGGTCGCCTTCAGATCAATGAATTTCTGCACCCAGGCCGAGGAATCCATGTTCTGCAATTCAACCTCTACGCCGATTGCCTTCAGTTTCTGCTGCACATACAGCGAGATGGCTTCCTGCGCCTTGTTACCGCTCTGTACGATATACCGGAGCTTCAGGTTGCTCTCACCGGCAGTGGCCAGCAGTTCCTTCGCCTTGGCAGCATCATTGTCAAAGGTAGGGACATCGTTCGTGAAGTACAGTGCATCCGGAGTCAGGAAGGACTTTGCCGGATCAGCATATTCGCCGGAAGTGTACGCCGTCTGAATCAGCTCGTCGCGGCTGAGGGCCAAAGACAGGGCTTGCCGGACTTCTTTTTTGGCGAGGGCACCGGTATCGCTGTTCGCATTGAACATCAGATAGGCGAGGCGGCCTTCGCTATACGGGAGAATCTCAAAATTATTCGTCGCTTGAATCGTAGGAACATCCTTCGGGTCCAGATACTGTACATTAATCTCGCCATTCTGCAGAGCCAGATTCGCAGCATTGGTATCCTTGGCAATCCGGTAAGTGACCGAATCCAGATGCGGCTTGCCCCCGAAGTAGTTGTCGAAGCGTTCCAGCGTCAGATACTCGCCGGCCTTGTATTCCTTGAATTTAAAGGGACCGGAGCCGACAGGAGAAGCGTTCTTCGTGCTCTTCTCAATGTTGGTCTCATTCTCGTAAATGTGCTTCGGAATCGGGAATACCTGTACCAGCGTGGCTTCAAAAGCCGGGCTGACCTGCGGCAGCTTGAACTCCACAGTCAGGTCATCGACCTTGACAGCCTTAATCGCTTTGTCGCCAATCAGGAAGTTGGCACGCAGGAAGCTGTTCTGCTTCTCATCAAGAATGCTGTCGATGGTGAATACCACATCATCCGCCGTCAGCTTCTCTCCATCATGCCAGGTCAATCCATCCTTGAGCTTCAATGTATACGTCAGATTATCGCTTGACGGTGTCAGGCTATCGGCCAGGTAGAAGGTCTTCTTGCCGTTGTTCACCTGGAACAGCGGAGCATACAGGGCCTGGTCAATGGTCAGGCTGACACGGTCACCCGCATAGTTCGGATTCAGCACTACCGGATCGGAAGCGACCCCTATAATCAGACTGCCTCCATCCTTCGGTTCGCCGGCGGCTGGCTCTTGTGATGCAGCCGGTGTCTGTGCGACATTGGTAGATGAAGCGTTATTCCCATTGGAGCATGCACTGATCATCAGTGTTAATAATAGTAGAATAGCAACCCCTGTTATCCCTTTACGCATTGTCTCTTCCTCCATGTCTATGAGCATTCCCACTCGTTGTTGAGTCATTATATATCGGAATACTAGGAATTACAATGTATGAATTTACCATGGGCTTTACCAGACGCAGACCTCCTGCATGACCGCTCCGCGCCGCAGGGCATCGACATGCTCCATTCCTTCCGTAACCCTGCCGAATACCGTATGCCAGCCGTCCAGATAATCGAACGTATCATAACAGATAAAAAACTGGCAGGACCCCGTGCCTGGTCCAAAATGCGCCATAGACAGCGCCCCGCGCACATGCTTATGGGGATTCCCCTGCGTCTCACAGGGAATGGGATCTGTGCCGCCTCTGCCGTTGCCGTCGGGGCAGCCGCCCTGGGCAACAAAGCCGCGAACCACACGCTGAAAGGCCAGACCGTTGTAAAAGCCGCTGTTCGCAAGCTTTTCAAAATTGGCTACGGTTCCCGGCGCTTCCTGATCGAACAGCTCCAGCCGAACCTCCGGCCCCTGCTCCAGACGGATCAAAGCCTGCTTCATGGCGCCTCCTCCTCTACACGGGCTGCAGTGTCTGCCGGTACACCGATATAGACGGCCGTCTTGGCAGCATGCAGCGGCGCATAAATCTCCTCGATATCCTCGTCCACGAGCGGCCTAAGCTCTCCGCCCTCCATATGCAGGAATACCTCAGCGCGCGGATTCATCGCCAGGAGGACATTGATCAATTGCTGTACTTTTAACGTTGGCTTGTCCATCCTCTCACTCCTGCCCGCCCTCTTCCGGGGATTATATATATTAGCGGTATTGTACAATAGCTCAGGGCAAACGGCAATACAGCTCTCTTCTATACATGCAGGTGATTATTTCGGGGAAATGGGGAAAGTCCGGTACTTCTCTAAAAATATCGAATACATATAATTTATATCAACTATTTGCGAATCCAAGGGGATGTTCTATCATGTTGACCTTATTCTGGAGTGGCTGCTATGAACCCGAATAGAACCCGGGTGCTGCTGGGCAGCCCGATCCATCAAAAACCGGCGATCCTGGAGCAATTCCTGAACTCTCTGCTGCGTCTGAACCTGAAGGATATCGATCTTGATTTCTATCTGATTGACGATAACCCGGATGAGGCCGCAAGCCAGCTGCTGCAGCAGTTCGCCCGGAACGGCAGATCCGTCTTCCTGCAATCCTCCGGCTACCATGATGACTATATCCGAGATGAGCATACGCATGTCTGGCATTCCAATCTGGTCTGGAAGGTGGCCGGATTCAAGAATCTGATGATCCGGCGGGCGGAGGCCTTCGGCTATGACTACCTGTTCCTGATTGATTCCGACCTCATTCTGCACCCGGATACGCTGCTGCATCTGATCGGTACAGGCAAGGATATTATCTCCGAGATTTTCTGGACACAGTGGCAGCCGAATACACTGCTGCAGCCGCAGGTATGGATGCATGACGAATACAACCAGTGGGAGATTCATCCGGGAGAGCAGCTCTCGCCGGAGGAGATTCAGCGCCGCTTTTATGCTTTTTTGCAGAAGATGCAGCAGCCTGGAATCTATGAGGTTGGCGGACTTGGCGCCTGCACGCTGATCAGCAGCTCAGCCCTCAGCTCCGGGATCAGCTACGACCGGGTCCGTAATATCTCCTACTGGGGAGAGGACCGTCATTTCTGCATCCGCGCAGCGGCCCTCGGCTTTCCGCTCTTCGTGGATACCCACTTCCCTGCGCTGCACCTCTACAGAGACAGTGATCTGGATCTGGCCGCAGAGTTCATCCGGCACACCTCGGGCGCGGAAGCAGCCTCTATAGTAGAAGCGAAGGATGAAGCTGGCAGTCATTCAGGAGCAGCCGGGGCCAGGAGTGAAGCAGAGCCTCACGGCTCAGATGAAGCGCCGACCGTTGAAGACAGCGACACTGATCTGCCCGACCAGGCAGAGACGGCTCCGGCTCCCGCTGACAAAAGAGTACAGGAGGCAGCAGCGCAGTGGGATGTGCTATGGACTGAAGCCGAAGCCCGGCAGCGCTTGTCCAAGGAGCCTCTGCCTGCTGACGCAGCCGAGACGGCAGAAGGAAGCGGAGCGGTGAAGGAGCATCCGGCAGGAGGAGCCAGCACAGGCAGGGACGGAGAAGCAGGTCTGCAGAAGCCTCAAGCCGCCTATGCAGCGTCCCCCGTCACCCCGGCAGTCCCTGCTTCCCGCCGGCCCAAGCTGACCCTCACGATGATCGTCAAGAATGAAGGCACCAGGTTCCTGCGCCAGGTGCTCGAGGAGCACCGCAAGTATATCGATGAGGCCGTCATTATCGACGACGCAAGCACAGATGATACAGCAGATATCTGCCGGGAGGCTCTTGAGGGGATTCCGCTCCACCTGATACAGAATCCTGTCTCCCGCTTCCATAATGAATCGGAGCTGCGCAAGCAGCAGTGGGAGGCGGTGGTTAAGGCCCGTCCGGAGTGGATTCTTAATCTGGACGGAGATGAGCTGTTCGAGTCATGTTTTCCAGAGGAGGTAGACTCTCTGCTGCGGACAGAGGACTGTGACTTATTCTGCTTCCGGCTCTACGACTTCTGGGATGAGGCAAGTTACCGCGAGGATATGTACTGGCAGGCCCACCAGAGCTACCGCCCGTTCCTGCTCCGTTACCGGGAAGACTTCACCTATGCCTGGAATGATCTTCCGCAGCACTGCGGGCGGCTTCCGGAGAATATCTTCGAGCTGCCCCATCAGTTAAGCAACCTGCGCCTGAAGCACCTTGGCTGGTCGAAGCCGGAATTCAGGCTGGAGAAGTATCTGCGTTATATGCTGCTGGACCCGGATGCCGAGTACGGCTGGAAGGAGCAGTATCAGTCTATCCTTGACCCGAATCCCCGGCTGGTGAATTGGAGCGAATAAGGCGGAGGGCTAAGTCATAAGAAGAGAGAAAGAAGCTCCCTATCGGAGCTTCTTCTTTTTTTGCCAATAAACTTCAGGAAATATATCACTACAACAGTACTCACAGAATCATGGATATGCCAACATGACTTGGATTACTTCTACTAACAACAAACGCGGTCAAAGCTTCTTTGAAAACATGAACGCGGTCAAAGGGAAGGATTGGGTTCACTTTTCCCTTATCTAAATCAACGCATCGAAATGGCCTTCTGCGTCTACCGTCGCTGTCCGGGGATCGGTCAGACCGATGCCCTTAAGGCCTCCCTTTCCCTCAGTCCGCCAGGGCGGAGTATGATCCTGAAGCGGGGGAGCAGGTACAAATGAAGCCGAAGCGGTACTCCCGCTTTTCTGCACCAGATGGGCCTCCAGCTGCCGTATTTGCCGCTGCAGCTGCTCCCGGCGATAAGGAGTCTGCATCTCTCCGCCCTGCGCCGCATTCACCTTGTCCAGCTCCATCAGCAGCCGGTTGCGCTGCTTCTCCAGAGAACTGACATCACTCTGTGTGCTGCCGTAAGCTGTAGTGGCCTGTACCGGGCTGATCCCGGATACCGTCTGTGCCGCCATGATCTCTCCCTCCGTTTCCTTGGCTTCTGCTTCAAATCCAGCCATATTCGAAAGTTCTAATCATTTCTATTACCCGGCAGCCCCCTCCATGACAACATTTCAACCACATATTTACAAAAAATCGTCGCATAGTCTCAGTCAGATGCTGGTTGGACTATACCAAAGACCTATTAAGCGAGGTGATATGAATCAATAGAAGGCAAACACTTTGCGGAACAAACACAGCTGCTGACTTTCGGTCGCGCAAGCGGAAACGGCTTTGCCGTCCTTTTAAAGGACGGTAACGTTTCAGCGAGAATGCTAATGCCTCTCTCACCGGCCGCTTTTAAGGAGCAGTATGGTAATATTGCAGTTTTTGCAGGATTTCTCTATCCCTTTTACGGGTTGAAGTACATTGTTGCATGATTTGCACAAATTTCGGTGTTTAGAGCAAGTTAGCGCTGAATTTGTTGCATTTTGTGCAGGATTTCAGCATAGAGCGCTTCTTGGGGACAGTAATGTTGCACTTTTGGCAGGATTCCTCTTAAAATGTTACTGCCTGTGATGCATGGGGCCCTTCCCTCCGCGCAGCGGCACCCATTGTGTTCGGTTTTTCGTATACAATCAGATTCGTCAAACTTGCTGTGCTTCACTCTCATACGGACGACCTCCAGCTAATTTGATGGTAGATTGTCTAGCCTGAAAGTGTCCAAAGTGATTAGGGGGCTTTAAAGGAATGTTGTATTTCTAGCAGGATTTAAGTCGAATAATATAAAAAGCGCTCCTGCCTCAATAAGGCAGAACGCTTTTTATGTGGATGCTTTGTAGATTGCCGCTACCTCCTTAGGGGAGGCGCCGGGGCCCATTACATTTTACATTAATCCTACTGTCTTCTCAGACTCTGATTTCGCTATTGCAACAGTCAGCTCGCCGTCCGCTTCGTCCACCGTCATCACTGAGCCTTCCTCCGCTTCTCCGGCGATCAGCGCGCGCGCTACCCGGGTCTCCAGACTGCGCTGGATGAACCGCTTCAGCGGTCTGGCGCCATAGACGGAATCGAAGCCTTCTTCGGCAATGAAGCGGACCGCCTGGTCGCTGAGGACCAGCCCGATGTTCCGCTCGGAGAGGCGCAGACGCAGGCCATCTACCAGCTTAACCACAATTCTCTGGGTCTCGCCCAGTGTCAGCGGCTTGAACATTACGATATCATCCACCCGGTTGAGGAACTCTGGACGGAAATGCCCGCTCAGCTCCTTCATGACCCGGTCCTTAACAGCTTCTGTCAGCTCGCCATTGTCATCCGTGCCCTGAATCAGATGCGGCGAGCCGATGTTGGAGGTCATGATGATGATCGTGTTCTTGAAGTCAACCACCCGGCCCTGCGAGTCGGTCAGCCGCCCGTCATCCAGCAGCTGCAGCAGAATGTTGAACACATCCGGGTGCGCCTTCTCTACCTCGTCGAGCAGGACCACCGTATACGGCTGGCGGCGCACTGCTTCCGTCAGCTGGCCGCCTTCTTCATAGCCGACATATCCGGGAGGAGCGCCTACGAGACGGGAGACACTATGCTTCTCCATGTACTCCGACATATCGATACGGATCATGCCGTCCTCGCGGTCGAACAGCGATACCGCCAGTGCTTTGGCCAGCTCCGTCTTCCCGACCCCGGTCGGCCCGAGGAACAGGAACGAGCCGATCGGACGGTTCGGGTCCTTGATGCCGGCTCTAGCCCGAAGAACAGCATCGGCTACCAGCCGGACCGCCTCATCCTGCCCGACTACCCGCTCATGCAGCGTATCTTCCAGCCGCAGCAGCTTATCCCGTTCGCCTTCCACCAGTCTGCTTACGGGAACTCCCGTCCAGCGTGAGACAATATCGGCGATTTCCTCCTCGGTCACAGCTTCTCGCAGCAGCCGGGTCTCCTGGTCCTGCTGCGCCGCTTCCTCTGCGCCCTTAAGCTGCCGCTCCAGATCAGGAATAATGCCATAGCTTAATTCAGCCGATTTGTTGAGATCATAGATCTCCTGCGCATCGACCAGATCCTTGCGGGCCTGCTCCAGACGCTTCTTCAGGTCGCGGATGCCCTGAATGGCCGATTTCTCCTTCTCCCAGCGGGCCGTCATCTCCAGATGCTTCTCCTTGAGGTCAGCCAGCTCCCGCTGGAGGTTCTCCAGGCGGCGGGCGCTGGCGTCGTCGGTCTCTTTTTTGAGTGCAGCTTCCTCAATCTCCATCTGCATCAGTCGGCGGGTTACCTCATCCATCTCACCGGGCATGGAGTCAATCTCGGTGCGGATCATCGCGCACGCTTCATCGACCAGGTCAATCGCCTTATCCGGCAGGAAACGGTCCGTGATATAACGGTTAGACAGCACACCGGCTGCGACCAGAGCGCTGTCATAGATTTTGACCCCGTGATGCACCTCGAAGCGTTCCTTCAAGCCGCGCAGAATCGAAATGGTATCCTCGACATCCGGCTCGCTGACCAGCACCTGCTGGAAGCGGCGTTCGAGCGCCGGGTCCTTCTCGATATATTTGCGGTACTCATCCAGCGTGGTCGCCCCGATACAGTGCAGCTCACCCCGGGCCAGCATCGGCTTCAGCATGTTGCCCGCATCCATAGCCCCCTCCGTCTTGCCCGCACCGACAATCGTATGCAGCTCGTCAATGAACAGAATAATCCGTCCGTCACTCTCGCGGATCTCCTTCAGCACCGCCTGCAGCCGCTCCTCGAATTCCCCCCGGTATTTCGCACCGGCAATCAGCGCACTCATATCCAGCGAGAAAATCGTCTTGTCCTTCAGACCCTCCGGCACATCCCGGCGGACAATCCGGTGGGCCAGCCCTTCGACAATCGCAGTCTTGCCGACACCCGGCTCCCCGATCAGCACAGGGTTATTCTTGGTCTTGCGGGAGAGGATGCGGATCACCCGGCGAATCTCGGCATCGCGCCCGATGACCGGATCGATCTTGCCAGCCCGCACCTCAGCTACGAGATCGCGGCCGTACTTCTCCAGCACCTCATAGGTGGCCTCCGGCTCCCGGCTGGTCACCCGCTGGTGTCCGCGAATCTCCGCTAACACTCCAAGCAGCTTCTCCCGGGTAACGCCCCGGCTGGTGAACAGCCCGCGCAGCTCGCGGCTCCCGCTGCCGGTGTCCGATACCATCGCCAGCACGGCATGCTCCACCGCCACGAATTCGTCGTGCATCTTGGCCGCTTCCTGCTCCGCCTGTTCCAGCATGGCAATCAGCGCGGGCGATGCATAGCGCCGCATGGTGCCCGCTCCGCTCCCGCTTACGCTGGGTTTGCGCTGAAGCAGCGCCTCGGTTCCCTGCAGCAGTTCGGCTGCTGGAACATTCATCTTCTGCAGCAGCCGGGGCAGCAGGCCCTCATTCTGCTGAAGCAAGGCTTTCAGCAGATGAAGATTGTCAATCTCCTGATGCCCGCCGGAGGCCGCCAGCGACTGCGCCTCTGCCACCGCTTCCTGCAGCTTCTGGGTAAGCTTATTGAAATCCATAGGATCATCGCCTTTCTAATGTATAGGTTAATCAGCCGGATGCCCGGCTGTTATTTACTGAATCAGAATATGCCTTACCGTGTTGCCGCTCTGCGGCGCTGTGCCCCGCCGGAGGTGCGCCGTTTCGCACCTGCCTGGAAGCTGCTGGACTCCGCCAGCTGGCGGTACATCCTCTTCTCTGCCTCCGATGTATCAGACGGAATGACCATCTCCATCCGGAACAGGATGTCACCGTTCGTTCCGTCCGGACGTCTCAGCCCCTTACCGGAGAGGCGCAGCGTTCCGCCGCTGGCTATACCGGCAGGGATCTTCAGCTTCACGCTGCTGCCATCCGGGAGCGCTACCTTGGCTTCCCCGCCCAGCACAGCCTGCCAAGGGGCGATCTCAACCGTGCCGAGGAGATCCCCGCCGTCCGGCTCATAGATCTCATGCGGCAGGAGATGCAGCGAGATCAGCAGATCGCCGCCCTGGCCCGACCCACTTCCGCCGCCGGGCACCCGGATGACCGTCCCTTCCGCCGAGCGTGCCGGAATCTGTACGTTCAGGTCCTTGCCGGCCGCCTGAACGCTGATATTGCCGCCTTTGTAGGCCTGCTCCAGCGTAATCTCAAGCTGGGCCTGCATCGTACTGAACTCATCCCCCCACGGGCTTCCGCCTGGACGGGCACCACTGCTGCCCGAGAAGAAGCCGGCACGGTCAGCCGCGCCCCGGCTGCCGAAGAACATCCCGAACAGATCCTCCTCCGGTATACCGCCGGAAGAAGCGGCTCCGCTGCTCCAGCCCGCGCCAAACGGCGATTCCCATGACGCAGAGGAGGCCGATCCGTAGCTGCGCTGACCCCGTGAGCCTGCGGCAGCTCCATAGCGGAGCTCCTCATCATAGATTTTGCGCTTCTCTTCATCGCCCAGCACCTCATATGCCTCGGCTGCTTCCTTGAACTTCGCCTCTGCCTCCGGGGCCTTGTTGACATCGGGATGCCATTTTTTGGCCAGCTTCTGATAGGCCTTCTTGATCTCCTGCTTCGAGGCCTTCTGATCTACCCCAAGACGCTCATAGTAATTTGCCGCCACCGGAACCTCCTCCTTTCGTGTAATGGGAACCTTCTGCCTTCCTCCGGGAAAAGACGCATTATAGCCGGGACCCCCACTACAATGCGTCTAATATTAGTGCTATATGAAAAGTCCGGTGAAATCCTGCTGCCGCCCGGTGAACCGGATAGGCCAGCGGCTACAGCCGCTAAGCCCGGAGTTCCTGCGGAAGCGGCAGCTTCAGCCGGACTTGGAGGTCCATCTGCCTCTTCAGGCCACCCTTCCGCTTACTGAAGCTCTTTCCGGTCGGAGGCATCGCCGCCTCCATCCTGAATTTCGATCCGTTTGCCCTGGGATTTCTGCCGTTTCGGCACCTCCAAGCTCAGCACACCGTCTTTCAGGGAAGCGCGGATGTCTTCCTCAGCAATATCCTGGACATAGAACCGGCGTACATATTCACCATACCGCCGTTCACGGCGCACCATTTGATGCTCCTTGCTCTCTTCGTTGTTCTCTTCTCTGCGGACTGCCTTGATCGTCAAGTAAGGGCTGGAGTAATCAATGTCGATTTCTTCTTTGCGGAAGCCAGGGAGCTCGGCCTCGATCAGATATGCCCCTTCACGCTCCCGGATGTCGGTCCGGAAAGACAGCGCGTTACTTGTCAGCGGTGCGAAGAAATCATCATTAAACACTTCGTTCAGCGACTTCGCCAGCACACCAAAAGCATCATCTCTGCGTTTACCAAAAGGAACCAAATCAAACATCTTTCATTCTCCTCTCATTTGACTTTTGATTTTTTGAATTTGGTCTTGCTCAGTCTTTGACTTTGTCTGACCTATGGCTTTATTATAGCCTGCACCCCCGGAGAAAACAAAACCCGTATAAGCCGAAAATCCGGGAAAATCCGGCGTTTCGGCTCGTTTTTTAGTATAAATTTTAACCTTATTAAAGTTTTGACCTTATTTGACCTTCCTGTTCTATTTCAAATAACGCTCCCGGTATTCACTCTCCAGCATGCCCATCATAATTACATCATGATACTCATGGTTATAGAACAGCGTCTGACGCCGCACCCCCTCCTGCACGAACCCGATGGACTCATAGACATGCGTAGCACGGGCATTATAACTGTAGACCTCCAGCTCAATTCTGTGCAGATTCAGAATGCCGAAGCCATAATCGAGCATAAGCAGCAGCGCTTCACGCCCATATCCTTGTCCCTGATGCTGCTCGTCCCCGATGGCGATCCGCAGATTGGCATTCCGGTTATCCCCATCTATATCCTGAATGGCGATGTCGCCGATAACCTCGTCGTTCTCCTTCAGTGCGATGAGCAGCAGCACTGTACTGTCATCCCCGGACTTATGGGCGATATACTGCTCAATCTGCTCTTTGGTGACATGATTCTTGGTTCCGGTCAGCCTGCGGACTTCCGCGCCGTGGAACATCTCATAATACAGCCCGGCGTCCTCCCCGTTCAGAGTGCGCAAATATACCTTATTCCCTGTTAAAAGCCTTGAAGCCCTGTTCATCTCTGTCCACTCCCACTGTCGTAATTGCTCTTATAGTAATATAAATCTGTATACTATAAAATATACAGAAACGTCCGATTTCTAAGGACAGATGGAAGGTGAACTATGCTGCTTGTCCCGGATCTGAATGAACATAGCGAGACCCCTTATTACATACAGCTCTATGATTATCTGGCAAAAGCAATCCTGGGCGGCACCCTCCAGAGCGGGACGCGCCTGCCCTCTATCCGCCGCTTGGCATCGTTATGCGGGATCAGCGCCACTCCGGTGGAGCTTGCTTACCAGCAGCTTCTGGCAGAGGGCTTCATCGCCAGCAAGCCGCGCAGCGGCTACTATATTCTGCCCGTTCACCGGGAAGGCAGCCCTGCTGCCGCCGGGGAACCGCCAAGTCCGGCCCCCCGCCCGATCACGCCCCGTGATTCACGGCACTACGCGTATGATTTCCATATGTCGCGCAATGATTTCTCCCTGTTCCCGCACAAAATATGGCGCAGCCTCTACCAGGAGCAGCTGGCGAATCCAGACCTGCTCCAGTACGGCGATCCTCAGGGGGAGCCGGCCCTCCGCGCAAGCATCGCCGCCCATCTGCGGCAATTCCGCGGGCTGCGCTGCACGGAGAAGCAGATTGTATTCGGTGACGACCAGTATACGCTGTGTTCTTTGCTGTGTCTGCTGCTGAAGGGAAGGGTGAGCGGACTGGGTATCGAAGATCCGGGGTACCACCTGCTGCCGGCGGCATTCCGGCGCAGCGGATACGGAATCAAGCCGATTCCGCTGGAGGAGGATGGATTGCAGCTAGACAAGCTCTACAGCAGCGGGGCAGATGCTGTGTACATCTCGCCGTCCCACCAGTTTCCCCGGGGGATGACCATGCCAATCACCAAACGTCTTGCCTTGCTGGAGTGGGCCCGGTCCACCGGCGGCTATATCATCGAAGATGATTATGACGGGGAGTTCCGTTATCACGGAAGGCCGATCCCCGCGCTGCAAGGGCTTGCTGAGGGCAGTCCGGTGATCTATATGTGCAGCTTCGCACAGTCGGTAACCCCTGCGATATGTATTCACTATATGGTTCTGCCGGAGAAGCTGCTGCCGGACTATCACAGCCTGAGAAGCGAGCTGTACCTGGAGCATTCAGCCTCACGGCTTCATCAGATTGCGCTGCATTATTTCATGGAGCGGGGACATTTCGAGAAGCACCTGCGGCGGATGCGTCTGCTCTATCAGCGCAAGCATGACCTGCTGCTGCGCTCAGTCAGGCAGCATTTCGGCGATGCCGCAGTGCTCAGCGGAACGGATGCGGGATTTCATCTGCTGCTGACCCTTAAGCCGCCCGCATCAGAAGTTGGCAACAGAGTTAGCAATAGCACCAGCGCCAGGGAGCTTGCTGCGGCAGCGGAAGCTGAAGGCATCCGCGTTACCCCCATTTCCTATACGTGGTGGGCCAAGCAGGATTATGACGAACCCGAATTCATCCTGGGCTTCGGCGGGATCGCCGAGGACCTCATCGATGAAGGCATCCGCAGACTGGCGGGGGCATGGCTGGGCTAATACGTATCAGATTTAAGAGCGCCTCACTCCCGTGCGGTCATTCACATGCTGTAGGCGCTGGAACGGCAGTAACTGTATTTTGTACAATGGAATGAGGTCAAAACAGCTTCAAAATTGGTTCTATTGTATTCTGTACAATTGAATATTGAATAAAGGGCACTTTTCGCCCAAGATGCATCATTCCAATGTACGAAAGAGTCAATTTCATAATTCAATTTGTTAAATAGCAAGATTAGGCCAAAATCTAAGGTCACATTTTTAAAAAATCAGGCGATTTGCTGGGAATTCCTCAACTGCTGGTTCAATTTGTCTAACGCAAACTTACTCAAATTGTACGCGAGCGTACTGAGCTGGAAATCGACACTTGCCCGGACACCGCGGTGGCGTGTGCGCTTCATCCCGAAATACTCTTTGAGATAGGCAAACACACGCTCCACGGCCGTACGCTTCTTGTACAGTGTTGTAAAACTTTCGCTCCCTCTGGCGGGATAGGTGTGTAAACGCAAATCCGTTTGGATTCGAATTTTAAACACTTTTTGGCATTCGGTACCGGAAAGCGCACAGCCTTTGCATTCACTAGGCCGGGTGTACTTCAGGGTCTCATATTTGGCATCAAAACTGTCGTAACGGTACGCATGCCCTTGAGCGCACACCGGCGTGTAATCCAGATTCATTCCCGCAGGCGGGTCTTTGTGGTGAATCAGGGAAATCGCAGGATAGGCGCCGAGCGAATGAATCAACTGGTAGACCGCCGCGCAATCGTACCCCTTGTCGCCCAAGATATGCTTGACCTTTAGCATCGGAAACTTCAGGAGCAGGCCTTTGAGAAGGACGACCGCCATACGCTGGTCATTCGGATTGGCCGAACTAAAGAGGCCGCTGAGGATATACTGGCTGTCCGTGTCGACCAGCAGATTCGCCTTGAACCCGTAATAGCTGGTCATTCGGCCCTTCGTATTTTTCTTGTCACAACGCGCAGCATGCCGGGGCAACGCGGTCAGTAGTTCATCGTACGGGTACGGCAACATCGCTTCAATGGTTTTCTGGAACGGTCCGAGACTTTGTTCATAGGCTTCCATTTCCTCGCGCCGACATTCCTTTTCCGCCTGGGATGGACGGCCGGGCTTGCTATATCTGGGTTTCTTCAGCGGCTCGTTCGCCACCTTAGGCTCAGGCTCGGGATGTTCGAGCTGAATTTGCTCGGCCACCGAAGCTTCGCCTTTCTTTTGCCCCCGGCGAGCCGCACGACGCTTGGAGGCCGATTCGCTAAATTGGCAATCCCAAGCCTCGACCATGGAGGAATCCACAGCCAGATGGGTTCCGCTCACAAAGCCTTCTTCTAGGGCAGACGTGACTAGGCGATCCTGAAGTTGTTCCAGCATTCCCGTTTGCTCCAGCGCATGAATCAAACGGGAATAGGAGGCCTGACTTGGAATGTTATCCGAGCCGGTGAACCGGCACTGGACTCGAAATTCGTTGCTATGATTCAGTCGCCGGACCAAGGCAGAGACAAACTCGATGTTCTCCATTTTTGCAATCAGCAGCGAGTAGATCATGGCAGGTACATTTAATTTTTCAGGCCGTCCGCGATGGTTATTTTTCCCTAGTGCGAACAGAACTGGAGCTAAATGTAAGTGTTCAAAGATTTGGCTGTATTTATCTTCTGGACTCATTTGGAGCAATTCCTCGAAGGAAAACAGTTCTTCTTGTCGAATAGAATAGATGGGGATTACCTCTTTTCTTCTCGGGTGTTGGTTTCGTCGCCTATAACTTCGAGAATTTGGGGAGGTACTCCTTTTTCTATGCTCAAAAAAACCAGGTATAGCAAGGGTTTTGAATTATGAAATTGTCTCCGAAATACAATAGAATATCATTTCACGGTCAGATATACGGTTTCTATTGCAGGAAATACAATCAGATCAACTATACTTCTCCAGCATATCCGCAAGCATCTGCTTCACCTCGGCCACCAGCTCCGGCGGCTCCTGCACGGTAGCCTCGCTGCACAGGCCAATCACAAACCGCGCGAAGAAGCCCAGATCGCTTCCCGGAACCTCTCCCTCCAGCCAGCCTGTGCCGTCTGTACGAATATGCAGCAGCACCGGGGACCATACCTCACCTTCGCAGGCCTGAACCCCCTCACTCCCCAGCTCTACGTACAGCCGGATAAGGCTTGGTTCCGCTTGCGGCGGCTGCGGACTGCCGTATTCCTCTGTATTGTCCAAGTGGATATGACGCAGATCAAGCGCGTCTGGTCCCGCTTCATCATACCCGGCAGACTGAATCCGGTCGCAGCGGAAGATACGGATGCCGCTCCGCAGGAAGCAATACGCCGGACAATACCACAGGCCGTTACTGGCATAGATGCCGACGGGCTGAATCCACCTTTGCTGCCGCCGGCCCTTCGACTCATAATCGATCAGCAGCACTTTTTGCCCGGTAGCCGCTTCCAGCAGTTGGGGCAGATAAGGGAATTCCGCCTGCCGTGCCGGTGTCAGGAAATCAATCCTGTTCTTCATCTCATCAATCCGGTCACGAACATCGCCAGACATGTAGTTATAGAATTTGTGCAGGGCGGATAAGGATTCTTCCTTGAAGGGAAGATATTTATAATGGCGCAGCGCATGGCTGGCAAAAAAAATCGCCACCGCCTCTTCCTCTGTGAACGCAATCGGCGGCAGGATTCTCTCGCTCAGCACCTGATACCCTCCATGTGGTCCCACTTCGGAATAGAGCGGTACGCCCAGCTCCCCCAGCTCCTGCAAATCCCTGAGAATCGTGCGTGAAGAGACATTGAATTCGTCAGCCAGCTCCCTGACGGTGAATTTGCGCTTACGGTTGACGGTCATCATAAGGTCCAGCAGCCTTTTGGATTTCGACACAGGGTTCACTCCATTTATTATTTTAACTATGACAATACCTGTCACTATTATAGTCTACACTATAACTATAGCCGGTTAGTACAGGCAAATACACCTTCCAAGGAGCGAACAAAACATGAAACTGCAAATGAACCCTTATATTCTGGTAGACGGATCTGCCCGGGAGGCGATAGCTTTTTATCAGGAGGCGCTTGGCGCTGTGGTGCTGTTCAAGCAAACAATGGGCGAAGGCCCGCAGAACCCGGACGCCCCGATGACGGAGCAGGAGAAGGCGCAGATTGCCCATGCCGTGCTGCTGGCGGGGGAGACGAAGTTTTTTGTGGCGGATTATGAGCCGGGTATGCCGCGCAGCCGGGGCAACAGCATCAACATTTGTCTCACGGTGGAGACCGAGGCTGAAGCACAGCAGCTTTTCAATTCGCTAAAAGCTGGCGGAACTGTCGATATCGAGCTGGCCCCGGCCTATTACAGTCCCGCTTACGGCATGGTGACCGACAAGTTCGGCGTCTGCTTCCAGATCTTCACGATGAAGGGGCGGTGAGGCTGGGGAGGCTGAGGTAACCTCGGGCCGATGGGCATTGCTACAAATGCGATAGGCTCCGCAGACCTATGTATCTTCGCGCGGCGTCCAATGTAATCGGTTTTTCGATTACATTCGGCCCGGCAGTCATCGCGGCGTCTAATGTAATCGGTTTTTCGATTAAATTCGGCCCGGTAGCCATTGCGGCGTCTAATGTAATCGGTTTTTCGATTACATTCGGCCCGGTAGCCATTGCGGCGTCTAATGTAATCGGTTTTTCGATTACATTCGGTCCGGTAGCCATTGCACAGTCCAATTGTGGTCGGTTTTTCGGCCGCATCCGCATTGGGCATCAGCCGCAACAACGCAAACAAAGCACGGTCCCGCCATACTTAAGGGGACCGTGCTTTGTTCTAATATAACGCCCGCCACAAGTAAAAGGTGGCGTATGCTTCCCAACCTTGCCACGGCCGGGCCAGGTCGAGCAGCTCCGCTGGCGTCGGCTTGCGGTCCATGCCGGTCAGATGCTTGATCACGTTCTGCAGGCCGACATCTCCGACCGGATAAGAGGACGCATCGCGCAGGCAGCGCATCCGCACATATTGCGAGGTCCACGGGCCGATCCCGCGGATCTGCAGCAGCCGCTGCTCGGCTGCGGCCGGGGACGGAAGCGCCAGCAGCTCCTCCCGGCTTAGCTCCCCGCTTGTGATCAGCGAGGCTACGGTAAGCACCGTCTGTGCTTTGCTGCGGGTTAGCTGCAAGGCGCACAATTCCTCTACCTGCACTCCTGTGAATACCTCTGGTCCAGGGAAACGGTAGTAGGTCTGCCCCTCCCATTCCAGCGCTTCCCCGTATTCAGCGGTCAGCCGCTGCTTCAGCCTGTAGGCAAAAGCCAGATTCACCTGCTGGCCCAGAATCGCCCAGCATAACGCCTCGAACAGATCCGGGATGCCGATGATCCGCAGCCCCCGGTGCTCACTTGCCAGCGGCCCGAGCAGCGGGTCCGCTGCCGCCAGCCTGTAGAACGGGGCAAGATCACGATCCAGATCAAACCACTCCACAATGTAGCGGGCCAACACCTCCTGCTCCAGCGCACCGGGAATCGCCCCATGCAGCCGGGTTACACTCAGCTTGTGATTCTCGGACACACTGAGCCGTACCAGCAGCGGGCCACCCTCTATCCTGAACATCCGGCTGACGCCTGCTTCATCCGTGCGGAACAGGCATTCCAGCGGCGATCGGTTCATATACTCCAGACAGGCCCCCAGGTCGAAGTCTTCCGGCAGCGGCAGCTCAAAAAGCAAATCGTTCATGACCAGCCGCCCTTACATTGAGAATTCCCTCCAGCTGGAGCAGCTCCTGCTTCATCTGGAGTCCGCCCCGGAAGCCGGTTAAGGTGCCGTTCGCGCCGATCACCCGGTGGCAGGGTACAATGACCGGCACCGGGTTCTGCCCGTTGGCCGCGCCGACAGCACGGACCGCCAGCGGTCTGCCGATCCGCTCAGCCAATTGCTTGTAGCTGGCCGTCTCCCCATGCGGGATGGTAAGCAGCCCCCGCCACACCTCCTGCTGAAACGGGGTGCCCCACAGATCCAGCTCCACATTGCTGAAATCCACCGGCTCTCCGGCAAAATACCGCTCCAGCAGCGTAATCACCCCAAGCTGCTCAAATCTCCCGGCATCCTCCATGAGCTCATGGACAGGCGCATACATTTTCAACCAGGAGGCGGGTAATTGCCCTTCGTCCTGCGGGAAGGATACGCGGATCAGGCCTTTATCGCTAGCCCACAGGGTCCACTCCCCGTTCCCGAGGTTCAGGGTATGATGATAAATCGTGATAGTATCTGTACTCCGGCTGTTATTCCGGCTTGGGCTTGGGTTCATGTTGGTTTCCTCCTTCGTTATGCTTGCTATGGTACTCTGTAGGGGACAGCCCCGTCTTCTTCACGAACCAGGCGGCAAAATGAGAGGGCGTACGGAACCCCACCGCCCGGCCGACTTCAGCCATCCCCGCCGCTGTCTCCGTCAGCAGCCTGCGGGCTTCTTCCGTGCGCAGCGTGTCCAATCTGGCAGCTGGTGACTGGCCGATTACCCGTTTATAGGTGCGCTGTAAGTGGAACGGGCTGACCTTCAGCTCTGCGGCCATCGACTTCAGGGTCAGCTTGCTGCCGAACCTTCCGTCCATAATGGCATCCGCCTGCGCCGCCAGTACCGCATCAGGCCGGAGGGTGCCGCCTTCCTCGGGACGGCATCTTTTGCAGGGACGGAAGCCTGCCGAAATCGCCTCCTGCAAGGAGCCATAGAATACAACATTCGCTGCCTTCGGCGTTCTCGCCCGGCAGGACGGACGGCAGACAATATGGGTCGTCAGCACCGCCGTATAGTAGATCCCGTCATAGGTCGGCTCACGCCGCACCACCGTTTCATAGATACGCTCGAACAATTGCGGGTCCATCCCCATCACCTCTTACCGCCAGTATAAACGATTCGTTTTGATATATGCAGCCTATTGCAATAGGAAAGCAAGATTACGACAGTGAGGCTAAGGGTATAGCCGATTTCCGAGCAACGTTCGGAAAAAAGTGGAAAAACATCTGCTATTAGTGCTAGAATTGACTGCTTGAATTAACAATCTTTATTCGGAGGACTAAGAACCCAATGAAACGATCAGACATCCGCTGCGAACGCCTAAGCAAGAAGGATTCTCTCGCAGCCGCAAAACTATTAAGCCTGGACGCGTACACTGGTCCTGACCTCCTGCAGGTGCTGGAAAAGGAGCCCGAACTGTTTAGTGCCGCTTATGTGGATGACACGCTTCTTGCGTTAGTCCAAATGGAAGCGTCCGCACCCCAGTCTCATTTGAATGTATTCGTCGCTCCGCAGTATCGCCGGCAAGGCATTGGTAGGGCTTTAATGCAGATGGCAGAAGCTAAATTACAGGCAGGCGGAACCCGTAAGGTCAGTACTTCTGTCCGGTCCGGGGCATCCTCTTCTCTTGCGTTTGCCGGCAGCCTGGGCTATGCTCCGTACTATTCACTTATTTATATGGAACGAACCGGGGGTTCTTTTCCTCAGGAGACATCCTCTGCAAGGTTGTATAGAGATGAGGACTTTGTGGCTGCCCATTCGCTGTATGCTACTGCTTTTCATGAAATGCGGATGCGCGTTGGCTGCTTCCCCGATTCTGTGCCTGCAGAGCCTAATGAAGGCAGACGAACAGCCTGGGCAGCGGATGCACAGGACAGGCTGGTCTATGAGCTTGACGGGGAAATTGCGGCTTACAGCCACATCGACGGGAATGAAATCAGCAGTGTTAGTGTACGTTCTGACCTTCAGGGACGCGGAATCGGACGAACCTTCGTGAAGTACTTGTGTGGCGAGATCCACCGGCGCGGCTACACAAGCGTCATCCTATCCTGCGTCGTTGGGAATGAGGCCATACATTTGTATAACAGCCTTGGTTTTCAGGAAACGCATCGAATAGAATATATGATAAAAAATCCGGACAACTCAAAGCATTCCCGGTCAGGCCCCTCCCTGCCCGCTTCTCTACAATGAATAGTGAAAGGAAGGTGAGGAGATGGAGACGATACGGCTGCTTCAGCAGGCGATCGATTACGTAGAGCAGAATCTGCATAACGCCATCGGCGTCGAGGAGATCGCTGGAGCGGCGATGACCTCGAAGTACCATTTTCAGCGGATGTTCCATGCCTTGACAGGGTTCACTGTTACCGAATATGTGCGCAACCGGAGGCTCACACTGGCGGCGGAAGAGCTGGCTGGAACGGACGGCAAGGTAATCGACATTGCGCTGAAGTATGGGTACGAGACACCGGAGTCCTTCGCCAAAGCGTTTCAGCGGGTGCATGGAGTGACGCCCAATATGGCGAAGAAAAAGAACGTGAAGCTCAAATCGTTCTCCCGCCTCTCCTTTCAAATTCAGATCAAAGGAGAAAGCGAAATGAACTACAGGATGGTTGAAGAGAAGGGCTATGGCGTCATGGGTAAGGAGGTTATTATCCACCAGGATGCTTATAGCGAAATCCCTGCATTCGTAGAGAAAATCTGGAACGATGGGACACATGACCGGATTAACGAAATTGCCGGTAGACCTGCGGGCTCGCTGCTTTTTGGCTATTATTATGACTTCCGTGAGGATGGGACCAAGCGGTATCTGATGGGAATGGAACTGCCGGAAGGACAGAAGGTGCCGGAAGATCTGGTGAATCTGACTATACCCGACCAGACCTATGCTGTATTCGATTGCCGGGATAGAGTTCCTGAGGATCAGGAGCTGGGGCTGGGTATTCTGAATGTCTGGCGGCGGATCTATTCGGAATGGTTCCCGTCGTCAGGCTTTGAACAAGTAGAGGGGCCATGCATCGAGAAATACTTCTGGACGAATGATGAGCATGATGAATGTATATGCGAGGTATGGATTCCTGTAACGAAGAAATAAAACACAACATTTCTGATAAGCCCTCTACCAGCCATAAAGGCATCTGGAGGGCTTTTTTCCGTGCCAGGGTAACGATTGTTAACCTCTCAATTCTCACGTTATAATCAATGTATACAAATAACTGGAAGGGATGGATCTTCTATGCTTAAGAAAATGCTTCTTATCTGCATGATCTCCTTATTGCTGCTTCCCAACGTTCTACTGGCAGCCCCTGCTTCCGGCCCGGCCCGTTCAACCGCAAGATCCATACAGGTTAACATCAATGGTGCTTTTATCTCTTCTGATAGCAGTCCTTTCATACAGTCTGGCAGAATCATGATTCCCATCCGCATGCTTGCTTCCCTGGGGCTCCAATATTCCTGGGACGCTGTCCGCCATACGGTCACGGTCACGAATTCCTCCAATGATACATTTCAAATGACGCAGGGCCAGCCCATTGCCTATAAGAATGGCCAGCCTGTTCAGATGGACAGTGAAGCCAATAATTACAACGGACGAATCATGGTTCCCGCAAAGTTTGTCAGTGAGGCATTTGGATACAGTGTGTACTATGAAAAGATAAGGGAGATCATCTTCATTCAATCTCAGAATTTCACTCCTGATGCCCAGGCCATCCATTCAGCAGATGTGAAGCAGGCGCGCCTGGCGGCCATTTCGTTGCCGGTGCGCTACGCTTTTAAACCCGGTACAAGTGTACAAAGTGATCAATCCCAATACTTCACCTATTCCTTTGCCTCAGGGGACGCCACCCGCTATGTCTACAGTAATGGAGAAATAACCACTGTGGTTGAGATTACAGGCACAGCGGCAACAGCCGTATGGCAAGCTTCTGAGGCCGATATCCCCGGTTATCCTGCGACAACATTCGGCGGTGTGCAGCCAGCGTATATTTCCGATCTGTTTCAGGATTCTTTTAGCTACAACAACGGGGTGTATAGCGGTTATCGCACGCTTAGCGACGGTACTGTAACAACCTTTAAATTCCCCGGCCTCCCTTATACGGATCTGATCCGGGCCATCCCGGAGTAAGGAACTTATATGCCAAAGTTAGCTCCCGGGAAAAGGGTGTACCGGTCCAGATATTTTGCAGTATCCGGCACCCTTTTCACGGACTTGATTGCCCCCTGCCCAAAAACAAAATTCCACCGCTCCACCTTCACCTTGTACTCATCTTCTGCAGTCACTCTCTGCACAATCCGCACGGTTAAGGTGCTGTCTGTACTTGCAACAGGCTTCATATCAATAATGGTTGCCATATTATACGTTCCCGCCGGGAAGCTCTCGTTATAGAGGTCCGTTTTGAAATCAGGTGTAACTGTATCGAGCACTCCCTGATGATCCCGTTCGTCATACGCCATAATCCATCTGTATGCCAAATTCCGGTTCCCAACATAAGCTACGCTGCTGCCTTCCAGTCCGAAATTCGGATCAGAATCCACATACACAATCTTACTTTTATTGTCCCACTGAATACTGGCGTCAAATCCTTCTGCAACGGCCCGGATCGGGACATATACGGTACCATTAATAAGCTTAGGCTGCGTCTGAGTTTTCACTTGATTACCATTTACGATTATTTTTAGAGCGACTGTAGCCGCAAAGGCTCCCGCACTAAACACTAGGGTCAAGGCTAATCCTGATAGGCCAATTTTCAATAGTTTTTTCATTTTTAATCTCCCCATGGATGATAGATTTCTATCTTAGACGCCACTCAAGCATATTTGTTTCTATAAAATCAATATTATGTAATTATTCGCTCCGGTTTTCGCTTGCCCGTTCTAGGCATTTTCTCTCACCGATCGCACGTATGGATCACATTGTTGCACATTTTGCAGGATTCTTCTAAGAATGTTACGTGCTACGGTACATTGTTGCATCATTTGCAGGAATTCCGGTGTTTAAAGCAAGTTAGCGCTGGCTTTGTTGCATTTTATGCAGGATTTCAGCTTCTGGCGCTTCTATGGGGCAGTATTGCTGCACTTCTTGCAGGATTTCTCTACCTGGATTTCTCTACAATGTACGGTCTGCGGAGCATGGGACCCTATCCCTCTTCGCCGTAATACCTCGTATTCGGTTTTTTATATACATTTCATTTACTCTTCATTCAGATGATTCAAAAAAAAAGCCCCCGGAGCAGCCCTAACGCTGTCCGGAGGTTCTAAGTAACATAGAATTTAAATGCTCTAGTATGTGTTAATTACGTTGTTATCCGCTGTTTAGCTCACTGCCTGCTGAGCTTTAGCATCTATAGGTCCTTCTGCTGCCGGAGGGTTCTTTTTCTTCATGTAGTCGGAATAGTAAGCGGTGATGACCGGGACGAGAATGGAGGTAACGATTACGGATGCGGCTACCAGCGCTGTAGCGGACTGGGCGGCCGGCAGGAATTCGGGCTTCATGTTCGCTACCAGCATAGGGTTGGCGACCGCAGCACCGGCGGTACTGGAGGCGGCCAGTCCGGCAGTTCCGTTACCGCGGCCAATGAACTTGTCGGCCAGGATCAGCGGGACACCGGTAATAATGATAACGACAATACCGAGCAGAATACCGAGCAGGCCGGTGTCAACGATTACGCCAAGGTCGATCGAGCTGCCAAGAGCGAAGCCGAAGAAGGGAATGAGCGTCTGAGTAGCTCGGCCGAAGTAGGCGCGCAGATCATGATCCAGGTTCCCCAGGATGAATCCGACGAGGAACGGCAGGACAGCGCCAACGAAGAGATGCGGTTCAAATACAGCCACACCGGTGCTGCCCAGAATGAGCATAGTTACGAGTGGACCGGATTCGAGTGACATCAGCACGAAGGCACCGGATTCTTCCTTGGTCCCATACTGCTGCATAATGGAAGCGTACAGCCCGCCGTTGGTCATATCCATAGCGGAGATGATGGCGAGAACCGACAGTCCGGCGAAGAAGCCGGTTTGCACCCCGCCCTCGGGCAGGAACTGGATAGCGATCAGGGCAACAACCCAGGCCACGGCAATCTTGGTCAATACCAGCGTTCCAGATTTGCGCAATACGGTTCCGGTGGCTCTGACATCGATCGCGGCTCCCATACAGAAGAACCATACGGCCAGAATCGGCACGGTGCCCGTCATCAGGCCTTTGGTGAACCCTCCGAAATATTCGCCCGCATCAGGAAAAGCAGTGTGAATGATCGCTCCCAGAAATAGTGGAATGAGCATCATTCCGCCGGGAATCCGATCCAGTGTCTTTTTGATTTTCATATGATTACCCTACCCTTCTTACTCGTGATGAGTGTATATTATCTACTTGCGGCTTAGTCCAAGCTCGGGAATCATGGCAGCGAACAGATCATCGCTCTCCTTGAGCTGCTTCGCGAAGGCTTTGCCGTCCTTTACCAGCAGCCCCAGCCCGTTCGAGTTCATATATTCGCGGAATTCCCTGTCTTCGGTCCCTTTGATAAATGCCCCGGCTAATACCTCCGCAATAGCATCCGGCGTATCCTTCGGTACAGCCAGTCCCCTCCATGTTCCCGTGAAGTTCACATGAATGCCGGTCTGCTCTTCCAGGGTCGGCACATCCGGCAGCGCCTCTGAGCGCTTGTCGGCATTGACTGCCAATATCCGCAGCTTCCCTTCATCCACATATTTCTTCACCTCGGCGGGACTGACTGGTACCGCATCCACGAATCCGTCCATTAAGGCGGAGACGGCCGGCCCTGCACCTTCAAAGGGAATATACGCGAACTTCACACCGGTCTCCCGTTCCAAGGTTACGGCGGCCAAGTGCCAAATGCTCCCCGTTCCTGCGTTTCCCATTTTCAATTCCTCTGGATGCGCTTTCGCAAAGTCGAGAAATTCATTGACGTCCTGCCATGGCGCGTCCTGTCTTACGGTGATGGCGGAAGGATCAAAATTCGTCTGAGCGATCGGTTTGAATCTCTCATAGGTAATCGGCAATAATCCCAGATGCGGAAGAATGGTCAGCTCGGCCGGCAAAAAAGTAACGGTATAGCCGTCTCCCTTGGCATTCGCGCCTTCCATCAGTCCTACGGAGCCTCCGCCGCCGGTGCGGTTAACCACAATTACCGGCTGGCCCAGCACCTTCTCTGTCGCGGTGGCGAGTGCTCGCGCGGTGGCGTCCGTTCCTCCTCCTGCGGCATAGGGCACAAGCAGTGTGATTGGCCGTCCGGGATAATCTGTGCCGGCAGTCTCCCGGCCCGGGCCGCCTCCCCCAGGAATCCCGATTCTAAGAATCAACAGGACCAGAGCTGCTACAGCTGCTGTCCAGAGTCCTATTCGAGTGGTCCGTTTCAAATCCATCCCTCTTCTCTAATATAGAAGTAATCGGGCAGCCTGCAGATGCTTGATGCCTATGCCTGGCCTTGCGCCCGTGCCCTCACCCCCGTTTTCTTTGAGTATCAGCAGCCTGCCATGAAGGATGTGAAAGTTTTCTCAAATAGAACTTTATCGCAACCGGGGGTATTCCTTCAATCGCATAATCTTATTCCGAATCCTCAGAAACGCCGGAATGGCGCGGTTTTGGCCGATCTGCATACTCCTTGGAGGATTTGCTGCTCTCCCTGAACTTGCCGGGTGTGGTCGATTTAATCTTGCGGAAGACCCGGATGAAGCTGTTCTCATTCTGATAACCCACCTGCTGGGCAATCTCGGCAACTCTCAGACTGCTGTCCTGTAGCAGCTCGCAGGCTCTATTGATTCTCAAGTTGGTCAGATAGTCATATACCGTGGTTCCGGTCTCTTCCTTGAAGATGGTGCTCACCGAGGATACCCCCATGTTCACATGGGAGGCGATATTAGGCAGCCCGATATTGAATTGCAGATTCTCCTTCATATACTCTATAAGATCCTGAACCAGCAGGAACTCCTTCGATTGCCGGTGCGCCCCGAAGGCGTCCGATAGCTGAACCGCTATGCTGCACAGCAGCTGCTCAATCTCATTAAGCTCCATGGTCGTCACCTGATGCCAGGTGTAATCTGCCAGCTCCGCAGGTACCGGGTATCCCCCGGCAGCAGCTATATGCAGAATTTCCTCCAGCAGGTCATTTAGCGAGCGGAATACTTTGTGCGGCTGAATTCCCCGCTTGCGGGTCTCGGCAATCCCTCTGCGGACCCAATCCTGTGCAGCGGCAGCATCGGATGCTCTCAGGGCGTTCAGCATTTCCTGCTTCCAGACCTCATCCGCAGCCCCGATGCTCTCTTCATATTTATTCTCTGCGCGGGAATAGACCCGTACATGGGAGTACCCTTCATATAACCGGTAGGAGAGCGCAGTCTGCGCCTCTGAGTAAGACTGGGCGATATGGGTGATGGAGCCCGCTTGTTCACCGATGCCGACGGACACCGGAATCTTCAGCACTTCGAGCATGGCAGACGCCAGCTTCCGGGCAGCTGCGTACAGCTCCTGTTCTTCCCCGCCTGCCGCCTGTAACAGGATGACGAGACTGTCCTGCTGCGGTGAAGCGACCACGGTCCGCCAGGAAGCTTCGCAGATTTCATAGGCCATGTTAATCATCGCGTATTTGAGCAGCATTTGATCCTCTTCCTTAAAGCCCGCAGACCACTGGGTATGCCGGTCTATGGATAAGACCAGCAGCTCGAACGGACCTTCCTTCCAGCCGTTAAAATAGTGCTCAAACCGCGTATGTGTCTCCTGGGTGCCGATACTCCGCGTGATCAGGTCCTGCAGGAATTTGGAGCGCAGCTCCGGGAGACTCCAGTCCGCTACCAGCGACTTACTGCGGAAATCACCGACCAGCTTGCCGATGACCGGCTCCAGATCGTACAGCCCGCCCTGCCCGGCTGCCTTCTGCTCAGGAAGCAGCAGCTTTTTAATCCGTTTGAGCGGCCGGAAGGCGGCAAAATTGTAATAATACATGGCAGCGAGGCCTACGGCGATAGAGATCAGCGACAGCATCAGCATCATATTGCGTGCAATCTTCACATTTTTGAGCAGCTGTTCCATGGGTACGAGCGAGAGCAGGCGCCAGCCGGTCACATTGGAGAAGGTCTGATTTGCCATATAGGCCTGGCCTCCGATGGTGACATGGGCAAAGGGACTGACATCGATGTCCTCCAGCACCTTCCCCAGCTCCGCCAGCGGGAACGGAAGATTCAGCTTGGGGTAGATCAGCTCTCCTTCCAGGTTATAGACGAGCTGGTAGCTGGAGAGATGGGTGTACATTTTGGAGAACAGCGTATCGTAATCCAGATCAATCAGCACGGCACCGGCCACTTCACCGTTCACTACCACCGGCCGGGCCAGTGACAGCAGCTCGGTATCACCGGGGCGGGAACCGTTGCCGGTGTAGAGCCTTCTTTTGATCAGAAGCGGCTTCTTCTTAATCTCCCCGATCCAGGCCCCCCATTCATGCTCAGGCGCCTCCCCCCAGGACGGAACATAGCCGTAGCGGCTGGAGAGCACAGACTGGTCCTTGAATTTGACCACGCTGATCGCATGCACATCCGGCTCTGTCGCCAGCGCCTTGAGGTATTCCTGCGCCGCTGCGGCTCGGCCGCGATTATCTGACTCAGCCGCCTCTATATAGCTCAGCACAGCGGGATGGAAGGACAGATCCACCGCCTTGTTGTCGGATTCACGGAAGGCCCGGTTCGTAACATCCACATTAATCTGCAGCAGTTCAATATTCGGTGTATTCAGCTCGGTGTCCAGCGCATTGCGGTACTCTCTATAGGAGAATAGACCAATCATAGTAATCAGCAGGGATACCCCGGCTGTCAGCATCAGGATTAGACGGTTCTGTTTGTTGTGCAGCAGGTATTTCATTTTAAATCGCAGCATTGCTTAAGCTTCATCCTTCCAGCGGTTGCTCATAGGTCTAGATTTCAGATTAGCATGTTCCCCTAATATTTCAATATGGGGCATATCATACCTGTTAGGATTTCAGACTTTTCCGGGATACGCTATACAATAATGATATAATGGAACGACGGATTCACCCAATCTGCTACAGGAGAACGATAGCGATGCAGTCAAACTATATCATGGATGCAGCCGGGTGGGATAAGCTCATCTCGGAGGTAGCCCATTCTTTCGATGATCTGACCCTGAAACGGGGATTTCAATATTATAAGCAAACACGCGTGCATGCCTTCAGGATGATGGAAGAACGGAGAATCATGTCCATTGTGGAAGGCCGGGAGGATTATATGGTCTCTATAGATCTGGACCATCTGCAAGAGAGCACCTGTGATTGCCCCGTATCCGGGATGTGTAAGCATATGGCGGCCGTGCTGATGAAATACGCCGAGGAGCAGGACAAGCCTGTGCATTCCATCGCGAACGCCAAGGCCCTGGTCGACCGGCCGACGATTCATTCCGCTGCGGCGCCCGCTGTCCCGGGACGGCGCGGGGAACAACTGAAGAAGCTGGCGGCTCTGATTCCTGAGGCTACGGTGCAGCAGTGGCGTGAATACATGGCGCTGCTGGTGGAGCCGCTTGCCCATACGGTGCGCAACCCGCAGTATGCCGACCGGGCGCTCGCCGCCATCACCGGAGGCCAGCCCAAGCTGCCTCCCGCTGCTGCCCAACTGTTCAAGTTACACGCTCATCTCTGTGTGCTGGAGAGTATCCTCCGGCCTGGCGGGACTTCCCTCACGGCGAACCCCTTGTCTCTTGGTTATTCCGTGGGCTACTACACCTCTATTGCGATTTCCGAGCTGCAAAAGCATATCACAGACATGATGAATCGGGGTCTGCCGCTGGCGGAAGCCCCGGAGGAGTGGCCGAGAGTCTACGATACGATTGCCTATCTGCGGACTGAGATGCTGAACGAAACGCGTGAACGCGCCAGAGAACAGCCTTATTTCTCTGCTTGTTACAGCCTGCTGTGGATCAACTGGATTACCCCGAATCTAAGCGGACCGGAGCTGTACACCAAGGAGCTGGCGGAGCTGCAACAGGCCGGAGACAAGCTAAGCGCCGCTGCTCCCCGCCATGCCCTGCTGCTGGCCGAGAGCCGGATGCATGCGCTGCTGCATGAGGATGCGGCCGCTATTGAGAAGCTGAACACAGCGTCCGAACGGCCCGGGCTGCACCCGGAGGAGCTGATGAGCTTCCTGCCTCCGCTGGCCGAAGCCGGGCAGTGGAGACGCCTGACCCTGTGGCTGGCCGCGCTCGGCCCACTGCTGAACAGCCGAATGTACAATCTGCTGGATTATGCAGGCTACTGGGATGAGGCAGTGCGTCACCTGCCCGAAGAAGAGCCGCTGATGTGGGATACGCTGTCGGGTATGCTGCCGCTGTCACGCGAGATCTATGAAGTCCAGCTGCTCGCCTACGGCAAATGGCAGGAATGGATGGATATGCAGATCTCCTCCGGCCATCGGCCTTCCGACTTCCGGGTGAGCGACCTGCAGCCGATCGAGAAGAATGCGCCGGAGCTGCTTCTGCCGTTCTACCATCAGGCGGTGGAGCGCTTCGTGCTGGAGAAGAACCGGCACAGCTACAAAGCGGCCGTGAAGCTGCTCAAGCGGCTCGCCAAGCTGTACAAAAAACTGAAACGCGAAGCACGCTGGGAAGTGTTCCTGGACGGCTTCACGGATAGGCATAGCCGCCTGCGCGCCCTGCAGGAGGAGCTGCGGAAAGGAAAACTGATCCCATGAATATGAAGATGCGCAATATTACCGTCCAGCTCGCCCTCACCCAGTATGGCGATGCGCTGATCTACGGTGTGGATGACCGGGATGATTATATGCCCGGTGTCCAGCTCAAGCAGATGCTGTTCGCCTGGCATGAGGAATCCTTCTACGGCACGGAGCTTAGCACCTCGAAGGCCGATGAGGTCGAGCTGGTGGTGCTGCCTGCCGAGCAGGTCCTGCCGTTCTTTGCGGACCTGCGGCTGCTCCGGCATGTCGGCTGGAGCTGGCAGGGCGATGCCCAGCTGTTAACCCGGCTGGCCCCGCTGCTGGCCGGAATGCTGGAGGCCCGGCAGTACGCCCCCAGCTTCGCAGCCTACCGTGAAGGCCAGCTCCGCTGGGCCTGGGCGGAGCAAGTGCTGGCGGAAGCCGCCGAGGCGAACTGGGACGATGCGGCCGCGCTGCATCGTCTTCAGGAGCGCAGCGGGTTCGCCGAAGGGCTGCAGGCCGCCTTCTCGGCGGCGGTCTTCCAGCGGCACTACAGCACCGAGGCGCAGGCCGGTGATCTGCGCAGTGAATTCCCGCTGCTGTTCAGCGCAGGCGGGAGAAGCGCAGCCGGTATGGACGAAGACAGCTGGCTGATGTCCATCGGCTGGAAGGCAGACACCGCGCCGTTCCGGCCGGTGCTGCAGCTGCTTGAGCCTGACGATGAGCTGCCCCACTGGCGGCTCCAGCTGCTCCTCCAGCACAAGAGCGACGAGTCCGCGCTTGTGCCGCTGCGGCTCACCGGGGACGGCGAGCCGCATGGCACTTGGCCCGCAGCGTGGACAGCGCATGTCCACGAGCGCGCGGGCGGGTGGCTGTCACGGCTGCGTGACAGCCTTCCGGAGCACATCGGGCGCGGCGCCGATGTGCTGGCAGAGCCGCTGAGCGACGAGGTCGCGTGGCGGTTCCTTACGGCCGACAGCCGCCTCCTGCTGGAGGCTGGCTGGCAGGTGCTGCTGCCGGCGTGGTGGGAAGCCGCCAGCCGCAGGAAGCCGCGCCTGCGCGCGAAGATCAGCTCCGGCACGGCTGAGGGCAGCCGCGGGCAGTCGCTGTTCGGCCTCGATGCGCTCGTCGATTTCGACTGGCGCATCTCCATCGGCGACGCCGACCTGTCCGAGGCGGAGTTCGCCGACCTCGTAGCGCGCGGGGAGCGCCTCGTCCAGTTCCGCGGCAAGTGGATTCCGCTGGACCCTGCGCTGCTGGCGCAGATTCAGCGGGCCATGGCCGGGATGGACAAGTCGCGCGGCTTGTCCTTCCAGGATGTGCTGCAGCTGCACCTGCTGAACGAAGGTGCAGACGGCGATCCGGAGGAAGCGGAAGCGCAGCGTGCCGAGGAGGAAGCGGTCCGCGTCCGGCTGGAGGTTGAGCTGAACGAGCATCTCGTGAAGCTGATCGGCCAGCTGGGGCAGCGCAGCCAGTGGCCGAAGCCGGAGGTGCCGGCCGGTCTGCACGCCGAGCTTCGAAGCTACCAGCATGAGGGCTTCGCCTGGCTGGTCTTCCTCCGCCGCTTCGGGCTGGGCGCTTGCCTGGCCGATGACATGGGGCTTGGCAAGACGGTGCAGCTGATCTCCTACCTGCTCCATCTGAAGGAGCAGGAAGAGGAAGCCGCAGCTTCCGGCGCACCCGTGGCCCGGCGGCAGACCGAGCCGGCCGGCTGGCCTTCGCTGATCATCTGTCCGACCTCCGTGCTGGGCAACTGGCAGAAGGAGCTGCAGCGCTTCGCGCCTTCCCTGAACGTGATGCTTCACTATGGCAGCCGGCGGCTGGACGCCGGATATTTCTACGGCGCGGCTTCGCAGGCAGATGTTGTGCTTACCTCCTACGCTACCGCTGCACTGGACCAGGAGCTGCTGAAGCAGTTCACTTGGGCAACCGTGTGCCTGGACGAAGCACAGAATATCAAGAACGCCGGAACGAAGCAGTCCGCCGCCGTGCGCAGCTTCCCCGCCTTGCACCGGATCGCCCTGACTGGTACACCGATTGAGAACAGGCTGTCCGAGCTGTGGTCGATCTACGATTTCATTACACCTGGTTATCTGGGCAGCCCGAAAGGGTTCCAGGACCGGTTCGCAAATGCCATTGAGAAGGAGCGCAATGCCGAGCGGACCGCAGATTTGCAGCGGCTGGTCAAGCCGTTCATGCTGCGCCGCAAGAAGAAGGACCCGGCGATCCAGCTTGATCTCCCGGATAAGAATGAGATGAAGACCTACATTAACCTGACGGCCGAGCAGGCCGCACTCTACGATCAGAACGTGAACAGCCTGCTTGAACGGATGCAGAAGCTGGAGGGCATCGAACGCAAGGGGGCCATTCTCGCCGCCTTGACCAGCCTGAAGCAGCTCTGTGACCATCCGATGCTGCTGACCAAGGAGGCACTGCCTGAGCCGGAAGACGGCAGCGCTCTGGACACCACCTCCTTGATCGAACGCTCTGCGAAGCTGGAACGGCTGCTGGCCATGGTGCGCGAGCTGCGCGAGGAGAACGAGCGCTGCCTGATCTTCACTCAGTATGTAGGCATGGGCAAGATGCTCCAGGCCGTACTTCAGCAGGAGCTGCAGGAACCGGTGCTGTACCTGAACGGCAGCACGCCGAAGAGCACGCGCGACCGCATGATTGAGCGGTTCCAGACCCCCGCTCAGCCTGCGGGCGAAGCCACTGCAGATGCAGATGCCGGAGCACAGCCGTCCGATCAGCCGAATGTATTCATCCTCTCGCTCAAAGCGGGCGGGGTCGGCCTCAACCTGACGGCCGCCAACCATGTGTTCCATTTCGACCGCTGGTGGAATCCGGCGGTGGAGAATCAGGCTACGGACCGTGCCTACCGCATGGGCCAGACCCGGGATGTACAGGTGCACAAGTTCATCTCGCTCGGCACGCTGGAGGAGAAGATTGACGAGATGCTGGAGAGCAAGCAGCAGCTCAGCGACGACGTCATCTCCGGCTCCGAGGGCTGGATCACCGAGCTGTCCACGGACGCGCTGAAGGATCTGTTCACGCTGCGCCGGGAATGGGTGGGATAACCCGCCGCTGTGGATATCCTCTGCTTTGGCTATCTTTTATCTGCCACAGGTCTGTCTTCGGTCTGTTACCAGTCAGCCAGCGTGGCATTACTGGACCTTCACCCTTCGGCCTTCACCATTGCTCAGACATTCTGAAGGTGGCCGCCACATTGTCCTCCCCGGCAAGCGAGCTGACCACCAGCGTGACCGGCACTTGCTGAAGATCGTAGGCGAGCCGCTGATTCAGCAGATTCACCGCCACATTCTGGTACGCTCCGGATATGCCGGAGCCGATGCCTTGCGTCAGCACCCGTCCGCCGGTGACTGCTGTACAGGTATAGTTCACCAGCAGCGCTGTTTCAGTGACAGGGATAGCCGTAGTCGGCGTAGGGTAATTCATAAAAGTTCCATTCACGGTCCCCCCGGCTATCACCTTATAGCGGATAGGGGTAGAGGCCAGTATCTCCAGCCCGTCTGGAACGATCTCGGCGGCCACTGCTTCAGGAACGGCGATCGTGGTGCTTCTGCGGAAGCTGATCGCTGCGGTGTCGCTGCTCGTTACGGGGATATTGTTACGGAATTCTGAGGTAATCCGGCTAAGCGCCATGGGCTGCAGGGTAACGGGACTCCAGAGCCCGCTGCTGTCCACAAGGAAGATCCGTACCCGTACCTGCTCCTGGGAGTAGGAGATATTGAATTGGAAAAAATTCTGCGTAATATTATACGTTTTGGTCACAACCTCCCGATAGTTCGACTCGAACAACTCCTGCGCGAACAGCGTTGAGGGACTTACATCGTTGTTGTAACCGGCCAAATAGACCGTTCCCTGGGCTATCCCATTGTTTACTACCTTCACTACTGCCTGACTGATGAGTCCTGCTCCCGGGGTAGGGTTCTTTGTTAACATATTGGTTGTCAGTATAGGCATTGTTATCACCCTCCGTTAGAGCTGTATTCAATAGGATATGCAGATAAAATTGGAAGTTTCTGGTCGGTTGACAGACCATGGCAGTTGTCAATTCACAGACACTGTGCTAAAATCAATGTAACTTTTTTAGAACGGAGGGTTGCGTGTGATAGACTATATCCGGATTCGCACTTTGCGCGGCTAATTATTTCCCCATAGCGCGAAAGCTCTGCCTTGTGCAGAGGACTCAGGATAAGTCTGTCCATAACACGTAACCCATAGCATACACCCGTTAATCCGCAACCCGTACACTGATTCCCGGAACCGGTACACTGTGCCCAATAAGGCCTGTATCCACTCCGCCAGAATCTGTGTTTATCGTGAGGATTAGCTCTATATCTTTTTAAGTTGCCGGGGCCCTTGCCCTTGCCGCTTGAACCTTCATGGTGTCTATGGCAAGCATGGCCGTATAGCTGCTCCCGCGCAGCGGGCTATACCAGACTTTATTCTGTTGTTCCTCCACCTACTGTTAGCACAGGCAGACTGCCTGTGCTTTTTTGATGCTCAAATTACACTATGGAGGTTGATCAATATATGGAACACGTACAACAGAAAGCCGTTATCGTCGGCATGCAGCTGCAGAACGACACGAACTTCGCTTATTCAATGGAGGAGCTGCGCAATCTGGCAGCCGCCTGCGAGATTGAGGTCGTGGCTGAGCTTAGCCAGAAATCCAGCCGGGTGAACCCCTCGCATTACATCGGGACCGGCAAAATCCAGGAGCTGGCGCTGCTGATGGAGCAGCATGAAGCACCGATCGTTATTTTCAACGATGAGCTGTCCCCCTCCCAGATCCGCAATCTGGAGTCATCACTGGACCGCGAGGTCATTGACCGGACCATTCTGATTCTGAATATCTTCGCCTCACGGGCGAAGACCAAGGAAGCCCAGCTGCAGGTAGAGGTCGCACAGCTGCAATACATGCTCCCCCGCCTGAGCGGCTTGCGTGAATCTCTCGGCAGACAGGGCGGCGGGGCCGGCCTGAAGAACCGGGGAGCCGGGGAAACGAAGCTGGAGCTGGACCGCAGACGGATTGAAGAACGGATCTCCGCGCTGCAGTTAGAGCTGCAGACGCAGGTCGCAAGGCGTCAGATCCAGCGTAAGCAGCGGCATAAGAATGAGGTGCCTGTGGTCTGTCTGGTCGGCTACACCAACACCGGCAAGTCCAGCTTAATGAACACCCTGGTAGAGACCTATCATCCCGGTTCGGGCAAAGGCGTGCTTGCCAAGGATATGCTGTTCGCGACGCTGGAGACCTCAGTGCGCAGCATTGCGCTGCCCGATCACAAGACCTTCCTGTTAACCGACACCGTAGGCTTCGTCAGCCAGCTGCCTCATCATCTGGTGAAGGCGTTCCGCTCGACCCTGGAGGAGGTAACGGAAGCCGATCTGTTGATTCATGTCGTCGATATTGCCGATCCGCAGCATGAGCAGCATATGGCGGTAACGAATGAGACCTTGAAGGCGCTAGGCGCTGACGGAATCCCTACCCTGTACGCCTACAACAAAGCTGATCTGAGGGAGGACCCTTACCCGCAGGTGGAGGATAACTCTGTCACCCTTTCCGCCAAGCAAAACCGCGGGGTCGCCGAGCTGGTCACTCTGATCCGCAGCCGCATCTTCACCGACTATGTACAGTGTGAGATCCTGGTCCCGTTCGACCGGGGCAGCATTGTCTCCTACTTCAACGAACATGCCGATGTGCAGTCCGTCAGCTACGAAGAACAGGGCACACGCCTGAAGCTGGAATGCCGGGCCGCTGATTACGAGCGCTTTAGAGATGATTTTGTAGAGCTGCCGCAATAAAATCGCTGGATGTCACAGGAGCTGGTCCCCGCATTACGGGGCCAGCTCCTTGTGCTGTCTATGAGGTTATAGGATCAAATTACCCTGCGGGTGAACGATGCTCGATGCTGGTGCCTCATCGCTTTCTGGCGACGTACCTCCAGCCCATATGCCTTTTTGGCCACACCTTGTAACCGGTTTTCGCATTCGTTCTGAAGTGCTTCTTCCTTTCCTGGCGGTGCTCCGCCTATCTCTTGCCCATTCTGAGTATTATATCTACCCGACCGCTTGTATGGATCGTATTGTTGCACATTTTGCAGGATTCCTCTAAAAATGTTACCGCCTACGGTACATTGTTGCATCATTTGCAGGAATTCCGGTGTTTATTGCTACTTAGCGCTGGCATTGTTGCATTTCATGCAAGATTTCAGCCTAAGCCGCTTCTAATGGGCAATATTGCTGCATTTTTTGCAGGATCTATACAATGTTACGGGCTGCGGAGCATGGGGCCCATCCCTCATCGCAGCATCACCGAATGTATTCGGATTTCCGCATACATTTGGTTCAAGTGCAGTGTACTGGTCTATTGTATTCGGTTTTTAGTACACATTTGGTTCATGTGCCGTCGCACTCACCCATTGTATTCGGTATTTCGCATACATTCAGCCTTTGACCGATGTTATCAGCTACTCTCCCGGAGCCGGCCGCAGATTAAGTACGAACCCGCCTGTCATGCTTTTTACGCTTTTTACGATTTTCGCCCCCCCATCTCCCTCCTCAGCATTCACTTCATTTGCTTCATTCACTTCATTCACTTCATTTGCTTCATTTGCTTCATTCACTTCATTCACTTCATTCGCTTCATCCCATTCGTTGACTTTATTCGCTCCCGCCGCCTTCCCTCCTGCAACTCCCTGCGCTCTGCCCCCTTCGTGCTCGCTTCCACTGATAACCCGCAGGCCGCCCTCATCCGTCAGCTCCAGAAGCGGGGCAGAGTTCAATCTCCCCTCCTCCCCAGCCGCCAGAGAGAACACCAGCGCAGCCTGCTGCATGGAGGTGAAGTCCAGCATCCTGCGCGGACCGGCGTAGAGAATCATATCGATATTCATCCGGCCGTCTGCCTTATGAAGTTCCCACACCAATCGGTTGCCTGCATCCGCTGGCCCGCTGAATGCCGCGAACCAGGTTGTCAGGCCAAACTCCGTCCCTGCAATGGTGATAACCGTACCTTCTTCTGTTAATGCGGCTGTAACTCCCTCCAGAGCGCCGCCAACCTCCAGCCGCAGCCGCAGGTCCGAAGCCGCAATCACACCGCCGGTCCGGTCAAGATTCGGATGAGTATCCCCGCCATCCGTTATGAAATCGATCCCGAACAGCACATGGCCTACTTCCTGCATCGATTGGAAGCGTGCGGAGCAGTAGTCATAGCCGTCATGCATGCAGCGGAGCCGGATGTAGGCAGGCTGGCCGTGATTATCCGCATAGACCAGCAGCGGCCGTCTCTGGTTCCACAGGTCACTATGGGTGAAGGAGCCCATGCTCCACTGCGGAGTCATATAAGTGACCGCCCACCTGCCGTCACGACCCTGACCCTGCTCTTGCCCCCGCACTCGCTCTAGTACCTGGTCCCGCTCCTGACCCTGCCCTTGCTCTTGCTCCCATTCCTGCTCCTGCCCTTCCCCCTCCCCTTCCAAGCGTTGCCTTACCTCCTTCGTCTCAGGAACCTTGAAGCCCTCCAAATAGGCAGGGGGACAATGAATGCCGCTCATATACCATTCCTCTTCGTAGGGCAGCTCCTCCCATGGGAAGAACATCACGGCTCCTCCTGTCGCCAGTTGCAGAAACGCGTTGCTCTGGTCCTCCAGCAGCACTCCGTAACAGCGGGAATGCGGGCCGGACCACTGAGCCGTGGCGGGGTGATAATACCCTGACACGGTTCTCCAGGTCAGATCCAGCAGCTCCCCGGTCCATGCCTTAACCCTGCAGTCCGAGGTCTCGGACTGCAGCTTCGACAGCTCCAGAATGGCAATGTAGGTGTAGACCGGGCTGTTATATTCCTGAAAAGCCCCATGCTTCAGGGTATGGGCATGCAGCCTCCTGAGCCGCTCCAGACCATAGTCCGCATAATCCTTCCGCCCCAGCAGCTCCCCGGCAATTCGGGTCACGAACGCGCCAATAATCGCAATATTGGTATAATCCGGTCCGACATTCCGCCGGATAATGGCTTCGCAGGCACACTCTATGGACAAGACTGCCGCTTCCCGCAGATCATCCGGGAAGTGGTGTCCGTGGCGCGAGATGGCCTGCACCAGACGGCTGCCGCAGAAATCAGCCCAGTTCCAGTCCGGTGGAGCCATCTGGTCCAGCGGCTCCTCATAGAACCAGGACCAGATGCCGAAGGTATCACTTGCCGGGTCGGTATCCTGCAAGGAGATGACCTGCCGGATGATATCGAAGGCCCGCTGTTCATACCCGGTCAGCCCCGTGTCAAGCAGCCCAAGCGCATAGCTGAGCGAGTCTCTGGTGGAGTGGATGAACTCCGCCTGCTTCAGCGTCGTATGATACCCCGGACTGCTGAACGGGGAGCGCAGCATGCAAATGGCAGCGTCATAGCGGGATTCCAGCCCGGTCATCTTATCAATTAGCCGTTGCCGCTGATCCAGCCCTCCACCCGCAGCTTCTGCGTTATCCTTCACGGTCATCCTCCTGCCTTCCTTCATCATCTAATGAACCCGTCTCCTCCGATTGCTCAGATTGTTCCTGATGCATCTGCCCCAGATCCAGAGCCTCTGTCAGCAGCTGCATCACCAGCCCTTGCCCATACAGTGCCGGGTATCTCTCAATGGTGTTATAGGCTGCTATCGACGGCATGACCGGGGTGCCTCCCGAGACCCCCTGCACCTCACCGTCTTCACGGATGAGCGGAAGAATCCCCGCAAGTGCCGCCTCCGCGCTCTCCAGATAGGCATCCTCCAGCAGTCCGCTTTTCACCGCCTTCAGGAAGCCGCAGGCAATCCCGGCGCTGGCCGAGGTCTCCTCATAATAATCCGGCTGATCGAGCACCGTATGCCACAAGCGGCTGGCCCCCTGAGCCTGCCGCAGGGCAGAAGCAAGCCTGCGGTACCGGCTGTATAGCTCCTGCGGAACGGCAGTCAGGCTTGCCGTCAGGGCCACAATCTCCGGGACGGCAAGTGCCACCCAGGCATTGGCCCGGGCCCAGCGGGCTGCCGACATATGGCTGCCTGCCCGGCTGTTCCAGCCATGGAACAACAGCCCCGTCGCCGGGTCCTGGAGCAGCCGGAGGTGCAGCAGCGTCTGCTGCACGGCAGCGGCGGCAAGCTCCCGGTCTCCGGTCAGGCCGGCAAGCCGGGCCAGGAACAGCACAGCCATGTACACCGTATCGGCCCATACCTGTTCCGGGAATTTCACCGCCTCTGTCACCGTATGCTCCAGTGCCCCTTCCCGGGTCCGGGGGGCAGTCTCCAGCATCCATGCGGCAACCTCCTGCGCCCGGCTGAGCAACCAAGGGTCCCGGGTCAGCCGGTACAGCTCAGGAAAGAGCGCGTAGGGAGCCAGGGAATTAATAACCCGAACCCCCTCGGCCTGCTGCTTATTCCGCCCAACCCATTGCAGCAGATAATTAATCACCTCATCCTTACCAGCAACTGTACCGTACTCCAACAATGATATGACACCCACGCCGGGCACCCAGTCCCAATGATCTATATCCATTGCCCAATCGCCCTGGTGCCGTTCGGAGCGCATGTATTGCCAGATTCGCTCCAGCTTCTGCTCTAATGCCTGCCTGTTCGCTAACTCCCGCTTCGTAGTCAAGACATCTGAAGCCTCCCTGAACCGTAATCGCCCGCTTGAATCTCCGCCTTCACCGGAGAGCTTCCCTGGAACGGAATCTCTCCGAACAGCGCCTTAACCGTCAGCTCTACCGTATCTTCATGCAGAGAGTACGCATTCACCAGGGTATCTAAAAAGGGAATGTCCTGCAGCAGATACGGCGTAGCGAACGAAATACCGATCGGCCGGACTGTCTCCGCCTGCTGCATGGCCCAGATGGCTTTGGCCGCTTCACCCACCGGACGGGCGGTATTCATCATTCCGTGCAGCGGAAGGAAATAGGGGGCGAAGGCGGCATCCCAGCGGACCCCGGACAGCTCCCATTGCCGCAGTGTCGTCAGCGGCTCGAATTCATCCAGAATATCGACCGCAAGTCCTCTAGCCTTAAGCTGCTCCACAAAAAGATTCATCCGCTCATATCTGCGCCCCTCCGTCACCTTGTTCATCATGATGACCAGCACCCGGCGGACCTCCTGCGGGTTCAGCGGCAGCTGGCCGGTGCGGTTGCGGACCAGGGTAATGCAGCGCCCGGCCAGCTCGCGGCTGAATTGTCTGACCTGCCGGTCCAGCCCGGGCGGCAGCTTGTCGTCCAGCAGCGGCAGTGCCCTACCATCCGCTCCCCCGGCACGGGCAGCATGCACGCCAAGCCGCGCCTTCAGCTCCAGAATCCGCCGGACGCTGGCCTTCAGCCGTTCCCGGCTGACGCGTCCGTCCTCCACCGCCTGCTCCATCACCGCGAAGTACCGCACCCCCGGCCAGAGCAGCACATCCGTACCGCAATTGAAGCAGTCTATGATGCGCTGCGTATAGTCTCCCCAGGATAAAAATCCGCCCATATCAAGCGCATCCGACAACACTACTCCATCGAAGCCCAGCCGCTCCCGCAGCAGCCCTGTTGTAATCCGCTCCGAGACGGTTGCCGGGACCGGCTTCGATCCAGCGCCGCCTGCCCCGTCTTCGATCCAGGGAAGGGCAATATGTCCGGTCATATAGGACATGACCCCCTGGCTGATCATCTCCCCGGCCACCTGCCCGTAAGTGGCGAACCACTCCTCCTCGGACAGACTATTAATAGTGGTAATGATATGCTGATCCCTGTAATCGACCCCGTCACCGGGAAAATGCTTGGCACAGGCCGCAAGGCCGTGCTCCTGCATGCCCCGCATGACAGCGGCGGCCAAACGCGCCGCCCGCCCGGCCTCATCGCCGAGACAACGGGTCGTAATAACGGGATTCATCCAGTTCAGCAGCAGGTCGGTGCCCGGGGCCAGCGCCCAGGTGAACCCGGCGGCCCGCCCTTCCAGCGCGGTATATTTGCCGTATTCGTAAGCCAGGTCTTCATCGTCGGCGGCGGCAAGCGCAAGGAGCGGCGGGAAGGCCGTGAGACTTCTCACGGCCGAGCCTGCCCCGAATTCCAGATCACCGGAGAACAGCAGAGGGAACCTGCTGATGCCCTGCAGCATCCCCGCCCAGTCCCGGTAATCCTCCGCTTTGCCTGCGGCCTTCTGAATAACCTCCCCGCCGATGAAGAAGCTGCCCACCGGATACTGCTCCAGATACCTGCGGAGACCCGCTTCATCATCTCCCTTGAACGGCAGTCTGCCTGCATGGTCCTGCATCGTCTGCCCGATCAGCTCACGGAGGCTCATTGCTTCAAGCGTATCCTCCACCCACTCCTGTTCTTCCTTGCTTAACGGCTTCTGCATCATTCCTACTCCTCCCGGCAGGTTCTCTTCCAGTTCAGTGTACCGGATCGCGAAGCTGCTCTACATACAGCCAGCTATAATATAAGTTCAATATTCTACAAATTGCCTGCGTGGAATGCCCGGCGGCTGATTAGCCCGTCAGGGCAGGCTGATCTCCAGCGTCTGTCCCCGTTTGTTATTCTCCTTGTTCATCTCCGCATACCGCCAGATATCATTCACAAAAAAGCTGACCGTAAACTCGCCGATCGTCGGCACCGTCCACCGGGGGGTTCCCTGCGCACTGGCATTAGCCGTCAAGGTAATCTCCTCACCCGGCTGAATCACACTGGTATTCGTGTCCGTCCACGAGACCACCCCGCCGTTGACCGAGAAGGCGCCGCCGGTAATCTGTCCGAGTCCGGTCGAGGCATTCAGCGGTGTAGGGCGGACGCCGATATTCTTCACTTTGGCCCAGAAGATCAGGGAGTCGCCCAGCTGCGGTGTGCTGTGCGCGGAAGGGCTGCCGTCGCTGTTCACGATATGCCAGCCGATATCCGTCACCGTCAGATCCGGTCCCGGTGCGGGCAGTACAGACTCGTAGCTCTCATACTCCAGTCCGCTGACCATCACCTTTCCGCCGTTGCCTACAATCTCTATCCGGTGCAGCCCGTAATCCAGTCCCGTAAGCTCGTAGACAATTTTATGATCGCCCTCCAGCCCTGCCTGCGGAATGACTATAGTCTCCTTATACTCGCCATCGACGTAGACATCCGCACTGCCCATATCGCTCTTGATATCCGATCTCCAGCGGACGCCAATGCCATTGAAGCTGAAGGCGGCTGTGGCATCCTCCTCATAGGTCACATGGGAGACTCCATTGGGTGCAGGGGTGAATCCGGCATAGTCAATGTAAGGATGATCATGTGCGGCCGGATACCAGTGGGAGAGCGGAACATACAGCCCTTCCTCCAGCTTGAAATAATCGAGATTTGCCCCTTTCCCGGCGGAGGTGAAGCTGATCATGTTATAGCCCGGCTGGAGGGTAATCCCATACTGCCGTGCGGTCAGATTCGCGGTCCAGCTTCCCGTAGAAGGCAGGGTTACTGTGGACTGCTTCACGCCGTTCACGAGAATGTTTTTCTTCGATTCCTCATTGGAAGCGTATACAATTGTTAAGGTATAGCTGCCTCCGTTCACGGAATGGAAGCCTTGGATCGTTAAGCCTCCGCTATGCGTCTGCTCCACGACCTTACCGCCCGAGGCGCTGCTGTTATTGCCGGTCTTCAGCGGCAGGGCAAAGGCGGTAGCTTCAGCCTCGAACTTGGCCGGATCTCCTGCGGCATGCGGTGTAATCGGCATGACCGGTGTAGTCGCTGATACGGCTGCGCTAAGAGGCGATGCATTGCCGGAGTCATCCACGGCCTGCACCGTGTAGCTGTAAGTGGTCTGGGGCGCTACGGTATAGTCACTCCAGAAGGTCAGCCGTCCCGGAATATTGATCACCGGAGCCGCTCCGCCGTCACGGTAGACGTTATAGCTGACGACAGCAGCGTTGTCTGTGGAAGCCGTCCAGGTCAGCCGGATTTGCTCATGGCTTACGGCTGCTGCTGATGGACTTCCCGGTGCGGATGGCGCGGCGGTCTCCTGTTCATCCAGAATATACTGGACCGTCTCCCCGGCACCGAGCTGGACCGTAAGTGTAATGTACGGATCTGCCGCAAGCTCCACTCTGGAGTAGGCGGCGGCGTACGTCTCCCCTGGACCGAACCGTTCCCCGGCATACGCTCCGCTGGACGGCATCTTAACCTTCACCTGCATCGTTACCAGCGACGTCTCAAAGTTGACGAAGTTCAGCAGGATTTTATCGGACGAAGCCCCGATGGCTGTAGTCCCCAGCGCCGAGGTATCCACTGCGCGGAAATACGCCTTCAGCCCGGTCAGTTCAGCTGCATTCAGCACCTCGTAGTCCAGCGGACTTCCATGGGTGGCGTAAGCGGCGGCCAATCTGCGGAACGTCTTCAGCCGGGTCTCCCCGGATTCATTTATATTAGCCGGTACCGCTGCTGTATCCTCATAGCGGTGTGTGTTCCAGTTGATCGCTGAATCGAACAGGCCAAACTCCGTCCCGTCATTGAAGAAGGCGGCATGCTGCATAATATGGTCGGCATACCCGATATTCCCCCGCAGCTCCCGGTCAAAAGCAGAAGCGAACCTGTAAGCATACGTCCCGTATTTCGTATTATCGGAATGATTGTCATTGCTTCCGGTCTCGCTCATGGCCATCTCTTTGCCGAAGCCTTCCTCTGAATCACTGTACACCCGCAGATTCTCATACAGGCTTCCGCCCGGCAAAGGCTGGACGCCGGTCCCGCCATAGCTGTGTCCGTTGGTCACATCCGACAGCGCTTCAATCGGCGCACGCTGGGCAGCATCCCGTTCCCAGCCGTCAGGGGTGCCGTTATACGGCCAGTAGGCCCAGCCGGGAGCAACAATTTTCAGGTAAGGCTGGCTGTTCGTCTGCCTCTCCTCGTCCATCATTTCATGAAGCGCCAGCACCGCCTTCTGTGCCCAGCCGAACAATCCCGGCTCATTCCCCGTCTCGGCATACTGGTACAGATCACCGAATTTGCTGACAAAGCCGCTGTAATAGCTCCTCAGCGCAGAGCTGATCGTCCCTGCCGCCAGCTCGCTGTTAGTCTTCCAGTTGCCGCCGATGATATTAACCATTGGCGCAAGATTGAGGTCGCGCAGCGTCTCCAGGTACTTGCGGCCCTGCGGGTCCCAGCCTGCGCTGGTATCGGACCAGAAGGAGGTGCGCATCCAGTTGCCGCTGTAGGCAATGCCCAGCCACTTGGACATCGGGGCCAGATGGCGGATCGCATGCTCGTCGTAGCGGAAGGTCGAGGCGGCAATCGTGCTGCCCAGATGGACATACCTGCCATGGATAGGCTCTGTGGCCCGCTCTTCCAGCGCCGCCAGCCTGAGATAATCCCATTCGAACCACAGATACTTGTCACCGTCATATCCTGGCGACTGCGGATCAGCGTATAGCCCGCGGTCCACGGTCAGCTTCAGCTCATTGCTGCCGGTCTTCAGCTGCTCTGAGGGAATGTAGAGTCTATAGGTTTCTATCCATGTGTTCGTAAGGGGGGTCTCTCCGTCATTCAGCCCGGTAATCTGAATCAGCCCGCTGAAGCTGCCATTGGTGAATACGGCGAGCTGCGGAATAGCGGTGCTTGCATCCAGTACCTTGAAGCTGAACTCTACACCATAGAGGGGGACTTCCGTTAGATTGAAGCTTAGCTCCATCGCCGCGTTGCGGTCCAGCTTCATGCCGCGGGAGATTGTATTCCAGTTCAGGGGATTTACGGGGAGGGTAATATTCTCACTGTACACATCCTGATATACTGTAAATTCTGCGGAGCTGTTATCCTGCTCGCCTATCTGCCAGAGCAGCGGAGACGGCTGGTAGGTATCCTCTGTGACAGTACTGTTATTTACATGTTCTTCCACAACCGCCTGTGCAGGCGGCATTTCGGCGGAGCTGATCTGTGCTGCGGGCAATGATGCGGACATCCATACCATAACTGCAATGAGCAATTTTCCTGTGATTCTCTGAATTCGCATAATAACACCCTCTCTTGATATCAGATAGGGGCTCCCCAAGGGCTGGATTAGCGAAAGAGAATACCCGGTACCTGCCGCAGGCGGCCGCTATGGCTGCTTGCGGCAGGGAACCGGGCGTGCTATGGCCTCTACTGCTTATTTGGCGGCCAGAAAAGCGTCGAGCTGACTCTGAATTTCCGTAATCACAGCGTCCAGGCCTGCGGCCTTCAGCTTGCTGTTCATCTCCTTCAGGACCGGCTCAGGGTCCTTTTCCCCGGAGTACAGGGTGTTCTTATACTGCTTCGTGATGTTGATCAGCGCCCCGATCTGTGACTGCACCTTGGTCGAATCGAACACAAACCCGATGACCGGTGAAATATTCGAATTCTTATTCCAGTCCGTATAGAGCTGCACGCGCTTCGGATCTTCATCCTTATTCAGGTAATTCAGCAGCACATTGCCGATCATCCAGGAGGATACGGAGTTGTAGCCGCTGTCCGCAATGAACTCTACAGTGTTGTTCTCCAGCTTCTTGTAGTGCTTGCCCTCAATGCCGAAGGTCAGCAGGTTGTAGAGCACCGGATCGGTGTGGATCAGGTTCATGAACATCATCGCCCGCTCGGGGTTCTTCGAGGTTCTGGAGATGGCGAGCATAGAGCCCTGGAGGCTCTTGGTGCTGACCTGAACAGGCAGCAGCGTCTTGATGATCATCGGCTTCTCGGCGAGCCGGGTCCAGTCATTGGTGGAGGTCGGATTCATGTTGCCGTAGACGAACCAGGCCTTGCCGCTTTTGACCGCATCCTTCAGCTCGGTCTTGTCTGTGGCTCCGTTCTTGTTGATATAACCCGCTTCATACCAGCTGCGGATCAGCTTCAGCCGCTCCGTCATAGCCGGCGTGTCGTATTCGTTGAACACCTTCATGGTCTTGTAATCCAGCAGGGTCGGGATATCATTGCTGCCGTCTAAGTCCTCGCTGTCAGGATAGGCGGTGAACCAGTGCAGGCTGTCGGTATGGTTCATGAACAACGGGGAGAGCGTCGGCTCCTTCTCCTTAATCGTCTTCAGCATCGGCTCGATATCCTCCAGCTTCTGAATGCTGTTCACATCGAAGCCGTATTTATCGACAATTCCTTTGTCAAAAGCAAACCCGACCGACTGCCCCAGCTCCTTCTCGGTTGGAACCGCATACAAATGTCCGTTGACGGTGGCTGCCTGCAGGTAAGCGGGATTAATCTGTGCCTTTGTCTCCTTGGCATAGGTGTCCAGCAGCTCCTCCAGCGGCAGATACGCCCCCTTCGCGGCATTGGTCATGAAGTTCCAGGTATAGACCATGTCGAACACCTCGCCGGACTGGATCATCAGGTTGACCTTGTCGGCCGGTTTATCCCAGCTTAGCTGGTTGATCTTGAGGGTGGCGTTGATCTTATCCTTCAGGTAGGCGTTGATCTCCTGCTCCACGGACGCCACATCCTTATCCGGCCCGCCGGGCAGATACAGGGACAGCTCCACCGGATCAAGCGCACCCGGCGCCTCCGTTCCGCCTGCTTCCGTGGCAGCAGCTTTCTTCGTTGCCGCCGGAGCCGTGGTGCTCTCTCCCGCTTTCTCTGTAGGCGCAGCGGTATTGCCGCCATTCCCCGCACATCCGGCCAGGGTGAATCCGGCTATCAGCACAAGCGACAGCAGCAGACCTGTGACTTTTTTACCTGCCATACTTTTTTCCTCCCCTTGATGGAACAATATATGCTAATCGGTAAATGCCGAGGTTAGCCTTTGATAGAGCCGAGCGTCAGTCCTTTGATGAAATACCGCTGGAAGAACGGATAGGCCAGCACAATCGGCCCAATGCCGATCAGCGCCATCGCCATGCGGATCGTCTCGCCCGGCAATTTGGCCAGCTCGGTGGCCGAGCCTTGAATGAGTGCCCCGTTGCGGCTCAGGTAGTCTGCCTGGGAGATCATTTTGTACATGAGATATTGGAGGGAATAGAGGTCTGTATCGGTAATGAAAATCATGCTGTTAAACCAGTCATTCCAGTAATGCAGCGTGTTGAATAGTCCAATGGTAGCGAACACCGGCAGAGATAGCGGGAACACGATCCGGAAGAACGTCCGCAGCTCCCCCGCCCCGTCAATCGTAGAGGCTTCAATCAGCGCGGGCGGCACGCTCATCTGGAAGTACGTCTTCATAATCAGCACATTGAACGGGGACAGCAGCATCGGCACAACCAGCGCCCAGATGGAGTTCTTGAGGTCGAGCACCTGGGTGTAGACCATATACCACGGTACCAGCCCGCCGCCGAACAGCATGGTGAAGAAGATCAGGAAAGCGAACACTCCCCGGTACCGGAAATCAGCCCGCGAGATCGGATACGCATACAGGGAGGAGATGAACACACTGACCAGCGTTCCGGTAATGGTGACGAAGAACGAGATGCCGTAGGCCCGCAGCACCACGCTGTAATCCTTGAAGATATACGCGTAAGCTTCCAGGCTAAGCTTCTCCGGGATGAATTGATACCCGTTGCGCACGATGTAATCGTAGTCGGTAATGGAGATCATGAAGACGAGTACAATCGGCAGCAGGCAGGCCAGAGACAGGATGATAAAAATAATATGGAGGAGAACGTTAGTGAATCGGGATATTTCGTTATTAGCCACGGATTTCCACTCCTTCTTAGGGTACGTGCGCCGCCTGACTTTTATCTAGAAAACCGCCTGATCCTTGTCAACCTTACGCACGATCCAGTTCGAGCCGAGGACCAGGAAAAAGCCGACCACCGATTGGTATAATCCGGCCGCTGCGGACATCCCCAAGTTACCCATATTAATCAGCGCGTTATAGACGTAGGTGTCGATGACCAGTGTGGTCGGGTACAGCGCCCCGGAGTTCAGTGTCGTCTGGTAGAACAGCCCGAAGTCGGAACGGAAGATGCCCCCGATCGCCAGAATCGTTGTAATAATAATGACCGGCCGGATCAGCGGAATGGTGATGTGCAGAATCTGCTTCCACTTGCTGGCACCGTCGATCAGAGCCGCTTCATAGTACTCGTTGTCAATGCCGATAATCGCCGCCAGATAGATGACACAGCCATAGCCCACCCCTTTCCAGAGATTGATCAGCGGCAGAATGAACGGCCAGTACTTCGGCTCCGAATACCAGTTCAGCTCATCCAGCCCGAACAGGGCGAAGACCCCTTTATTAATGAAACCGTATTCAACATTCAGAAAAGCGAACACCAGATAGCTCACCACCACCATCGACAGGAAGTAGGGGAAGAACATGATGCTCTGATAGAATTTGGCGGCCAGCTTGTTCCTCAGCTCATTCAGGGCAACCGCGATGGATACGGCAAAAACCAGATTGAGCACAATGAACACGAAGTTGTAGAGCACCGTATTGCGCGTGATAATCCAGGCATCCGAGGTGGCGAACAGGAATTTGAAGTTATCCAGCCCCACCCACGGACTGCCAAGAATCCCGTCCACATAGTTGATATTCTTGAACGCAATCACAATCCCGAACATCGGCAGATAATTGTTGATCAGCAAAAACACTACGCCCGGCAGCAGCATCAGCAGCAGCACCTTATGCTTCAGCAGATGCTTCAGCATCATGGGCTTCTTCTTCGTGCTCTTGCGTACCGGTAAGCTGCTGCCCGGACCCGCCACACTTCTCTTCCCTTGAGTAATCATTCCTTCCGCCTCCTGATTCCTTCAGCAGTCTCCCTCTTCCCTGACTTAAGTGTAGCCGCAGGCGGCCCCATGCTAAATAAGGCCATCTATAATAAAAGTTCAAAATCCTACGGAGTTTGGAAGGGCCTCGCTTCTGCTTCTGGACATCTGCGAATTCAGGGGCAGTAATGCTCCCCGTGCTCCCTTTTTTTAGGTTGCATCCCACCCACGCATCTTCGCGGCAACGTATTGTGTTCGGTTTTTCGCATACATTTTGTCCACACGCCTTCTCACCGGCCGCTTTTAAGGAGCAGTAATGTTGCACTTTTGGCAGGATTCACCTATACCTTTTACTGGTTGCAAGTACAATGTTGCATGATTTGCACAAATTCCGGTGCTTCGAGCAAGTTAGCGCTGAATTTGTTGCAGTTCGGAGTCAATTTCATAATTCAATTTGTTAAATAGCAAGATTAGGCCAAAATCTAAGGTCACATTTTTAAAAAATCAGGCGATTTGCTGGGAATTCCTCAACTGCTGGTTCAATTTGTCTAACGCAAACTTACTCAAATTGTACGCGAGCGTACTGAGCTGGAAATCGACACTTGCCCGGACACCGCGGTGGCGTGTGCGCTTCATCCCGAAATACTCTTTGAGATAGGCAAACACACGCTCCACAGCCGTACGCTTCTTGTACAGTGTTGTAAAACTTTCGCTACCTCTGGCGGGATAGGTGTGTAAACGCAAATCCGTTTGGATTCGAATTTTAAACACTTTTTGGCATTCGGTACCGGAAAGCGCACAGCCTTTGCATTCACTAGGCCGGGTGTACTTCAGGGTCTCATATTTGGCATCAAAACTGTCGTAACGGTACGCATGCCCTTGAGCGCACACCGGCGTGTAATCCAGATTCATTCCCGCAGGCGGGTCTTTGTGGTGAATCAGGGAAATCGCAGGATAGGCGCCGAGCGAATGAATCAACTGGTAGACCGCCGCGCAATCGTACCCCTTGTCGCCCAAGATATGCTTGACCTTTAGCATCGGAAACTTCAGGAGCAGGCCTTTGAGAAGGACGACCGCCATACGCTGGTCATTCGGATTGGCCGAACTAAAGAGGCCGCTGAGGATATACTGGCTGTCCGTGTCGACCAGCAGATTCGCCTTGAACCCGTAATAGCTGGTCATTCGGCCCTTCGTATTTTTCTTGTCACAACGCGCAGCATGCCGGGGCAACGCGGTCAGTAGTTCATCGTACGGGTACGGCAACATCGCTTCAATGGTTTTCTGGAACGGTCCGAGACTTTGTTCATAGGCTTCCATTTCCTCGCGCCGACGTTCCTTTTCCGCCTGGGATGGACGGCCGGGCTTGCTATATCTGGGTTTCTTCAGCGGCTCGTTCGCCACCTTAGGCTCAGGCTCGGGATGTTCGAGCTGAATTTGCTCGGCCACCGAAGCTTCGCCTTTCTTTTGCCCCCGGCGAGCCGCACGACGCTTGGAGGCCGATTCGCTAAATTGGCAATCCCAAGCCTCGACCATGGAGGAATCCACAGCCAGATGGGTTCCGCTCACAAAGCCTTCTTCTAGGGCAGACGTGACTAGGCGATCCTGAAGTTGTTCCAGCATTCCCGTTTGCTCCAGCGCATGAATCAAACGGGAATAGGAGGCCTGACTTGGAATGTTATCCGAGCCGGTGAACCGGCACTGGACTCGAAATTCGTTGCTATGATTCAGTCGCCGAACCAAGGCAGAGACAAACTCGATGTTCTCCATTTTTGCAATCAGCAGCGAGTAGATCATGGCAGGTACATTTAATTTTTCAGGCCGTCCGCGATGGTTCTTTTTCCCCAGTGCGAACAGAACTGGAGCTAAATGTAAGTGTTCAAAGATTTGGCTGTATTTATCTTCTGGACTCATTTGGAGCAATTCCTCGAAGGAAAACAGTTCTTCTTGTCGAATAGAATAGATGGGGATTACCTCTTTTCTTCTCGGGTGTTGGTTTCGTCGCCTATAACTTCGAGAATTTGGGGAGGTACTCCTTTTTCTATGCTCAAAAAAACCAGGTATAGCAAGGGTTTTGAATTATGAAATTGTCTCGTTCGTGCAGGATTTCAGCATTGACCGCTTCTTTGGGGCAGTATTTGTTGCACTTATTGCAGGATTCCTCTTAAAATGTTACTGCCGAAAATCATAATTTCCTAAACAGCAAGTGGAAACGGCTTTGCCGTCCTTTTAAAGGACGGTACCGTTTCAGCGGGAAATAGAAGGATAATTTATCGTGTGCAACATATAAATTCTTATATTTGAACATAATCACCCTGCGTTAAACAAGATTACCTTCGCGCGAACACAATGTATGCTGTTTTTCACATACATTCAGGTCGTATGCCTGCTTCCGAGTATAATGTATGCTGTTTTTCACATATATTCAGGGCGTGCGCCTGCTTGCGAGCTCAATGTATGCTGTTTTTCACTTACATTGGTTCATATGCCTGCTTGCGAGTATAATGTATGCTGTTTTTCACTTAGATTGGGTCCATATTCCGCTGTAACAGCCAATTGTATTCGGTTGTAAGCATACCCTCAGCCTTCAGTCACATTCAGCATCAAAGTCATTCTACGAATCATTTAAAGAACTCGTATCCACAAATTTACACACCCCTTTTCCACAGCAGAAGGAAACTATAGTTTCCTATACAACAAAAAAGGCGCTCCACAATGATTGCTGTGGAACGCTCTTTTAGCTGAAGCTTATGGGTCTGATCCGCCTGCCGGGATTAAGTCAGTCTGTGAACAGACCATACGACGCCCGACGAGGAGCCGCCAAGATCAAGCGGAATAGTTAATCCGTCTGCTACATAGAACAGTCCGATTACATCGCCTGCCGTTAATTCAAATTCACCCGTCAAGGATACTGTGCCATTGCCCAGTATCGTCCGCAGGGACAACACAAGCGCAATGTTAACATTCAGCAGAGGGAACAGTCCGGTGACCAGATCTGTCACGGTAGGAGACGTTCTCCGCACCACAAAAGCCGGATCAATTCCCGCACCTATCGCAATGGAGATTGCAGCCGTAGTGCTGTAGTTAATGGTCGCCTCAAACGAATATCGGCCTGTTGCTGGAATGGTATAGTTACCGGTAGTCTCATTAAATGTCGCACTGTCATAGTAAGGCGAAGTCACCGTCCAGCCCGTAAGCTGCGTACTGGTCGTGGCCGAGAACGTCGGCAGCAATGCGGAGAACCCTTCTGATGCAAAATTCGGGCCAGTCGCACCGGTCGCTCCAGTCGCTCCGGTCACCCCCGTAGCTCCTGCTGCTCCCGCCTCTCCTGCCACTCCTGCCACTCCCACTCCCGTTGCGCCTGTCGCACCGGTCGCACCGGTCGCACCTGTCACTCCCGTTGCGCCTGTCGGACCCGTCACTCCAGTCGCTCCAGCCCCAGTCGCCCCGGTCACTCCCACTCCCGTTGCGCCTGTCGGACCCGTCACTCCAGTCGCTCCAGCCCCGGTCGCCCCGGTTACTCCCACGCCCGTTGCGCCTGTTGCGCCTGTCAGACCCGTCACTCCGGTCGCACCCGTTGCGCCTGTCGGACCCGTCACTCCAGTCGCTCCAGCCCCGGTCGCCCCGGTTACTCCCACTCCCGTTGCGCCTGTCCCGCCTGTCGGGCCCGTTACTCCGGTCCCACCCGTTGCTCCGGTCGCACCGGTCACTCCAGCGCCCGTTGCGCCTGTTGGACCCGTCACGCCCGTTGCGCCTGTCCCGCCTGTCGGACCCGTCACTCCGGTCGCTCCAGCACCGGTCGCCCCGGTCACTCCCACGCCCGTTGCGCCTGTTGCGCCTGTCGGACCCGTCACTCCGGTCGCACCCGTTGCACCGGTCACTCCCGCGCCCGTTGCGCCTGTTGGACCTGTCACTCCCGTTGCGCCTGTCCCGCCTGTCGGGCCCGTTACTCCGGTCGCTCCAGCACCAGTCGCCCCGGTTACTCCCACTCCCGTCGCGCCTGCCGGGCCTGTGGCTCCGGTCGCCCCGTTCGCTCCAGTGGCCCCCGTACCGCCAGTATCGCCCAATAATTCAGCCGAGACCACCCGGTGGGCGGTGACGAGCTGGCCGGTGCTGCTCTTGCCCCATACGGAGATCTGAATCGGGTCATCCCCAGTAGCCGGAGTGACAAACACAAATTCAAAAGCATCCAAATCCGCATAATAAGTAGAAGTAATAGATTCATTGGCAGCTATATTAAGTGGTTGACTGACATACAGTACCCGCATGCCCCCCTGCATGTAATAGCCTTGTACCAATACTGTAGAAGCTGAAACGCTGCTGCGGTTATCTATTCTGACCGTAACCTGTGTGGTGGGTCTTACCCCTCCAACTGCATTGTTTTCCAGTGGTCCTGTAGATAGTAGAGTCATTTCCCAATCTCCTTTAACGACAGATTTGTATTCTACTGCTAGATTGTCCTTTCCTCGCTTAATCTATCTTTTGACTACATAGAAGCTAGCAGCAGAAAGATGGATCAATATAGTAATATTCTGCGATTCCGGCACGGTGTGTGCAGTAGAGCTAGATTCCGGCAGACATCCCATATAAATAGGAGACAACACAAAAGGGCCCTCCCGCGAGCCGCAATGGCCGGGAAAGGTCCCTGAATATAAGCCTATTCTATTTCCGTCCGCTGCTCGAACGGTTCTGCAGGCTCTCCCCCAATAACGGGGCGCGGGGATCGAACTGCGGATAGATATATTCCTCACGCCGAAAAGAATACCCGGTAGCTGCAATGTCCAGCATCTGATTCAGCCGCTCACTCTCGCTGCCCAGTCCCTGGTCCAGCGGAATGTCCCCCGCGATGATCCGCAGATACAGCTGCATTCTTGGACGGTCGCCTGAATAACGCGGCTCCATGGATACCGTATTCGGATCATACTGGTCCATGATTTGCGGGGATAGCGGATAGATCGATTCTGCTGCGGTGGGATAGAATTCCCTGAAGTGGCGCAGCCCGCGTGAAGCGCCCGGCTTATCCATAATCCCGTCTGTCACCGGGAGGGCGAGCGCCTGCTGATACAGCATGCCCAGGAACTCCTTCGATTGAAGAAAAGTCCAGACCTTCACCGCAGCCTCCCGGCTCTGCGCCGCACTGTTCACCACCAGCGGAGCTTGGGGGACCATCATCAGGGCCCCGGCCCCGCGCCGTGACAGGTCTGCCGCCGGAGGGAGCGCCACCCCCCAGTCATCCTTAGGCATATACTCCTGCAGCTTGACATAATCTTTGCTGGTAACATACATCATGCCGATATTGCCATCCGCGAACTGCCGGAGCGCGCTGCTCAGCTTCAGAAGAGTCTCCCCCGGGTAGAGGCTGCCCTGCTGCTTCATCTCCCGCACCATTTGCAGCCAAGGGGCATACACACTCAGGTCATAACGGCCCGACCGGTAATCATAGAGATAATAACCGCTGAAGGTATTCGATAGCTCCAGCCCGGCCTGGAGACTGGCCCGGCTATCCCCGGCGGGCAACGCGAAGCCGTATTTGTTCACCGGCGCTCCGGCCCGGCTGATCTGCAGGGCCGCCTGCTCCAGTGCGGCGAAGGTAAGCGGAGGCTGCTCCGGGTCAAGTCCGGCGGTCCGGAACAATTGCTTATTATAGATCAGACGCACGGTATCAATACTGGAGGGCATGAAGTAGATTCCGCCCTTGAACAACGGGCCGGACGCGTACTTCCTGGCCCATACCGGAAAACGCAACAGCCATCCGGCATCCAGATCAGCAGACAGATTAGCAAGATACCCCTTGTTGACGTAAGTGGCCAGCCAGGCGTTATCGACACTGAACACATCCGGCCCCTGCCCGGAGGTCATCAGCATATTTAAGGTATCGTCGTAGGCGTCTGTAGCAAGGTTCATCATTACGATCTCAATCTGATCGGGATTCGTTTTATTATAATGGCTGATGGCATTCTTCACTTCCAGGTTCTCCGTCCAGTCAGACAGGGCGACCCTCACCCGGATGGTCTGCGCCGCCGGTAGAGCCTTCCCGCCTTGAGTGAGGTCCGGCAGCAGCGGGCGGTCATAGACAAAAGTATAGATAGCCAGCCCGCAACCTAAGATGGCAATAAGATAGAACAGTAACCTTTTCACACCGCACCTCCTGCGTTGACATCCTGACTTCAAGCGTTTTACAATGTATACCAATTATTGACTTACTGAAGGAGGACTCCGATGAAGAAATATTACGATTCGTTGTCGAAGGCTCTCTTCCTGTATAACTTCAGCATCCGCAGCCGTCTGATCCTCTACTTTCTCTTCCTCGTTCTCCTCCCGACCACGATCATCTCGGTCACCATCTATAACAAATCCGCCGGGATCATTACCCGGAATATGAATACATCGATTGAGAATAACTTCAATCTGGTTCAGGATAATCTGGCCCGGCGGTTCGAAGCCGCTAATCAATCCATGACCGCGCTGTACCTGAATTCTGAATTCGCTGACCTCATCTCCTCCAACCGGCCTGCAGACAGCACCGGAATCATTAATGAGCTGGCCGCCCTTAGCAGAATCCTTGAGGATTTCCCCGCGAACGGGACCTCCGGCAACAGCTTCGTCCCTATGCTCTATATGCTGAACCGGCCGGAATATACCCAATATAATTTCTCACGGCGTGTATTCAATATCGATCTTATTACCTTGAAGCCCTGGTATTTAAGCATTCCGGCCAAAGCCGATTTTGCCGTGGTGGGCCTTAGCTCACTGGATTCCAGATTCACCCTCAAATTCGCGAAGCGCCTGTTTGGTATCCGGCATGCACAGCTGCCCTATGTCGGACTGCTCACCTTAGATATCCCGGTAGCCGAATTCAGCACACTCCTGGAGCATTATAAGCCCACGCCCGGCAGTAAAGTCTACATCGCAGACAGAGCTGGAACCATCGCCATCAGCCCCGAGCCGTCCCTCATCGGCCAGAATATCGCCGCTCAGGATTATTACAGTAAGCTTAGCTTGACTATAGGCCCTGCTGACAGTACCAGCAACCCTCTCTCTCCGGACCACTCATCCGCTCTGCATTCCTTCCGCCACTCTATCGGCAGCGAGGAGATGCTCGTCTCGTACAAGACGCTGGAGAATACCGGCTGGACGATCCTGTCCTTCTCGCCTGTCCGCGAGCTTAACGGAGAGCTGGTCTCCTTCCGCCGGGTGATGTATGTCGTAATTGTCATCTGCATGCTCGTCTCCTTCCTGATGGCCCTGCTGCTGTCCGAGAATATCTCCGCCCCGATCCGCAAGTTCATCCAGTCGATGTCGCATGCCGAGAGCGGGAACTTCAATATCCCCATCCGTTACCGGCGCAAGGATGAATTCTCCTATTTATTCAACCGCTACAACAAGCTGCTCCAGCAGATTAAGGCGCTGATCGACAAGCTCTACGTCACCGAGCTGCGCAAAAAGGAAGCCGAGCTGCAAATGCTCCAGGCCCAGATCAATCCGCATTTTCTCTACAATACCCTGGACTCCATTAACTGGATTGCCATTAACCACGATATCCCCGAGATCAGCAGCATGGTCACCTCGCTCTCGGATTTCTTCCGGTACAGCCTGAGCAAGGGCCGCAATATTATCCCGCTCCGCGATGAGCTGCGGCAGGTCGAGAGCTATCTGCAGATTCAGCAGTTCCGCTTCCAGGACCGGCTTCACTATGAGCTGGAGGAGACGGACCGGGCGCTGGCAGAGGAATGTCTGGTGGTGAAGCTTAGTCTCCAGCCGCTGGTGGAGAATTCCCTGATTCACGGCATTCAGCAGCGGCGGGGCACCGGCACGATCCGCATCCGGGTAGAGCAGACGCAGGAGCTGCTTAGCATCTCCGTGTTCGACGATGGAATAGGCGCCGATCCCGCACGGCTGAACCAGCTGCTGGCAGACCCGCAGCCGGGCAATCAGTCTTACGGCATCCGCAATGTGCATATGCGGATCCGGCAGTTTTTTGGAGAGTCCTACGGCATCCGTTATTACGACAATACCGAAGACGGCTGCGGTCTGCTGGCTGTCATCCGGTTCCCGGTGGTCACTACTTGGAATGAGGTGAATGAAGATGTTAACGATGATCATAGCGGATGACGAGCCGTTTATCCGCAGCAGTCTGATCCGTGTGTTCGATTGGCAGGAAGAGTTCGGGATTGAGATTATCGGGGAAGCCTCAGACGGGCTGGAGGCCTACGAATTATGCCTGAAGCTCAGGCCTGACATCCTGTTCACCGACATTATGATGCCGCTAATGGGGGGGCTTGAGGTAGCAGAGAAGCTGCGGGAGGCAGGCTGCAAGGCCCGGATTATTATTATCAGCGGCGCCCAGGACTTCGCCTACGCCCGGGAGGCGCTGAAGGTGAACGCCGAGGGATATATTCTGAAGCCGGTCAAGCTGCCCGAGATCCGCAGTGTCTTCCGCCAGGCGGTGGCCAAGCTGACAGAGGAACGCGAGCAGCAGCTTGATCTGGAGCAGCTTAAGCAGCAGCTTCAAGACAATATGCCGCTGCTGCGGGAGAAATTCCTTCAGAATCTGATCACCGGCCTCTACCGCAGGGAGGAGGAAATCTGGCAGAAGATACAGTATTTCGCCCTGCCCTTCCAGCAGGGGACGCTTCTCAGCGTCTGTGTACTCCAGCTGGATGAATACCGGAGCGCGGTGGATAAATACTCGGAGGAGCATAAGCAGCTGCTTTATTTTTCTATCCAAAATATCATTCAGGAGAGCCTGGACAGCCACCCCTGTGCCATCAGCTTCGTGGCCAGCGAGAACGAATTCATTATGGTGATCTGCACCCCGCAGACACCTCCGTCCCACTCCATCTCCGGGACCTGCGAACACATCATCGCTAATATTCAGAAGTATCTGCGGCTGGATGCCTCCGTCGGCATCGGGCGGGCTTGTCCGCTGGCGGGCCAGCTTGAGGATTCCTATAAGGATGCGCTGGCCGCGCTGGTGTACAAATTCTATACCGGGCCTGCCTCCGTCCTCTACATTAATGATATTCAGCCCGACACAGAGAAGCTGCAGAGCACCTTTATCTATAAACTTCAGGCCCGGCTAATGAATGAATTGAAGGCAGGACATACGGACACCGTCACCCGGCTGCTGGAGCAGCTGTTCGATGGACTGGCCGGTCCCAAGCATAGAATTGAATACGTGCAGAGTATCTGCGCAGAGATGATTTTCACCTCCGCCAGAGCCCTGTATGAGATAGATGAGGATATTGGGCAGGTGCTAAGCGACCGGATTAGCATCATGGATAAGCTGTACCAGCAGACCACGATCACCGGCCTTAAGGCGCATATGCTGTCGCTCCTGCATGACTTAAGCGCTTATGTAGCAGGCAAGAACACCTCCAGGAACAGCCGGATCGTCAGCAGCATCCGCACCATCGTTCAGGAGGGATACGCCTCGGAGCTGTCCGTATCCAGGATTGCCGAGGAGGTGTTTCTGACACCTAACTACATCAGCCTGCTGTTCAAGAAGGAGACCGGCGGAACCATTACCGACTATATCACCCAGATCCGCATAGGCAAGGCGAAGGAGCTGCTGCTGACCACGGACCTGAAGGTCATGGAGATCTCAGAGCGGGTCGGCTATGAGAATCCCCATTATTTCAGTACTGTTTTCAAAAAAACCACCGGCCTGCACCCGCTCAAGTTCCGTTCGGCCAAGGATTAGACCGCTGCCGCTCTAGCGGACAATATAGGATTTCGTACCTATTCTGGAGAAGATGGACGTTTTTGCATTCACTTTGGCGGAGACCGGCGGGCTCAGTCGTGAGTTGCCAAGAGAAGCAATATAGGCAAAATCCGGGTGAAGCCCCTCATCCGCCAGATAGGCAGAGGTCCGGCTGCCCGGCACCCGCTCCCTGTTGAGCGAGGTTATCATCTGAGTGGCATTCTTAATCCCGAGCCCGTGTCCGTAGTAACTGTCTCTGGACAACATAATCGCGTTCTCCCCCTGCCATTCCGGCTTAGCCGGATCATGGTCGGGATTCTTGAAATAGACCACATCGCCCGGCTGCAGCTCGGCCCGGTTGAACGTGGTAATCAGCTTCAGATTGCTGTCATAGTTCCAGTCCCACAGGTACAGGCCGGTGAAATAACGGTTGAAGGCCGCCTCCCCGATCATGTTAATGGTTGCTCTATATAGAATCATCACCATCGCCATAGCACATTCAAAGGCATACAGCTGTCCATTCACAAAAATATCATTAATCGCCGCCGAAGGCGCGACCCCTGCCTTCAATTCAAAACCGCCGCCCGCTGTACGATTCCAATATCTCGGATTGCAGCGGGAGTTACTGAAGGTCGAGAAATCAGTCCCCCCTACATTCATTGCCCGGGCTGCCGCAATAATCTCCCCCCGCATTCTACTCTCAAAAGCCATATCCGCCGGAGCCGCGTATCCATACCCCATTCTGCTTCCCCCTTTCGTCTTCTTGTCATGAAATATAGGTTATTGTACGTGTCGGGCCTCCTATTGGTGCGCAGGAGATGAACTCAGCAACAAATCCCCTGCAAATACACACTTACAACAAGACAGCCCCCCGTAATCTATCCACGGAGAGCTGCCTATCAGGGACACCTATTATTCTAACGTGACATGAGGATTCAAAGTTATTTCAAAGGCACGGCCCCAAATATAATCGGGATCATCGTATGGAAGTACCGCGCTGGCGTATTCGGAGAAAGACCAGCCGTTTCCGCTAACCTGCCGGATACTGCACGCCGGTTCAGCACTGCCAATCAGGAAGGCGCACGTTCCGGCAAGCGTGGCCGTGTGTGTCTGCATCCGCTCTTTAAGCATGTCCTGCAGATGAGCATAATCCTCAGGGCTATTAAACAACAGCATATTCTGATCGGTAAATGTTGCAACATTATCATAGAGCGAATGGGCTCTGGAGTACGTCCGGATTTCGCCAATCGCCAGCCTTTTGTAGAAGTAATCCTTCAGGAAGCGCTTGAACAATAGCGAGCCGTGAGCGTTAACTGCAAGATCCAGCGCCGCCGCATCGGTCTCTGTAACGACATAAGCATACCGGGCCTGGGCCATGCCCAGTGCGAGGCCGATTTTGTTCCCCGGCGTATTCCAGCCGCTATATCCTAATAGCGCGCCAGTATGCCTGCTGCCCAGCAGAGCCTCAGTTATACTTGCATCTGCTGCACCTGCGCCGACACAGTCAATCACTACCGAAGGGATGAGGCGGGAATTGTTATCCTCGATACGGTTAACCGCAGCCAGCGCCTGATCCGCTGCTGTAATCGCGATAATCTCCACCTCACGGGCATCGCCTACCGCCTTCCCCCCCACAATATCCAGATGCCGCAGGATATTCTGATGCACATCCATATATTCATACGGACTCGTAAGGGTAGAGCCATGCGGTCCGAAATATTCAACGGTATACCTCGTGGTGGCTCCGTTCCGGTAGAGCTGATTCGCCATCCGCGCCAGTAAGGACTGTCCCAGTCCGTCTGCATCCGGGAGAATGATGGCCCGGTCCGGATGTTGACCCTGGGTCCCGCCCAGCCATTCATTAATCCCTGCTTCCATATAATGAATCTCGTTAATCTGCACGCCCTGAGTATTGGCATCATCCACACCGATAGCAAGGAAATCAATAGACCCCTCCTGCGCCAGCACCTCCAGAATATAGCGGTTCGTCTTGAATTTATGCGCTCTGGTATTGTAATACTGCTCTTTATCAAAAGTAGCCGTACTGCCATAGGCACCCGTCGGGGACAGGTTATATCCGCTGATAATATCGTCAAACGCTGTGAAGCTTCTGCGCGGTTGAAGCATGAAGTTGCGGGACTCCGTATAGGCCGCGAGGTCCAGTCCTTCCGCAAAAGAGGTGGTCGCCAGCCTCATAATTGTATCCATTACATACACCGGCTTGTCCGGGTAAGCTTGCTTCACTTCACGGATGACGTCCAGCAGATGTGTAATTGCAGCGTCATACGCCGGGTAGGCACCACCCGCACCCGCCCGGAGACGGCGGCTCCCAATCAATCCCCCGTAGGCAAGCATGTCCGCCGACAGAATAAAACCGTCCACGGACGCCGCATGATCCAGAATCCATTGCCGGATTTTTGCGGTATCTCCATAAGCCGGTGAGGAAGTGGTCAGCAGGGTTGTGCCCGATACTGTCTTTTCCGAATCCAAGCGATTCTTAAGGTCCGTTACATCCGGTGTGATCACATGAATCCCCGCCGATCTGCCCTGCACAATCACATCATCTAGATTTACAGGCCGGTCATCCAATGGTACATATAGCACTTTCTTCATTTCTATCACACTCCTCTAGTTAGCAGATAGGCTCAGAACAGATGCCCTCACTATATAAGGTAATTTACACTGATGGATTACAACCAGAACAATAATTTTTTTTGCCACCCGTCCATAAAAGGGAATTTACATTGACTCTAGTGTTTACAGTGTTAAAATATAGGAACATTTGTTCTTATTATTTGGAAAATGGTTGTAAAAAAGGAATCTAATCTCTCTTTATAGTGTAGGAAGGAACTCTTCAAGAGGAAGGGGGCAAATTTATTCTGTAAAGGCATGGGTTATACTCACAAATATCCAGTATATACACTATAGTTTAATCGTTTTACGGCATAAACAAGAAAGGTCAGCTAAAAAGGCTGACCTTTCTTGTTTAAAAACATAACCTTAATTCATTAATCAGTAATTTTTTTAAGCTCAAAAATAGTTGCCTCTGATAACAAGATAAGCCTGTCGTCATTAACAGCTAAAAAGCTTAAACTTACAGGTATGCTCATTTTTGTAGAAGGGTCACTTATATCTATTGCCTGTACCTCATCATTTTCATTTAAGTCTGGAATTTGAATTTTATACAATCTATAAAAAGAGGTAGAGTTATAGCATGTCGCTGTATTCTGATATAATGGATTTTTAAGTTCATATTGATAATTTTTATAGTTTTTGAGTCCTTTTGATGAAAAAAAGTCTTTTTCGATGATAATTTTATCTCCAATAAATTTTTGCCCTGTTGGATATTCGGAAGCATCATTGTATGAATTTGCGAACCCTAGAAGTTTCTCAACTTTCCAAGTTCCATAGAAATTTTGTGCTGTTTCACTATCCAAGCTTATACGGTCTACAGTACAATCTCCAGAACGATCTGTATTCTGTTCCGGTTGAGTTATTACTTGTTTACTGGGCAAATCCCCCGTACCTTTCGTGACTGTTGCGGGCTTATCCCCCCCCACACCCTGACAGCAAAATAGTACTCAATAACATCAATAATCCTAGCTCTTTTTTCAACACTCCAATCTCCTTTCACTTACTTAGCAGAAATTATATCAAAGCAAATGAACCCAAGATTGACATAATATTAACATTATTTATGATTAAAGTTAAATTTATGTCAATACTTTCTTTCTTTTTGGTACTATCTACCCGGATACAGTGTTGGATATACCCGTAAGTCTTCTCAACATAAAAAGCCTACCCATTTGAACGGTAGGCTCTTTAAATTCATTCAGTATTATTCAGGAAAATTAATATACACGGAGGCATCATTAGCCGTTTTATTCCAAGTCACCTGTGCACCAAGTGCTTCAGAGATAAATCTTAAATTCACAAAGAATATATTACTATCAGGTTCTAAAGAAGGAGCCTGAGTTAATACCACTTTACTTCCGTTCACAACCCCCTCAAATAAATTATTTGTTAACTTAATTTTAATATCTCCTTTTGTCGCAGTAACTGTTTTAGTAGTGTTATCCCATTCTACTGTCATTCCATAAGCCTCAAATATAGGCCGCATAGGAACAAGAGTTGTCCCTAGAGTTGTAACATTAGCGTAGATATCTAATTTTTCATTATTGATAAAAATACTTGGATGTTCTCTGGAAGATGTGACACTAGCTATATTACCAACGGGTGCAGCTGAAGCAAATATACTATTCACTCCAATGCTCATTGAAATCACTGCGACACTGAGAAATACGCTCACTATTTTTCTCATAGAAACCTCCACTTAGTTATAGACGATGCAAGAGTATTCTTTATCCAATGGTGCTCATTTATAGCTTAGAATAATAAAAATGAATGTAAAAGGAGAATCATTATGGCATTAGAATTTAAGGTCAACGAAAAAATGCTGCCTGAACAAATGGCCGAGGTGTTTAGATTATCAGGGCTTAAGCGTCCTCACAATGATTTAGACCGTATGGAGAAAATGATCGATCAAGCCGATATCCTAATTAGCTGCTGGGATGGCGACCGGGTGGTAGGATTGGCACGGGCCATCACCGACTATTGCTACTGCTGTTATCTGTCGGATCTGGCCGTCATTAAGGAGTATCAGAAGCAGAATATAGGCAAAGACCTGGTGCAGCTGCTTCAGGAGGCATTAGGAGATCAGGTGTCCATCGTGCTGCTGTCTTCCGAGGAAGCTCTATCGTTCTATCCTCAGATCGGCTTTGAACAGGCTAATAATGCGTTTCGGATCGCCCGGAAACATTAAGCTACACTCCTGACCTGGAAGCCTCCTGGAACCATAGATTTACCTGCGCGGTCTCCTCGGTCAGAAGATCCAGGTAGATGGAGGTACGGTAGTCGGTCTCCTTGAGGCTCCGGCCTGTAATCTCGGCGATCCTGTTGAGGCGGTACATTAAGGTATTGGTATGAATATGCAGAAAAGCGGCCGCTGCCTTCAGATTGCCGTCCAGCGACAGGTATACAGCGAGGGTTCTCAGCAAATCGCTCTTATGCTCACGGTCATGCTCCTTCAAAGGATAGAGCAGCGGGCTCCGGCGGGGGCGGCTCCGTTTCTGTTCCAGAATAGCCGGAAGGTATGCCCAGAACCCGATCTCTTCATAGAGCAGCAGTTCACGCGTATGATAAGGCAGCAGCTTCTTCATCTCCAGAATCTGCAGCGCTTCGCGGTATGCTTCAGCAGCCGAGGTATATTCGCGATATTCAGGACTGCAGCCTGCCGTAAGCTTGCCGCCTTCGCTCTGGCCCAGCTCCCCTAGCAGCTTGTGCAGGAACGAAGACAGACGCCCGGTCCCTTCCACCGGAAACATAAAGGAGAAAAGAATAATCAGCCGGTTCTGCTCGGCGGTCTGGAACAGCAGCCGCTGCCCGGTAAAGGTGTCCATTACCCGGCGAAAACGCTGCAGAAAATGCTCATCTACCGGCCTGCTGCTCTCCAGCACCCCAATGTAATAGTTCTCCGGCAGCAGCACCGATCCGGCCTCCGCTTCCTGGCGGATATGCGCTTCGCTGTCATAATGCGAGGTCAGCAGCTTCCAGAAGAAATCCTCCATGGCCTTCTCCTGCTTCGTCTTCCATCCGCGCTGCTTCAGCAGATACCGCCCGGCAATCCCGGCAGCCTTCTCCACAAGTTCCTCCGCCTGCCCTGCGGCGAGATTCCCCCGGTCCACCACCCAGATATAGCCCAGAATCTCCTGCTGGTGCTTGATGCACATGGCCAGCCGCGGGCCAAGCCCGACCTCCATTACCGCAGGGATGCGGATCGGATGCGTGCTGCTCTCCAGCTCATGCATAACTCCCTTTTTGCGCAGGCCGATAATGACCGTGCTGGGCACCTTTTTGCCAATGATGGTCGAGATTCGTGCCGGATCACTCTCCGTCTGATGGGAGCTGTACCCGATCACATGATGATTGCTGTCCTCAATCGTAACCTGGGACTGGAGCGATTCGCTGAGCGTATCCGCCAGGGACTCCATACTGTCAAAAAAACGGTCAAATGACGGCTCTGATTGTGCCAATGTTCCCACCCCAACCTGAAGAATAGCAGAATAAGTGATTACATTATAGTACGCAGCCTGCCGCGTGCCTATAGGAATAAACCAGATTCCAGTAGAAAACCTGACATATCATGAAGAATTTGCGTCAAAAGCAAAATAACGTGGAGCGATAGCTTACATGGGGCGGGTGTCAGACGCGCTCGACCCCCGCCAGCCCATTGTGTTCGGTTTTCGCCTACATTTAGCTCTCTAGCCTCGCTCCAGCCCAATATGTTCGGTTTTTCGCCTACATCCGCCTGGTCCACTCGCCAAAAAAAAGCCCAGTGATTGCTCACCGGACTCTGACACACATTCTTCTGTTTACTCCCCCGCCGCAAATTAGATCAGCGTGAACTCCTGCTCTACAGCGGCCTCAACCGTGAAGTATTCTTCTCCAAGCGCTTCGGCGACGGCCTGACAGGTGATTTTGCCGTTGGCTACGTTGACGCCGCTCTTTAGACCGGCATCATCTTCGATCGCCTGGAATACGCCTTTATTGGCAATTTGCAGCGCGTAAGGAACGGTGACGTTGGTTAGGGCGATGGTCGAGGTTTTGGCGACTGCACCTGGCATGTTGGCGACCGAATAGTGCAGGACCCCATGCTTCTCGAAGACAGGGTTGTCATGCGTGGTCACCCGGTCAATCGTCTCCACAATCCCGCCCTGGTCAATCGCCACATCGACAATGACGGAGCCCGGCTTCATCGTCTGCACCATTGCTTCCGTTACCAGCTTAGGTGCCTTCGCGCCTGGAATCAGTACAGCCCCTACCAGCAGATCCGCGTCAGCAACCGCCTTAGCGATGTTATACGGATTAGAGATCAAGGTGCTGATCTGGGCACCGAAAATATCGTCAAGCTGGCGGAGCCGGTCTGCGCTCAGGTCGATAATAGTTACCTCAGCGCCAAGCCCGATGGCCATCTTCGCTGCATTGGTACCGACCACACCGCCGCCGATGATGCTGACCTTACCACGGCTTACGCCGGGAACCCCGGAGAGCAGGATGCCCTGTCCGCCGTAGTTCTTTTGCAGGAACTGGGCACCGAGCTGAACTGCCATCCGTCCGGCTACCTCGCTCATCGGAGTGAGCAGCGGCAGGGTGCGGCCATCCACTACAGTCTCATAGCCGATGGCGAATACGCCTTTGTCCTTAAGGGCGGCAGCCAGGGCCGGCTCTGGAGCCAGATGCAGATACGTGAAGAGGATAAGCCCAGGGCGGAAGTAGCCGTATTCACTGCTCAGCGGTTCTTTCACCTTCATTACCATTTCAGCGGCGGCCCACACTGCGGCGGCTTCTGCAACCAATTCCGCACCAGCTGCAGCGTACTCTTCGTCCAGGAAGCCGCTGCCCGCACCCGCTCCGGCCTCAACAAGCACCTTATGGCCTTCTGCGCTTAGACTTACCACACCCGCAGGGGTAATCGCTACGCGGTTTTCGTTGTTTTTGATCTCTTTCGGTACGCCAATAATCATCTTTCATCGCTCCTGTCAGGTAGGGTTCTCTTATGTAAAGAATCATAACATATGATTTTCAGCTGCATTTTGGGTAAAAAGAAAAACAGGATCTGACATGATTGTGTTTTTACACAATGGGCTTGAAGCGCCGCAACCGCTCCTTTCGAATAGAACGTTTCCCTGCACTATAACCGCTCTGGCCATTATCAGGAAAGAGAATGTAAAGTTATGTTCCATATTCTCCTGTTTTTTGTTCCTTCTGACGCTCCCGGCCATCTGCTATTCTTGAGTTGCAAGCTTATACAGTACACATAGGGAGGTTGTCGCTTTTGAATAAGAGCCGTGTTATCGCCGGAATCACTTCACTCGTTCTGGTCATGGGCCTGGCCGCAGGCTGCGGGAACAGCAGTAATTCGTCTTCAGCGGACAATGGAAGCTCTGCCACAGGTAAAAATACACCGGTAACGCTCAAAATGTGGGGCGGTGTCCCGCCGGAATCCGGTCCGCAGCAGGTCGTGGACAACTGGAACAAGGAGCACCCCGATATTCAGGTGGAATATGTGCGCTATGTCAATGATGATGACGGCAATCTGAAGCTGGACACGGCGATGATTACCGGCCAGGATGTGGATTTGTTCGTGAACTATACGATTTCTCATGCCGCCAAGCGGGTGGAATCGGGACTGGCCTTGGACCTCAGCGGCTTCACCGATTACAACATTGAAGAGAAGATGGGCGCAGACACCGCGAGCTGGAAAATTGACGGCAAGTTCTACGGCGTTCCGACGACCAAAAGCCCGTTCTTCATCGCCCTGAACAAGGACGCCCTCGATAAGGCCAACCTGCCGGTTCCGAAGGAATGGACCTGGAATGAGCTGCGTGAGTATGCGAAGAAGCTGAAGAGCGGCGATTCGTACGGTTTTATTCAAAATATGGAGCCCTTCGTGGACCCCATCGACTCCGTGCTGTCCCAGGAGGGCTACACCAAGCCGGACGGCACCTCCAATCTCGATCATCCGCTGGTCAGACAATGGCTGGAGACGCTGAACGGAATGATGCAGGAGGAGAAGACCACACCGCCGCTCGGCGAGCAATTGACTTCCAAGATGCCGGTGGAGCAGGTCTTCCTCAGCGGAGAGGTGCCGATGCTCAATATCGGGGCGTGGCTGCTGCGCAGCTCGAATAACTTCACCGACTTCCCGCGTGATTTCAAAATCGCTTTCGCTCCGGTACCCCGGCTTGCTGAATCCGCCAGTGATTACGTGACACGCGGGGGCCTCGGCGATTACATCTCCATCAACGCCAAGTCCAAAAAGCAGGAAGCGGCCTGGGAGTTCCTGAAGTGGTATTCCGATGGCGGCATGTCCCCGATGGCTGCGGGCGGAAGACTCCCGGCCTCCAAGGATGCCAAGCAGGAGGATGCGCTCAAGAGCCTCATCGGCGACAAAAGTGACTCCTACGATCTGGACTCCCTGATGTACGTCATGTTCGATAACAAGACACCCACCTATGTCCGCAGCCTGCCGCAAGAGGTGATGGACCTGCGTTCACAGGAGTATGAGAAATATTTCCTCGGCTCGCAGCCGCTCGACCAGACCGTGCAGGCCATGGCAGCCCGCCATAATGAGTATTTGAAGCAGAAGAAGTAGCGGCGAAGGTGAGGACAGAGAAGAAATGGAGAGATATCGTGCATCATACAGGAGGCTTGCCATGGGAATCATGGCGCCTCTCTTTCTTTTGTCTTACCCTATCAGGAACAGACTAAGCCTTGAATGAACGCGGCAAGCTCCAGCCGTGTTCTTGCGGACTTGGATGCGCTTATTTGGGCAAATCCGGCTATTCTGGAGACTATGCGGACTCAGATGCGCTTAACTACCATTTTCCCCTTCATTTCCGGCTACCTGGAGTGATATAAAGGCCTCTCAGTCCGCCTGCCGGCATAAAGTTGGTCTTTTCGGCAAATAAGAGCACCTGAGTCCGTCGGTCCACAAACATAGGGGGTTAGTATCAGTGGGCACGAGGATTTTGGCCGAGAAATACCCCTGCATACTCCATCGGGTCCTTGACCATGCGGGGCGGATAACTATCCATCCGCCTTGTCCCGCTGTCAAGCAGCCCGGATAGAACAAATCTATGCATTTCTTCCCTGCCCCCGTGCCAACTGGAACAAAACCATGCAATTTGAAATATCGCCAATCCGGCGGAGGGATTATGCTATAATCTAGCATATCAACCGACCCGGAACGGGCAGGTTCAGTCAGGCTTGGAGGTGCTTCCCTGTGTCACAGCTGCTGCGTATGCTGGTTCCCCAGAAGTTGAAATACCGCCTGTTCACCGCCTTTGTGTGCCTAATTCTGCTGCCGTTCGGCGCACTGAATATCTATAACTATCAGCGCATTGAGACGCTGGTCCAGAAGAAAATCAGCCAGCAGAGCCACTATCAGCTGGAGCAGATGTACCGCACACTGGAGGATCAGATCAGCATCGCCTTCAAAACGCTGCTGTTCCTGAAGCAGGATGACACCGTGAAGTCCGTGCTGCTCCATCCTGAGCAGCGTAATGAGCTGGAGAACAAGCGGCTGATGGAGAATATTTTCAAGAATCTGAACAACAGCTTCTTCCTGTATAATCCTTCGGTCTACTTCATGATTCTGGACTTATCTGAAAGCGCATACACCTCATATCCGCCCAAGGATTCACTGGTATACTCCAAACTGCGGGCCAATTCGGGGTTCGACCGGAAGCAGATGGATAACAACTCCTATCACTGGGTGCCCAATGATGCCAACTACGTTCTGCGTGATGTCTCTACCAGCGCCTATCTTCTATCCTTATACGCTTATCTGGAGGATGCCCGGAACCAGCCGTACGGCATGGCCCGGATCAGCATTGATTATACGTACTGGCTGCGCTCCATCCACAAGCAGTCCGATCTGGAGCAGCAGTATTTCCTGATTACCCGTTCTGGCGAGGATATCTCCCAGTCGGTTCCGGGCAGCCAATTATCCGAGAAGGTGAAGGAGGGCTTTGCCGGGCAGCCGGGACAGCAGTATTTTATCGATAAAGACTCGAACGCCCTGATTAATTATATCTATGTGGAATCGCTGGACTGGTATATCGTCAACCGGATTCCGCTGTCGGTGCTGTTCGCGGAGATCGAGGGGCTGAAGCAGCAATACTTCCTTACGTTCCTGGTGCTGACGAGCATCTTCCTGATGATGACCTTCGTGATTGCTACGACCATAACCCGGCCCTTGTCCCATCTGCAGAACAAGATGAAGGCGGCGGTGCAGAAGAACCTGAAAATCCGCCTGCCGGAGCATAAGTTCAGCGGCGAGATTCTTGAGCTGACCCGGACCTTCAATACGATGCTTGACGACACCAACCTGCTGATCCAGAAGCTGAAGGCGGAGGAGCGCCAGAAGGAGGCGGTGCATTTTCAGATGCTGCTGGCCCAGACGAATCCCCACTTCCTGCTGAACACGCTGAATACGATCAAATGGATCGCCATCCGCGAGCAGAATGAAGACATTACCAACATGACCCTGTCGCTCGGCAAGCTGCTGGAGGCCAGTCTGAACACCGATAAGGATCTGATCCATCTCAAGGATGAAATCGAGCTTGTAGAAGCCTATGTCCATATTCAGCAGGTCCGTTATGCGCACAAATTCGACTGTACCTTCACGTATGACGAGGACATTCTGTATGCTCTGGTGCCGAAGCTCAGCCTCCAGCCGCTGGTGGAGAACGCCATCATTCACGGAATCAGCAGGCTGCCCGGCCATGGCCTGATTGAGCTGAACGTCCGCCGCGAAGAGCACCGTCTGATTATCGAGATCAGGGACAATGGCGTAGGCATGGAGCAGACCGGCGGCACCAAGGCTCCGCGCAAGCGTCCGGGCATCGGACTGAGTAATATTCAGGAGCGGCTGCGGCTGCTTTTCCGGGAAGAAGGACAGCTTGAAGTGCTCTCCAGCGGCGAAGGTGTTACGGTCCGCTTGACCATGCCGCTGTTAATGTCCACACCATACGGCAACGAACATCCGGCTTAAGCATAACTACGGGAGGGATTATACATGTGGAAGGTACTGCTGGTGGAGGATGAGGTATTCGTACGGGAAAGTGTGCGCGAGATTATCGCCTGGGAAGAGCTCGGCTTCATGGTCAGCGGAGAAGCGGGCAACGGGGCAGAAGCGCTGGAGATGATCCGCGAGGATGCGCCAGATCTGGTGATTTCGGATATCGTCATGCCGGAGATGGATGGCGTCGAGCTGCTGCGCAGAACCCGTGAGGAGGGAATTGATTCCCGCTTCGTCATGCTGACCTGCATGAATGACTTCGAGAATGTGCGGCAGGCCATGGAATACGGGGCGTCCAATTATATTCTGAAGCTGTCGATGAGCGTGAATTCCCTCCGGGACACCCTGCGCAAGATCAGCGGCGAGCTGGAGAAGAACCAGGACAACCGCACGGGGAACGCGCTACCATCCGCTGCTGCTTCCCCGCAACCCCCGGCCCATGAGGAGATTACGAGCCACCCGGAGATTCAGAAGATCCTGCACTATCTGCATGAACACTACGCTGAGGATATTACCGTGAAGTCGATGTCCCAGTATGTCATGATGGCCGAGAATTATGTCAGCACCCTCTTCAAAAAGAAAACCGGCCACACCCTCATCCACTATCTGCACCGTGTACGGGTAGATCAGGCGATCCGGCTACTGACCGGCTCCGACCTGCCGGTCTATGAGATCGGCAATCGGGTCGGCTTCGTGAGCGATAACTACTTCATCAAGATCTTCAAGCGCCTGACCGCGCAGACGCCCAGCCAGTACCGGCACAATTTGCGGGAGAAGCAGGACACACTAAGCCTTTAGCCTGCTTATACAGTCTCATAGCCATACCGCTGCAGCGGCGTTCCCTCCGGGAATGCCGCTTTTTGGCCTGAACACGGATAGAACATAACTAAGACCGATACACCCCCCCGCTGCCTGCACAATTGTATATTTCTGTGCCATGAAGTGGGTGGTTTTGTTCCTTATCGCCCGGAAGGGCGCTTGCTATGCTTGTAATGTACTTACAAGACCTAAAGGAGTGGGGCTATTGTGAAGGCAACCTGGATGCGACGCCAGCAGCTGCTGGGCTATCTGTTTATCGGGCCCAATATGATTGGCGTGATGCTGTTTTTTATCATACCGGCGATGTATTCGTTCTATCTCATGTTTACAGATTACAAGTTTATGAGTCCTAATACCAAGTTCATCGGGCTGGCCAATATCCGGCGGATGCTGGGGGATGAGGTCTTCTATATTGCCATCAAGAACACGTTGCTGTTCCTGCTCTCTGTTCCTGTATCCATTGGGCTGGCATTCCTGGTGGCTGTCATTCTGAACCGTTCCGTCTATCTCAAAAAGCTGCTGCGCGCCCTGTACTTCATGCCTTACATTACCAGCGGCGTAGCCGTAGCCTTCGTCTGGATGCTGCTGTTCCACCCGAATAACGGGCCGGTCAACGGCATTCTCCGCTCCCTGGGCATCGAGAATCCTCCCGGCTGGCTGTCCACGATGGATACGTCCATGTATGCGATTGATATCATCTGGATCTGGTTCATGCTCGGCTATAACATGATTATCTATCTCGCCGCTTTGCAGGAGGTGTCCGGCGAGCTGCTGGAGGCAGCCACTATCGACGGTGCCCGCACGTGGCAGACGGTCCGCAGCATTCTGTGGCCGCTGGTGAGTCCCACTACTTTTCTGCTGCTGATTACCGGGCTGATCATGTCGATCAAGCAGTTCGGCATCATCCAGGCGATTACGCAGGGCGGACCCGGGAACAGCACCACCGTATTATCCCTGTTCATCTATCAGAATGCCTTCCGCTATTACGAGATGGGCTATGCATCAGCGGTCTCCTGGGCCCTGTTCCTGATCATTCTGATCTTCACCGTGGTTCAATGGCTGGGCCAGAAACGCTGGGTTCACTACTAAGGAGCTGAGAATATGAATAAAGCCATCGTTACCAAAAGCATCACCACCCTAATCATGCTGTTCTTCAGCATCGTCATGATTGTGCCCTTCCTCTGGATGATCAGCACCTCCTTCAAGACCCCGGCAGAGGTATTCCGCTATCCGATCCAGTGGATTCCGGACCACTTCAACTGGAGCCATCATATCAAAGTCTGGTCCGGCCAGGGCAGCTTCGTGCCTTATTATCTGAATTCCCTTAAAGTCGCTGTGCTGAGTACCATCGGTGCGGTCTCCCTGTCCGCCTTGGCGGCCTACGGCTTTGCCCGGATTGAATTCAAGGGGCGCAATACGATGTTCCTGGTCTACCTGTCCATGATGATGGTTCCTCCGCAGGTGCTGTTCGTGCCCAAGTTCATCATGTTCGACTGGGCCGGCATCTATAACACCCACTGGGCGCTGATTCTGCCCGGCATGTTCACCATCTTCGGCGTATTCATGATGCGGCAGTTCTTCCTCTCCGTGCCTCATGAAATCTCGGAGGCCGCCTTCATCGACGGTGCCGGCCATTTCCGCATCTTCTCGCGGATCATCCTGCCGATGGCCAAGCCCTCGCTGGCGACACTGGCAATTATCGACTTCTCCTGGCACTGGAATGACTATGAGAACGCGCTCGTCTTCCTGATTGACCAGGATCTGTTCACCGTGCCGCTCGGGCTGCAGAACTTCATCCTGGAGAACAATGTCGATTACAACGGCATGATGGCCGCCGCCACCGCCGGGATCATCCCGATGATTCTCGTCTTCCTGCTCGGCCAGAAATATATCATTGAAGGAGTGGCCAGCTCGGCGGTGAAGGGATGAAAATTACTTTTAACTCATCGCTTACTGAGGGGTGCTGTGCCCGATCGCACCCGATCCAGGTCCAGGGGATAGGCTCAATTGAGCTTAATTGCAATCTGTACAACTAAATCGACGGATGTGCCGCCCAATCTCTGTTTAGCTGTATTTCGTGCAAGTAAAATGCCTCTATACCTGGATTTTAGCTCATCCGGGCAAATGTAGTTGTACAGAATACAGTTAGAAGAGGAACGCCTTCGGTTGCACTGTTTTTAGTTGCACAGAATACACTTATCTCTGATTAAATTAAAGTCTGAACATGAACTTCGAGCTAATATTAGGCTGAACCTGCACCCGTTGCCGAATTCTACCCTTACACTCAAGTAGCTGATTGTATTTCCTGCAATAGAAAACGCATCGCTGACCATAAAATACGATTCTATTGTATTTCATACATTGGAATGTTGTGATTCGGCTGAAAAAGGGTCTTTTTTCAATATTCGAATGTACGGAGTACAATAGATCCTATTTCGAAGCCTTTTTTACAGCATTCTGTTGTACAAAGTGCAACTGCCTATTAATCGAGCCCGGATACCAGACCAGTTGGAATTAAATGAGTTTCCCACCGATGCTCCTCATTTCTTCTGGCTATTCAAACCTCCGCAAGACCTACGGCTGATCCTCCGCCTTCACCGCCACCCAGCCGTCGATCAAATACGCGCCGAAGAACCGGGATATGGCCGTGAACCCGGCCTCCTCCAGCAGCTTCTCCATCTCTGCGGCAGGAAGCGGATGGGAGGTGACTCCGAAGGATTGCTCGAAGGTCTGCCACTCATCCTCTGCGATGCCGTTACCGAGCATATGCAGCCGCCAGCCTGCTATCTGTAGCTCCCATGCAGACGTGCCCGGCACCCCGCAGATGGCGGACAGGCACAGCGGCGCGCCTGGCTGAAGCCGCGCGGCAATGCTGCGGAGCAGCGCCAGCTTGTTCTCCCGCCCCTGCACAAAGTGCAGCACCAGCATACAAGTTGCGGCATCATACAGCGCATTACTGCTCCACGCGGCAATCTCCGTATGGTGCAGCCGCACTCTATTCAGCAGACCCGCAGCCTCCAAACGCTGCTTGGCAGCCTGGAGCATACTCTGCGAGGGCTCCAGCCCGCTGAAGCTCCAGCCGGGATGGCTCAGGCCCAGCTTCAATATCTCCTGTCCCCCGCCTGCTCCCACGACCAACAGCCTTGGCTTTTCCTGCTTTTCCTGCTTTTCCTGCTTTTCCTGCTTGTCCAGCCGCGCGGTCAGCAGCGTATCCATCAAGTCATATTGCAGCGCGTATCCTGGGATTTTGCGGCTGATGTTCTGCACATACTGATCCCCGTCTGCCTGCTCCCAAGGGCTGGCTGTATTGGCTTCATTAGCTACATTGCCTGTGTTAGCTACATTTCCTGTGTTGGATGTATTAGATGTATTAGATGTTCTGCTGTTCATTCCATCCCCTCCGAAAATAATAATCGGTACATAACCACAATAGGTCATGTACCGATTATCAGGGGCGGATGCGGAAAGCGCCATCCCACATAGCTGGGATCTATAGAACGGGCCGCTCATACCAATACCCCGGAATCCCCCGTTCCAGCCGCATCAGCGCCTCCAGATAATAATAATCGCCCCAGATCGTGTAATCATCCGGCGAATCCCCGGCTCTGGCGGAATATGCGCCATGCTCCAGCAGACCCTCGGCCTGATCGCTGCCATGGGTCGAATAATGCTCCGCCAGCGCTCTCACCGACGCCTCCCCCGCCTCCTGGAAGAATTGGCGCTCCGGGTCGCCAGCCTCCAGCTGCGCCGCAATCTCCAGCAGCCCGCAGGCGGCAATGGCCGATGCCGAGCTGTCGCGCTTCGTTCCCGGTTCAACGGGAACGTCGAAGTCCCAATACGCGACCCCATCCTCCGGCAGATGAGCCACGAAGTAGCGGCCCAGCCGCTTCGCCGTCTCCAGCATCTCCGGGCTTTTCAGATACCGGCTGACCAAGGCGAAACCATAGATGCCCCAAGCCTGCCCGCGCGTCCAGGTGGAGCCGTCACTGTAGCCCTGATGGGTCCCGCCGCGGATGGCGTCTCCGGTGGCCGGATCGAAGTAGAAGGTATGATAGCTGGAATCATCCCCGCGCACCAGGAAGCGGCGGGACTTCAGAGCATGAAGCTCGGCTACCCGCCGGTAAGATTCATTGCCGGTCTGCTCATGCGCCCATAGCAATAGCGGCAGATTAAGCAGACAGTCGATAATGATCCGTCCACCGTTAACGGCATCCCCCTCCCGCCCCCAGGCCTGGATCAGGCGGGGCCCTTCGCGCCAGCGCTTCATCAGCATATCCGCCGCCTCCAGCGTAAGCTGTCTGGCGCCTTCATCCCGTTCGATAATCCACTGGGCCTTGGAGGACAAAGAGTACAGGAAGCCAATATCATGATGATCGAAGATGATCTTCTGGTCCATCCGGCGGCGGAAGCTCTGGACGGTGCTTAACGCCTGCCCGCGGTAGATCGGATCTTCACTGTACTCGGAGCAGAGCCAGAGGATGCCGGACCAGAAGCCCGCCGTCCACTCGGTATTGTCATTCAGTGTATAATGCTCATCCCCGGCACTCACATGGGGGAACCGGTCCCCGAATCTTGTAATATTACGTTTCGTTACGCGTAGTGCATCCTCAATCGCTTGTTGCCACATGTCAGTATATCCTCCTTGTTATACATTATCGTTCTGGATCAGCCGATTGGCCTGTTTATACTGGCCCGGAGTGATCCCCTCATATTTCTTGAACACACGGATGAAGGAATTGCTGTTCAGGAAGCCCACACGCTCTGAGACCTCCTGCACATTCAGTTCATCAGCCTCCAGAATCCGCTTGGCCTCTTCAATCCGGTACTGGTTGATATAGTCGATAACGTTGGTGCCGGTCTGTTCCTTGAAATACTTCGAGACATACGTAGGATGGAACCGGAAGCGTTCCGAGATATGGGTCAGTCCCAGATTCACATCATTGTAATTCTCATGAATGAATTCCAGGAGCTGCTCCTTCAGCTCGGTGTTATGGGAACGCTTGCGTTCATGCACCATCTGGCAGACTGTCTCCAGAATCTGCAGCAGCTCCGTCTCCATCTCCTCGAAGGTCTCACAGACGAACAGCCGCCGGATCAGCTCGTTGCGCCGGGTCAGTTCCTTCTGGTCATCCGTCTTGATCTGCTCTGTGGCCTTCAGCATGGTCCCGATCAGCTCGAACATCAGACAGCGGGCCAGCTCAACGGATAAGGGCTCCCCGGCAAAATTAGTCATCAGAATCTCATTCATCACCTCGGTGGAGCGGGCATAGTTCCCTGTGGCAATATAATTGACCAGCTGACGCTCCAGATCGAGCGGATAATACAGCTCCTCCTTGGGCTGCCGGATACGTTCCTGGTCAATAATCTGGCCAATGCCGAGAATCAGCCGGTATTCCAGCGCCTCCTCCGACTCCCGGAAGCAGGCGGAGATGTCTGCCAGAGAGGTGTGGACACTGCTCACGCCAACGGAGAAATAGATCAGGAAGCGCGATTGGATGAAATGCTGCGCCTCCCCGGTCGCCCGGATCAGCTCCGGCACTGCGTCCGCCGTATTTCCCCGGAGATTGACCAGCAGCGCGATCCGTCCATCCATTTCTGCGGAATAGACCGGACCGGCCGGGCCCAGCAGCTCCTCCAGCACATTGGTCAGGATCAGATGGACGAACTGGCGCTTCCCCTCCTCATCCTCCGGGGCCCGTGTGCGGAACAGACCCTCATAATTCTCTATGTGTACCAGCAGGACTGCAAAGGCATCGCTCTCTAGCGGGAGGCCCAGACGCTCCATCTCCCCGGCAAGACCTTCTCCCGGCTGTACCCGTCCCTTTAGCAGTCTCGCCAGGAAGCTGCTGCGTACCATCGTCTGCTGCTCCTTCAGCCGCGTGGCGAACTGGTCCTGCTCCTCCCAGGCCCGGGTCAGCACCGTCTGCAGGATACCGAACTCGTCATCCGGCTGCTCCAGCTTCCCCTTAACCTTGTCGGAGATAATACTCATAATCCGGCCAAGCGGCCGGTAATTCCGCCGGGTGAACCACCAGGCAGCGATGCCGCCCAGCAGCAGAACAGCAGCCACACCGGCGAAGGTGATACTGCGGATCACCATCAACTTCTTCGCATAGATCCGGGTCGGAACGATAGAGACATACTGCCAATCCTCAACACTAGAGGATATTTGTGAGACCGTCACCGATTCCCCGTTCCAGTCGGCCGTGCCGGTCCGCCGTCCGCTATCCTTATTTTGCTGCAAGTATTGATGTATCGTGTAAGGGGTTTCAACGGTGCCTGTGGAGAACAGCGTTCGCCCGTCACGGTCCAGGATGAATACAATACTCTCCGGCTCCAGCCGCACATTGTTGATCGCCTGCTGGAAACGTTCCGGGTCCAGCATCACCACAAAGGTCGCCGGGCTGCTCTGCGACACCTGAACCGGGAACGGCTGCAGATAGACCAGCGTTTCTTCAATGCGGCGGTCTTCGCTGAGGACCTTCATTTTGCGGAAGACACTCTGGTCTGACTCCTGCATCAGCCGGGTCCACTCCGGCCCGCTTACCCCGGTCCCCTCATAGTAAATGTCATACAGCAGCTTCTTGGATACCAGCGAAGAGGAGGACAGCGCCACATCCGAAGACTTCACATAGATGTACAGCTCGCGGATGAGCCCGTTCCCGATCCTGATCGACTTGAGGTTCTTGATCAGCTCCAGCCCCATCAGCCGCCATCTGGCATCCTGCTCGGAGGCGTGGTTGATGAAGCTGCTCAGCTGGGAATCGGCCATGAGCTGGCTGCTGATACTGCTGATATCCTGGGTCTGGCTGTCGATGGTCTCCTGCACCTGGGACAGCAGCACCATGTTGGAACGGTTCACCTCTTCCTTCAGCAGATTGCGGGACTCCGCAAAGACAGCCGCCCCAATGGTGACGGGAATGAGCAGGATGACCAGATAAGAGAGGCTCCAGGACAGCAGGATGCTTTTCTTTTTCATGGCGCTCCTCCTCCTTGTTCATGATGTGGGTACAGTGCTGGTGCGGCTCCGTTCTATTCCTTGATTGCGCCGATCATGACGCCCTTCACAAAATACTTCTGTAAAAACGGATATATAAACAAAATCGGCAGCGTAGCCACCATCACCGTTGCATACTTCACACTTTCTCCGATTGCTTCCTTGTCGCCCATAGCTGCCGAAGTGGTCATCGAATCCGTACTATTCTGGATCAGAATCTCCCTCAGCACCAATTGAAGCGGATACAAATCACGGTCGCGGATATACAGAATGGCGCTGAACCAGGAGTTCCAGTGGCCTACCCCGTAGAACAGAATCATGACCGCAATGACCGGCATCGATAAAGGTACCACAATCCGCCACAGAATGCGCATCTCCCCCGCACCGTCTATTCTGGCCGATTCCAGCAGACTCTCGGATATCCCCTGAAAGGCTGTACGCATAATGATCAGATTATAACTGCTGACCAGCCCGGGTACAATCAGCGCCAGCAGGTTATTGCCGAGGTGGAGCGTATTGTTAATCAACAGGTAGGTCGGGATAATCCCGCCGTTGAAGAACATGGTGAATACAATGGCCAGCATGATCGGATTGCGCAGCATGAAGCTTTTGCGGGAGAGAGTATAGGCCCCCAGGATGGTAAAAAGCAAATTGAGCGCCGTGCCCAGCACTACGATCACCAGCGTATTCCGGTAGCCGGAGAGAATGCTCGGATTACTGAGCACCAGCTTGTAGCTGTCCAGATTGAACCCGTCCGGGAGCAGCAGCAGCCCGCTATGGGCCATTAGCCGGTTGGAGTCGCTTAACGAGGCATTCAGCACATGCCACAGCGGATACAAGGTGATGATAATAAGCAGAACCATGAGCAGCACATTGAGACTGTCAAACAGTTTTTCGCCTATTGTTCGTTGAATGGTCATGAGAATCCCCCGCTTAGAACAGCTTATTGTCAGATACGGCCTTGGAGAGCCGGTTAGCGCCTATGAGCAAAATGAAATTGACCAGCGACTGGAACAGGCCGACCGCCGTAGTGTAGCTGAACTCTGCACTCTCGCTGATCCCCTTGCGGTAGACGAAGGTGGAGATGACATCCGCTGTATCGTAGACATTGGGATTATAGAGCAGGATCACCTTCTCGAAGCCGATCTCCATCAGCCCGCCTATGCGCAGAATCAGCAGAATCACAATCATCGGGATAATGCCCGGCAGCGTAATATGCCATACCCGGCGTATCCGGCTGGCCCCGTCCACCTTCGACGCATCGTAGAGCTCCGGGTTAATTCCGCTGAGCGCTGCCAGATAAATAATGGTCGAGAATCCAAGCTCCTGCCAGATGGAGGAAGCCGTATAGATCGTGCGGAAATTCCCCGGCTCACTCAGCAGCGCGCTGCTCTCCCCGCCGAAGAACGTAATGATCGAATTGAACAGCCCGTCACGGGAAGAGAAATCTACCACCATCCCGCAAATAACCACCAGGGAGATGAAGTGGGGAATATAAGAGACCGTCTGCACCGTACGCTTGAATATTTCATGCCTCAGCTCATTGAGCAGCAGCGCCAGCAGGATCGGGGCCGGGAAGCCGAATAATAGCTGGTAGAAGCTGAGGATCAGTGTGTTTTTGAGCACCCGCCAGAAATAATAGCTCTGAAAAAAATCTTGAAAATGCTGCAGCCCCACCCACTCGCTGCCCCAGATGCCCTTGCCGACGGTATATTCCTTGAACGCGATGACCGCACCATACATCGGCAGATACTTGAAGACCAGAAAATACAAAACCACGGGGAGCGCCATCCAATAGATCACTTTATTTCGCTTGTAATTCAGCCATACCAGGGATAACTTCCGGGTCACAAGTCTCCCTCCTTTCTTTTGCAGGACTAGCCTGCGGGGGCGCTAGTAGCTCAATCTGCCGCTCCGCAGGTAGCCTTCATCCTAATTTATCTTGCGTTGTAGCGGTCTACCGCCGCCTGCTGAATTTCAATCGCCCGCTTCACATTGAACTTGTTGATCTGGGCCGTGAACTTATCGAAGTTCTCCAGCGGCTCCGCACCGATGACGAACTTAATGAACATTTCATCGCGGTAGGTGGTGATGTCACTCATGATTTTGCTGTACTCACTGGATTCCTCTGTAGTCAGGCTGACCGGAGGAAGACCGACCTTAAGCGTGTTGTCGCTGTATTTGGAAAAGAGCGTCACCGCGTCCTTCTGCTGCTGGAACTGGTAATACTGCTCGTTGTAACGGTCGTCATCCTCCCCGACAAACGGGTAGTTGGCAATGAAATGCTTTGCCATCGCCTGAACCACCGACAACCCGTCCGGATTCTTCAGAATCTCATCCGTGTAGGTCGGATACCCGTCCTTCATCGTGTACGTCACGCCTTCTACGCCGAAGTTCTTCAGCATATGGCCTTCTTCACTGAAGAAATAATCCAGCGCCTTCACCGTCTCCTCCGGGTGCTTGTTGCTCTTGGTGATCGTTGCTCCGGCACCGCTCCACTCCCAGGACCGGCCGGTGAACATAGGCTCATCGCCCTTGTTCACTACAGGAAACTGGACAGCCGTAAGATTAGCCTCTGGCTCCTTCTCCTGAAGGGCGGGCAGATAACGCCCAATGCCGCCGCCGATGTAAGTGAAGAAGGCACCGGCCTGGCCGCTCAGAATCTTGGCATCAAAGGTCTTCTGATCGTTGGTAGCGAAGTCAGGATCGATCAGCCCCTCCTGATACCAGCGGTGGAAGGTGGTCAGGAACTCCTTGAATTCCGGCTCGACCGGTCCGAATGCCACCATGCCGTCCTTGAGGAAGATCGTATTCGTGATGCCGTAAGCCTCCAGGAAATTCGCGGCCGCCGGGCCCATCGTCGTCAGCTTGGGCGGAGCGCCGTACAGGAGCGGAGCGGTGACGCCCTTGTTCTCCTTGAAGGCCTTCAGCACCGTCTCCCACTCGGCAATCGTCTCCGGCTGCGGCAGCTTCAATTCATCCAGCCAGTCCTGGCGGATGAACATGCCGCCGAAGGTCTTGTACTTGCCCAGCCGCAGATGCGGGATGGCATAGATGTCGCCGTTATCCGCTTTCAGCTGCTTTGCCACCTCGGGATTCTCGTCCAGAATCTTCTTCAGGTTAGGCGCGTACTGGTCGATCAGATCATTCAGCTTAATGATGCTGCCGTCCGTGAACAGCTTGGAGTAATCACCATAGACGAACATCACGTCCGGCAGCTTATTGGAGGCCAGCATCACGTTGAACTGCTCCGTCTCTGCCCCGACCGCCGGATGCTGAAATTCCGTCTTAATGTTGGTCTTCTTCTCCCATTCCTTAATCGCCGTAATCTCACTCATATTCTTCAGCGTAATCGAGACATTCGTGTTCAGCGACGCCCAGATCGAGATCGGTGTCGGCTCATCCGCCGCTGCTCCCTCTGTATTCTTGTTGCCGTCCGCGCCGCCCGAGCAGCCTGCCAGTCCGCCTACCGCCAGCATCAGGCTGGCACTCATCAGTAGCCGCCTTCTCCAAGAGCTCTTCATCCTTCTCATCTCCCCCATGTGTTCGTAATTGATATGCAGCTGCCGGAGGTGAACGATTCGGTTCGATTCGATTGCCGTTCTGCTGTGTTCTGCCCTCCCGCCCATCTAACTTAACGTTTCCGCCCCCGCCTTGACTATCTCCCATTCTTGCTGCGATATCGATATCTTGCTTATAGCCTGTCCAGCACAGGAATTGCATACGGATGTTGAGAAATTGGGATTGAATCTGTGTAGAGAGATTGAGCTAAGGAATTTTGGCGTTTTGGGATGAGCCGCGGCTCCAGAGAAGTTTTGGGCTTTCGGCCGCTGCCGCTCCTACAGTTCCTAAATTCCCCTTCGCCACTTTTCCCTTAACTTTTCAACTAATTAACTTAACCTAGGCGGTCAGCCCTGCTAGGGGAGGACCATGTACCGCCCGTATCCGGCGGATTCTAGTTCAGTAGTACTCCACATTCTCCCTTTGGGCTGCATTCGGCCCGCGCACTTCGCGCCAGCACATTATAATCGGTTTTTCGATTATATTTGGCCTACACGCCGCCACCGGTCCCATTGTAATCGGTTTTTCGATTACATTTGGCCCACGCGCGGCTCACCGTCCCATTGTAATCGGTTTTTCGATTACATTTGGCCCACACGCCGCTCCCCGTCCCATTGTAATCGGTTTTTGACATACAATCGGCCCGGTTGCCTTCGTGAAGCCAAATGTGTTCGGTTTTTGACATACAATCGGCCCGGTTGCCTTCGTGAAGCCAAATGTGTTCGGTTTTTGACATACAATCGGCCCGGTTGCCCTCGTGAAGCCAAATGTGTTCGGTTTTTGACATACATTCGGCCCACACACCTTCACCAACACGAAAAAAGACACCGTTAAGTGTCTTCATCGCCAATCTATGGAATTCGCCTAGTCCGGCGTAGCTTGCCCTGCCCGCCGCTCAGGCGCGGGATAGCACCGACAGCACCGTCTCCAGCACCACATTCACGCCCATCTCACAATCCTCGTAGGAGGTGAGCTCTTCCTCGCAATGGCTTTTCCCGTTCACACTTGGGACGAAAATCATCGCCGACGGCAGGAACCCGGCCACGAATTGGGCATCATGCCCCGCGCCGCTCGCCAGCTTCCGGCTGCTGTAACCAAGCTTCTGCGCAGCCTGCTCCACCAGCGCACAGATCCCCGGATCGAACCATACCGTGTCGCGGCCCCACAGCTTCGTCTTCGATACGCTGCATTCCAGCAGCTCCTCCGGCAGACCGTGAATAATCGCCTCAACTTCACGGACCACATCCATGTCCTTATGTCTCGCTTCCACGGTGAAGATCACCTTGTTCGGAATGACGGTATGAATATTAGGCAGCACGTTCATCCGGCCCATCGTGTAGACCAGCTCAGGGTCCAGCACCGCCAGCTTGCGGCGCAGCTCCGTAATAATATCCGTAGCGGCAAACAGCGCATCCCGGCGCATATCCATCGGCGTAGTCCCGGCATGATCCGACTCCCCGGTCACTTCAATCTCATAGCAGACCATGCCCACAACACAGTCAACCAGACCGATCTTAACGTTCTCCTTCTCCAGCACGGGGCCTTGCTCAATATGCAGCTCCAGATAAGCGGCCGCTTCCCTGATCCGGTTCTCCACCTCCCCGGCATAACCGCTGGCCTCCAGCGCCTCGCCGAAGCTGATGCCTTCCACATCCTTCTTCTCCAGCATAGCCGCCTTATCGAACTTGCCGGACAAGACGCCTGATGCCATCATGGACGGCTCGAAGCGGGCACCTTCCTCATTGGTGAAGTTCATCACCGTGACAGGCAGCCGGGGCCGAATCCCGTGATCCACCAAGGTTCTCACTACCTCAAGGCCTGCAATCACCCCGAGCACGCCGTCGAATCTGCCGCCCTTCTTGACAGTATCCAGATGTGAGCCGATCACGATGGGCGGCCCCTCTTCACTGCCAGCCAGAGTGGCATACATATTGCCCAGATCATCCACCTTCACGCTCATGCCCAGCTCTTCGCAGCAGGCAGTGAAATAGCCGCGTACCCGCACATCCTGCTCCGACAGCGACAGCCGGGTAACGCCGTTATGGTCTGTCCGCCCGAAATCGGCAAAGGCCTCAATGGTATTCTTCAGCCGCTCACCGTTCACCAAAAGTTGCTTCACCTGCATCGGCTTATCCCCCGTTTCCGCTGATATGGAATGATTGCTATCCTTATATGTTAACGAATTCCACCTGTTTGTCATTGTACATACTGTAAAAATTATAGGCTGGAGAATTTCCGTTATTTGCTGGCACCTGCGGGGAAGTCTGTTAGAATATGAGACATCAGGATTACATATTGCAGGGCGAGAGGGGTAAAAGCATGAACACTATTTTACGCAGCGGATCAGCCGTAGCCGAGATTCATTCACTCGGAGCAGAGCTGGTCAGCTTCAAAAGAACAGATACCGGGACGGAATATATGTGGAGCGGGGATGCCGCTTACTGGACAGGCCGTTCGCCGGTGCTGTTCCCGATTATCGGGGCAGCCATGGGCGGCGAGATCCATGTGGACGGGCAGGCGTACAAGCTGGCCAATCACGGCTTCGCCAGACGTAGTGAATTCACGCTGGTGGAAGCAAGCGAGACGCAGGCAGTCTACCGGCTATCGCACAGCGAGAACACTCTGGCGAGCTATCCCTACCCGTTCAACCTGTTCCTGACCTACACCCTGAGCGGCAATACGCTTGAGATCGGCTACCGTGTGGAGAACCCCGGCGGACAAGAGATCTTCTTCCAGCTCGGCACCCATCCGGCGTTCAACTGCCCGATTGGCGGAGAAGGCAGCTTCACCGACTATTACCTTGAATTCGAACAGCCGGAGCGCCTGGAGCGCTTATTCCTGAACAAGACCGGCCAGATCATCCAAGGTAACAGCGAGACCCTGCTGGAAGACGGAAATACACTTCCGCTGAACCACGAGATGTTCGCGCATGACGCCCTCGTCTTCCGCAATGTCCAGTCCAAATCGGTTGCCCTGAAAAGCAAACAGTCTGACCTGAGCGTAACGGTCGCCTTCACGGGCTTCCCCGATCTCGGCATCTGGCAGCCGAAGAATGCACCGTTCGTGTGTATCGAGCCTTGGCATGGTGTGGCCGATATCGAAGGCTTCACCGGCGATTTCCGGGAAAAGCAGAACGTCATTTCACTGCTGCCGGATGGCCAGTTTACCAGTGCGCTGACGATTACGTTTAATTGACTACCTCGCAATCCATCCGCAAAAATCGTTTTTGAAAGAAATATGCATCTCGCTTAAACAGCGGAGCGAACAGAACGATTGTGGAAAAGCGGCAGCGGTCGCCTTTGTGTACGGATTTTCACCGCTAAGGTAAAATACAATAAAATCCGGACACAACAGCGATTGTAACAACGTTCCGTTCGCGGAGCGTCCACCCATGTGCTCACGTTAATCCTACTTAAAAGTTGCGGGCTATCCTTTTGGGACAGCCCCTTTTTGCTGATCTGGAGCATCACGCATTACGGATAAGTACACTTTAGTAGTATATACAACCTTTTGACCCGGATAGTAAGATTATCACAAATAAAGTGACGCGTAGACCCGAATCAGAACCGGGAAAGGAAGTGACTGCTCGAGTGAAGCCAGAGATAAGTATTATTGTGCCTATCTACAACGTGGAACTGTACCTGAGGAAGTGTGTGGATTCGATATTGGCGCAGACCTTCCGCAATTTTGAATTGATTCTGGTCAATGACGGATCACCCGATAAGTGCGGCGAGATTTGCGAGTATTACAAGGAGCTGGACCCGCGTGTCGTCGTCATTCATAAGCAGAACGGCGGATTGTCCGATGCCCGCAACTATGGAATTGATGTGGCAGAGGGCCGGTATATCGGGTTCGTCGACAGCGATGACTGGATCGAACCGGACATGTACGAAGCCCTGTACGGACTCATCACCGCCCACAATGCAGATATCGCTGTATGCGGTCATTGCGAGGTGCAGGATGATGTCAAGCTGGAAAAGTCCTTCACGCACCAGGTGCGTGTATACGATAATGCGCATGCCCTCGACAAGCTGCTGGAGGATACCGAGATCCAGAACCTTGCCTGGGATAAGCTGTACAAGGCCGAGCTGTTCAGCCAGGTGAGATATCCGGTCGGCCGGTATTTCGAGGACATTTTTACCACCTATAAATTATTCCTCCAGGCGAACAAGACCGTCTCGCTGGATTCCCCCAAATATCTGTATCTGAAGCGAAGCGACAGCATCACCGGAGCGATGAACAACCGGAAATATTACGACCGCTATTGCGCGGCGCTGGAGATCTACGAGACGATTCAGGATAAAAACTATCCGATCGCCAAAGAAATCTCGTTATCCCGGACGGTAACGGAAGGCATTGAGCTGTGCAACTTCCAGCTGATTACCGGCGAGACTGCAGTTAACAAGGAATATCTGGCCGAGCTGGGCGGGTTCCTGAGCAAGCATACCTCCGCGATCCTGCGCAACCGCATTCTCCGCCGGGAGATGAAGACCGCTGCCCTGCTGATTATGACCAGCTCCACGGTATACAAAATGCTGTATTATTCCAAACTCCGTTTGAAGGGAAGTAATATGATATGAGCCAAGCCCTTGAGAAGATCCTGCCGCTGTTTTTCCGCAATTATGTAAGCAATATTCCCGTCTATCAATATTATAAGGGCTATCTGAGCTACCGGAATGCATATAAAGACAAGACAAAAGCCATTTACGTCGTCGGCTCCCCTGAGCATGACAATCTCGGCGATCACGCCATCACTTATGCGCAGATGAATTTTTTGCGGAAAGCTTTTCCCGACTATACGCTCATAGAGATTGTAGCCAACCGGCTGATGCATAACATGAAGTGCCTGGAGGAATTCTGTTCGCCGGAGGATATCTTCGTGCTTCAAGGCGGGGGCAACTTCGGAATCGAGTATTTCCGTGAGGAAGAGGTACGCCGCAAGATTATCTCCGAGTTCCCGAATAACAAAATTATCGTCTTCCCGCAGACCATCTACTTCGGTGATACCGAGCTGGGCCGTGCGGAGTTCAAAAAGACACAGGACCTCTACGGTTCCCATAAGGACCTCACTCTGGTCGCCAGAGAGGCAACGTCGTACGAAATTATGAAAGCAGGTTTCAGAAACAACGCAGTGCTGTTAACGCCGGACATTGTCATGTCCCTGGACATCACTGACCCTCCCAAGGAGCGCCACGGTGCCCTTCTGTGCATTAGAGCCGATAAGGAGAGCATCTTCAGCGAGCAGGATAAGAAGGTCATCCAGGAGTACACCTCCAAGCACTACAGCACAACTACATTCACCGACACCTGCATCCTCCGCCCTGTCTCCCTGGAAGACCGGGATCACGAGCTGAATACCTTATGGAATCAGTTCAAAGAGGCCGAGGTTGTGATTACGGACCGGCTGCACGGGATGATTTTTGCAGCGATTACGTCCACGCCTTGTATTGCGCTGGGGAATTACAATTATAAGGTCGTAGGCAGCTACGAATGGATCAAGCATCTGGGCTATGTGAAATTCACGAACGATGTGAAGCAAATCCCGGCATTGCTGGAAGAACTGAAGACGCTCGAGCGCCCACGGTACAATAATGAATTCTCGGTCAAGCATTACAACCAAATTATTGAAGCCATGTCGAATAGCAGCGCTGAAGAACCTGCTTCGTCTATCGTTACCGCTTAAGATAAGCACAAGACACTCTCTGTAGCGAGGAAGCGATCCCACCCTTGAAAACAAATATAAAACTTGCTGCAATCATAACCTATGCTTCGGTATTCCTAGGCGTTATTATCTCCCTGGGCTCGACGCCGTTCATTGTGTCGACCCTGGGGAAATCCGAATATGGATTATTCGCGCTGGTAAACTCCATCATCGCCTATATCGTCCTGCTGGATCTGGGCTTCGGCAGCGCGGTCATCCGCTTCAATGCGAAATACATCTCCGAGAATGACTCCGCAGGCCAGCGCAATATTAACGGAATGTTCCTGCTGCTGTTCTCAGCCATCGGACTCCTCTCCTTACTTGCCAGTGTGATTCTGGTGTTTAATTTCGATGCGATCTTCAGCAGCCTTGATGAAGCTGAGCTGGGCATTCTGAAGACCATCTTCATCATTGCCGCCATCAACGTGGCTGTCTCGTTCCCGCTGAATATCTTCAGCTCGATCATTACGGCCTATGAGCGGTTCGTCTATCTCAAAATCATCAATCTGATCCGCGTGGTCCTCTCTCCGGCCATGATGGTGCTGGTCCTGCTGTTCGATTTCAGATCGACAGGGATGGTCACCGTTGCGCTGGTGCTGAACCTGGCGATCGGCGTGATCAACGTGGTCTTTTGCCGCACCAAGCTGAATCTGAGGGTCCGGTTCCACGGCTTCGATACCAAGCTGTTCAAGGAGATCTTCAGCTATTCGTCGTATATCTTATTATCCTCGATTGCCTTTCAGATCTATACGAATGCTGATCCGCTGATCATCGGGATGTTCCTCGGGGCTACGCCCATCGCCATTTTCGCCATCGCTGCCCAGCTCAACACGTATATTCTCAACTTCTCCAATGTGCTGGCCAGCTTCTATCTGCCGAAGCTCACCAAGATGATCGTCAAAGGGGCCGATCAGGCGGCTTTAATGCTGGAGCTGGTCAAAATAGGCAGAATCCAGGCGCTGATCGTAGGCTACATCGTCTCGGGCTTCGTGTTATTCGGACAGAGCTTCATTCTGATCTGGCTCGGCCCGGATTACAAATATGCATACACGGTTGCGCTGATCATCATCATTCCCCAGATCACGTCGATTGTGCAATCGCTGTTCGCCACCATGCTGGAAGCGATGAATATGCACAGGGTGAAGGCCTTTATCTACTTCTCAGTTGCAATTCTGAAGGTGGCCTTAACCTTCTGGTTCATCCGGATCTGGGGGATTACAGGCTGCGCCATTGCTACGGCTATCGGGATGATCATCAATGTATGCCTGAATAATGTGTACTACAAATATAAATTGAAGTTCGATATTCTTCATTTCTGGCTGCAGATCATCCGCGTCTTCATTCCGGTGGTGCTGCTCTCCGGGGTGTGCGGGTTCCTGCTTAGCTTCGTGAGCATCACTTCTTACGTGTACCTGGGCATGTATGTCATCCTGTACTCCCTCATCTATGTGCTTACCATGTGGCTGTTCGGACTGAACGGGGCTGAGAAGCAGATGGTGGCCGGACCGGTTAGAAAAATGGCTCTGCGGAGTCAGGCCTAGGACTCTACGTGAGGCGGGGCTGATTGGCAGGCCGCGCTTAGGTGCTGCCTGCTCCGTGGGGGGCATAAACAAAGAAGCCTTTGCGGACAAGATCCGCAGAGGCTTCTTCTCTTGGCTTGGCAAGCTTGCTGATCAGAGCTGCTTCAGCCGCTCATCCAGCAGCCGGAACATGCTTCTAAGGGCCGTCTGGTCCGCTTCGCCATAATGATCGCCGATATTGATCTCATAATAGCAGGAAGCCTCGCCGGTTGGCTTGAGCCGTGGTGTCAGGCCAATGCCGGTCTCGTTATAGATCCCAATCAATACAGGGGCAAGCTGCTCCAGAGGCAGCGCGAAATGAATGTGGAACATATTCGAGACCGGAACCTCCGGCAGCGTGGATACCTTATGGCAGCTGTTGAATAAGGCTGCCAGCTCCTTGGCCTGCTCATAGTATTCTGACATCCTGCCGATTCGCTGCTGGTAATAATACCGGGCGGGGACAATATAGGGATAGAGACTGATCAGGTCGCCCCCGTGGCGGCGCTTCCAGATCTTCGACTCCTCCGTGAACTCCCGGCTCCCGGCTAAGATCGCTCCGGCAATCCCGCCGATGCCCTTGTACAGGGAGACATATACGCTATCAAACAGCGCGCTGACTTCCGCTGCGGTCTTTCCATAGTAAGGCAGCACTTCGAACAGCCTTGCCCCGTCCAGATGGAGCCTGATTCCCTGCTCCCGGCAATAGGCTGAGATCGCTTCCAGCTCAGCATACTCCGGCAATTGTCCGCCGATCTCCCGCTGCGGCAGCTCCAGCAGCAGACAGGCGATCCCCGGTCCCATTCTCTTCACATCCTCCAGGGTAATCAGGCGGTCGGCACTGCCCAGCAGCAGCGGCTCCAGATGATGCAGCTCCTTCAGGCCGTCCTGCTCATGAATCTCCAGGTGGCATAGCGGATGATAAGCGACCTTTGGGCTGCCCTCCCGGTCACTCCAGATGCGCAGGGCAATCTGCTGGGCCATCGTGCCGCTGGGGAAGAACACGCTGCATTCTTTGCCCAGCGCCTCCGCCATCTCTGCCTGGAACTCCTCAATCACCGTCCCTGTCCCGTACATATCCGCAGCGAGACTGTCCTCTACACTGGCCAGCGCCTTCTTGAGTACGGCTGCGTCCCGTCCGCCATGGCCAGCAAGCTGCACCTGCGTCCTGCCGAACGCCTCCATTAAAGCATTCTCCTCGTTCATTTTATTATCCTAGCCTCCTTCTTCGTAGCACCCGATCTGTATGAATCCTTGAAATTATATCATTCCTCCACAAAATAACCGAATTATTAGAATGTTCACATGATATTCCGCTCCAGCAAGGTGAAATAAGTTGACCGCTGTGCTACAATATTGGAATTGCAAAGGCAATTGCTTAGGGAGGTTTATAAATTCACCATGCTTATTATTGGTATCGCCGGCGGGACCGGCTCCGGCAAGACAACGGTAGCGCGCTCCGTGATTGACCGTCTTGGCTCTGACAAAGTAACATTCATATCCCAGGATAACTACTATAAAGACCATTCTTACCTCAGCATGGCTGAACGCGGTGCAATTAACTATGACCACCCGCTGGCCTTTGACACGGAACTGCTGATTGAGCATCTGGATTGTCTCAAAGCGGGACAAGCCGCCTTCGCTCCCGTGTATGACTTCACGGTTCATGCCCGTTCAACCGAGAAGACTGTGGAGCTTGCCCCGAATAATATCGTCATTCTGGAAGGACTGCATGTGCTGTCCGATGAGAAGCTGCGCGAGCAGCTCAACATCAAGGTGTTCGTGGACACCGATCCCGATGTGCGTATCCTGCGCCGGGTGCTGCGGGATATCGAGGAACGCGGGCGGACCATCCGTTCGATCCATACGCAATACCTGACCACGGTGAAGCCGATGCACGAGGCCTTCATCGAGCCCTCCAAGAAATACGCGGACCTGATCATCCCGGAAGGCGGACAGAATCAAGTCGGAATCGAGCTGCTGTCGGTACTGACCGAGAAGTATCTGTCCGGCGATCACCAATGGAACTGAATTAAGCCGCACCGGCTGACATGGTGCAAGGACCGTCCGGCATGCCGGACGGTTTTTTGCTGCGCCGCGATTGCTACCGGGCCAATTGTATGCGGAAAACCGATTACATTGGGCGGCGCGAGAGCTACCGGGCTGATTGTAATCGGAAAACCGATTACATCGGGCGGCGCGCGGGCTAACGGGGCGATTGTAATCGGAAAACCGATTACATCGGGCGGCGCGAGAGCTACCGGGCTGATTGTAATCGGAAAACCGATTACATCGGGCGGCGCGAGGGCTGACGGGCTGATTGTAATCGGAAAACCGATTACATCGGGCGGCGCGCGGGCTGACGGGACGATTGTAATCGGAAAACCGATTACATCGGGCAGCTCGAGGGCTGCCAGGCTGATTGTAATCGGAAAACCGATTACATTGGGCGGCGTGCGGGCTACCGGGACGATTGTAATCGGAAAACCGATTACATCGGGCAGCTCGAGGGCTGCCGGGCTGATTGTAATCGGAAAACCGATTACATGGGGCTCCGCGAGGGCTACCGAGCCCATTGTATGCGAAAAACCGATTACATTGGACAGCGCGTTGACTGACAGGCACTTTGTATGCAAATCTATCGCCCGCAGGTGAGCCGCTCCATAAATCGCGCTCATAAGTCATATAACCTGACACAAAATTCTTGTTCACACTAGAATTTTCATCATTTTCAGCAAACCAATTCATTTATTTGTTATATTTTCTGACTGGTAGCGCTTTACTCCCGAAATAAAGGGTTGATTATTTCCGTTTCATCCACTATGATTAGGGAAACAGATAGCATTAAAATTAAAGCGGTTTAACTTGTGATTTGTTCTCCCTAGTTATTATGGCATATTTCGATTTTTATTTACCGCTAAAGTTAAAGCGCTTATACTTTAAGCAAGGAAAGGCTGGTGTGTTCGTGATTAAGAGTGAGAGCCGGCGGCAGATGTTCTATATGTATCTGTTCATTTCCCCCTGGCTGGTCGGCTTCCTGATCTTCGCCCTGTACCCGATCTTGTCTTCGCTGTACTACAGCTTCACCGACTATGACATTATTCATCCGCCCCAATTCATCGGCCTCGCCAACTACACCGAGATGTTCCACAATGAGCTGTTCTGGCGTTCCGTGACAGTCACTCTGCGATACACCTTTATCAGTGTGCCAGTACAGCTGCTGCTTGGTCTGGGGTTCGCTCTGCTGCTGCATCAGACCCTTCCGTGGCGCGGCTTCTTCCGGACCGCGATGTATTTCCCGAGCATGGTCTCCGGCGTTGCGATGTCGCTCCTCTGGTACTGGATCTTCAATCCGCAGATTGGCCTCTTCAATTATATGCTCTCCTGGTTCGGCGTTCACGGCCCGGCTTGGCTGATGAATCCCGATACGGCGCTGTATGCGCTAATCATCATGTCCTTCTGGACAGCAGGTTCGGGCATGATCCTCTTCCTCGCCGGTCTGCAGGGCGTCCCGGCCAGCCTGATCGAAGCCGCCAATCTGGACGGGGCAGGGCGCTTCCGCATTTTCCTGAATATTACACTGCCGATGATCTCGCCAGTCCTGCTGTTCCAGCTGATTATGGGGCTGATCGACTCCTTCCAGGTCTTCACGCAAGCCTTCGTCATGACGCAGGGCGGACCCAATTATTCCACCTGGTTCTACGTCTACAATCTGTATACAAGTGCCTTCAAGGAATACCGTGCCGGGTACTCTTCCGCGCTTGCCTGGGTCCTTCTGATTGTCGTCATGCTGTTCACGGCGGTCATTATGAGGCTCTCGCGCCGTTATGTCCATTATGAAGGAGGCAGCCGCCGATGAGCACCGTTAAGGCCACCCGCCCGCTTGAATCGCCTTCCCGGCTGCGCCGGAGAATCAAGCCTGTTAAGATCGCCAGCTTTGTCACACTGATCATTACCACCTTCCTTATGCTGCTGCCGCTGTTCTTCATGGTCTCCACCTCGCTGAAGTCGAAACGGGAAATGCTGAAGTTCCCGCCGACTTTTCTGCCGGAGAGCTGGGCCTGGAGCAATTATACCGATATTTTTGAGACGCTTCAGTTCGGCACACTGTACAAAAACAGCCTGATCATCGCCGGGTTCTCCGTATTCGGCACCCTGCTCTCTTCGGCTCTGGTCGCTTACGGGTTCGCCAGATACCGGGGACGCGGCAACAACTTCTGGTTCATCCTGCTGCTGAGCACGATGATGCTGCCGTATCCGGCCATTATGATTCCGCAGTTCGTGCTGTTCTCTAAGATGCAGTGGATCGACACCTTCCTGCCGCTGATCGTTCCCGCCTTCTTCGGCTCGGCGTATAACATCTTCCTGCTGCGGCAGTTCTTCTCCACGCTGCCCGAGGAACTGTTCGATGCCGGACGGATGGACGGCTGCGGCGAGCTACGGATGTGGCGGACCATCGCATTGCCGCTGTCTGCACCGGCGCTGGCAACCGTGGCAATTTTTGCTTTTATCTACAGCTGGAATGATCTGTTGACCCCTGTGCTCTACTTAAGCTCGTCGGACAAATTCACGCTTCCCGTCGGCATGGCCTCGCTCACCTCATCGCGCTTCCGCATTCCGCCGTGGCATCTGCTGATGGTCGCTTCCGTCCTGGCGATGGTCCCGATTGTTACCCTATTCGCCATCGCCCAGAAGCAGTTCGTCGAGGGCATCGTACTGACGGGCATCAAGTAATCGCGGGTTATAACACTTGAAATCATGGAGGGATTGGACAATGAACCATATCATGAAAAGCAAGAGGTATGCGCTGCTGCTGGCAGCAGCCCTGACCGCAATGACAGTCCTGGCGGGCTGCGGAGGCGGCAAATCGGCAGGCAACGTGGCCGCAGGTGACAGCGGAGCCGGGAATACCGGCAGTTCAGGGGAGCAAGTGACGATATCCCACTATACGATTGATTCCGAGGACCGGACTTTTATCGAGAAGCTGATCCCCGATTTCGAGAAGGAGCATCCGAACATCAAGGTCAAGGTGGAGAAGGCGCCCTATGAGCAGTTCGACAGCAAGCTGCAGACGCTGATTGCCGGCGGTAATTCCCCGGATGTGACAAGCCACTACGGATACGGCGGTTTTGCCGAATACTACAACAAGGGTATGCTGCTGGATCTGACGGACCTCATTAAGGAAGACGGCTTCAAGGCTGAGGACTACCATATCCCTGAGAACCTGATGAAAATCTATACCGTAAACGGTCATACCTACGGCATACCGGTCAATATGTACGTCACCCTGATGCTCTACAACAAAGATATGTTCGATGCCGCAGGCGTCTCCTACCCGCCAAGCGATTACGAGGATAAGAGCTGGACGTTTGACCGTATGGTGGAGGATGCCAGGAAGATGACGCTCGTCTCGGACGATATTGCCAAAACACAATACGGCGTGGACTTCACTTGGGCGGAGCGTGATATGCGGCCGCTGTACTTCGGAGCAGAGCCTTACTCTGAAGATACCTGGACTAACGGCGGTGTCCCTTCCGAGACGCACTTCGATTCCCCGGAGGTCATTGCCGCGTACCAGAAGCTGTTCGACCTTGTGTTCAAGGATAAGGTGTCCCCGACTTCCGAGTGGAGCAAAAGCGTGGCCGGACAGAACGGCGACCCGTTCGTCGCCGGCAAGATCGGCATGTCGATCGGCGGCTCCTGGAACCTCGCCGGGGCCAATGACTTCCCGTTTAAGGTCGGCGTAGCCGCCGTGCCATGGGGAGGCAATGACAAGGTGCGCAGCACGCTGTACGTCGATCCGCTGCTGATCCTGAAGGATTCGAAGCATCCGAAGGAGGCTTTTGAATGGATCAAATACCTGGTGACCACCGAAGTCCAGGAGAAGTCCATCGAGCTGAGCGGCGGCAATCCGCCGGTTAATACGGAAGCGGCCGAGGTGTATTACAAGCATTTTGACGGCATTGATCCGGGGGATGTGAAGAAAGTCTATGAGGGCGCGGTCAAATACGGCTATGAATCCTATAACCATCTGATCACCCACTACTCGCAGATCAACGACATGTTCATCAATGAGCTGCAGCCGGTCGAGACCGGTCACAAGTCGCTGGAAGAGGTTATGCCGGTGATCCAGAAGAAGGTTATGGAGATCATCAAGAGATAAGGCGGCCCGGCAATGATATACGTTTAGCGGAACTCCGGTGCGACCTGTATACTGGATAATAGAATATAGCACCGGAAAATCCGCCGCAAGGAGCGTTTGAGATGAAAGTGAGTATTTTTGATGTTGCCAAAAAATCAGGACTGTCCGTGGTCACCGTATCGCGGGTATTAAACGGTGCCGGGACTGTGCGGGAGAAGAACCGCCAGAAGGTGCTGGACGCCATCAAGGAGCTGGATTACCGCCCTAATGCAGCGGCCCGCAGTCTGGCCAGCGGCAAGACCGGGATCATCGGCCTGATCGTCACGACACTCCAGGATTCCTTCTTCGATGCCGTAGTCAAGGAGCTGAATGAGACGCTGGCCCTGCACGGATACTATCTGGCCATCTCCGTGTCGGATGGCATCGGCTCCGGCGAGAGCCACTACCTGATTCAGGAGGACAGAATGGACGGACTCATCCTGCTCTCCCCGCTGGAAGAGGACAATTATATTGTCGAGCTGAAGCGGCGGGGCATTCCCTATGTGCTGATCGACAATCAGCTGCCGGAGAATGACACCTACTCGATCACCATCGACAACTTCAAGGGCGGGTATGCCGCAGCCCGCCACCTGCTGGAGCTGGGGCATACCTCCATCGCCCATCTCTGCGGGCAGGAGATGTTCCGCAGTACGCGGGAGAGGCGCGCGGGCTTCCTGCAGGCGCTGGAGGAGCAGGGCCTCGCCCCGTTCGAGATCGTTCCCGGCGAATTCGAGATCGCCATGGGCTATGACACAGCCCAGCGCTGGCTCACGGCGGGCAAGCTGCCGGGGGCGGTATTCGCCGGAGATGACAATATCGCCCTCGGGGTCATTAACGCTCTGATGGAGGCTGGCGTAAAGGTACCCGGGGAGGTTGCAGTAGTCGGCTACGACGACCACTATATCGCCTCCCAGCTCCGCCCGCACCTGACCACCCTGCGCCAGCCGGCGGATAAGATTGGAATCGCCGCCGCCGACATGCTGCTGCGCCGGATCAGCGGGGAGATGAAGCGCGGCTCCAATATCCGGATCGACCCGGAGCTGATCGTGCGGGAATCCACCCGCGCGCCGCAGAAGCAGAAGGCGAAGGAGTAGTTCATTCAGGAGAATTCGGGTACAGATGGAATTATAGTTGCACGAAATACAGCTAAATGCATATTCGGCGGTAACTCAGCCGATTTAGCTGTACAGAGTGCACTTAAGCATGCCGGTGCAAGTAACTTGCACCGGCACGCTCACAAAACTCTAGGAGTGACAAACATTGGCTTACTACTTGGGGATCGATGGGGGAGGCAGCAAGACCTACGCCCTCATCAGCGATGAACAGGGCCGTATTCTAGGCAAAGGCCGGAGCGGCAACGGCAATCATCAGACCAGCGTGACGCAGGCGGAGAATAACATCCGCGAAGCGGCTTCCATGGCGCTGGCCGAAGCCGGGCTCCGGCTGGATCAGCTTCGGCAAGCCTATCTGGGGCTTGCCGGTGCTGACCGCCAGACGGACTATAATATTCTTCATCCGATGATCCGCCGCATCGGATTCACACAGTACACGATCAGCGGCGATACGATGATCGGCCTGCGGGCGGGCACAAACCGCCCCTACGGCGTAGCCCTGATCTGCGGCACCGGCACCAATGCGGCGGGCCGTAGTCCGCAGGGCCGCCACTTCCAGTGCGGCGGCTTCGATTATATGTACGGCGATTTCGGCGGCGGCGGCGCGCTGAACATCGAGGTGTTCCGCACAGTCATCCGGGCCTGGGACGGCCGTGAGGCCCCCACGCTGCTGACGGAGCCGCTCCTGAAGCTGCTCGGCTATGAGCGGGTGGAAGACATGTACGATGACTTCCTGGATCACGGGAAGCAGGTGCCGCTAGATGCGGCCCGCCTGCTTTTTCCGGCAGCGGCTGAGGGCGATACCGCCGCTCTGGCGATCCTGAACCGCCAAGGCGTGGAACTGGGCAAGGCTGCGGCGGCCGTCATTCATCGGCTCGGTATGGAGAACGATGAATTTGATGTGGTCCTGGCCGGTAGCCTGCTAACCCGGGGCGACCGGGGCTGGATTCGCGGACCGATTGAGCAGGCTGTGCATGAAGCGGCACCAGGCGCGGCAGTGGTCACTCTCTCCACCGAGCCTGTGGTCGGCGCTCTCTGGTCGGCGCTGGAGAGTGACGGGGTCACCGTCAGCCAGGTTATGTATGAGACGATGCGTGCTTACAGGGAGTTCGGGCTTATTCCCACTACCACACGACAGGAGTGATTCATTGTGACAGCGAACCAAGGTCTTAAGATTGCCGTCATCGGCGGAGGGTCTTCCTATACCCCCGAACTGGTAGAAGGCTTCATCCTGCATCATAAGGAGCTTCCGGTCCGGGAGCTGTGGCTTGTAGATATTGAGGCAGGCCTGCATAAGCTGAACATCGTGGGCGCTCTGGCAAAGCGCATGGTGGAGAAGTCCGGGCTGCCGATCGAGGTCCATCTCACGACCGACCGCCGCACAGCCATTGCCGGTGCAGACTTCGTCAGCACGCAAATCCGTGTCGGTATGCTGGATGCCCGGGCCCGTGACGAGGCGATTCCGCTGAAATACGGCGTGATCGGCCAGGAGACGACCGGTCCCGGCGGCATGCTGAAGGCGCTGCGCACCATCCCGGTCATTCTCGGCATCTGCCGGGATATTGAGGAGCTGGCACCGGACGCCTGGCTGCTCAACTTCACCAATCCGGCAGGCATGGTCACCGAGGCGGTCCTGCGGTACTCCAAGGTGAAGAGCATCGGTCTCTGTAATGCCCCGATCGGCCTGATCAAGCAGGTATCGGCCAAATACGACACTGCCCCGGACCGGATCTATGCCGAATTCGTCGGCCTGAACCACCTTCACTGGATTACCCGGATTGATGTGGAGGGGGAAGACAAGCTGCAGGAGATGCTGGAGGATACCGCAGGCTACAGTGCAAAGAATGTTCCGGCACGAGAATGGAACCCCGAGTTCCTGCAATCGCTGCATGCCTTGCCTTCGTATTATCTGAAGTACTTCTACATGACCGATGCGATGCTCGCGGAGCAGCAGGAAGCCGCCGCACAAGGCGGGAACCGTGCTGAAGTCGTCAAGCGTGTGGAGGAGGAGCTGTTCGCCATCTACAGCAATCTTGCGCTGGATGAGAAGCCGAAGCAGCTGGAGCAGCGCGGCGGAGCCTTTTATTCCGAGGCGGCCGTGAACCTGATGCGCTCGCTCTACAACGGGACCAATGACATTCAGACGCTGAATGTGGCGAACCGGGGCATCCTTGACTTCCTGCCGGACGATGCCAGCATCGAGGTGAACTGCGTCGTCACTAAGACCGGTCCCCTTCCGCTGCCGCTGACCCAGATTCCGCCGATGGCCAAGGGGCTGATCCATGCCGTGAAGACCTATGAGCAGCTCGCCATCGATGCTGCCGTGACCGGCGACCGCAGCCTGGCGATTCAGGCGCTGGCCCATCACCCGCTCGTCCCTTCCGTGGAGGTTGCCATCGCCATGCTGGATGAGATGCTGGAGGCGAACAAGGAGTATCTGCCAGCTTTTTTCGCTTAGGATTAATCCTTTTACATCAATGAAGAGCCTGCTGACCACAGTTCACTCTGCGGCCGCACAGGCTCTTCTCTTATTTCTTTATGATGTAACGGTAGGTTTCACCCTCAATCTCGAAATCCGCATATAGCGGCTTGCCGCTCGACTTCACTTCATCAGGAATCTCGGCCAGGAACACCAGCGTGCCGTTCTTCAGCGGTTCAATCCTCGAGATATTGGTATAGGTGAAATCTTCCCCGCCGTTCTTTTCCATGGTATCGAAGGTACTATACTCGTATTTATTGTCGTATTTGACCTCCACATCCGCTACTTCGTCTGCATTCATAGCTTCACCTGCCAGGTTCTTCACTTTCAAAGTGATCGCCAGATAGGTTGTGCCCGGTTCCTTGGCTTCATAGTAGGTGTAGAATGACCCCGGATTGGAAGGACTAATCTTCTTGTCAAAAGAGGTCTTGGTAATGGTATACTCACCCGTTCCATCGATAACCAGCGGCGTGCCCTTTACGATCAGCTTGTGGTCCTCCCCGGGTTCAGCCGCTGCCGGACTGCTCCCGTTATTTAGAAGTTCAGCCGTACCGCCCTCCTCTTGCGCTGTCACAGGCTTTACCAGGCTCTCCTTTAACATATCATTCTGTTCTTTCAGGAATTTGTTCTCCTTTTGCAGCTCACTAATCTCTGTCTTCAGCTTCTCCATGCTCTCTCTGCCAGCGCCTGCATTGTCCGAGGAACACCCGGTTACGGTTACCGTCAGCATAGCAGCAGCAAGCCAGAGGCCCCCTGATTTCATTTTCATAACACACCCCAATATTTGTATTTAATCCTTCACCATTATAAGGCCAATCCCGTGTCAAAAGATAGAAAAATATGTAACATTTTCGTAGCGATTGTCGAATGTAACAGCGGATGCGAGCCGTAGTCTTCATCCCCTGTGCTGCTTGCGGTACTGAAGAGGGGAACGCCTCGTAATGGCCTTGAATACCCGCCCGAAATGCGCAATGCTCTCAAATCCCGTCTCCGCCGCCACCCGGGTGATCGGCCACTTCGTCTGCGTGAGCAGTACCTTAGCCTCACGGATGCGGACATAGTTCAGGTACTCAATGATGGTGAAGCCTGTCGTCTGCTTGAAAATCCGGCACAGATACGTAGCGCTGATGAAGAACCGCTCGGCAATCCCCCCAAGGCTCAGCCGCTCGCTGTAATGGTTGTCCAGGTATTCGATGATACTGTATACCCGGCGCTGCCCCTCGCTCTGCTCCGGTGAGACCAGGGCGGGCTTCGCCCTCCTGATCCGCTCCAGCGTAATCAGCAGTTGCTGCAGCAGCATCCTTGTATATTCAGTGCTCCAGCGCAGCCCCTCCTTCTGTTCCTCCTGCATCGCCTGGAGCAGATCTGTGATGAGTCCCTGTTCATGCGCCGTAGGCCGCAGCAGGAAGCTCTCCCCTTCGAACACATTCATCCAGTCTGCCCCGGGTGCCACCGGCTCCAGATAGGCATCATTGAAGCTGATCAGCACCCGCTCATGCGGCAGATGGCTTCCGCCGGTTGTGCGGTGCAGATGATTTTTGTTAATAAACACGAGGTCTCCGGCTTCCAGCGCGTACCTTCCGTTACGGATATAATAGTGACGCTGCCCGGACAGCAGATAATATATTTCGTAGAAATCATGGAAATGGTCGGTGTCCATATTGAAATGCCCGATGCGCCTCAGCTGCTCAATCTGAAAAATAGGTTCCACCCTGCACTAAGCCCCCTGAATGGATAAGATAAGCACACTTTTGAGCAAAAATGACTAAATACCGTTCACTTTCTGCATTTTCTATACTATAAAATAGAATCAAATCCAAGTAAATGGAGTGATCCCCTTGTCCAAAAAGAAATATGCACTTGTCGGCACCGGCGGCCGGGCTGAATTTTTCTATGGCGCTCTTGTTACCGCTTACAACGAAACCTCCGAGCTGGTGGCCTTCTGCGATGTCAATCAGACACGGATGAATTTCGCCAATCATATGCTTACGGACAAATACGATTATCATGAGGTTCCTACGTACAAGGCAGAAGACTTCGACCGGATGATCACCGAGACCCGGCCCGACTTCGTGCTGGTGACTACGATTGACCGGACGCATCACAAATATATCATCCGCGCGATGGAGCTGGGCTGTGATGTCATTTCCGAGAAGCCGATGACGGTTGACGAGGAGAAATGCCGGGAGATCTTCGATGCAATTGAGCGCACCGGCAAGAATCTGCGGGTCACCTTCAACTACCGCTATGCGCCGCATAACACGAAGATTCGTGAGGTCATTATGGACGGCGTGCTGGGCGAAATACTGTCCGTGAACTTCGAATGGCTGCTCAATACCCAGCATGGAGCGGACTATTTCCGCAGATGGCACCGCGACAAGCGGAACAGCGGCGGCCTGCTGGTGCATAAATCGACGCATCACTTCGACCTGATGAACTTCTGGCTGGGGTCGCAGCCGGACACGGTTTTCGCCATGGGCGATCTGCGCTTCTACGGGAGAGAGAATGCCGAGAAACGGGGCATCACCGAGTTCTATCAGCGTGCCTACGGCAGCAAGGCTGCCGAGAACGACCCGTTCGCGCTGCACCTGGACCGTAATGAACACCTGAAGAGTATGTACCTGGATGCTGAGCACGAGGACGGGTACCAGCGCGACCAGAGTGTATTCGGGGACAATATCAGCATCGAGGACACCATGAATGTCATGGTCAAGTACAAGAACAAGACCGTCATGAACTATTCGCTTAACGCATATATGCCGTGGGAGGGCTTCATCATCGTGTTCAACGGTACACAGGGCCGGATGGAGGTGCGGATTACCGAGCAGTCCTACGTCAATTCCGGCGGCAAAAAAGAAAACGAAGGCGCGTTGGAAGGCGTCAGCATCATGATCTATCCTCACTTCAAGGAGCCTTACCGCGTGGAGTTCGAGAGCAGCAGTGGTGGACATGGCGGCGGCGATCCGGTGCTGCTGAGCGATATTTTTGATAAAAAGCAGGAGGACCGCTTCAACCGCGCAGCTTCGCACAAGGACGGCGCGATGTCGATTATGACCGGCATTGCCGCCAACCGCTCCATGAAGACCGGCCAGCCGGTGCGGATTGCTGACATCTGGCAGGGGTAATATAGCGCGTGGTATCGCAGTAGAGATGAACCCTGCACGATCATGCAAAAGCCCCCCTTTTATCACGGGTACGTGGTGAAGGGGGGCTGTGTTCGGTTTTTAGCATATATTCTATTCGCAGCAAAAAAAAGACCCTTCATTTAAGAAGGGTCTTCGCTTGCATCACGGTTAAAACCATTATGCGGTCAAGAGGACTCGAACCTCCACGATATTGCTACCACTGGCACCTGAAGCCAGCGCGTCTGCCAATTCCGCCATGACCGCAAAGAAAACATTCAATGCAACGCAAGAAGTAATATATCATGAATTCTTCAAAAGAACAAGTCTTTTTTATTTATCATGGTTAAAGAGGGACACAGCCACATTCAGAAGGGGGTTAGCTGGTGCGTCACAGCTTGCCTCAACTTACGGTTGATTTTGTTATACCGCGTGCCCTACTCCAGTATATGGGTTATTTCGAAAACGGAGATTATAATAGACTTACGACGTCGGAATCCACTATAGGAGTTGTACTGCGCATGATCGTTAGCGAAAAAGTTGGTAAACGAATTGCCACCCTCCGCAAAACAAGAGGCTTGTCCCAGGAACAATTAGCGGAATTGCTCCATGTCAGCGCCCAGGCGGTATCCAAATGGGAGACCGGCAAGTCTCTGCCGGAGACGGCCACCCTTCCTCTGCTATCCGCCGCATTGAATCACTCCATTGACGGCATTTTGCTGCCCCAGGAGCTCGTGGTGCTCTCTGCGATCTATACGGATGGACAGCAGGAGCTGGATGTTACCCAGCTTGTGAACCAGTTCGTAGTCTCAGACCGCTTAAGCTTAATCCCTGGAGAGCATCTTTTTCCCCACTCATGGAATGACGGCCGCCTGAAGCTGCTGCTGGTTACCTATGAGACCCCTGACGGTATGTATTCGACCTTTGTGCTGAAGGACCAGCTGCTTACGATAGATATCCATTCGAACGGGCATGTCTCAAGCAGTAATGAGCTGCAGATTATGGCTGCGCATTATGGGAATGAACAGGCACACCGCAGCGTTGCGGACAAAATGAAGCATTACGAGCATTTCCGCTGGACTCAGTTCACCGCCACACATGAGCTGTTTCCCAGCCTGATCGACTGCGGGGGTCAGGACTACCTGCTGCTGGTCTACCTGAATACCGAAGGTATTCACGCCGTAAGCTGTGCGGAAGGCGAACAGATTCATTACAGCCGGGACCGCAGCCATCTCTATCAGACCCGCTCCTCCCGGGATCAATGCATCATTGAAGGGATTCCGCGGCTGGGCTTCGGACGGGGGCAGGATTGCTCCTGGGCAGGGGCCATGGCGCTCACTCTTACCGCCAGAGGCGTAGAGACCACCTATGAGCAGGTGATGGGCTATTCGGGAGCCTGCTGGAGGGTGGCTTTTGAACCGGTATGGGACTACAGCGCTGCAGATGCCCTTGTCGTCTATGACTACTCCATCCCCGCCTGTAAGGCTTATGGACTTAGTGCCCACCGGGCCAACCGGTTAGAGCCGCAGCAGCGCACAGCCGAGAAGCTGGCGATTCTGGAGGATATCCGCCAAGGCAGACTGCCCCTTGCCATTAACCTCAGAGTAGCGCCGGAGTGGGGAGTCATTACAGGATATCTGGCGGAGGGGGATGTGCTGCTGTGCCGCAGTTATTTTGACGATGAGACCTTCAGTGAGCTTGAAGCTGATCCTGAGTTCCAGGCTCATATGAGGGTAAGCCAAGGGTATCTCCATGTGGATCAATGGCCTTACCGGTTGATTCGTCTTGGCGATCAGGCGGAGGCTCCGTCTGCGCTGGAGAATCTGTATGCGTCGCTCCGCGTTAAGCTGGAATCTATGCAGGCGGAGGCCATAGCCAACAACAGTACTTATGCCGTAGGATACAAGGCGCTGGAGGTATGGAGCGAGGGACTGCTGGACCACCCTTGGTACGCCGCAGCGGACGAAGAAGCCTTCAGCCGCAGGTTATCGGTCAATCACTTCTGCCTGATGGCCCTGGCAGATGCCCGCCGCTGCGCCGCCTCCTACTTACGCGACTCTCTGCCGCTGGTGCATGACCCGCAACAACATGCTGCCTTGGAAGAGATGTCGGCAATCTATGTTGAAATGGCTGCCCTGCTGGATAAATACTATAAGGAGATGTCCGGCCCGGCCATACTCCAAACAGCCGGCGCTGCCCCCAGAGCCAGTTGGACGACCCGGCAGCGTGAGCTGCAGGCAGAGCTGCTGGGCAAGGTTGCTTCGCTGGAACATCAGGGAGATACTCTTGCACAAACGGTGCTGAGCCTCGCCTAAGGGAGCGTTGTTGTATAACATGCAGCAGCTTAAGCAGAAGCGCCGAACGCTTTTGCTTAAGCCAGCCTGCTGTCTGAAGTTAGTCTAATTTACGGACCGGCCGCAGCACCGCATACCCGTAACCCTCCGGGAAATGCCGCTGATAATCCTGCTTCTCCTCTTCATCCCACACATAGCCCATAACCGCAGGATCATAATTCCAAGCCACTTCCTCAACGATACGCATCACCTGCCCATTATCCTGCAAGTAATCAAAGGGCGGATGAAAAAAGACCAGGTACTCCGATTCCGGGATATCCCGGCATACCATGCCCTCCGGAACCGCCCCGTCGTAATCAGCCGCGACAAGGATACCATACAGATAGCCTTTGCGCCCCTCCTGATAGAACCAGCCTGCCGTTTGGCCCAACTGGCCGGGAAGCGTATGATGCGACATGCTCTCCAGGGTTCCAGACACCTCATCGCAGTCATGCCCATTCTTCCAGAATCCTCCGTAATTGTTAGAGCCGATATCGCGGATGCCGATAAACTTATGCGCCGGTATCCACTCAAGCTTAATCTCCGCTTCCTGCAAATGCACCTGTCTCATTCTATCCCGCTCCCTGATCAGATAATGATAAGGAGAGAACACCTCGGCACGAATAGCCAGCGGAATCGGCTGTGGAGCCTTGCGGTAGGCATGGGGAGTGAGCTTGAAGGCTCTGAAAAAGGCCCGCGTGAACGCCTCCTGAGAGGAAAAGCCGAACTTTACGGCAATATCGAGAATACGCGCCTCCGTGTCCCTAAGCTCCAGTGCCGCCCGGCCAATCCGGCGCTGCCAGACATAGTCCCGCAGTGTCATTCCGGTCAGCACATGAAATTGCCGGGTGCAGTAATACGGCGAATACCCCAGCTGCTCAGACATCTCCAGCAGCGTAGGCGAAGCCGCAAGGTCCTCCTCCACCCAGTCAATCATGCGCTGAACCATCTCATTCCATTCGTACATTGTTGTCCTCCTCCTTCCATTGTTGATTTTAGCAGAGGCCTAGAGAGTAGATATGACTTGAGTTGCACTGTGTTAACGGTCTATTAAAAAGGACACCCGCAGGTGTCCTTTTAACTTTTTACTATAATTGCTTCATTATTCGGTTGCTTGGGTTCGGTCTATCACTGTGAAGATGAAAGGTTCGCTCTCTTTCATTAATGGACCAACAACCGTCACTTGATATTGTGTATTAGGAGCAACTTTAATGTTCCAGAAGTTAACTCGCTCACCGAACGTAAATAGCTCACTAATTAATTTACCATCCTTGGTCTTAAGATAGAAATACGAGGCGTCGAATAGACCAGGAACATAAACTTCTATCTTCGGACTATCACTATAAACCACACCAACTACTGTAGGAGTTGGCGTGGTTGGCCTGCTGGCTACTACAACGGCGACAGGCTCGCTTGTCAGCTTCTCATATCCCTTAGCGGTTATATATAGAGTCTCTCCAGCAACAGGACGCGGATCAAGTTCTACCCATAAATTACCAACGTATTCATAACTGCTGGTCTTTGCCTGCCCCAGAACGGTACCATCCGCACGTTTGACAACAATGGTGGAGTCTCCTTCAGCCGTTCCGTAGATTGTCCAATCATTCTCATAAACGATTCGAGTAACTACGGGTTTCGCTGTTTCGGCCTTAGGTGCTGCGACAGTGATGTAGACAGGCTCACTTTTTCTCTTTCCTTGAGCTTGCGCATAGACCATCAGTTTCTCTCCAACAGATAAAAGCGAGGGATTATACAGGTAGATATCAAACATGCCGTCATAACTACTGGATCTTCCAAATAAAGTTCCATCTTCACGGGTAATTGTAACCTCACTATAAGAATCTTCTATTAATATGCCTCTAATTCTTGTAGTATCTTCGTACACCACGCTCGTCACCACAGGCGCCTTAGTTTGAGGCCGTTCAACTAACTTTATCTCAAACCGTTGACTAGTCCAGCCGCGATCCGTGTATAAGGTCACATATAATTTATCATTTTCCTTCAGTTGCAGTTTCGGATTGTATTCATATAGATTGATGCCAAATTGTAAATCATATACTCCTGAATAGCTGTTAAGTTCCTTCCCATTTTCAAGCTCAATCTTTACTTTGAAGGGCTCACGCAAATTTAAAACCCTACCATAAATAACAGGCATATCTGTATAAGTAATTTGATCGACATCAGCTTCCGGCAGATTCTCTATGATCGTATGATCGGGCAGAACGAGATCCTTACCTGCTTCCACAGTAAATTCTTGAGTATGGTATCTGTATGGATAAAGAGGCATAAGTACGACATAAGTTCCTGGCACTACATTTACAAAAGAGTAATCTCCACTCTTAGTAACGGTAGTAGTATATGTCCCCTTCGCTCCTGTTAAGTAGATATGAAGGTTGAAGGCAGGAACCGGCTTGGTCTCCGTATATGGCTGAATAAACAAACGCCCACTCACAGTCACATTAGCCTTAGGCACAGTAATTGCTTCAGATAATACAGGGCTTCCACCCTTATAAGACACGGAGTATACTGCCAGTTGCTCAGCCTCGCTAATTGCTATTGAGGGAATCGTGAGCTTCACTGTTGTTTTATTGTCAAGCAGCGTAACCAAAGTTACCTCTACCTTATGAAGCTCACCATGATTGACCTGTTCGAGAACTGCGAAATCAGCAGTATCCGGTATACTGTCCAGATTCCGGTTAAATTGGACTTCTACCATACCGTTTGCTGCGGTAATTCCGGTTACAGCCAGCGCCGGTACAGGATTAGACCCGTTCCCCCCGCCTGTACCTGGATCAGGAGATCCACCGCCGCTGCCGCCGCCCGCTCCAGGGTCAGAGGACCCGCCGCCACCGCCAGTTGCAGGTGCAGCAGGTGTTTGTTCTTTTGGCAGCTTAGGGTCTGGTACGCCTTGCGACAATACAACGCCTTTGACTTGGCCTTCACCGGAGATTGTCAGCTTACTCTTCATTTCCAGCTGCTCAATAACAACATTCTTGCTGAAATTCAGAGTAGGGATTACCAGATTCTCTTGGATAAGCAAATTAGCTACGCTACCTGAGCGAACATTGAACTCTTTGAGGCTGCCGCCTACAGAAACCTTCTTAAAGTCTCCGGCAAGCACCACTGTCCGCTCTGATGACGATACTTGGGCATTAGGAAGCACGGTTACATTCACAAAACCATCGCCGGTAATATCCTTCTCCTCAATAACCGCGCTGGATAGAATCTGTACGTCCTGCACAGCGCTTGTACCCTCAGCTACAACTCTCACCGCATGATTCAGCCTGTTCACAGATACTGTGTTTAGTTTGCTGTTCCGGATATGAATACTGTTGCTGCCTCCGCCTTCAACACGGGTTACACCGTCTACTTGAACTTGTTCAAGGTAGGCGTTCCCGTCTGCCACCTCTTTAGCAATGACGAGGTCACCCTGGATATGCATATTGCGGAGCGTGACATTGGAAGCTGTAATTCTTACATTATGCTGTACTGTGCTAATTGCGGACTCTCCAAAAGTACCTGCCTGATCATAAACCACTGTACCCAGAGCCAGCGCCTTCTTAATGACCACTACAGTCTCGGCACGGGTCATATTGCGCTGAGGTTGGAAGGTGCCATCCGCATTCTTGCTCATGATCCCCTGATCCAGAAGATACTGAACGGCGGGTCTGCTCCAGGCAGGAATAAGATTCGCGTCCAGTGAAGAGACGGAGGCCGTTGCCCCTTTACTGTCAAAGCCTAATATTCTGGATAGGATCACTGCGGTTTCCTGTCGTGTAATTGGCTTGTCAGGACGGAAAGTATTGTCGCTGAATCCGCTGATATATCCTTGAGCGGTAGCCTTCTGTACTTCTATGTACGCAAAATTCTCCGGCTTCAGATCCTTGAAGCTAATAGCCTTCGTATCTGAATACTTATACGCTCTGTTCACTAGCGCTACGAATTCACCTCTGGATACTTCTGCCCCCGGCCGGAAGGTATGATCGGGATAGCCGTTAATGAGTCCTTGATCCAGCCACTGCTGAATATCGGATTCCGCCCAGTGTCCTTTGATGTCTGCCATTTGCCCGGCATCGGCGTAACTCCGTGTAAAGGGTAACAGAACAAATAATAAGACGATGAAGCAAGTATTTCTTAAATAACGATGGATAGCCAAGAGATTAGGTCACTCCCCAATAGAATTAGAACCGGGACTAAAGTCATGATTTTTCACTCTAAACCCAGTACTTCAGGGTAATTCTACATGCATATCCGTTTCCCTTTTTTTCACTGTAAAATATTTCACGACAATTAATCTGAATTCACAATTTGTATATTTTTAGAACATCTGCCCCCAAAGACAACCCTGGGTTGTTCAAATATATTCCGCAGAACTCCATACCCGCACAAGCCGCCCCTCAGGTTCTGAGTAAAATAGAGTAAATAGAACAGTGAGGTGAATGACGAATGGCAAATTCAACAAAGCTCCGCAAGCGGGCACAGCAGCTGAAAGGCCAGCCGGTCTGCATCACTTTGCATAATGGGCGTTCCTATGTAGGGTGGATTACAGACCTGAACCAGGAGGCGGTGATTCTGTCCAGACCCGGCACGCGTAAGGGGCCAACCCCGAAACGGAAATCCTCTTCAGCTGCGCGCAGAGCAGAGGTATCCGGCTTCATGCCTCTACTCGGCTCGCTAATGGGCGGGGGAGGCGGGGCTGCCGGTATCGGCGGAGGGCTGGGACGGTTCATGGGCATGTTCGGAATGGTGCAGAAGGCTATGCCGGTGATGAAGATGGGCTACAACATGATCAAGTCGATCCGGCCTTTTCTGGGCGGGCTCAAGGGCTTAATGGGCTAACATTTATATTTTCAAAAAAACGGATGCGCCGCCATGAAGCATGGGCACATCCGTTTTGGTGTGGGGATTCTTACGCCGCCGCTGGCCGCACGGTCTCCAGTCTATTTTTTGACCACCTTGAAGTTATCCTCAAGCAGCAACCAATTCTGCGGAAAAGGCAGGCCCAGCTTCCAGTAGCTGATGCCCCGCAGGCCCAGCTCCTTGATCAGATCGAACTTGGCCTGAATGGAGCGGGCATCCTCGAACCATACCGTATGCTGCCGCCCTTCGTCATCGGTGTAATTGAAATGCGGCGCCTGGGCCCTATAGTCATACAGAATGGCTTCATTCCTGTTCCTCGCCAGATCAATGGCCGCCTGCGGACTGAGCGCTTTGGCATATTGCCCCCCTGCTACAAAAGGCAGCGTCCAATCATAGCCGTACAGATTCTGGCCCATCATGATTTTACCTGCGGGCATCTCACTTGCTGCATAAGTCAGTACCTGACGGACAGGCCCGATGGGCGAGACAGGCATCGCCGGCCCCCCGCTATAGCCCCATTCATACGTCATAATAATGACGAAGTCGGCCACCTCGCCGTGGACCTTATAGTCATGCGCCGTATACCAGGCCCCAACCTGTGACGCGCTGGTCTTGGGGGCAAGGGCGGTGGACAGCAGGAAGCCCTCCTTATGAATGACCTCTGCCGCTTTCCGCAGAAAAGTATTGTACGCTTCACGGTCCTCCGGCCGGAGAAACTCCAGATCAAAGTGGATATCCCGGAAGTTCAGCCGCTTCGCTTCCGCGATGATGTTCTCAAGCAGCCGATCCTGAACCTCCTGATCATTCAGAATAATGCGCCCGAGCTCAGAGCTGAACTGGGCATCCTCCAGATTCGTCACGACCATCATCAGCGTCACCTGATGCTTCGCGGCAATGGAGGCGAGGCCGTCCAGGGGCGGCGGGACCAGCGTTCCGTCCCGCTTGATCCGGAAGCTGAACGGTGCGAGATACGTCAGCTCAGGAGCAGCCTCACGGGCAGCATTCTGCAGCGGCTGGGAGACACTCTCCCCCCTTGGCTCCACATACGCGTTCACTTCCGCCTGCCGCCTGGGTCCAGGGGGAATGTACATACGGAGTCCGACCTGCAGCGGCTGATTCAGCGTCAGCCCGTTCACCTCCGCCAGCTCGCTTGCCTTCAGGCCGAACCGCTTGGCGATGCTGTAGTAGCTGTCGCCCGGCTGCACCCAATAATACTGCCCGGCAATCGGGATTACCAGCGCCTGCCCTGCCACCAGGCTTCCCGGCGCAGAGAGCTGATTCGCCTCAGTTATAGTATCAGTGCTTACTCCGTAGGCCTGTGAAATACCATACAGCGTCTGGCCCGGCTGCACTACATGTATTTGCATACGTTCCTGCCATCCCTTCATAGTAGCCGTTTTATCTCTATTTTATTCGGCGGCCGTGCGGGTATGCGGAATCAGGCGGATCATGTAAATTCAATATTTGCAAAAAAAGACACCCCGGAGGGTGCCTTGCTGCTCATGCTATCAATGATCTGATGCTATACCCGCTTGAATTCAATCCATTCAATCTGCAGGCCGGGCTTGACGAAGTCCAGCTTCAGCTCATACCGTCCGGCTTCCAGTTCAACCTTGACCAGCTTCTGTCTGATCCACCGGCCCTCCGTTCCGTTCGTCTGAATGGTGGTTACCGCTTGTCCATTCAGGGTCAGGTTGCAGGCGCTCTGCGCAAGCTCAGGCTCAGGAGACATGATGCTGACAATAATGCGGTACTGGCCCGCCTCGTCAGCCTGAATGTAGGTCGGCCCGGACACAGCAGGCGTTACCTGTGCGTTCTCGCTCAGCACCTGCATCTGCTCAGCCCCGATAGCCGGATCAGCCTTGAACGTATCGACCGCTTCAATAATCTCGTGCTTTCTGGAGAATACCGGCGCCTTCATGATGAACTCACAGATGTTGATCGCTGAGCGCTGAAGCTCCCCGCGGGTAAGCGTGCCGTTCTCCAGTGATGCGATTGTATTGTCATCGTAAGCATTAACCTCTGCCCCATAGTTACTAACAACCATGTACAGATCATTCTCGGCGCGGACCATCCAGTTCGTATTCTTACGGTCTGCCGGTCCTCCGTTCACCACATCGTTCATGATCGCCCACCAGTCGGTCATGACGATGCCCTGGAAGCCCCATTCGCCGCGAAGCAGCGTAGTGTTGAGGTCATAATTCGAAGCCGCCCAATGCCCGTTCACCGGATTGTAGGAGGTCATGATCGAATTGGCTCCGCCCTGCTTGACTGCGATTTCGAAGCCCTTCAGGTAGATCTCACGAAGCGCGCGTTCCGATACTACAGCATCGACCTTACTGCGGTGCTTCTCCTGGTTGTTGCAGGCAAAATGCTTCAGCGTCGCATTAGAGCCGCCCTTCATAATTCCGCGTGTGCATGCGGCAGCGAAGATCCCCGAGATCAGCGGATCTTCGGAGAAATATTCGAAGTTACGCCCGTTGAGCGGGCTGCGCCGGATATTCAGCCCCGGTCCCAGCAGCGCATCCACCTGGTTGCGCAATAATTCCTGGCCTTCCATAACATACAGTTCTTCCACCAGCTCCGCATTCCATGTAGCGGCCAGCAGGGTTCCAATCGATACCTGTGTTGCCTTAGCACCACTGTCCATACGGATGCCGGAAGGGCCGTCCGCTGTAGCTGCAACCGGAATGCCGTAGCTGAACAGACTGTCGCTCACGCCCCCGAACGCCGATGCCGTACCTGGAGTGACCAGCGGGCTGCTCATTCCTTCGCCCCGGACAATCGCCGCCAGATCCTGGTCGCTTAGCTGGGCAATGAAGGTGCTCATGCTAACTTTTCCGTCATGGACATCTCTCAGGGTATATCCCTGATTGCCAGTCTGCGGAAGCTGTTGCGGCAGATTGCGTTCAATCCGCTCCGCCAGATCCACCTTGCGCGTTGGCACCTCGGAGGAGACCAGCTCATACGAACCGTCTGCCTTGCGGGCACCCGGCTTCATCCGCATGAAGCTCTCGGTAGGCGCCATAGCCTCTTGCAGCTGTTCCACGACCTTAAGCTCATCCAGCACATAGCCTTCTTGTCCATCCAGAAGTACTGCTGATACCGCTTTGACGCTGGTTCCTGCATAGAAGCGGTACGTTCCGGCTTCCAGCACATAAGCGGAAGCGTGCCCGGTCACTCCGGCGTCATCATAGGAAGCCATGGAATGGAGCGGGAAGCTTACAGTAATGCGCTGAGACTCACCAGGCTCCAGCAGCTTGGTCTTAGCGAAGGCTGCCAGCGCTTTGGCCGGTTGACCCAGCTGTCCTTGCGGCGCTTCAACATACACCTGCACTACTTCTTTACCGGCATATACGGCTCCCGTATTCGTTACGGTGACGCCGATTTCAATCTGCGGCTCGCCCGCCTGGTTCACCAGCTTCGCTTCCTCCGGCTCCAGCTTGAAGGTCGTGTAAGAGATCCCGTAGCCGAATTCATACTGAACCTTATCGGGACAGAAGGTCTCGAAATAACGGTAGCCCACGTAGATATCTTCCTCGTACAAATTCTTGAACTCATTGCCGTAGTTGCGGGTCGACGGGTAATCCTCAATGGAATACGCGATAGTGTCCGTCAGCTTGCCGCTTGGCGTAACCTCTCCGGCCAGAACATCGGCGATCGCGTGGCCGCCCTCCATGCCGCCATGCCAAGAATAGATCACTGCAGAGATAGGGTTCACATAAGCGGCGTCATTTACCCAGCTCATATCCATAATGTTGGATACGTTGAGCACCACAATCGTCTGTTCAAAATGAGCCGTAACCGAGACAAGCATCGCCTTCTCATCTTCCGTCAGCCGGTAGCTGCCTGCAGTATCGGCATTATCCTGATCCTCGCCCGCCGTACGTCCAATGACCACAACCGCTTTGGCTGACTGGCTTCTTGCCTGTTTCACCAGCTCGTCCGTAAGCGGCATTTCCTTCTGGTTCCACGGCTCCGCAGCCCATACCTTGCCGCCGTCATCGAACGGGTTAAGCCCGATCCAGGCCTCGTAGGCTGCAGCCAGCTCTTCATTCACGCTAATGTTCTTCTTGCTGCGCAGTCCATCCAGCAGATTCGTCGTATATGCAACGTGAACGCTACCGCCCGATCCTGTACCGCTGCGGTAATAATTCACCTGTATTCTGCCAAAAACAGCGACGCTCTCACCGTCACCCAGCGGAAGCACCTGTCCCTCATTCTTAAGCAGTACCGCACCCTCTGCGGCTACCGTCCGGCTAAATTCTGCAAAACCCTCTAACGGCACTCCAATGTTCTGTGTACTCAATTGGTTTCCTCCTGTATGTTCATTTCCCATGCTGTGGGTTGATTCTATAGATAACGCCCTCCCTGCAGGGAATATACGTTACCTTGAATCTCTATGGTCCTTCATATAGCATATCCTTCTAAGAATATAAGCTCCAGCCAGATTATTCAAGCACCGCTTGCCGGATCGCCGGGATGCGCACCTGTCTGCATAAATTTTTTTAGTAAAAAGACAGTTCTAAAATAAAAAGACACCTGTGCGGGCGTCTTTCAAGCCTGTTCCTATGCAATCCGCTCCGCCTGAAGAGATACGGCCGGATCTTCTGTTTATTTTATCTGCGGCGGCGGCCCTTCATCATGCGGTTGTACATAATAAGAGCAGCAACGATCATGCCCAGCATGGCTACACTGCCTGCCGATTCCTGCGACATGCCGAACATCAGGCACACACTTGTCACTAACTGTCTTGTCAGCAGCGCAACCGCAATCAGCATGATGGGCCGCCATATGTTATATCCTCTCACTTCAGCAACACTCCTAACCCGAATTTCAATAACCGTATGATTCCTCATTCCATGAACCATCAGGTTCTATTATAGCACAAGAAGGAATGCGCATACATTTTACAGTCGGCCAAGAAGGGGGAGATACTTTTGACAAGAACGTACGTTCGGTATATAATGCTCACATATGAGGGGGATTGAGACCGTGGATGTAATGGAGAAACTAGAGATTCTGACCGCTTCCGCCAAATATGATGTGGCGTGCACTTCAAGCGGTTCCGACCGCAAGGGCCAGGCCGGGGCGCTCGGCAACACCTCTCCGATGGGCATCTGTCACAGCTTCGCGGCGGACGGGCGCTGTATCTCGCTGCTGAAGGTGCTTATGACCAACGGTTGTGTATATGATTGTGCCTATTGCATCAACCGCAAATCTAACCCCATTCGCCGGGCGGCCTTCACCCCCGAAGAGATCGCAGATATCACCATGCAATTCTACCGCCGTAATTATATAGAAGGACTATTTCTTAGCTCAGGCATTATGCGCAATCCGGACTACACCACAGAGCAGTTAATTGCCGCACTTGAGCTGCTGCGCAATGTCTATCATTTCAACGGATATATTCATGTAAAAGCCATCCCCGGAGCAGACGAAGCCCTGCTGTCCAGACTTGGGCTGCTCGCCGACCGCATGAGCGTCAACATCGAGCTGCCCTCGCAGGAGAGCCTCGGACGGCTCGCACCTGATAAGAGCAAGGTATCCATCCTGAAGCCGATGGGGCTGATTACCAGCCGGATCAAGGAGAACCGCTCCGATATCGTCAAGTATAACCATGCTCCCCGCTTCGCTCCGGCTGGACAGAGCACCCAGATGATCGTGGGAGCAACGCCAGATACCGATTACCAGATTCTGAATCTGACGGAAGGCTTATACCGCAAATACTCACTTAAGCGCGTATTCTTCTCGGCCTACACCCCGGTGGTAGAGGATTCCCTCCTGCCCGCTCTAGACACCAAGCCGCCGCTGCTGCGGGAACACCGGCTCTATCAAGCCGATTGGCTGCTGCGCTTCTACGGCTTCAAGGCGAATGAATTATTGGATGAGGCCGTGCCGAACTTCAACCCGCTGCTGGACCCCAAGTGCAGCTGGGCCGTTAACCACCGGGAGCAGTTCCCCGTTGAGATCAACCGCGCCCCGTACGAAATGCTGCTGCGTGTACCCGGCATCGGCGTAAGAAGTGCACAGCGGATCGTGAAGGCCAGACGGGCCGGATCGCTCGATTTCCACGCGCTGAAGAAGCTGGGAGTGGTCCTCAAGCGTGCCCAGTTCTTCATCACCTGCAAGGACAAACCGCTGGAAGGGCTGAAGGTAAGCGAGCATACGCTGCTCCGCTCCCTCATGTCCGGGCAGCAGCTGGCTCTCCAGCAGCCGCAGGTGGAACAGCTCACGCTGTTCGATGACTTCAACCTCTCCACCTTGCCCGCCGCCGGGGACTGGAACAGCTTCAACAAGGGGGCGAAGGCCTGATGTTCAAGCCGTCCGCACTGGCGTACACCTATGACGGAAGCTTCGAGGGTCTGCTGTGCTGTGTATTTGAGAGCTATGCCTGGAAGGAGATTCCGCTGGCAATTCATGCTGAAGGCGGAGAAATAGGCCTGCTGCTGGAAGCGAAATGGATTGAGACCGACAAGGAGAAGGCCGCGCGGGTACTGAAGTCCCTGCCGCTGCGGATCAGCCGCGAAGCCGAGGAGCTGGTGCGTCTGGGCTTCTGGAGCTGCGCCCCCGATAAGGAAATGCTGCTGCTGAACTTCCTGTATCTCGGCTTCCAGCATGGCCGCAAGGTGATGAATATGCTGGCTGATGATACTGTTAACAGTCTGATGAAGGCCGTTCAGCAGCTCCGGCATGAAGCGCATCTGTATACAGGCTTCGTCCGCTTCTCTGTATACGGCCCGGTCATGGCCGCAGTCATTGAACCGCAGGGCTATGTGCTGCCTGTAATCCGGGAACACTTCTGCGACCGGTTCCAGGGGGAGAGCTTCATGATCTACGACCAGACGCACGGGGCGGCGCTGATTCATGAGCCCGGACGGGAGGCCATCGTTCCCTTAAGCGGGTGGACTCCACCCGAGCCCGATGAGACCGAGGAAGCGTACCGCCGCTTATGGACCGGCTTCTATCACGCCATCGGCATCAAGGAGCGCCGCAATGACCGGCTGCGTTCCTCTAAGATGCCGAAGCGCTATTGGAAGCACATGTTGGAGATGAATGGGAGTAATGGTGTCCCTGTACTCACCGCGGCGCAGCGGAAGAAGGTATTGCAGCCGGAGACCTCATCGATCCCGGACAACCCGGAGACCATAATCCAGCTCCAATCATCGGACACAAAAAGCGCCCCGCAGCCATCAACATGACTAACCGGGGCGCTCCTTAATTGAAGCCTACTATATTATTAATGAAATAACACTATCGTCCTAACCTTAGTTCAAAGCCTTCCATACCCAGTTCTCAACCTCTGGGAGGTCGATGCCCTCTTCACGGATGTACGCGTGGTGCTTCTGCACCATAGCATCCATCTCGTCAGCGATAGCCTGGTATTTGCTTGCTTCCGGCAGACTCAGCACCGCTTCCTTCGTGAGGTCGAAGCGGTCCATCTGGTTGAGTACACGCATATCGAACGGTGTCGTGATGTCGCCATTCTCGCGGTAGCCGTGCACATGCAGGTTATGGTTGTGGCGGTCGAAGAACAGGTCTTTGATCAGGCCTTCATAGCCGTGGAAGGCGAAGATGACCGGTTTGTCTTTTGTGAAAAATTGATCAAACTCCTCGTCAGACAAGCCGCGCGGATCAAGCTTCTGACTTCTCAGCTTCAGCAGGTCGACCACGTTGATGTAGCGGATCTTCAGCTCAGGCAGCTTCTCATGCAGGATCGAGATCGCAGCCAAGGCTTCCATAGTTGGTTCTGTACCGGAAGAAGCAATTACGAGATCCGGCTCGCCGCCTTTGTCGGTGCTGGCCCAGTCAATGATTTTGAGTCCTTTAGTTACCAGCTCCTGAGCTTCATCGGCCGAGAACCACTGTGGACGCGGATGCTTGGAGGATACGATCAGGTTGATCTTCTGACGGTCATTCAGGATCGTGTCGAATACAGCCAGCAGGCTGTTCGCATCGGACGGCAGATACTCACGGATGAATTCAGGCTTCTTGTCAGCCAGATGGCCGAGCAGACCCGGATCTTGGTGGGTATAACCGTTATGGTCTTGCTGGAACACGGTCGATGTAGCGATGACGTTCAGGGATGGAATATCTTCTCTCCAGGTCTGATCTGTCGCCTTGCGCAGCCACTTGAAGTGCTGGGTGATCATCGAATCGACCACGCGCAGGAACGCTTCATAGCTGGCGAAGAATCCGTGGCGGCCGGTCAGTACGTACCCTTCCAGAATCCCCTCTGCCTGATGCTCTGATAACTGGGAGTCAATGACACGGCCATACGGAGCGAGGAATTCATCCTGCGGTTCCTGAATAGCGTCCATCCATTGGCGCTTGGTCACTTCGAATACAGGTCCCAGACGGTTGGACATGGTCTCATCCGGTCCAAAGATCCGGAAGTTGCGGTTCTCTTCGTTGAGCGTAACAACCTCTTTCAGGTATTTCCCCAGCACGGCCATATCCTGCGCAATCACTTGACCCGGAACAGAATTATCTAAGGTGTAGTTGCGGAAATTCGGCTTGTGCAGGTCTTTGATCAGTTTACCGGCATTCGTTACCGGGTTCATCCCCATACGTCTGTCGCCGGTTGGCAGAATTTCCGCCAGATCCGCGTTCAGACGGCCGTTAGCATCGAACAATTCTTCAGGTCTGTAGCTGTTCAGCCATTCCAGCAGCGCCGGAGCATGCTTCATGTTTTTCTGATCCACAGGAATCGGTACCTGGTGTGCACGGAAAGAGCCTTCGTTCGGCACGCCATCCCACGATTTCGGACCGGTCCAGCCTTTAGGGGAGCGGAAGACCAGCATCGGCCATACCGGACGGGCAGTATCGTTATTTTCACGGGCATTCTTCTGAATGGCGGCAATTCTCTCTACGATCGTATCCAGCACCTTCGCCATTTCCGGGTGCATCAGATCAGGGTTCTCACCTTCCACGAAGAATGCTTCCCAGCCGTTTCCGGCAAAATAGGCGGTTAATTCTTCTCTGCTCATCCGGGAGAGGATGGTCGGGTTACTGATCTTGAAGCCGTTCAAGTGCAGAATCGGTAATACCGCACCGTCTGTAATCGGGTTGATGAACCGGTTGGACAGCCAGGAAGCGGCCAGCGGACCGGTCTCTGCTTCGCCGTCACCTACCACTACTGCGGAGATCAGCTCAGGGTTATCCAGAATTGAGCCCACGCTGTGCGACAGGGAGTAACCCAGCTCGCCGCCTTCATGAATCGATCCGGGTGTTTCAGGAGCCGCATGGGAGGCAACACCGCCAGGGAAGGAGAACTGCTTGAACAGCTTTTTCAGACCAGGGATGTCTTGGGTGATCTGCGGATAGATTTCGGTGTAGCTTCCGTCCAGATAAGAGTTCGACACCATCACCTGGCCGCCATGGCCCGGGCCTTCAATATAGAACATGTTGAGATCATATTTAGTGATTACACGGTTCAGGTGCGCATAGATAAAGTTCTGCCCAGGGATGGTCCCCCAGTGTCCGATCGGCTTCACTTTGACATCTGCATCCTTCAGCGGTTCTCTTAACAACGGGTTATCCTTCAAATAAAGCTGGCCTACGGAAATGTAGTTCGTTGCACGCCAGTAAGCATCAAGCTTTGCCAGATACGTTTTCGAGGAATAATCCACCTGTTCGATTGTTAATCCCATGTCTTCCACTCCCTAATCTTTTTCTTTGTAAATTGAATGTATCACTTCTACAGTTACATCATACATCGGCATTTCAGAAATTCAATCTTTTTAGAAATTAATACGGTCCAATATTGTGAAATTTTGAACATAGTATGAAATCCTCTGCAAACTACGCACAAAAAGATGTTTATTTTTATAATTATGGATTAATTTGTTATATAAAAAACACCAAAAAAAGACCGGGACTCCTCCCGGCCTGCTATACCTAAATTATGCTATTTACACCGTCCATCCTCAATGCACAGATACGAACGTGTTAAACTTCAGATACTCATAATGGAAGCGCATATGCGAGAATTCGAACGGCGTGCCGTTATCCAGGAAGAAGATCCCCTCCATAATTCCTACGGGTTCATTCTCCTTCAGATGGAGCAGCTCCTGGTCATTCGGCATTGAAGGCTCGGCAAAAATAGACAAAAAGGATTTGGTCACCGCCAGATTGCGCGATTCCTCCAGATAATGAAAAATCGACCCCTCGATAATCGTCTGGTCGAGATTTTGCACAATTTTAATCGGAATATATCCCGTCTCAATCATGAACGGCGCACCTTCGAACAGGCGCAGACGCACGATTTTATACACGAAATCATGAGGCATCAGGAACAAATCCCGCTGAAGCTCCTCCGTGGGCCGGATGACCTCGAAGCTCAGCACCTTGATCTCCGGCTTCTTGCCGTGCATCTGGAAGTTATCCGACACCCCCAGATTAGAGCCCTCGTAATTGAAGATCGAATCGTTCTTGATGTATAACGGATTGATGAAGGTGCCGGAGCCGCGTTTCTTGAAAATAATGCCCGAGCTCTCCATCTTCATCAGCGCACGCTTAATGGTACTGCGGCTAACCTGATACGCCTCGCTGAGACTGCGCTCATCCGGCAGCTTCATATCGGCGTACTGCCCGGCAAAGATCTTCGTTTTGAGGTCAGCAATAATCTGCTTGTAGACAAATTGGGTCATGGGGGGCTCCTTCGTCGGGTCTTTGCAGAACAAGTTCATTCAAGATTAAATATATCATAATTTAGATAGGGCAAAAAGGATGAATCCACGGATTCACCCTTTCTGACGCTTGTTGTCCCAATCCCTATACCATTTGACAATCTCCCGGCTCGGTTTCTCCGCAACCTCTGCTTCCATGACCGTTTCCAGCAATACATACTGTCTTTGCACCAGAAAATGAAAGCCCATTCTATCCGATATTTGCATGTACAATAATTGCGCTTGCTCCTCTAACGGATAGCGGGTGCAGACCTGTTCAATATGCTTGAAGGCCTGTTCATATTCTGCATTCCCCATATACCAGCGGACCAGATTCAGCTTCAGCCGAATCCACTGCAGCTGGAATCTCTGCCGTTCAAGCTCCGCCCACACATAATCGTACCCCTCCAGATATTCGCTCTTGAACAGCTTCAGGATTCGTTCGTATTCGGGCAGGGTGTCATTCGAGAGCTCTAACCCCGCTTGGATAAAGCGGTCAAACTCATCAACGTCCAGGCAGATGCCATTCAGCTTAAGCAGATAGCCGTCCGCCGTATTTTGCAGGAGAATCCGTTCTCTGCTGAAGGGCTCCAGCATCTTGCGGATATGATACACAGCTGTATATAACTGCGGATAGGCCCTATTCGGATCAAAATCAGCCCACAGCAATTCAATCAGGGTGGCTTTACTGACCACTTTGCCGCGATGATGCAGCAGGTAAAAGAAGATTTCCTGCGCCTTCGCCGTTCTCCATTGCAGCGACGGAAGCTCCTGGCTCCCTTCGTAGATCCGGAAGGCATCGAGCATCAGCATTCTCCAGCTTGTCTGCGCTGACGCTGCCCGGGCTACCAGGCCAGGCTTCTGCTGAGCATTCAATCTCCGAACTGTAAGCTTCAGACGGTCCGTATGAATCGGCTTAAGCAAATAATCCAGGGCATTCAGCTCAAAAGCCTTGATCGCATACTTATCATATGCCGTTACGAATACAACCTGCAGATCGGGTCTCTGTTCAAGCAGCCTTTCCGCCAGCTCAATCCCGCTCAGCTCCGGTAAATGAATATCGAGAAACACAATATCGGTCTCGGTCTCCTCTACCTTTTGCTGCCCTTGCAGCGGATCGGTATATTTGCCGATAATCTCGAAACACCCAAGCGCATGCAATTGGCGTTCCAAAGCCTTTAGTGCCAATTCTTCATCGTCAATCAGGATTGCTTTCATTCGGATCTCCTTCGCAACTGGAAATCGGTACGGTTTTATAACCATTATACTTCAAATTTAATGATTTAGGGGCTGGAGGAGAAATGATCTCTCCTCCAACCCCTATCCATTTATTCTGTAACCCGTTGTTCCTTCTGTTCACTGTCGATCCGGTACTGATGGTCGATGATAGCCTCCTGGATATCCAGGTAGGCCCAATGATTCTTGGAGACATCCGGGAATTTCACCGCATCTGCTCCATGGAGCGGGCCGCGGTCAAACATCTGATTAACAATGACTACTGCTTCCGCACGGGTCAGATAAGCATTCGGCTTGAAGCTGCCGTCCGGGTAGCCCTTGAGCAGGCCTGCCGACACGTTGGCTTCAATTACAGCCTGGGCCCAATGTCCAGTTGTATCGCTGAAGCTCGATTTTCCGTCTGCCGGTACCGCAAGCTTCAGGTAGTTGGCAGCAGCAGCGGCCATCTCTGCTCTCGTAATCGGCGCATCCCCCCGGAATTTCCCGGCCGGATCACCCTTCATCACGCCCTGTGCATTTACGAAGGCAATGGCTGCTGCCGCATAATGGCGGACAGCTACATCCGGGAAGGGAGGAGTGCCTACAGCCGCACTAGCATCATAGCCCAGATTCCGGGCAATCATAAGTGCCATCTGCGAGCGCGTTACCCGATCGTCCGGCTTGAATTGACCATCCGGGAAGCCAACGATATAGGATACATGCGTAGCAGGCGACTGATTATTGAAGTTGATAATCGTAAAGGTACTGAATTTGCTTACCGAGAATTCCAGTCCAAGCAGTCCCTCTTTATAGGTAACCGCTTTGCCTTTGACAACCTCTTTCGTGCCGTCAGTGTGTTCAATGAAAATACCGAGCTGTGCGAGGAAGGCATTACGCGCCGCTTCGTTCGCAGGCAGCTTCACATCTTTGAGCGGCAGAATCAGAGTTACCGCCCGGCTAGACAGGTTCGTCTCGATGGTCATCGGTCTTGCGACCACTTCGATTTTGTTGTCCTTCGCCACTTCACGGACCACAGCCTCAAGTGTGGCTCTCTTCTCAATCTCATTGCGCTCTGCTGCATTCCTTACCGGTACTAGCCGGAAATAGAAATCCTGCCCGATTCCTTCCAGAGAAGCGTTCGGGATACGGATGATCGCATTCTCTGTGTAAATTTCAAGCACAATGCCATTCTCTTTCAGCAATTTGGCAGTCTCTGCCGGAATCTGGACATTCACTTCGCTGACATTGTCTGCCGGATCCGGAATGACCACACGGGCGATGCTTTGTCCCGTCTCTTTTGCTTTCTTCACTGCCTCTTCGGCCTTATCCTTGGTGAAGCGGACCAGATCCGTTATCGTTCCGTTGCTGTGAGTCGTCCGCTGGACCGGCACTTTCGTGATGCCAGCCGCATTGGCTCCGCCGATAGCCACATCTACCTGAATCACTTCGGTCTTGGATGTTTCAGGAGCTGCTGGAGCCGGAGCGGAACCTCCGCCTCCGCCTGAAGATACAGGCTCTTGTCTGGTAATGATCATTGTATACGTATTCGTTCCGCCTGCGGAATCCTTGACGGTAACCAGAACTTCATTCTTGCCTACTTTTAGAGGGAGCGCTTTGCTCCATTGACCGTTCGTAACCTCTACCGGAGCTTCACCGGCAATGCTGAGTGTTACCACCGCACCCGGATCAAGTGTAACCGGCTTGAATGACATTTCATATACACTGTTCGCTACGGATACATCATAGCTTGCAGTTTCAGGCTTGAATTCTGGCTGCAGTGTGCCGCTCGAAGGATCAAGCGATACGAGCTTCCCGCTTGCGCGGATAACCTGAATCTGGTATTGCCCCAGCTTAACGCCTGGACGCTTCGCATCCACAATGTCCACCTGGATGATGTTCAGCCCTTCCTGAAGCGGCAGCTTGCTCCAATCTCCGTCAGGGACCTCTACACCGTTCAAGCTAACCTTGCGCAGCGTATCGTTGTCTCCTGCCGGAGCAAGATTCAGCGCAATAGTCCCCGTCTCATTAGGCACGGTCGCCTGATAGCCGCTTGGTACATCCGGCTGGAAGGCTGGACTCAGCGATACCGGCTTATCCCCTGCCGTTAATCCCAGACCGTTCTCCGGCAGCTTGCCGCCGTCTGCGATATATTTGCTATCCCCGCCTAGGTCAATGCCCGGCTGCAATCCTGTAAGCAGGTTATTCTTGTTGCCGTTCTCCGTTACATTGCCAAGCTCCGGATCGTAGCTGAGCATGCCGCCGTTATGATCTGCGGGAATTGAAACGATAAGCTCATTGCCGTTAATCTCAAAAGGTGCCTGAAGCGGCACGCCGCCGTAAGTGAATCCGGCCAGATCAGTCAGATCGTTGATCGGCTTGTTGAACACCAGCTTAAGCTTGCCCGCTTCGGGATAGGCGGCAATCAGCTGAAGCGGAATTACATTGTTATCCTTCGTGATGCCTGACTGGTCGCCGGCCTGGATCGGTTTCAATTCGTTCAGGACGTTGCCCTCAGCCGTAACATTACCGGCAGCAGGATCGTACCCTACGACCAATGCATCATTTGGACCAAGCGCTTCCTCCAGAACGACTTCTACTTTATCGCCCTGTACGGACTTCACAGCAATAACCTTCCGTCCATCAATGGTCAGTCCGGTGAGGTCAGCATCAGTCAATGCAGAGCCTACAGGCTGGTTGAACGTCAATACCGCGTGATCCGGCTGGCCTTCGTTTACCGCCACATGGGTCAATTCCAGCTGCGGTACCGTGAACGGCACCAGCTTCGTTTCTGTTCTTACTTCATCGCCAAATGTCTTGGTCGAAGTCACCGCCACATGGTAGGAGCCTGGTGCCAGCGGACCCGGCAGCTTGGTGTCCCACTTATAGACATCATCGGTTACCGTAATCCCTACCTCAAGATCGAACAGATGCGCATTCGGGTGGACATCCACTTTATACACAGCAGCCGTAACCACCGAGTCCAGTGCAGCTTGTCCGGTTACCGGGAGCGGGAAGTCTGCTCCATATACCTCTGTTCCCTTAGCAGGCGTTTCAATTTCCAAGGAATCACCAAACGGTCCGTTCGCAATGAGTGTAAAGTCGGACACTGGCTCCTTCCCAGGTGTCTGAGCCTGGATTGCCGACTCTGCGGCATCATATTCGATTCTAACCACAGGATCATTAACCAGCGGGCTGGCCAGGGTCAGAATAATGACACTAGGATCTTGGTCAGATACTACAGCATGCGTAACATCGACCAATCTTCCGTCCAGTGTCACTCTGAAGTCATCCGTAGTATCCGTATCGCCTTCATTGAACTTGATAGGCTTGTCGAACTTAATGGATACCTGATTGTTGCTGCCCTCGGTATAGCTTGCGTTGTCAGCTACTGGCGGCTGCTTAACCAGTCCGGCAATCGCATCCTCCAGACCCTTACGGGCGGCCTCAACCTCTTCAGGAGACGCATGCTCATCTTCAAGGACAGCGTTGGCAGCATCTGTTGCTGTCTTGAGAACTGCAAGTGATGCCTTCGTATAGATTGGCGGATTCACGCCGAGATACTCTTCTGCCGCATCGTTATCCTGTTTCAGCGGAGTTTTATCCACCAGTGTAATGGTGGTACTTATGCTGGTGGTGGCATCGCCTTCCATACCGCCGTATTCAACGAGGTAGGCATTCACGATGTTATCAATCGGATAATCGTTCCATTTTCCACTTGCAAAAATATGCACTACGTGCTCGTAGGAGGAGTCATTGGGCTCCCCTGCATCCCAGTTATTGTGCATGATATGGCCAGTTCCCAGCCCATAAGTAAGATCCGTCACCGTGGCGGAATCATTTCTTCCACCATTAGCATTGTAACCCTTATAGAATGGAAGTCCGGATTTGCCTTCATACTGCAGCTTTCCTTCGGGTCCGGTTACCCAGCGCCAATCGCCATAACCATTATATTCGTTGTTCTGCAAGGCGAACACACGTGTATTGGCCCTTCCGTTCGTCTCGGAACGAGCTACATCTTTCCCGCCAACCCAACCAATTCCTCTAGCCTTCTCCGCAATAAAAGCGTTCTCATCCGGGTCGGTAATCGTCGCTAGATACCCTTGGCGTCCATAATAGGTCCGCTCTTCAGCCTTCGCTAAGGCATCCGGCCACTTGATGTTTGCACCATTTGTCACATATTCATAGAAATGGCCATTCTTATTAAAAGCGAGAACAGGCCCCAGACCGAAGGTCAGACTGCGTTCACCCGGCGAGGTCATCGTAAACTGGGCATTCTCCAATACCTGCTGGTAGACTTCAACCGGCGCATTGCCTGTTAAGATGTAGGCTCCGTTACCTCCGCTGGTGGCAACTGTAATTCCAGTGCCGGATGTGGCGAACGTAATCTTGTCACCTGACTTATATCCATTGATTACAACCGTAGCCCCCGTCATCATCTCATCAGGATCTGCGGTAATGGAGAGCTCCGGGAAGGTTAGGTTAACAGCTCCGCTATCGGGCTTGGTGAAGCTCCGGTACTTCTCCGAAGTGAAAATTTGTTCCGAACCATCATTATCCGCTACAGCCGCATGGGCCACGGGTCCGGCCAGCGCAAAGTTGGCAGCAACCAGCGCAATCGACAACGAGGCTGCCAGAGCGCGGGAACCTCTTTTATTCCATTTCTTCGATGTTGTCATCTTTTTTTGTTCTCCTCATCTAAAGGGACTTTTATTGGATCAGCCGACACTTCCTATTGTTCATAGACCGCTTGCCTATTACCTGTAAAATCCTCCCTTCCTTTGCAGGCGTTCACCAAATCGTGCGATACGGATACCGACAGGTTGTGTATAATAATCTCTTAGTTTCTAATACTATCCGACAGTCCTCTACATTAACTCTACAAATCCCCTTTTTTGTGACAAAGATCATTGCGTAATTACGAATTTCCTCCCAACCTTGTGTTGCGGTTCATTTGAAAAGTTAAAAAAAGACACCCTAAGGATGCCCTGGTTGATCCTGCGGATCGCTTATTTCCGTTAATTCACCGGGATATACATCTTCTGAACCTCCTGCACCCCGGGCTTAAACCCGAGATTATAGTACACAGATTCCGCATCATTTCCCTCCATTACATACAATCTCAGCAGCGGATAAGTCCCCTTCAGCATCGTCAGCGCTCTTTGCAGCATCCGTGTAGCCAGTCTTCTCCCACGATAGGCGGGGTTAACGCCGATGCTATAGACTGCCGCCACATGATCCTGCAGACACAGCCGGCAATTGGCAATGAGCTGTCCCGTGGCCTTATCAAATACCAGTGTGGAGGCCTGTGTTAATTCTTCATTAGAGTAACTAGGGTCAGTAGGCAGGAAATCTTTCACAGCAGTTTGCTTCCGCCGGGTCGCATCTAAGCCCCCTCTAAAGCTCTCAAAATCACAGCGGGCAATCTCTTCTGCAAGGATGAACCGTTTGCCTCCCTCCTCAGTTACTTCCACTTCAGGACTCTCAATCCGCAGATTGTCCTCCCAGCTGATGTGGAACTCTTCTGTAGGCCGCTGCATCCAGCGGCATCTGAATTCATCCGGCCAGAAGCCTGCCCGCGCGTATAGCTGAACCTGATCCGGCAGAACCTCATAGGTCCGTATCGGTTCCTTCCGGTCAGACCACTGAATCAACAACTTTTTAAGCTGCTTCAATATTCCGAATGAATCGTTAAACGGAGGGATTACAAAGAGATGGTAGATCACATTCGGTGACATCCGGACTCCGCCGATTCTACTCTCCCCCTTGTATATCCAAAAGGCATTCCTGCGCGGGTTCGTATAACCTTCTTCTCTAAAAAAGCCGTTATACTGCATGTTATAATAGACGGAGCAATATACTCCCCACTCCTCGGGCTCTGCTCTGCGGATAGACCATTCACCATTTAAATCGTAGGATATCGTATCTTCAGACCATTGCTTTACACTCATCCTGCACTCCTCCTTATACCTCCAGCCATTCGGCTGCACTCACATAGACCTTCCTTTTGATCTTAACAAGGCCATGTGCCCATTCAAATATAGGAAACTGCTATAAAAAGGCTCTACTGTTTGTTGTTTTCTCAAATATAGGGTATATTGTCAGACCGCAACTGTCTTATAATGGAATTGGGCGGGATTCTTCGGTCATTTATGAACGCGCGTTCATAGCCCTGCCTGTCATCTATCATGAGGAGGAATGGTTATGCAATACGGTCATTTTGACGACAAGAACAAAGAGTACCTGATTACGAAGCCGAATACGCCTGCTCCTTGGGCCAACTATCTCGGTTCGCCGGAATACGGTGCGATTATCTCTGGTAACGCCGGGGGCTACAGCTTCGTGAAATCCGGGGCCAACGGACGGCATATCCGCTATCACTTCAACTCCAAGGACGAGCCTGGGCGCTACATTTATGTCAAAGACCTGGAGAATGGGGATTATTGGTCCGGCTCCTGGCAGCCGGTAGGCAAGGATCTGGAGCAATACAAGTCCGTCTGCCATCATGGAACCGGATACACGAACATCGTCTCAGATTATGACAACATTCATACCGAGTCCTTATACTACGTACCGCTGAACAAGACCTATGAAGTATGGCGCATGAAGATCCGCAATGACGGCACTGCGGCTCGCAAGCTGGCCCTCTTCGGCTTCGCCGAATTCACCAATGACAACAACTATGAGCAAGATACTGTGAACCTGCAATACACGCTGTTTATTTCCCGGACCTACTTCAAGCACGATAAAATTCTTCAAGTCATCAATGAAAACATCGCGGGAGAGCAAACCTGGAGATTCTTCGGCGCGGCCGGAGCAGAGGTGGCCGGTTATGACGGGGACCGCGATACGTTCCTTGGAGATTACCGCAGCTACGGGAATCCGCTCTCCGTGGAGAACGGTCAATGCTCCAATTCGCTGAACTATAATACCAATGCCTGCGGTGCCTTGCAGCTCAATGTGGAGCTGCAGCCGGGGGAAGAGAAGGAAGTCGCCTTCCTGCTGGGACAATATGATGAAGAGGGAGCCTCCGGCATTCTTAGCCACTACCAGGATTTGTCCGTGGTAGACCGGGAGCTTGAAGAGCTGAAGACCTTCTGGCACAGCAAGCTTAACCGCTTCCAGGTGCAGACGCCAAGCAGCAATCTGAACCATATGATCAACACGTGGAATGCTTACCAGTGCTTCATTACCTTCATCTGGTCGCGTGCTGCCTCCTTCCAGTACTCCGGATTGCGCAACGGGCTCGGCTACCGGGATACGGTGCAGGACATCCAGGGCATTATCCATCTGGACCATGAGATGGCTCTTGAACGCCTGCGGCTGATGATCTCTGCCCAGGTATCCAACGGCGGCGGGCTGCCGTTGGTGAAATTCGACCATAATCCGGGTCATGAAGGAACACCGGACGACCCTGAATATGTGCGGGAGACCGGACATCCCCACTACCGGGCCGATGACGCTCTGTGGCTATTCCCGACGGTAATCAAGTATCTGAATGAGAGCGGGAACTGGGACTTCACCGATGAGGTCATTCCTTATTCGGATCAAGGCGAAGCTACGGTATATGAGCACCTGCGGCAGGCACTTCAATTCAGTCTCGACCGGATGGGTGCCCACGGCATGCCGATTGGACTTCATGCCGACTGGAACGATTGCCTGCGGCTTGGCGCCAAGGGTGAATCACTGTTCGTGGCCTTCCAGCTGTACATGGGCTTCAAGGTATTCATGGACATCGCGGAGAACAAGAACAAGCCGGAGGATGCTGCGTGGGCACAAGGCCTGCTGGAGGAGCTGGACGGTAATATCCAGAAGTATGCCTGGGAGAAGGATCAGTTCGTCCGCGGCTTCACCGAGGACAACTATACCATCGGCTCCTGGGAGAACGACGAGGGCCGAATCTGGCTGAACCCGCAGAGCTGGTCGGTGCTAAGCGGTGCGGCCCGCCCGGAACAGGCCAAGCTCGCCATGGACAAGGTCTATGACAATCTGCGGACCGATTACGGCACGATGCTGTTCTACCCCCCATTCCGCAAATACGGCTTGCCGGTAGCACTGATGGCGCTGTTCAACGCTTCGACCAAGGAGAACGGCGGCATCTTCAGCCAGCCGCAGGGCTGGCTTATCCTGGCGGAGACGGTGATCGGCAACGGTGAACGCGCGTTCGAGTATTTCCTGAACTGCAGTCCGGCCACCATGAATGAGAATGCGGAGGTCCGCAAGCTGGAGCCTTACGTCCACGGCCAATTCGTGGAGTCCAAGGACAGCCCGTATCAGGGCCGGGCCCATGTCCACTGGCTGACAGGCACAGCCTCCACTGTTATGGTCTCACTGGCAGAGGGCATTATGGGCGTTCAGCCGCAGAAGGACGGCCTCCGTCTGGACCCGTGTGTCCCTTCGGACTGGACCGACTTCTCCATGGTGCGCGAATTCCGCGGGAAGAAGCTGAACATCCAGGTAGAGAACAAGCACGGCGTCCAGAAGGGCGTCTCCCGCATCGTCATCAATGGCGAAGAAATCCAGGGCAACCTCATTCCTGTGTCCCGGATGGCGGCAGAGAACGAAGTGCTGGTTGTGATGGGTTAACTCCAAGCCGGTCCAAGGAACGGCATAGTGTATATACGAAGAAGGAGAGCAGCCCCGGCGGGTGCTCTCCTTCTTTTGGCATCACGCATCATGTTACTTCAAAATCTTATTCAGCTCTTCTGCCGACTTCCTGCTGTTCGCTCTGGCATAGAAGTAGAACGCAACCGTATGCAGGATCACGGATAACAGCAGCATTCCAGGCCACCAGGCACTGATGGAATCGAACATCTCGACAGAGAACAACCACACCATGCCCATTCCGCCTGCAATACTGAGAATCGATCCAATAAGAATATTCCACAGCGGCTTCAGCGTGAAGTGATTCCACAGCACATTGTACATGACGCCGAATAGCACAGCAGCGATGGCGGCGATGCCCGCCAGACGCCACAGATACAGCATCTCCACTGGCTGATCCCTGAAGAACACCGTTAACAGCAGCGTGACCCAGAGTGACGTAAGGGTAAATACCTGAAAGAATGCTTGCTTGAGCTGATTAGCCATGATAACTCCTCCTGAAATGATTGATATAGTAGCGGCTGACAGTATAAGAACTATCATTCGTCAGCAGGACTTCCACCCGCGCATTAGCGGTTGCCGAGAATTCTTTGATATAGCGGGTATTGATGATGGTCTGGTTGTTGATCTTGATGAACCCGGGTGTATCCAGCGCTTCCAGCGCGAACTTCAGCCTCGTATTCAGCAGGTACATCTCTCCGGTAATCAGGTGTACACTGCACATCCGGTCTTCCACTTCGATTACCGCAACCTTGCTTGTCTCCAGGGAGACCTGGCGGTTATTGCTGGCATTGATCACTATGATCCGCTTCTCTGCTGCTTGAAAGGTTGCCTCAAGATTCTTCCAATGCTCCTGCTCCGCCGGATGCGTAACGACCTTAGCCCATCCCCGGTTCATGCCGGTGTCTGCTTCAAATCTAATCTCCAACTGGCACTGCCTCCTCTCAACACCCATATTATTATCCTAAAAGCGTCTTGACCATCAATCTGCGTTTTCTTGCAGGAATCTGGCGTTTTGTTTCATTTTAGCTCCTTCTGCGGCTAAACAGGTACGCGAACAAGACTGCCGGGAGCTTCCCGGCAGCCTGCCTTGACATTTTATAACCTCGGATCGATCTCCTTCTCCTTCGTCACCTCGAACAACAGGTTCGCGGCAATCTGCTTATAGGCACTGTTGTCGGCCGAGATCTCCTCCAGCTTAATCTCCAGCATTTGCTTACCCAGCCGGTACTCGGCAAGGGATGTCCGCAGCTTGGGCACGATGTTCTTCTGCTTCATCAGCTTGGAATACTTGTGCGGGAATCTGTAGTCGTAGCCGTAAATAATGGACAGGTACCCCGGATTACGGACCTTCAGGTAAGGGACCACTCCCGGTTGCTCTTGCTCCGGCTTGATGACGATGCCTTCCATCTGCTGCTCTACGGTAATTGTGGCGAAGAACGCCTCTGCGCTGCGGTACGCTTCCGTGTCCTTCAGATCCAGCACCAGAATCTCATCATCATTCAGGAAACGGTACTGCTCCGAGGTTAATCCTTCAGGCAGCCGTTCCTCTCCGCTCTCCAGCACTTCCTTCAATATGGCAAACGGCTTATACGCAAGCTCCGCATCCCCCGCATACAGCTCCAGCTGCTGCTTATACACCCGGTACGCTTCGTCCCGCTGGTCAAGCCCCACATAGGCATCCCGGATGCTGCGGACATGCTTATACGTCTGGTACACATGAGCGCCGTAGCTGGTGTTAAGCGCCTCTTTGGTCAGATGATGCTGGTCCTGCTCGAACCCGCTGGCTTCATACTCCCGGATCAGCTCGCCGAGCGATTCCTCGAACCCGTGCTCTCTCAGGAACGCAAGCTCGTTCTCCAGTGCCCGCCCAATCGGCTGGAACTGGCGTTCAATCAGCCCTTCCCCCAGCGCCTTCCAGGGCAAAAGCTCCCCGTCCAGCAGCAGCACGCGGATGTCTTGCTCCTCCATATACGCCCCGAACCGGTCCAGCAGACCTTGATAGACCGGCGTCAGATCTACAGCCTTGACCTTATAACCGTTGCGGCTAACCGCATAGCAATGCTCTACGTCCCGGTACAGATACACTGTGCAACGCGAGCCCATATACTTGGGCTGAAGGACCACCTCATACACCCCGCGTCCGGCAAAATAATCCAGACCCTTGCGCAGTGACTCCAGCTCGCCTGCTACTTCATCCTTATCCGCAGGCGACATCGTCCCGGAGATGAAGTTGACCTTATTCTGCGAGGAATAGTGCAGTCTGCGCATGGACTCCGCATCCAGCTCCTCCACGGAGACTGTGCTCACTTCGCGGAACAGGATAGGCAAATCCTCCTGCAATAGCTGCTGCCGGGATTTATGGCTTTTGTAGAACGGCTTGAAGGTTATAAGGACAGAAGTCAGCCCGTTCCCATGCACCGCCCCCGTATCCAGATGTAATTTGTTCTTGATCCGGAACGTCTGCTTCGCGGCAATATGTCCGAACAGATGGAACGGATGATTCCCCTCCGCCTCCTCCTTCAGGAATTCCAGCTGCTGCTCATACGCAGACTCACGGTCCAGCCGGAAGTTGCGCTGATGGCGCTGCGAATTCGTATCCAGCTTCCCGATATACTTATTGCGGCAAGGGGCATGCGTTACATAGAAGGAAGGCCCCCGATTCCCGATATAGCGGTAAAAGGGCTTCGCACTCTCCACCAGCACGGAGAATTTGCGCAGCAGCTCCTCATCTTCCTGTAACACCTGAGTGGAATCGAAATAGGTTCTCAGCAGCTCCGGCTCAGTCCCCTTGATCTCCCCCCGCAGGTACTTATAGACGAAATTCTCATGGTTACCCATTACCAGCAGGAAATGCTCCTGATTGCTATACAAGAACTCGATAATCTCCCGGGTCTGCTTGCCCTTATCGATCCAGTCGCCCGCCAGGATGATCCGTGTATTCTTCAGCTTATCCGTAGCGCTTAGCTTCCCTTCTTCAATCCGGTAGCCGTAGCTGCGCAGCAGCCCTTGCAGCTCTTGAACACACTCGTGTACGTCCCCGACCACAATGTATTCCTGCTCCTGCGGAAGCACCGCAGCGGCATACGCCTCCCAGTCCTGAATGTGCACCCGGTAATCCGGGTTCGGCCGCTTTTCCCCCGAATCATCAGTACCTTCCAGACCTTCCAGCAGAAAATCCTTCGCCCGCACCTTATGAATGCTATGGTAGCCCTCGCGGGACAGCACTGGCAGCACTTCCCGGCGCAGCCGGTTCAGGTGACCCGAGATCAGCTTCTTCGAGCGCTCCGAGGCATAATAATCCTCCCGCTTACGGTAATCGAACAGAATGACCTCCAGATTATACTGGTTCTCCTGGGCAATCGCCCGCACCTTGCTGCGGTAATCCTCGGCGAGACCTATCGTATCCATAATGACAAACTCCGCATTAATCGGCCAGGAGGTGACCCGCTTCAGCCGCTCGAATAACAGCGCGAACGTATGCGAGCTGGCCTCCAGCATGACCTGGTCGTATTTATCGTAATCGTAGCCCAAGATCTCCTGACGGATCAGGTCTGAGGAGAGGTACTGCACATTCGTACGCAGACCTGTAGCGCTGTCCGCAGCCTTAAGCTGTGGAATCAGCACTTCTTTGGCAAAAGTAGACTTCCCGCACTCCGTCGCGCCCACCAGCATGAATATCGTGTGTACCTTCGTCTGAATGTCCATGGTCTAACCCTCCTGTCTGCGCACAATCGCGCTCTGCGAAGTACGAATGTCGCCCACCCGGTCACCCACGAGCGAGAATTCGGCTTCTACGCCCAGCCCTTGAAGTGTGGCGGTCAGCCACTCTTCGAACGCCGCCTGACTCTTTTCCCACTTGTGATCCTCGTGCCGGAAGCCTTCCAGCTCATAGTAAGGATTGAAATCCGCATTCGGCGTAGTCACAATCAGCTGCCCGAAATCCACATGGCGGATGATCTGCCGGATCAGCGCAGCCGCTTCCGTCTCACTCATATGCTCCACAACCTCAGTCAGTATGATATCCACCTGCTCTCCGTTGTACAGCTCCAGGAAATGCTCCAGCGAACGGAAGGTGACGATGTTATCGAGCTCCTTGGCCTTTGCCTTCCGGTTCACGACCTCCAGCAGCTCCTCGTTGATGTCCACCGCATAATAAGCGCCCTCGATCTTCCCGGCATACGGAATGGCGTAGAAGCCTTCCCCGCAGCCGATATCCAGAATGGGCTTATCGAACGGAAGCACACCTGAGATGAACGTTCGCCGCTGCATCGCCGTACTGCCATATTCCAGACCGATCGGATACAGCTCCGTTTGCTCGACCGCCACCTTGTACCGCTTGAACTGCTCCCGGGTCTTCAGGAGATTCCGGGCGAACAGGCTGCGGATATAGAAGGGGGCGTCCATCACGTTCAGACTGCGGATATATTTGTCCAGAATCCGGTCCGAAATATCGATATATTCATCCCCGAAGATCGATAAGAATAAGGACAGCACACTGACCACATGCAGGAGGTGGTATAAGCTTAGCTGCGTAGTAATGGTCAGGGAATAGCTCTTATGCGCCTGATGCTCCAGGGTGAACGTATAATCCTTCAGATGCTGCTCGAAGAACCGGATGTAATGCAGGCGCTCGACATGAATCATCTGGATGGTAAAAGAGTGCTCAAACCCCTCCGCATCCCGCTCATCCCGCGCCTTGAACGGGGTAGAGAAGAACTCATTCACCGCATTCAGCGGGAATAACGGGGTGTTATAGCGGGAGACATTGAGATACTCGAAGCTCTCGCCTTCGTTCTTTTTATAGGAGACCTCATTATCAGCATCCTTGAAATACACATTATAAGTGGCCTCATCCGAATACCAGCCGTAAGCGATACCCTGGCGGACCGGGCGAAGCTGCATGCCGCTCTGCGGATTCTTTTTAATTATGAAACTTAGCTGCGGGTTCGTTGATCTCAGTTGTACAATAGCCATGATTGTCTTCCTCCTGTCGGTCGTTCATTATCAGCAAAACCTAACTTAAAGCTTAGTCGTCACTTCGGTGAAGTTTTGGACTTCCGGCCGCTGTTATGGTTGGATTTCCTGATTTAGACCGCCAATGGCGGTAGAAATCCAACCATAAAGGCGGTCGCTATCGCTCCTACAGTTCCAAAATTCCCCTTCGATCCTTTTCACTTTTAGTTTAAAATTAAATTCAGCCCCCACACTTCCTGCAAGGCATCCCGGAACAGAGCGTCAAGCTCCCGGTCCCTATTATCCGTCTTGGCACTGAGGTATGCCGCCGCTGTCTTCTCCAGCCCTTGCAGTTGCTCCTCCAGATACTCGTTAATCGCACTTAGCCGCAGTTCCAGGTCCAGCTCCTCACCCGATTTCTTCCGGGCCAGCAGTTGCTGCACAACCTGCCACAGCTCACTGTCCCTTGGAATCAGCCGGTCTACCAGCACTTCGAATGCCATCGGCGGCATCTCCCCGTACCGGCGAATCCACTCACAGGCCAGCACCGGACGCAGCACGTAGAAGTATTTCTTGATCTTCACCTGCTCACCCTGGAGGTAATCCCGGTAGTTGCCCTTAGCCATATTCAGGTAATGGTACATACAGGATTGCGGCGAGAAAGTATACGGTGAGATCCCTCTAAGCTGCTCCGCTACACTGAATTTCTCAGCATACTGGATCGGCGATTGCAACCACTCCAGCAGCGGGGGTTGGATTTACGGAACAGCTTCAGCGCTTTGCGCAGATCCCAGCCGCTAATATCCAGCATATTATTAATCGGACGCTCTATGACATCCCGTGTATCCCAGATCGATAGGTACCACTCCGGCCGATGCACATAAATGAACCGCACATCGTAATCGCTGTCCTGCGAGGGGAAGCCCCACGCCCGGCTGCCCGATTCACAGGCATAGAGGATCGTCACTTGCTCCTCTTGTTCAATCTGCTTCAATTGCTCATGGATGAGCGTATTGATAGGGTTCATGCCATCCCTCCGTTCAAAGTCGGCTTCACTGGCCTTATCTTCCCTCATTTTTCCAAGGGTGAACAGGGTGAAAGTATGGCAGCAGGCAAAAAACCTTCCCTTTCAAGCAACTCTGGTGCTTAATAGAGGTATTAACTATTACAACTCATGAACGCGTTACAGGCTGGAGGTATACATATGGCCAAGGAAAGCTTCGATAAAGAAATCCAGTTTCTCCGTATGCTGTCACTAGCCGGGGGAGCTTATAGCAGGCAGCAATTCGCCGAGCGGCTCGGCATTTCCGTACATACCTATGACAAAACGCTGCGCAATCTCAAAGAGATGGTAACCGTCCTGCAGCAGGATCTGAGCACAGAACAAGGCACCGAGCTATCTGAATGGCTCCGCTACAATTACTATGAATCGGCCGATCCGCTGCTCCTGTTCCTGTTCCGGGCGAAATCGCTGAAGGAGACGGAGAGCATCCGGCTGACGCTGCTGTTAACCGCACTTCAGAGCGAAGAACTGACGGCCAAGGAGCTGCATGACGGCTGTTGTGACCAGATGCCTGCCGATTCGCCGCTGCCGGACGAGAAGACCATCCGGGGAGACCTGAAATACCTGGAGGAGGTCGGCGTGATTGTAAGGGTAAATGAGAAGCGTCCCTACCGGTACAAGGCAGCCAACGAACTGCTGGACCAGCTTACGGATGACGAGCTACTCGACCTGTTCGATTATGCAGATGTCATTGCCAATACGCAGATTCCGTCTGTCCAGGGTTACCTCCTGCGTGACACCTTGAAGAAGGCGCTGCGGTTACGGGGCATTCTTCCCGAAGCCACGGAGACCCACCGGTACAAATATCATTACCATTCACGGATTCTGGATGAGGCGCATCTCTATTCGATCCATGGGGCGATCCAGCAGCGGCGGAGAATCAAATTCCTCTACCTGTCGCCCAAAAAAGGCATGAACTACACCTCCCAGAACACCAACCCCCTCTTCGAGCGGGAATCGGCAGGGATTACGGATAGCCTTCTTCCCCTGCGTGTCGTCTACGATCATCAGTATGGGCGCTGGTATCTGATCGGCTATCACAGCCGGACCGGGATTAAGAAATTAAGGATGGATGGCCTGACCCAGGTTGAAGAGGGCGAGCTTGTAGATGAAGAGGAGTTTGCGCAGAGACTTCAGCAATTAGAGGCTCAATTGGAGTATAGCTGGGTAACGGATACCAACCGTGCGGTGAAGGTCGCCGTCCGATTCTATAACCCGAGCAGGTCCGGCGCCAACTTCATCCGGGAGCGGGTCGAGGCGCAGGGGCAGTGGGGAGTGATTACAGAAGAATCCGATACGACCTTCCTGTACGAGATTACGGTGAACGAGATCTTTGAGATCAAGCCGTGGCTGCGGAGCTTCGGCTCCAGCTGCGAGATTCTGGAGCCCCGCTGGCTACGCAAGCAGTTCATGGAGGAATGGAAGGAGATTAAGAGCTACTATGAATCCCTTTGAGAAAATATTCAACTTCCAGATCATCTCCCGCCTGGAAGAGGCCGGCTCCCTGGCGTTAACCTCACAGGAGCGCTCCTGGCTGAAGACGATGCTGGGGCATCCGGCGGCGGCTGAAGCTTTTTCAACCGAAACCTTGCTTAAACTGAATTCCCTGCTGGAGGCCGAAGCTTCTATTCAAGTAGGTGAGATTATCATCGAGAAGGCCCGCAGCAAGGAGCGTCAGGTCTATCATCCGCTGCTCCGCCCCCTGCGCCGCATCATCATGGAGAATCAGGGAATTCAGCTCACCTATGCGATCAAGCATGGCGGGGAACGAACCGACCCATCCGGCTTCCCCCACAAGCTGGAGTACAATATGTATAAGCGGGAGTGGTACTTACAGTGGTACAGCACCCGGCAGCGCTCGCTCATGTCCACGAAGCTGCGGAACATTGTGTCTGCCGATCCCGCTCCCATCCCCGCCCACCGGATAGACAGCCTCAAGGCCCGGATCGCCCGTCTTCTAGACGGTCTGAGAGAATCGGCCTGCATTCAGGTCATTCCTGTCTACAATGCCGAGCTGTCGCGGATCTTGTCCACCTTCTCCTGCTTCGATAAGTCCGTGGCCTTCGATGAAGCTACCGGGATCTACCGCATCACCGTCCACTACATGAGAGACGACAGCGAGTTCCTGCTCTCCCGCATCCGCTTCCTGGGCCTGCGCGTGAAGATCACTGAGGGCGAGCAGCTGAAGCAGCGTATGCTGAAGTCGGCGGAGATGGCGGTGGGAAGGTATGGGGAGATGGAAGAGTGAGGGATTACTATGGGAAAAAGAATAGTGGTAAACATAGCTGATTTAGCTAAAAAGCATAAGATTTCGATGCGGGAGTTGTCTAGACTATCACATGTCCGCCATGCTGCATTAAGCGAACTGGCCAATGGAAAACGAGAAAGTATTAATTTTAGCCATATCATTAGAATTGCAGAGGCTTTAAATATTCAGGATATACGGGAGATTATTGATTTGGTTGATAGTAAAGAGAACGATTGATATGAAGATTATTGTACAAGCGGAACAGCTATTTTCATATGGCATGAATATTAAATTTGATTTAGGTGGCATGTAAGGCTATAATACGTTTAAACAATTAAACATTATAACGGAGTGAGCCATGAGCGAGCCGATAGGTAATCAACAAGTCATTGATATTTTCGAGAATCTAAGCCCTTATCTTCAAGGTCTGGGAGATCCCGTTCGCCAGCGAATCATATCGCTGCTCATTGACCGAGACAGCATGAACGTATCACAGATTGCAGAGCATGTTCCCATGTCACGCCCTACAGTCTCTCATCACCTGAAAATATTGCGCCAATCCGGGCTGCTGTCGGTTCAGAAAAAAGGGACTGAGATGTATTACAAACTGGAGTTCAACGATGCTATTGAATTGCTCAAACAGCTCGTTCATCTCGTAGAAGTGGAATGTCAGAGCTAGCGCAAGCCGCGCTGGTGAACTGCATTCCTTTTCTTCACACTATTATGTTCAATTGTTTAAACATATAAGTACATAAACCTATAAACGGAGGTTAACAAATGAATAGAAAAAAGGTTCTCATCGCTGGAGGCTATGGTGCTGTAGGGGTACAGATTGCCCGCATTTTACATGACAGGCACCCTGATCTGGAGTTAGTGCTTGGCGGTCGTTCTGCTGGCAAAGCAGCCCCTTTCCCATCGGACCGGGTGCACACGGTTGTTGTTGATACCCAGGCAGTCGATCCGCTGATTCACGCAGGAGAAAATATAACTTTAATCATTAGTGCGGTGAACGATCTGGATGACCGACTACTGGTAGCAGCAGTACGAAGAAAAATTCCACTCATTGATGTCACACGCTGGACAGAAGTTTTTCAGCAAGCGATCCGCACAATAGATCAGGAAGAGCTTCATGCCCCCGTGATTCTCTCTTCCGGATGGATGGCGGGAACGGCCTCCCTGTTTGCAATGATGCTCTCGAAATCGCTTCAGAACGTTGAAGTTAACATCCATGCCTTGTACTCCCTGCGGGATAAGGCCGGCCCGGATTCAGCAGCCTTTATGGACCGGATGAGCATTCCTTTTCATATCACTCAATCCAATACGAGCCGGCTTGTCTATCCCATGACTGACCCGGTTAAAATACAGTTTCCAAATGGATACGCGACGCACTGTTACAGACTGGATACTCCTGATCATGTCACCTTGCCTCGTACCCATCATATCGATTCTGCCAGCTTTCGCATCTCCTTCGATCATAAGGTTTCTACTTATGCACTCGCAGGACTGGTCAAAACCGGAATATGGAAGATGATTAGTGGGGATCGATTCAAGCCTTTCAGACGGAAATTATTGTACAATCCGGGAACCGGGAGCGCTCATCACCTGGTGATTCTAATGAAAGGCATGGATGCGAAAGGTAACGTAGTGGAACGCAGGATGACTGTCTCCGATCCACTCGGTCAGACCCATATGACTGCACTTGGCGCTGCGGTGCAGGCCGAAAATTTACTGCTGATGATGTCGACGGATGAGCCGATGGCTCCAGGCATTTATTATCCTGAGCACTTGTTCGATCACCGCATGGACATGGATGCAGTCACTCACTTTTTCACACAATACGGTGTTCAAGTATCTTATTCCTGATCCAGCACTATACTACCAATACGCCGCCAGAAAGAACGGTCATGATTCATGTGGTGAATATGGTACAGTTCATGAATCATGACACAATCCATCACTTCCAGTGATGCCATCGCCAAGCGATAATGGGGTTGGTAGTTATATTATTCCACCACCACATAATACAAATTAGCAGTACTATCCTTCGAAATCGTATGTGCGCCCGCCGCAAGGGAGATAGTGGCCACGCCGTTCGTTATGGGATAGCTTGTCCCATCGACTTTGATTTTGGTCCCCTCTGAATTGAACACCAGCGTTAGCGTTGAGGCCTTGGCTGCGTTGAACTGGATACTGGTGGCGCTCTCGATTTTCAGACATTGCGTTAAGGTCAGGCCTTTATAGACTACCGTTCCTTTGCTGGTGGAGAGATTACCCTGAATAGTGAAAAAGCTGCTCGATGTTCCTGACGCTGTAAAATTGTGAACCGCTGCTCCAGGGGCTGGTGTTGACGTAGGTGCTGCTGTCGGCACGGGAGTTGTTGTCGGCACCGGAGTCGCTGTTGGCGCCGGTGTCACTGTCGGCACTGGCGTCGCCGATGGAGCCGGGGTCGGTCCTACGGGGCCGGAATTGCCTCCCACAGACACCAGTCCTGAGGTGTAGCTGCGGATGGCAGACATTAACGGCGCATTGAGGGCATAGGATGCGTCGTCCACGGAGTTGTTGAACGTCCAACTGAAATCGCCGCCCCCTTGGCGTCCGGCTCCCGCTGTAACTTTCTGTTGTACTACGCTTACGTTATCGACAGCTGCTACGCTGACACCTGTATCCACCAGCGTATCGAAGTTGTTATATGCTGTTCCGCCGACAAGTGCTTTGTACGAGCCGGGAACGGCCTCGCTTCTCGATGAGGCCAGGTAAGCATCGTGTGAAGCTGCGTTTGCCGGAGCTGTTCCGCTGCTAGAGTTCGCATAGATCAGACTGGCCGCACCTGTGATACTGTTGTTGTAGGCTTTGATCATCCCGCCGTTCTCCCCGGAGAACGTGCCTTCGCCCAGAGCATCTGTGCCTTGCAGGGAGCTTAGCATCGGGTTCTTGGTATTCCTGAACACATTTCCTTCCACGAAGGCCGAAGCGCCGGTAGTTACGCCCACACCATATTTGGATACGCCGTCATAGAAGTTATTATACACATGCACCGAAGCCACTCTGATCCGCGGGTGACGGGAGTCGGAATGATCGAACCAGTTATGATGGAAGGTCACGAAGAATTCTGCAGACTCGCTAAGTCCGACCAGTGATGCTTTTCCGGAATCAAAATAGTGGTTGTACGAGATAGAGATATACGTTGATCCCTTCTTGAGGTCCGTAGAACCGTCCCCCTTGACCTGGTCGGCATCGCTTCCCGCTGATCCATAGAAAATATCGTTATTGTGCACCCACACATTCGCGTTGCCTGTATCCATGGAAATGCCGTCATCCGGGAACAACATCACGCCCAGGTTCCTTACCTCTACATTCCCGGTATACCTGAGCAGCATTCCCCAGCCGTAGGCAGTCGCATCTTTTCCTATTCCTTCGAGGGTAATGTTCATTTCCGTATAATTATTTTTGCCTTTGAGCTCAAGATACCCGCTGCTGTTCAGCTGTCCGCTGAGGTCGGCGGCTGTCACCTTTCCGATGAACCGGATGGCGAGCGGGGTGGTATCATAGCCTTTTTGCCGAAGAGTAAGAATACCACCAAGACCTACTCCCGTCTGCACGGTACCCGAGCTGCTGACCACTACGGGAAGTGTTACGGTCTGCGCATTCTGAGAGGTGACATACAGCACCTGTGCCCCGCTCTTCAGCGTTCCATTGTCATTATAAGCACCAGAGCCTGTACCATAAGGTGAAGCTGTGGAAAATGCAAACCCTGACCGGTCATATGGCGCAGCGGCCAGCGTACCCGTCACTGCACTCGCCGTTCCCCCGCCTGACAGCACGGCTTCGACTTTGATCACATAATTACCAGCGGCCAATCCTACGGCATCTGCTCTCCAGTAAGAGGCATATTTGCGGATCAGTTCATTATGAAGCTGCTGATACTGGGAATCTGCGGCGCTTGCCGCTTTGATGAATACCTTATATCCCGATGCATTACTGACAGGTGACCACTCCACGTAGGCTGCTTCATTTCCGCCTCCACTGCCTGTTACCGTAAGCCCCGCAGCATGTACTACTGCAGTCCCCCACCCGCTGAATAACAGAGTGAGTCCAAGAGAAAACAACAATCCTATACTGGTTACCTTCGCAACGATTCTATTCATTGATTTGCCTCCCGATTTAAATTTGTTGCAGAATACAGTTGTAACCGCTTGCAATAACCTGTGGAATTTCGGTGTCTTCCCTCCTCTTGTACCGGGTGATCCGAACCCTTGAAGTAGACGGAAATGAACCTGTCGGATACCCCGAGCATAGCAGAAGCCGAATTAGTGCTGAAACAATCATTTGCTCATATCACCTCCGATTATGCGCTATTATGAGATAATGATTATTTTGCAGCGAAATGATACCTGCATACAAAAAGACACCCGTCCGGGGTGCCTTGAACTGACGCTTCTTCATCAATAATGGAAAGCTCACTGAAACTTCGTATTAACGCGGATCTGGCCGCTTTTACTTTTGACCGCAGCCTTCTCCGGCTCTGGGTTCAAGCTCTGGCCGATGTCGGTAGCGTTCTTCTTGAAGGTCTCGGTCACCGTCTGAATAACTTCCCCTACATTATGTGCCGATTCAAAGATCGGATCGATGGTCTTGATCTTCCCCTTCACATCCCGGGTAACCTGATTCGCCGTGTGAATGAGCTGAGTCGCCTCTCCCGTTAATCCATGAATCGCATTCCTCACCTCGCCCAGCGTCCTGTTGGTCTCGCCGAGTGTGGTCATTCCCTTGCGCAGCGTAAGGATGACAAATGCAACCAGACAGACAAAAGCAACCGCAGCCAAAGCAACACTAAGCTGAATTAACATATGCAACGCCTCCTGTAGTACCACTCTATGTCCAACTTACAGACATCATTCCTGCATGTTGCGGCTACAGCCCGCTTTTGCCACCTTTGAAGGAAGATAATTTGTCAATTAGCTTGTCCTTATAGATTAATCCGAAGATAAAGGCCAGGACGGAGATAGCGGAGATGACGATGGTGGGTCCATAATTCTTGTGGTAGATATTAGCCCCAATGCTTACGGAGGCCAGCAGCCACGGAAATCTGGCGATGAGCAGGATCATAAAGAATCTTAGGGGCTTCATCGTCGTCAAACCCGCTGCATAGATGAACATATCCTTGGGAAGTCCGGGAATGATAAAGATAATGAACAGGAAAACCGAGAATTTGTTATTATCCATCATCCCCCGCATCCACTTGAACTTCTCCCTTTGCAGCAAGCCTTCAATGAAAGATCCGCCCAGGAATCTGGTGAAGTAAAAGGCGATCATCGCCCCCAGCAGCATTCCCCCGGTAACGAAGACCGCACCTAACGTGGTGCCATAGATGTATCCCCCGGCAATTTGAACGACCTCCCCCGGTATCGGGGCGATTACCGTCTGGAGAATCTGGAAGAGCACCAGCATAACCGGCCCTAACTTCCCCGTAGAGAGGATATAATCGCGGAAGCCGTCCAGCGACATCGTCAGCCGCAGAAGCTGCGGCAGGTATCTGATGAATACGATCGTGGTCACAAGGCCTACGCAAGCGAGGAGAACCTTGCTGACCCGCTTTTTTTGTAATAACCAATCCATTTACGAATCCCTCTCTTCACTGGCTTATGATATCTCCAGCTTAGGTGAATATTCTTAAGATCCGGGCATGGAATTCCTTAAGAATTCTTAAGTCGCCTGTCATCCGGTGGTTTAAGCGCTATGGACAATCTATAATGTAAGCACGACGAGTGCCCGGGAAAGGAGGGGGATGGAGGAATGATGAATCCTGCGAAGACCATACTTATAGCCGACGACAACCACGAGATCCGGGAGATTGTCCGGGTGCTGCTGGAGAGTGAGCAATACCATGTCATTGAGGCTGTTGACGGTGAAGATGCCGTGAATAAAGTAGACGATACCATTGACCTGATCATTCTGGACATGATGATGCCCCGGAAGTCGGGAATTAAGGCCTGCGTGGAGATTCGTGAGCTGACCAGCGCGCCTATACTATTTCTGACAGCTAAGACTCAAGACTCTGATAAAACACTGGCCTTCTCGGCCGGAAGTGACGACTACCTGTCCAAGCCCTTCTCCTACACCGAAATGGTGTCACGGGTGAAGGCCTTACTTAGGCGGTATTATGTGTACAAAGGCAAGGAGGATTCCTCCGCTCCCTCAGATGTGATTACCTTCAACGGGCTAAGCATTAATCCTACTGTCAACGAGGTAATGATGAACGGGAAGGAGCTGACCCTGACCGAAATTGAGTACAAGCTGCTGGCGCTGATGTCCATTAACCGCAATAAAATTTTCTCGGCGCAGAATCTGTATGAGAGTGTGTGGGGCGAGCCTTACTTCTACAGCTGCAACAATACGGTGATGGTTCATATCCGCAACCTGCGGATGAAGCTGGAGAAGGACCCGCAGAATCCCAAGTTCATCAAAACCGTCTGGGGAAAGGGGTACCGGATTGAATAACAAGCTGCGGTGGAGCAGGCTGAAACTGAAATTAATCCTGTGCCTGATCGGTTCTTTCATAGCCTCTGCCATGCTGTTCCTGCTGCTGCAGTCCACAGGCGAAGATCTGCTGGAGCATTACCGGACCAGAAGCTCGTTCATCAACAAGCAAGAAGAGCAAGCCCTTCCGGCACTCCAGGAATATATCTCCGGGCAGCATCTTGCGCTTAAGGATGACGCAAAAATAGCTGAATGGGTCAGGAAAACCAAGTACGTAAATCTCTATCTCTATAAGGACAACCAATTTCTCTACTCTACAGACGGGTACACCATCAAGACCGAGAATACAAGGTTTCTACCGGACCCTAGCATTTTCAGCAAATCCCAATATTCTACGGTTACCTTTGCGGATACGACTGCGAAGGTCTATATGGAGTATTTTTTTGAATACAAGTACTACAACCTCATTACGATTCTGGGTGTGATTCTGTCGTTCTTATTCTTCATCGTCCTGGTCCTGTTCTTCATCAACAAGAAGACCTCTTACATTGGCGTGCTGGAGAAGGAAATTAAAATTCTGGAGGGCGGGAATCTGGATTATCCGATTACGCTGAAAGGGAAGGATGAGCTATCGTCGCTGGCCCAGAGCATTAATGAGATGAGGAAATCGTTCATCGAGCGCCTGGAGAGCGAGGAGCAGGCCAGATTGGCCAACAGCGAGCTGGTCACCGCCATGTCCCACGATCTGCGGACACCGCTCACCGCATTGGTCGGCTACCTGGACATCATCGAATACAAGAAATATCAGGATCAGGAAGCGTTAGCGAAATACATTCATAACAGCAGGGAAAAAGCCTATCAGATCAAGCATCTGTCCGACAAGCTATTCGAATATTTCACCGTGTACAACACAGAGGAGAATGACTTGGAGTTCGAGTCGTACGATGGGATTCAGCTCATGGATCAGTTAATCGATGAGCAGTCGATGTTGCTGGAGAATCACGGCTTCCAGGTAGCCTGGGAGCCGTCCCCTGTCCCTTTCCGCGTGGATCTTCACCTGATCTCCTTCAGGCGGGTATTCGACAACCTGTTCTCCAACATTACGAAGTATGCCGATACGTCTGCTCCCGTCACGATTGCGTATAGGATTGAAGACCGCTGGCTGTTGATAGATATCACGAATGTTATACAAACGGAGGCCCATGAGGTCCATAGCACCGGGATCGGCCTCAAAACCTGCCACAAAATCATCAGCCAGCATAAGGGCGAAATCACATTCACAAGCAATGGGGACACGTATTCCGTCCACATCCGTTTGCCGGTAAATAACACGCTCACTTCATTTAGGGAGGATCATCATGCAAAAATTCACTACAGACCGATTAATCATCAGAAACTTCCGGGAGACGGATGCACCGGGGATGCTAGAGTATTTGGCGAATCCGCGGGTGAACTGCTTCCTGAGCGAACGCCTCTCCACGTTAGAAGAAGCCATCGCCACCGCAATTGAACGAAGTCAGGACGACTCCCATCTGGCCGTCACTCTGAAGGAGACCGGGGCGATTATTGGCGATCTGTTCTGCATGAAAGAGGAGCCCGATACCTATAGCGTAGGCTGGCACTTCAACCCGGCCTACGAGGGCGTCGGCTATGCCAGCGAAAGCGCCCGCGCGCTGCTGCGCTACCTTTTCCTGGAGCAGGAAGCCAGACGCATCTACGCCTACGTCGAGGACGACAACTTCAGATCGCAGAAGCTGGTCGAGAAGCTGGGCATGCGCCGGGAAGGCTGCTTCCTCGAATTCATCTCCTTCACCACGAACGAAGACGGAACGCCGAAGTACGAGAATACCCAGCAATTCGCTATATTGAAGCGGGAGTGGTTGGGGCAAGGGAAGGTTTAATCCGTGTAGCCAATGAAGAGCCGGGGAGCAGGACATACCTTCATACCTGTTCCTTTGCATGCTCAACGCTGCTATTTTAATGAGTAATTCCTTCCCCTACCCTCAACTTCATCCTTATACCCCAACAACATACGTGCTAACGTGTTAGGATACTCCATTAGCTTACGGTATTCCATTGCAGATAGATTAGGGTTCCTTAACATAACCGCCTGAAGCTTGGCTATTTCTGAAACATCATAACGAGTTTTGTGTACCATAAATTGAGATACGTAATTACCTACAGACAATTCAGACAAGTTCTCATTGCCGTTCCATGAATAGAGCTTAATCTGCTTTATAAATCGCTCGATATTATCACCTTCTGATAAAAAACGATACACTAAATCACTCTTTATCAGAGTTGTGTTTGAATCTGCCATGTAGCTTTTTTCCATCAAAAACACTACAATTCCCATGAATGTATCAATGATTTGCAGGGGAATGGACTCATGGGACTCTTCTGACTTAACCGATGAAATTTTGTACTTTTTGCTCCGATAAACTGAATGAGCGTTCATTTGTTCTTTAATTTTTGTAGGAAGTCCAAGAGCGTCGTATTCATCGTTGCGATCAATTTTAATGTTAACATCCACCTGACCCTGCAAGTGCCGCGTTACCCCGTAGAACAGCCTCTCGGGAATTTTGATATAAAAAAGGTTCCGTAGCTCCTTCATTGTCAGGTTTAGTTGTCTAGCTATACTATGCGCTTCTGTGTTGCTAACAATCAGAATATTAATATTAACATCCTGATTGATAATATAATGAAGAGCCTTAAAATATTTCTTTAAATACTGATCATGATTGTATTCCCTGAAATGGAGCTCGCTCTTAGTTCCAAGCTCATCATATATACGTTGTACCGAATGTCCTATTTCAGACATGGTCTGCTCACTACCACCATACGCACCGTAATATGAATTTGCTTTTCCCGGCTGGTCAATTTTATTTGCTTCATCGAAATAGATATTATAGATCATTGTACACATCCTAAATAACCAAAATGATAACGTATAACTTGACTTTCGCACACATACATAATATCATGAATACACAGAAATAATACGGATGGATACAGTCTTCTCCGCTTCTTTAGTGGAGCTGACTATATCCTGAAAAGACCCTTCTCCGCTTCGTTAGCAGAGTTGGGTTTTTTATTTTCCTGGACCAAAACCTACAGGAGATGATGTAGCGCCATTCGCCCGGCAACCGTGGGAGGTGGCTGCCGACTATCGGGACAGCGGTCTTTTTAACTTCTCCGGCATGGGGATATGCTTTATGGACTCTAACGGATGATACAACAACATCCATGGTCCCGAGAAACGCATAACTCCCTTGATTTTCTGGCGGTAGACGGGTGTATAACAATGAATCGGACACTTCGCACAAGCGGTTTTCTCTTCACCAAATTTGCAGTAGGAGAGTCTTTTCATGACATACTCATTTAAATTCCGGCATTCCTCACAGAGCTCCTTTTTATGATGTTTTTTCTTGCAATAGATACGGATCATTTTTGAAGCAATAACCTTTTCCTTGCGGATTATAGGGCCATCGTTCAGTGGCTTCTCAGCCTCTCTGCTCATATAATAAGGCCTCCTTGGCTTAGTTGAACTTATTCATTTAAATCTAGTCCTATCAACAATTCTTTAGGTCCTTAAAAACCTGTTAACATGGACGATCAGGATAGGCTTAACAGTTGCTTAGCATATTTACGTTAAGCCATCCCTAATGTATAATTGTTATAACAGTTGAATACAATATTGAGGAGGACTTTTAATGAATAGGATGGTTGAAATGGAACGAAAAGTCACTAAATTCGGAAACAGCTTAGGTATAACAATGACTGATGCACTAAAGCAAATAGGGCTGGATCAAGGGGATACCGTTCTTATCGACATAAACCAGTCCACTGGAGAAATTATTATAAAAAAGTCAACAAAGGTATCGCTTCCTCATGGAATTAGTGAAGATTTTATGGATTCTTTGGCAGATGTTATTAATCAATACGATCAGACCTTACATGGTCTCAAAGACAGATGATTCAAACCCGTTATTTATCCGTCCAAGAAGTCATAGCCATTAATCTCGCAATGATTCAACGCTATAGTCCCGGTGAACAAGTTGGTGTAAAAGAGCCGGGACTGCTCGAATCTGCTGTCCTTCGCCCACAATCTTCAGCTTTTGAAGAAGATGCTTACCCTACCATTTTTGAAAAAGCCGCCGCTTTGTTCGAGTCACTGGGTCAAAACCATCCGTTTCACAATGCAAATAAACGTACTGCTTTCACAGCACTTGTTATTTTCCTAAGCTATAATGACTTGTTCTTTAATATGGATGTCAAAAAAGCAGAAGACTTCACTGTTGATATGGTTAACCATAAATATGAACTTCAAGCATTAACTAAACTTATTAAAGCACACTGTGTCGCTGGAAAAATATAAAAAAGCGAACATTAAAGAATCTTTCGGAGGTCTGAAAATCCAAAAAAAGACACCCTTAAAGGTGCCTTCATTAGTACTGTATTGTCAGCGGCCCTCTACCCTTACGTGATGCGGGCACGCCAGTCCGCAAGCGCCATCGCGGCGACATATCCGGAGCTCCAGGCCCATTGCAGGTTATAGCCGCCGCAATCGCCGTCCACATCCATCACCTCACCGGCCAAATAGAGTCCCGGCACCAGCTTAGATTCGAGCGTTCCTTCGACTAGCTCCGTCGTATCGATGCCACCGGCAGTGGTCTGTGCATTCGTGAAGCTGTTGGTATCGGTGATTTTAAATTCCCAACGCTTCAATAGTTTATAGAATATTTTCTTGGTTTTCCACGATAGATCCTGACACAGCAGATGCAGCTGTTGATCAATTCCAGCCTCCTTCAGCAGCACTGGAATCAGTTTCTTGCTGACGATACCCACGAAGGAATCGGCAACCGTCCGGTGTCCGAAGATCCCCCAGTGGATCTCCAGGAAATCAATTAACTCTTCCTCTGTGCGCTCCGGCATCAAATCAACCGACAGGGTCACCGATTCTCCTATGCCGAGATTATACGCAGCTTTTCTGCTTAGCTGAAGGATGGGCGGGCCCGAGATCCCATAGTCTGTAAAAAGAATCTCCCCGGACTCCGTGCGGATAACCTCATGGTTCACGATCACATGGGCCTCTCCCTCAAATTTGATGCCCGACAGTTCCTTTAAATACGGATAATCCAGCTTCAATTGCACAATGCCTGGCACCGGGTGGATCATGGTGTGTCCCAGACGCTGGACAAGTGTATAACCGGAGCCGTCTGTTCCTGTTTTGGGAGCGGTAAGGCCGCCGGTACATAGAAAAAGATAGTCGCTGGTATACACAACCTGCTCCTCTGTCTCCGTCTGGCAGGTTATCGCGAACCGCGGATGTCCCGCCGAAACGGTCACATCCAGCACTTTATGTTTATAATATACGGGAACATTCCGGTCCTCCAGCGCCAGCTTAAACACCCCAGGCACCGAAGCCGCCTGCAGCGACATCGGATACATCCGGCCATTCTCCAAGCTCATAAAAGGAAGCCCGAGCGAGGAGAAAAATTCGATCGTCTGGCGGACACCGAATTGCCGCAGTACATGTATTGGGAATCCTGCCTGATTGCTGTGATACTTAATGGATAAAGCGGCTGCTTCATCCGTACCGGTGGCGGTGGATTGGTTCGTAATGTTGCAACGCCCGTTACCTGTCGTTATTATTTTCTTACCGAGCCGGTCATTGCTTTCAATAATGGCTGTATCAATACCTTGATCTCTCGCTGTAACTGCAGCCATTAGACCTGCAGCACCCCCACCGATAATGAACAGCTCGTGGTGCTTAGAAGTCTGATCCTTATACATGTTAATTGATGCATCCCTTTTCCTAATAAATTTATTGAATGGACTTAGCTATCGCCATGGCGGCCACATATCCGGAACTCCAGGCCCATTGCAGGTTATAGCCGCCGAAATCTCCGTCCACATCCATCACCTCGCCAGCCAGATACAGCCCGGGCACCAGCTTGGATTCCAGCGTTCCCCGGGTGAGCTCCGACGTATCAATGCCGCCGGCTGTCACCTGCGCATTCGTAAAGCCATTGGTATCCGTCACTTTAAATTCCCAACGCTTCAAGAGCCTATAAAAGTTCTCTTTAGTTTTCTGCGGCAGATTCTGGCAAAGAAGCTGTGGCTGTTGATCTAAGCCCGTCTCCTTAAGCAGAACAGTAACAAGCTTTTTGTTGAAGATACCCACGAGGGAATCCGCCACGGTCCGGTGCCCAAAGGTCTCCCAGAGCTTTTCTAGGAACTCCACCAGCTCTTCCTCTGTGCGGCCAGGCATCAGATCCACCGATAATTTCACCTGTTCTCCTCTTGCCAGATGATACGCGGCCTTTCGGCTTAACTGGAGAATGGGCGGACCGGTAATACCATAGTCTGTGAAGGCCAGCTCACCCTGTTCACTGCCGATGACTTTACCCTTTACAAGGATATGGGCTTGTCCCTGGGATTTGATACTGGACAGTGCCCTCATATTCGGATATTGCAGCTTCAATTGCACAATGGCCGGAAAAGGCTCAATCACGGTGTGCCCCAGACGTTCGGCAAGGGTATAACCCGGAGGTTCTTTTCCTGCATTGGGACCGGTGTTGCCCCCCGTAGACAGAAGCAGATAGTCGCTAGTATACACAACCTCTTCCTCTGTCTCGGTTAGGCATTTTATCGTGAAGCGAGAATGATCTGCCGAAGCCGTAACATCCACCACTTTATTCTTAAGGTATACGGGAACATTCCGATCCTCTAGCGCCAGCTGGAAAATATCCAGTACCGCCGCTGCCTGCAGCGACATCGGGTACAGCAAGCCCCCCTTGAGTCTTGTCAGCGGCAGCCCGAGAAAGGAGAAAAAATCAATCGTCTGACTGACGCCATACTGCTGCACTACTGCAAGCGGAAATTCGGATTGATTACTGTGATATTTGCGCGATAAAGCAGCTGCTTCATCCGTATCTGTCACAGTGGATTCATTCGTAATGTTGCAGCGGCCATCACCTGTCATTAAGATCTTCTTGCCAATCCGGTCGTTACTCTCCAGAATGGCAGTATCGATCCCCATATCACTCGCAGTAACAGCAGCCATTAGTCCGGCAGCACCTGCGCCGATAATAAAGAGCTTGTGGTGCATAGAAGTCTGATTCTCATACATGGTTGGTCGATGCATCCTTTATCCAATTTTCTCTAAGCTCAAAAACACTTTATTAAATTATAGCATAAGCAAAGCAGCGATTCCCTAACAACAGGAGAATCGCTGCTTTGCCGTGTTCTAACGTATACAAATGAAAGGTTGGTTATGTTTACTTAGCTGCCAGCATTCTAAGCAGAACTGTGACGGTCTCTGCCCGCGTTGCGGCATCCTTCGGGAAGAAGCTGTTGTTGCCTTTGCCTTGCATCAGTCCCGACTTCTTCATCTCGGCTGCTGCTCCAACTGCCCAGGCCGGGATGTCGCGGTCATCCGTGAATCCTGCGGAGCGGGCAACAGGAGCCAGATGTAAAGCTCTCGCCAGCATGACGGCCATTTCCGCTCTGGTTACAGGCGCATCCGGGCGGAAGTTGCTCTGGTTATCCCCTTGGATGATTCCCATGGCTACCGCCTGCGAGATGGCGGTCCGGGCCCACGAACCGATCCGGTCATTGTCCTTGAAGGACAACGCTGCTTCTGTGTTCTGAAGCTTCAACGCCTTCGCCAGCATCACCGTGAATTCAGCACGGGTGACGTTACGGTTAGGCTGGAACGAGCCGTTCGGATACCCTGTAATGATGCCCAACCGAACAGCTTCACTGATACTGGCTTCGGCCCAATGGCCCGCAATATCGGTGAGGGATGGACCAGCCACCGGAGGAGTAGCCGGGGTTTGCGGACTCTCGTCCGGCTTACTAGGCGTTCCAACAATAACCGGCGGCACTGGTACTGTCGGAGTCACTGGCCCTTCACCTCCCGGATCGCCGCCGTTTCCGCCGCCCGAACGCTCGTTAACCGAAACGTTGATTTTCCCCGTAATGGACGGATACGCACTCAAGACCGCCGTAACCGTCACTTCTCCAGATGTGGACGGTGCCGTAAGGACCGCGCTGAACCGGCCGTTCGCGTCTGTGACGGCATGAGCAGGCTCAAGGCTGCCCGAGGAAGCCGCGAGTGCAACCTCTACGCCGGAGACCGGAAGATTGTCACTACCCGAGACGATCCCTGTGATGGATACTTCATCTCCGGTATTCACAGTAGACGGTGCTGCCTGTAGTTCAATAAGAGCAGGTACCGGTATCGCCTTGCTAACCGAAACGGTAACCGTATTCGTCACGGAAGGATTGCCGGTCAGTACAGCCGTAATTGCGATATCCCCGGCTGCGGATGGTGCCGTAAACACCGTACTGAACCTTCCGTTCTCATCCGTTACGGCAAGTGCAGGCTCGAAACTACCCGAGGCTGCCATGAGACTGACCGCAGCACCGGCTAACGGAAGATCTTCACCGTCATAGACGGTTCCCGTAACGGACACTTTGCCTCCAGCGGATACGGAGGACGGTGTGGCCTGCAGTTCAATCCGGGCGGATACAGGCACAGCCTCTTCTTCAACGGATACGGTAACCGCCCCTGTCACGAATGGACTTGCCGGCAGTACGGCCGAGATGGATACCTTACCGGGAACCGATGCTGCAGTATAGATCGTACTGAACTTGCCGTACACATCTGTAGTTACTTTAGCAGGTTCAAGGCTACCATCGGCTGCTATGAGTTCAACGTCTACACCCGGAACCGGAAGATCGTTGTCCCCATAAACGGCCCCCGTAACGGATACTTTGCCTCCAGGCACCACCGAAGATGGCGCTGCCGCCAGCTCAACCCGGGCCGGAACCCTCTCTGCGTTCTCTGGTCCGAACACTTTGAATTCCCAGAGCGAGTATCCGTACTTGGATGCTCTCTGAGTTCCGTACATCCGGACATATCTGGCATTCACCGAATCGATAGAGATCTCGTCGATATCTCCGTCTCCGCTGGATGTACTATATACTGTCTTCCAGTCGTCCAGCGTATCGGAGACATCGATGCGGTATTCCTTTCCATACGAGCTTTCCCAGTGCAGCATGACCTTAGCAATAGGCTGACTTGCGCCAAGATCGACATAAATCCACTGCGGATCGGCATAGTTGGACCCCCAGCGGGTCGTCAATGAGCCGTCTACCGCATTCCCCACTGCCACATCGGCGGCTTTGGATGAGCTTGCAATCACGGTTTTGCCTTCCGCAAGGTTCAGGGCAACCGCTTCATACACGTTAAATTCAGCAAGCGAGTAGCCCTCTCCGGTTCCCTGCTGAACGCCCTGCATGCGGACGAATCTGGCACTGGTTTTACCGAACGTAATGTCATCGGTTCCCCCATCTCCCATCGAGGTCGCATAAACATCCTTCCAGGTAGCCGCATCATCGGATACTTGGATTTTATAGCTTTTGCCGTAAGCCTTCTCCCAATGCAGTCTAACCTTATTGATCATATATTGATCCTGCAGATCCACATAAATCCATTCATCGTCCGAAGCGTTAGAACTCCAGCTGGAGGTTCTGTAGAGATCGTTAGCATTGGAAGCAAATTGCTTGCCTACGCTGGAGGAAGCAGCCGCTCCTTTACTGTAAGCGAGATCATACCCGCTGTCGTCGATGGAAGCTCCCTCGCTTATCGTCTCACTCCGCCCGGTGAACGTATCTTTACCGAGTCTGTACGTGGTTGTAGTCTGGTCCCCGTTCCGGTTCAGCGTTACATTAACGGTAATCCCCGGCGTTTCGGGATTCGCCACCGAGATGCGGACAGGGTCCGCGGATTCATCAACGATCACCATCGACGGTTTATCTACGGTGACAGTCAGTCCTTCTCTTAGCGTCACCGTACCCGGCTGATAGAACAGCAACTCCGCAATGCCAAGCGAACGGTGCCGGACCGCTTGCACGGACGGGGTATTCGCGAGAATACTAATCGGGTTTGCTTCCGCGTAGCTGCCAACCTCCCCGGCGGTTTTACCCGGCAATACGATGTATTGATAGGAGGCATTGACCGGCTTCACGCCGTGATCCAGCCACATCGAGAACACCGGCTTCGTGATCGGTTCTGGTGCACTGCCAGTAACCACATCGCTCCATTTCCCGGTCTTCGTCTCCTGCTTCACCTGGAAGTCCGTCTTATCCGGGAACACATAACCGGTATGATCGTTATAGGCCCAGCGTCCGTTCACCTTCGACGTTGCGTCTGCAACAGCTTTGCCGTCAACGAGCACATCGCCTACTGCCAGACTCTGGTTCAGCGTGGTATGGACCGGTGCAGCATTCGTTGAAGTGATGCCTGCGCCCAGCGCTACCATTTCATCATCGAAGAAAAAGTAGCCCTTTTTCCCGCTGGTACTCAGCTTATTGAAATCAAACGCCGTGGCTCCGTAGCGCTCATTGGTTACGCCGCCTACAAAGGTCTTCGGGTTGTTGAAGTTATTCTCCTTCGTGAAAACGTAGGGAGCTGTTGTTCCCGGAACATGATTCCAGTCCATCAGCGGGTACACCGTTCTGTACTCATCCCCGGTTCTCTGAATGGCCGTGGCGCCTTGCGAAGTCCAATAGAGCAGGTTATATCCGCTTGGATTAATGGTTCTCCATTCACCGCCCTTGACCGTGCTGGAGGACATCTTGACTGTAATTCCGTAATCCTTGCGCATATGAGAGGAGACCAGGGTCTGCCATTGCGTCATATTGTTCGCATCCAGTCCATTGCCCGAGACCGTGCCAATACCCCGGATGTTATTCAGGAAAACAGCGAACTCATCCGCCCGCTTCGGGTTAGCCGCCTGCATCCACTCCAGCGGATCTTCATAGAAGGTCAGCGCAGAGCTCTCATAATCCGGCCACTCCGGTCCGTTCATTCCCATGCCGAGATCGGCAACATCGCCTCTGACCAGATATCTGGTTCCATCCAGCACATAAGAGGACAACGAGTCAATGGCCGCCTGGCTGTAAGCGAAGCTTGTGCCCGAGACGACATAAGCCCAGAAGGACATATCTCTGGCGAAGCTTCTTCCGTAGCCCGTGGTATAATTCGTCTTCCCATGCATGAAAAAGGACATGTCAGACTGGATTCCCGTTAGCGTCTCCGTCACCGCCGAGAGCACGTTAAACGCCTCTACAGCGCTACGGACATTCTGGGTATCCTCCAGCAGTAAGCCGCGGATCATATAATTCTGATTGTACCAGGACGAATTGGCCCCATCGATCGTATTCGGTTTACTGTCTAACGTGTCGATAATATTGGCAGCCTGCTCCGCAGTCAGATAGCCCTCGCATAGCAGTGCAACTTTGCTGAGCCGTAATTGTTTGCCGATCCCGGTCTCCCACCAATTAGTGGAGGTCGGCTTGACCGTGAACCAGTGATCCAGTGCTTTCTGAATACCGGCTAACAGGGCTTCATCGTGATAGTAAGGCCCCTTCGGGTCTGCAAAAGCCTGAGCCATCGACTGCATCCGGTCCAGCGCAAGGTAAGGCGACCAAGCTCTGCCGTTGGCACTGGAAGCCGTACTGGTATAATCTACATCGCCCCAGCTTCCATTCGCCTTTTGACTAGATAAGTAGGTTCCGGCCTGTGATTTAAAAGTCCATTCGACCCGCCCATTCGTGCCGTCATTGATGATATCTTTGGAGATATAGAAGTCTACCACCCGCTGCTTCATCAGCTTCATTTCAGCCAGCTCTTGCGACGATCCATCTGCCGATACAGGGTAGTGGAACCCGAGGGTCGAGATCATCAAACCAACCATAACGAGACATATCCATCTCTTGATCCTACTTTGCATGTTACCAGTCATGTACACGCTCCTTTGCTATCTGGGCCATTATTTTGACAGCGCTTTCCTTTTAGCGGATGAAAGAAGGCAGCTTGCACTGCCTCCAGCTTTTTACCACAGCGTACTTAATATATCCTCCAGGGGAATGTCCGCCACTGCCATCACTTCGTCCGCAGCTCCGTAATACATACGGACCGTCTGGTCCAGCAGCAGGGCTCCGCATGAGAACACGACCTTGCCGAAGAATCCGTTCACCTCATAGGAAGCTTCCGGCTCCAGCACCGGGACACGCGATCTCGCAATGACCCGGGACGGGTCCTCCAGATCCAGCAGCACCGCTCCCATACAATAACGGTGGCTGCTGTCCGCGCCATGATACAGTGCAAGCCAGCCGCGTTCAGTTCGAATCGGAACCGCCCCGCCGCCCATACGGGCCGAGTCCCAGCCCTGCTCGCCGAGTCCCATCAGGAAGCGGTGGTTCCCCCAATGATCCAGATCGGGCGATTCCGCGATCCACATCTCGGGAGCGCCGAATGACTTCGGCACCGGACGATGCAGGGCGTAGTATTTGCCGCCAATTTTCTCGGGGAAAATCATGACATCCTTATTCTCGGGAGGCAGCATCATCCCGCGCCGCTTGAACGTCTGAAAGTCGCGGGTCTCCGCCAGCCCGACACCGACACCGCGCGCGGAGGCCGCGCTGTAAGTAATGTAATAGGTGTCCCCGATCCGGGTCACCCGCGGATCTTCGATCCCCCAGGCTTCCAGAGGATGCTCCGGGAACAGGGCCGGCTGCGGCTCCACCTCGAAATGAATGCCATCCCGGCTTCGTGCTACCCGCAGATGGGATAAGGAGGTGAGCATGACCGTCTGTCCGTCCTTGGCTACGAAGCGCGAGTCGGAGAAATCATAGCCCGGATCGCTCTTGTCGTAACGCTCCACCTGCACCTCCGTCCCTGACTCATTCAGCCGGGGAACGAGCACCTCGTCCGCCTGGTCCGATATCGGCGCTTCGGCAACGCGCAGCAAGAGGATCGTCTCATCCTGTAGCTGCGCCACGCCTGCATTGAAGGCACCCAGCACCCGGAAATCGGGACGGGAGGGGACAACATCCCCGGCTTCAATCAGCGGATTATGCGCGCTGCGTGTTATTTTCATTGGAGTGACCTCTTTCTGTGTGTGAAGTACGGTTATTTCCCGGAAGTAACGGCATCAATCTGAGCCTGGATTTCATCGATCACTTTTTGCCCGCCGAGACTGGCCATTTTATCCTCCATCGTTTTCTTTCCTTCCTCCGCAGGGATCAGGCCTTGGCTGAGCGGCAGGAAGATCGAATCATGAAGCGGCGTGATTTTGGCATATTCCGTCTTTACCTTCTCGGCGTTGAAGTTGAAGCCTGCAATTGGACTCAGCGTGAAGTTGGATGTCTTGGTCGAGAAATCGAACCACTTCTTGTCATCCGGCATCATGTTGTCAGGTGTACGGTTCAGCGTCGGCCGCCAGGTCAGCACATAACCAGGGAAGGTATACGCGGACAGTACCTTATAGCTCGAATCGCCGACAGGCTCCCAGTCTTTCCCTTGAATGCCGTATTCCATCAGATCATGGTTCTCCTTAATCGACAGCCAGTTCATTACATCCATAACTGTATCCGAATGCTTGGAAGTCGTCGGTATACAGAGGAAGTTCCATTGCTGATAAGCTGTATAAGGCTTGGCCTGCTCCCCGTTCGGAATGAAGATCTCCAGCTTGTCGCTGCCATCCTTCAGCATTTCCGAATATTTCAATCCTTCCACACCATCGGCTGCATAGTAGGTCGCCGCATATTTACCTTGCTTGAACAGCGTCTCCGCATTTTGCTCCTGGGCAATATTCTTGGAGATAATTCCATCCTTATAATATTTGGTGACACGTTCATAGGCATCGGCAATCGTCGGACTCACCCATTGGCCAATGACCTTCTTATCCTTGATCGAATACGAGAACATGTTGACCCCAATCTCCAGCACTTCATCCTTTGCCAGATTCGCAGAGTCACTCAGAATGAATGGCAGCTTATCCGCCTTAATTCCGTTAATGACAAAAGGCTTGACGTCTTTCTCATTTTCCTTGACCGCATACAGGAATTTCTCCAGGTCACCCAGCGTTTTCAGCTCGGGAAGCCCGTATTTCTCGCGTAAGTCCTTGCGGATCAGCAGGCCATAGAGCTGGCCTTGGGTGGTGCCGAGCGGAACCCCCATAATTTTGCCGCCGAACTTGTTGTACTCCCACATTTCCTCTGGAATGGACGCCTTCAGCTCGGGCCGTGCAGCCACTGCCGCATCCAGCTCCATCAAAGATTTACTCTCAATCATCTGGTTCATGGATATCCAAGGAGCATCCAGATACATATCGAACTCTTCCCCGGCAGACATCTTCACGGATACCGCATTCCCGTAATCGGACCATGGCATGAAATTGACATTCAGGGCGGCTCCGATATTATCCGCTTTCAGCTTGTCGTTAACCGCCTGCAGCACAGTATCGAACCCCGCAGGTTTATCTCCCGGGAAATAAGCCTTTAGCGTCACAATGTCTTTGGCAGCAGGAGCTGCACTGTCTGTACTGGACGGAGGATTCGCGGCATTGCCTTCATTTTTCGTATTTCCCCCGCAGCCCGCGAGCACCAGTGACGATACCAATACCGCTGTTGTTGCCGTGCCAAACCATCTTTTTAACCTCATCTCATAACCCTCCCATATCTATGGACACAATCTGAATGGCTTACCCTTTTACCGCTCCTACCGTTAGACCTTTGACAAAATATTTCTGAAGCATCGGATACAGCAGCACAATCGGGCCGATGGTCAGCACTGTTGTCGCCATCCGCACCCCGTAAGTCGGTGGTGTCACTGCAATCGCCGCACCGGAAGGAATCAGATTCTTGGCCGCCTCCATATTGGAGACCATCCGGCGCAGAATTAATTGCAGCGGGAATAATTTCTCATTATCGATGAACATCAGTCCCATGAACCAGTCATTCCAGAAGCTCAGCGCATAGAAGAGGCCGACAGAAGCCAGAATCGGCTTCGAGATCGGAATCATAATCTGGAAGAACACTCTCATCTCATTCGCTCCGTCTATTCTGGCGGCTTCCTCCAGCTCCTCAGGAATGGTGCGGAAGAAGCTGACCAGCAGGAAGACGAGGAATGGCTGGCACAACATGGTTAGAATCAGTACCCAGATCGTATTCTGCAAATGCAGCCACTGGCTAACCACAATATAGAACGGAATGATGCCTCCCGAGAAGAGCATAGGCAAGTAGCAGAATAACAGAAAAGGCGTTTGCAGAACATTCCGTTTATTCGCCAGTGAATAGCCGAGCATGGCCGAAATGCACAGGGCGCTTAAGGCCCCGACAACCGTAATGAACACGGTGACGCCATAGCCGTTGAACAATACATCGGATTGCAGAACCGCCTTATAAGCGGCCAGCGATAATTTTTGCGGAAATAAGGTGTAGCCGTGCGCAATCAGCTCCTCCTCATCCGTAAACGAGCCGGCAATCATCAGCAGAAAAGGAAACAGACAAAATAGAGTGAACAGCAAAATGAACGTATGGGCGAATGCCGTAAAGGTGCGATCCGCAGCGCTATGTTTCTGTCTCATAGTTACTCTCCTAGAATAAAGCAGATTCTTTGGATACCCTCCGGGTTACCCAGTTGGCGGCAATGACGAAGATCAGCCCCATAATGGACTGGAACAGGCCTACAGCCGAAGACATGCCGAAATCGTGCAGCTGTCTCATCGAGCGGAAGACAAAGGTATCAATAACGTCCGTAGTCGGATACAGCATGGAGTTGTCTCCAATGATCGCATAGATCATCGCAAAGTCACCATTGAAAATTTTGCCTACGGCCAGCAGCGTCATGATCATAATCGTCGGCACCAGCAGCGGCAATGTAATGCGGGTTACAATCTGCAGCTTGGATGCTCCGTCAATCCGGGCAGCCTCGTACAGATCCTCCGGTATTCCCGTAATGGAAGCCAGGAAAATGATCGAAAGATAACCGGCGCCTTGCCATACACGGATCACAGTCAGTATATACGGCCAAAGCTTCGACTCAAACATCCAGTTGACCGGTTCCATGCCGATATTGTGCAACCAGACATTAATCATGGGCTCTTCCCCGCCGAATAAGGATTGCACAATCATTCCGATCACAATCCAGGACATGAAATAAGGAAGGAAAATAAGCGACTGCGAGATCCGTTTGAAATACTTATTGCGGATCTCATTGAACATGAGTGCAATCAGAACGGCAGCCGCTGTCGTAAACACAATAAACAGCACGTTGAGCATCAGTGTGTTCCGCAGAATAATCCAGAAGTCATCTGATGTAAAAAAGTAATCAAAATTTCTAAAACCTACCCAGTCACTCCCCGTGATCCCCTTGGCAAAATCATAGTCTTTGAAGGCAATCATAATCCCGTATATGGGCAAATAACTGAACACGAGAAAGAACAACAGCCCCGGTACAGCCATTACATACAGAAATGGATTCTGCACGATATGCCTCCATTTTGAACGTCTACCTGCGTTAAGCTGGTAGTTCATCTTTACATCCCCCCTTTCCTCAAGACCGGTAACCGCCCCAAGAGGGTCCCGTTATCTATGCCGTCACCTTATCAAGCCCTTACGGCCAGAGCAATTCCGAGAAGCTCCAATCCTTCCCGCAAGCGCAGATTTACCGCCTTCCCAAAAACAACACTCTTCCGAAAACAAACGATTTGGCAGACGAAAATGCACGTTATGCTATAATAAACCTACTTATTACGAGCCGGGCAGTTATGATTACGGAGGTTCCAGCGCCATGAAATTCAGACAACCACTCTTCGCATCGCTGAAGCGGCACCCTACTTATATGAAGCTTATTTTTTATTTTGTCAGTGCGAACGTTCTGGTACTGGGGGTATCCTTCGTACTGCTCTATGGGCAATCCTCCAAGACCCTGCTGCACGAGATCGGAGATCATTCGGAATCCCTCTTGGTAAACGGAGCCCGAAATACGTCACGGCTGATGGAATGGGCGCTTGATTTCAGCTTCTCCTCCAGTAATGACAGTGCACTTAAGGTGTATGCGCTTTCAGATCATTACGGCGATTTCGAAACCTATGAGGTATGGAGCCAGCTGATGGACATTAAGAACGCCAACCCCTCCATTGATTCTGTCTACCTCATTAACGATTATACGAATACGGTTGTTGACTCCAGGCTTGGGTTAAATGATACCGCCGCTTTTTACGATCAGGATATACTTAAGCGCTTACGTGACCCGGATATAGTGAACCATAGCGTGCTCATTCCGCGAACCTTATCCCTCCCTCTTACCGGGAATACACCCAAGGACGTGCTGACCATTGTCAGATTTTATGAAAAAGGCAGTTCCATCTCTGCGTTCGTCATGAATGTGGATACGGATAATCTCATGACCCTGCTTCAGAACAATTCAAACTTCGCCAGCAGATCCATCACCGTGCTGAATGACCGCGACGAGACGATCTTCAGCAGTACGGACATGAGTCCGCAGCAGATTGCAGAGCTCCGGAGCCACGGAATGAAGGGCGCCAGCGGCTGGAAGCTGTTCCAGCCCTATGGCCAGGGGGAGAAGCTGGTGGTGTATGCCGACTCCTCGATCAAGGGCATCCAGGATTGGACCTTCATTGAGATGATACCGAAGTCCGCCATCCTGGGCAAAATCACAGTCCTGCGAAATACCAGCCTGATCCTGTTCCTCGTCTTGTTCGCGGCCTCCCTGGCGGTGATTATTCTAATCTCCAAACGGGTATACTCGCCCATTCAGGAGCTGATCAGCCGGGTCATGCGGCAGCATCAGGCGGAGAAGCCGGGCCTTGGCGCGAATGCCAATGAACTGGAATACTTATCGAGTGTCTTTACCTCGCAGCATAATCAGATTCACGAGCTTACCGAGCAATGGCGGCATAATAAATTTCTGGGCCGAGAGCGGTTCCTAAGGGATTTTCTGGGGGAGACTTATCACTCGGCAGAGGAGATCAGCGCTCAATTCCTGGAATGGGGGATTGATCTGCCGACAGATCAGCTATCCGTAGCGATCTTCCGGATCGACCACTTCGCAGAATTCTCGGGAGTATACCCGGAGAAGGACCGGCGTCTGCTGCGGTTCGCCATGTCCAATATCATTCAAGAGTCGCTGCAAGCGTCCAGGCACAAGCTGCAAACGGTGGATATGGGAGACGACCACGTGGCTGTCATCTTATCGGCTCCCTTATCCGAGGAATTCGTGAAGGAGCTGCAAGGCTCCCAGCAATTAATCCAGCAATATTTGTCCGTGGGCACCACCATTGCCTGGGGCCGGACCTTGCCGGGCTTAACCGACATGCACGAGGTATATCTGGAGACATATGAGCTGACGCAAGAACGGTTCCGCTTCGGACACCGCTCGCTTATCGTCAAGGCATGGCTGCCGGATGCACCCGGGGAATTGTATCATTTGCCTGTGAGCCAGGAGCGGCAGATCGCCCAGGCCATTCTCAAGGGGGAGGCCCCCGTCATTCTGGAGGTCCTGCGCTCCGCGGTAGTGAAGCTGCGGGAACTGCCATATTTTGAATGCAAAATGTCCCTCATCACCTTGTTCATGAACATCCGCCGGCTCATCCAGGAGCATTCGGCTCAGCCGCTGCCCAGCTCGTGGGGGCTAACGTCCATCGAGAAGCAGATCATCCAGCAGGAGACAATAGATAACGTAACGCCTTGGATGGAGGCCTTAATTACCAAGACGCTCGAAGACATTGCAACCGCCCGCAGCCAATCCAAGAATATCGCCCTGATCTCACAGGTGGACCAGTTCATGGAGAGTCATCTCACCGATCCGAATCTGTCTGCCACCATGCTGGCTGATCACCTGGGCTTGTCGGTCAATTATTTCCGCAGCCTATATAAAGCAGAGACCAACCAGTCCATCACCGACAAAATATCGGAGAAGCGGCTGACCTTCATCTGCCAGGAGCTCATTGCCTCCGACTCCCCGATCGAGCCCATCGTCCAGCATTTCGGCTTCTCGTCCCTGAACACCTTCTATTCCAGCTTCAAGAAGGTGTACGGCATGACACCGGCCCAGTACCGGAAGAAGTACCGGGCGGGGGAGGGCGGGGGAAAGGTGTAGGGCAAGTGAAACCTATACATTCTTATATTTGCGCGCAAAGAAGCGATAAGGATGTGTTCCTTATCGCTTGTGTTGGTATTCCAGCAAGTTGCCGCTCTTATTCTCCCTTATAGGCCTTACGCAGCTCCGCAAGCTCGAACTTCTTCATCTGCAGAAAAGCCTTCGTCACACGCGCCAGCTGCTCCGGTGTGCCCTTCTCCATCATCTCGTTCATCTCTGCGGGAACAATCTGCCAGGAGATGCCGAAGGCATCCTTCAGCCAGCCGCATTGCTCGGCTTCAGGAACTGCGGACAGCTTGTCCCAGTAGTAGTCAATCTCTTCCTGAGAATCGCATGACACCATGAAGGAGACAGCTTCATTGAAGCTGAACTGATGATTATGTGCACTGTCCATGACCGTGAACCACAGATTCTCCAGCATGAAGTCCGCGAACATTACCGTCCCTTCCTGATCCGGCGCAGAGCCCGCAGGGTAGCGGGTAAGAAGACCTTGCCGTGAATCCTTGAATACAGACAGATAGAAGGACATCGCCTCCTCCGCCCTCCCGCATTGATCCCCGACGAACAGCAGGGATGGAATAATTGCAGGCCGCTCCTCCCCTGCCGGGTTCGTGAGAATCAGCTGCCAGGACACTCCGAACTTATCCTGAATCCAGCCGTACCGCTCACTGAATGGATACTTGCCGAGCGGCATCAAGGCGGTACCATCTTCGGACAGCTTGTCCCATACCTCATCCAGTCTGCCTGTTGCATCCTGTTCGCGTGAAGGATCAAAATTCACAAAGAAAGATACAGCCGGATTCAGCTTGAAATACGGACCCCCGCTAATCGCCATGAATGGCTGCCCCCAGACCTCAAAAGAGACCTGATCCGCATCGCCGGACGGCGTATCCTGAAGGGTGGTCACACTCGTTACCTTGGACTCCGGGAACACAGAAGCATAAAAGCGGGCGGCTTCTGCCGCCTCCTTGTCATACCATAGATGCGGGACAATTCTCTGTCTGATGCTGGCCACAACGATTCCTCCTCAGCTTCCTGTCCGTTCCGATCCAGGGATAGGGGCTTTAATTTGCTTTATTATACACTACAGGGAGACTGCTTTATTCTTTATTTTACCGCTTATTGCAAACGATGCGCTGGCGAAGTTTATTGTTCAGGTAGTTAAGCGGGAGACATCGTCTATTCAACCCTACAGCAATATGCGGCCGCCTGCACCGGAGCCATGCCAACAAAGAAGAAGTTAGAATATACGATTATATCGACCTCCAGGTCCCCATGCTGATGGGGATGTTCAAGAAACGGGTGCAGGGTTACCGGAAGGTGGGGTATCGGGGGGCGGAGTTGTAGGATAGGAGAGAAAAAGCCAGCCCACACAATCAGGCTGGCTTTACTCTTATCTGAAAACTGTACTATTGCAGTGGACTTAATGCCTTTACTTCCTGTACTGAGAGACCCGCTGCTTTTGCAATAGTTTCAACCTCTAACCCCATCGCCAGTAATTTCCCGGCAATTTCCTCAGCTTTCTTACGCTCCCCCTCCGCTCTAGCCCCCTCAATACGCGTCTTCTCATCGCTCAGGGCTTTCATACGAGCTTGATACTCCATTCTGGCTAAGGTATCTTGACTCAAGAATTCCAACGTATCCATTGCTTTCTTTAACATTGGTTCATTCATCGCCAACACCTCCCAGTTTGATTTGTCCACACCTTTTAGGAACAGCAGCCAATTGACCAGCCCGCCTTCCTCAAGCGACACCGAATGTTCATCTAGTTTCGTCAACTCAATGACATGTATCTCAATATCGTCCAACAAAGAAATTCCGGTATGATCTTCCCGTAGGTGAAAAACGCTATGGTAGCGATCATTTTTGAGGCAAGAGTAGTTCAGAATATTGATGGTTACACATTTCTTCAGTGTATTATAGTTGCTGCCTTAGGAATCTGATGGTAATACATCTCACTCCAATAGAACAACGTCCGCTTCTCCATATGGTAAGGGTTAAACAATTGCATTTCAATATTAATGAGTTGGCCGTCTGCGGTCTTCGCTTTAATATCCATAATGGACTGCTTATCATCAGGACTGTCAGCCTCTGTGTAAGGATTCAACAGCACAATCTCAGTCAGTGCCGGCTCTCCGGCTTCCCGGAATGTACTATTTAGAAATGCCAACAATACATCCTTGTTATGTTCACTTCCAAAGATACGTTTGAAGATCAAATCAACGCGAGGGTCAAGTAAATCCTGCATCAGCATCAACTCCATTCCCCCATATTATATCATGCCAAATAATGCGAAGTAATTACCCTTTCTTTTAAATTAACAATATCCTGGCCCGTCGGGTTCTGGAAAACGCGAAGTCCAAACAGAGGGATAATCGCAAAAATGTGATCAAAGATATCTGACTGGACGGACTCATACACACCCCAGGTAGTCTCATTGCTGAACGCATAAATTTCTAAAGGCAGTCCGCTGTCTCCTGGTGCTAACTGCCTGACAATGAGCGTCATATCCTTATGAATTTTGGGATGATTGCGCAGATATTCTTGGACATATTCCCGGAACACCCCGATATTCGTTAGCTGTCGCCCATTCACTTTGCTCTCCCTATTGATATGATGTTCCATATTATAGGCGTTAATTTCATCTACTCTGGTCAGGACATAATCGCTAAGATAGTGAACCTTTTGGAACTCCTCAATCATTTCTTTGGTACAGAAACATATGCTGCTTGTATCAATACAGACACTTCGTTTAATCCTTCTGCCCCCGGCGGCTTCCATCCCCCGCCAATTTTTAAAAGAGTCTGAGATCAGGGCATAGCTCGGAATCATGGTAATGGTTTTATCGAAATTCATCACCTTTACCGTATTTAGCGTAATATCAATTACATTGCCGTCGGCATTATATTTAGGCATTTCAATCCAGTCGCCTACACGAACCATATCATTAGAAGATAATTGAATACCTGCCACGAGGCCCAATATCGAATCTTTGAAGACTAGCATCAGAACAGCGGATAACGCGCCCAGTCCACTAAGCAGAATCAGCGGATTCTGACCCATGAGGTTAGAAATCACCACAATCGCACCAATAATATACAGTATAATCTTCGCAACCTGAATGTAGCCTCTGATCGGTCTCATCTTGGACACTTCATACGTACGATAAATAGCATCGATAGCATCAAGCAGGGCATTAAACACCGTGATCGTTACAATAATCATATAAGCTAAGGCGAACTTTACAATGAAAGACTGATACAGCGGAAAAATAGGCGCGGCGTAATAAATGATAAAGGCCGGAGCGAGATGCGACAGCTTGTGAAATACTTTTTTCTCCAAAAAGATATTATCCCACGTATACCGGTTGTTATTAATAAAATGGATGATGATCCTCAGCACAATTTTTTTGGCTACAAGATTAGCCACTATAGAGAGTAAAGCAATACATAAAACCATAATGATGTTCGAGAGATACACAACCATCTGCTCGCTCATTCCATATCCTGCTAGGTGCTCTTGTATAAAATTCATCATTTCCTCCTGACTGGGTGCATAGTAGCCTACAATTATAGAGGATAATTAGGGGTTATGCAAAAATAAAAATACTTGCAACGCTCAATTTAGTACTGTATAGTTCTAGTCATGACAAAGGTAAAAGTAATGAATCAAAAACGTGTGCTTGAAGTCGCGGCAGCCTTATTTTTAGAAAAGGGATTTGCTTATACCAGCATGGATGAATTAGTACGTGTAAGCAAAGTGTCCAAATCTAATGTCTATTATCACTTCGCTGATAAGGAAGAGTTGTTAGCAGGGGTCGTGGATTATTGGATTGAAACGTATGAGCGGGCAATGGATGAAATCCTTTCCCGGAACCAATTATCCGTTGAAGAGCGTGTCCAGATGTTTTTAGAGCATTTATCGCAGGGAGTTCAGTCCAGAGAGTATAAGGGGAGCTGTCCGTTTATTACGCTCTATATTCAAACTCCGGCACAAGCTACGCACATCAAAGAAAAAATAGGTCTCTTTTTCACAGGATTACAAATGAAAATCTCTCTATTACTTAAGCAAGGAGCAGAAAAAGGCGAGTTTAGAGATACGATTCATATTGATGAGGTAGCGGCACTTTTTATCACGAATCTTGAAGGAGCGCTGTTTCTTGCAGAGACATTGAAGGATGCAACGGTGATCACGAGAACAGCTATCCACTTTTTCAACTTGCTTCGATAGAGAAGCATTTTTTTTACACATAATTAGTACCATTCAGCACTAAAAAGGAGAGCAGATGAAGTGAGAACAATATTATTAACAGGTGGAACAGGTTTTATCGGGAGGCAACTCGTTGAGGAGCTTCTTACAGAGGAGGTTATGATTTTTCTTTTAGTGAGGTCGAAAAGTAAAGCAACACGTGCTTTTCAGGAAAAAGGTATTTTTAACGAGGCAGCGATGCACTTTATTGAAGGTGATTTGACGAAACCAGATTTAGGTTTAAGTGATGAAGATAAGGAGAGGGTACTACGCACAGATGTTATTATTCACGCCGGCGGACAAATGGATATTCAAGCGACAACGCAAGAAGCAACCTCTGTATTTTTAAACGGTGCCAAGCATATCAGTGAATTCGCTAAACGTATCCACCAATTGAAAGGTTTGCAGCAATTTATTCATGTAGTTGGATATATGTCCCCCTTTGATGATACTAATAGCAAGGTTGCGATTGATGTGTTCCAAGAAGGGCACGACTATTTGAAAATAAAAAACCCTTACGAAAGAACAAAATTTCTAGCAGATCTGTATATTCGCCAGCAGGCATCGGCAATAGGCTATCCGCTGTCTGTGATTAATCCCCCAACTGTAATCGGCAGCAGTACAACAGGGAGTACGGAGCAGGTTGCAGGCTTAGGCTTGCTTGTGGAGAGTATGCGCAGAGGGCTGATGCCAGTTATTCCGGGAGGCAAAGGGTATAAATTACCGCTAATTGCAAACGATGCGCTGGCGAAGTTTATCGTTCAGGTTGTTAAGCAGGAGCCATCGTCTATTCAAACCTATACACTTGTTCCAGACCAACCGCTGGACCCGGATATATCTGAATTATTAGGCATTATGTCAGAGAGTATGAATATGGCCGCACCTACAATCTCTGTGCCGCTTCGCCTCATGAAGGCACTTATGAACAGTGGAATCAGTAAAATCACACAAATTCCATCGGATGGACTGAACTTTATTACAAATAGAACCTTTTCAAATGATTTACCGAAAAAAATCATGGGAGCCGATTGGTTTACTAAGACGAGTGTTATGAATTTTTTCCCGGCCGTAGTCGCAGACTTGGATTATCGCTTGATGTATCCCAATAACCAGCATCATCATGCATTTGAACGAACCTTAATCGGAGACACTGTGATGTATCAAATACAGGGAGAGGGCAGGCCCTTTATTTTATTCCACGGTTTGCTCAGTGATGGAGCCGATTTATTTCCTTTAGGACTAGAGCTTCATGAACAAACGGGTCAACCGGTATGGATTCCGGATCTTCCGGGTTTAGGGCGGTCCCCTTTTAAGCGGGAGAAGAATCTGCTGGATCTCTATTTGAATGTAGTGAAGGAGTTATCAGGACGAGCTGTTCATGGCGCACACTGGATTGGCCATTCCTTTGGAGCGGTTATTCTGCTGGAAGCGTTAGCACGAGAGTACCTGGATACTAATAATAAGATTACTTTACTTCAGCCACCTGTTGCGAAAAAAAATTCCAAATCGTTCACTGCTCCTCAAATGTTGAACAAATGGGCATTAAAGTTAGCAACGGCTAGTTCATTAGAACGTTATTTAATTGGTAACGGTCTGTTTGAAAATACAGAGAGCATTCCGAAACATTATATTGCCAAAGTACGCAGCAGCTTCACTTCGCCTAGAATTTTAAATACAACTCTTCAGCTCAACCGTTTCCTGTCGAGAAACTATCAGAGGGATTCCACCAAAGTACCGGGGTCTAATCTTCATATTATTTGGGGAGATCAAGATCGGCGCTATTCTGCTCCAGTGCAGCTTGGTAAGGTTGATGTTGTTCCGTATGGTCATCATTTTCCGCTTAGCCATCCAAGGGAAGTGGCTTGTTATGTACTAGGGAATTAATTAAATATCCTCAGGAATGAAAAAGACACCTGATGAGGTGTCTTCTACTTGTACTCCATATGGAGCCGAGGGGAGTCCGCCCCCCTGTCCGAAGATAACGGCACATAAGCATCTACGAGTGTAGTTACAGTTTTGATGTCACCCTAGAAGCTCCCCCGTAACCGGGTCCCCTTCGGGTCAGCCTGATTATATTCTTTTGCTGACCCCAGGCGGAGACCAGACAACGTATCTTACTAAAGTTGAGCCCTTATCCCATTACAGGGGCAATAGAGAGTAAGAGTCTGGTAACCGTTATTAGGTGGCCAGAGTTGGTTGTTAATCTTTCATTTCTAATTCCACTTATTTCTGGATAAAAACAAAAAAACTAATGTCATTCCAAACTCGAGAATCCAAGGTATTACTTGTAAGTATTCATCATTTTTTGCCCCCAAAACTTTTAGATTAGGGTCTTCTTTGAAGATTAGTTTATCTGCGATTTTTTTTATTGTAGGGAATAAAAATATTATATTTGGATTATCTTCTAATCTAAACGCAATAAAACTAAATATCGAGCCAATCCTATCATCATTAATCGTGGTTAAAAGGATTTTATTTTTCTTAAGCATTTGAGAGAGAGCATATTCCGCCATGAAATAATTTTCTAATATAACGAATGTTGGCTTGTTTTCGGGCACTTCAAAAGTAATATGCTGATGATCTTCAAACAAAAACTCATTGCCATCAATCAATAAGCCATATATTTTACTTTCTTTAATTAACCTATTAATGTATTTCTCACTTACAATAGTTGATATATACTTATGTTGCTTGTTCTGAGCAACTAAATAGTAATCACCATCTATATTTTTATATCCTTTTATCTTAAAATTCTTTACTAAAAAAACAAGGTCATAAGACTCTTTTTTAAATCTGCTCGAAGGTACTCTTAAAGGTTGAAAATTGGAAAAACTATATACTTTAGTATTGGAAATATGCATAAATTCAAAATCAAGTTTCTCAAAGTGATTAATAAGTTCATCAAAATCAATATTTTTTATGAAATTCACAAAATCTATAGCACTATGAATAATACCTTTTTCAGTTGATTTATCTAAAAAAAGGAGGGACTCTTCAATTGATCTAATTGTACTTGTATATTTACTTTTTTGTGCATAATTAATAATATTATCATTAAGTACAGCTAACGGATCGTTGCTATCTAAATATTGTTTTAGCTTTTCGACATCATGAAGCCCATCAAAAAATTCATCACAACAAATATCAATATTTAACGCTCCAGCACACATTTTTAATATAACTTGTTTCTTTTCATCTATTGTTAATCCCGTATCACTTGTAATTAATGACATCTTATCAACATATTCTTTATAGTGGGATGGTTTTAGCTGATATAACTTCTGTGGTGCTTCATCATCATTTAATATTGATTGCATATGCAGTAATTCTAGATTGTTCGCAAAAATTTCATGTACTGAATTTGAGTACTTCGATATCAGGTTTAGTATTTCAATCAAGTGATTTTTGTGACAATCATCCTTAGACACCTCGTATTCTTTTGACAAGATGAATTCAACAAAACCTAATGTAGTTATTGAGCATAATAATTTATGACTTGCCTCATGAATGAGGGTGGGAAGCCCTAAATTATAATACATATTACTACTTAAATTCAGGTTTATGTCGTCTCTGGCGGAGAAATAACCCAATATTTCATTTTCTTTCATCCCGTTCCTCCAACACTGAAAAAATAATTAGTTCTTCCTTCGCCCCTGCAATTTGGCTTAAAATATTGTATAAATTATTATCTTTAAGTTCATCTAGCATCGATAGTATAGTTTGATGTTCCTTTTTTAGCCCTAGCAAACCGTCATTAACAGTTTCACTCCAATTTTGAACAATGGGATCATCTTTTTTGACACTTTTTTTTCTAGTATTGTTTAAGTAAGTATAAAGTCTGTCAGCCCTTGTGAAAAAAGAATAGTCTAAACCTAAATACCAAAGATCCACACGATTAAAATCAGGAAAGCAATAATATACTTTCTTACCTAGCCCCATAGATAAGATTGTCTTTAATTGATCGATGTTAATAGCCCATTTTGCTATATTATTTACGTATATAGGTTTTTTGTACTGTATCGCGAAAAAGTCATCTATATATTTGTAACCAAAATCAAATCCATATTTGTGTTCCATATTTTGTGATATTGAAAAAGGGAAGAGTTTAAATCCTAATTTGTTGTTAAAGTAATTCAAAATATTATATGTAATACAATTTTCAAAATATTTTTCAGGTAAATTCAAATGATTAATTTCTGATAAAACCATTTTCCCCTCCTTAAGTATCATTCAATGATAACTATGATTATTCTACCATATCTATGTGTTAAGGTTGAAACCATCGATGATGATCTTCCGTTAAAAAAGATTTCTTGCGAGCCCACCTGAAATAACAGAAGCCGACCTCATAAGCAGGCTGGCTATTATCACGAATGTTTGATATTGTAATTATCCGAAATGGCCTCGGCCCAGCACAAAGTATCGCAGTGATACACGTACTCCCTGTTCTTCTTCAACATATTCAAAAAGTCTGACTTCACCAGCATATCCGACGCCCGCTCACCAAACTGCTCCCGCAGCACATTTTGAATCTCCAGAACTAATTCTAAATCCACGCTTGCCAATTTTTGAAATACATATATTACCTCCATCTCCATTATACACTGTACAGCACTCGTTGTATTAAACGAAAGCTAAAATTGTTGTCCATACAATAAATTATACAGAATGGAACCCAAGAATTTTTGAGCGATGGCTTCACCCTGTATAATCCTTTAGGATAATTTAGCGACGTTCTCCGTAAAAGGCAAAGAAAAAAACAATTAACTGACCCAGCGCGAAGCCGATTACGAGGGGACCTTGGGTAACAGCAAAACCGCCATTTACACAAAAAAGCGAAACGACAGCGTCTTTTGCTGTCGTTTCGCTACGTCATATGGAGCCGAGGGGAGTCGAACTGCTGTCTTTCAATTTTAACTAGCCCCATAACGACTTAATCAATCCCACAAAGCCTTATCAGGTAAGGCTTCACTGAGATTTACTTATTAATCTGTGTATTTCTAATTATAATTACTTAGCTTGATTTATAGCTTACGTCTACATCGGGTCTACAATAATCGGACAGGAGTTGCAAGGCAATACTACTATATATTAATTGGTGTTATAGCATCTCCACCTGAAAGCACTCCAATTTTTATAGAAAAATACATGTTATGCTATAACGTTACCATTCAGGGAACCTAACAGTTTATCACTAATTTCATTTTTAGCTTTCTCAAGGTTGTCAGTATAATATCTATCATAACTAATTTCCTTGCTTTCAAAAGCTCTATCTAAATATTCCCGAATCAATTTTTTTCCAATATCGCTATATTTATCACCGTATTTCTCACGCTTTTGATGAACTTGATCCCATAAAGAATCATGATTTAAAATACGCTTCTTCAATTCTATTTCGAACTGCATTTTAAGTTCATTCATTAAGTTTACTTTTGCTCTACCAATTAAATCAATTTTAAGAGATTCCAGAAAAATTACAAGTTCTTCATCCGACACTAATTCTTTCATGTCTGATTCTAAAACTTGTGTTGATTTCTTTAAGATAAGTGTTATTTCTCTGGATAGATCTTCAATAATTTCATTCCTTATTACTGCAGTATCTCCTACTATATCGCCATCTCTTGAAATTACAAAACCTGAGCTGTATGTGTAAGCTCTCCAAGTCATCCCCGAAAAGAGAGAGGAATTGTTAATAAAACTTGATGTATATTTCTCAATATAAACTTCTATAGATTTTTCAGTTTCACTTATAATACTATTTTTTAAAAGTCTCTAATTCATTTTCAAGCCTTGTACTGGGTCTGTCCTTTCCTGTTTTAGATTTAATAATTGAGACTGCTAATTCGCAAGCATCTCTAATTTCATTGTCCAAAATACTATGGATAACTTTTATTTTATCGGATATAACCCCTTGAATTTGTCGAGAGTGTTCCTCTTCAAGTTCACCCTCCTGATAATACTTTTTGGCCTCAAACAAAACAAGATTCACCAATTTAATTTTTGTTTCTTGAAAGCTATCAACTTTTTCAACTAAGTTTGTGTAGATCTCGAGAGATTTTATATCCCTTTCCAGATTACTATCCTTAAGCTTGCTGACAAAATCAAGGACAGATCCCTCAAATGATTCTACCTTCTCCGCTATCACAATCCTTCTTAGTCCTTCCTTCTCACTTTCATTTTCATACTCGTCACTTATCTTAGAATCTACCATATCAGGTTTCGTGCTGATCAAAATCATATGTCGCGAAGTGCTTGAAATATCCGAATCTGTAGAAGTTAGAAGTTCTTTATAGTATTCTTTAATACTATTATCCATATCCGCAAATTCCGTAATAAAAACTACATAGCTGTTTTTATTATTAATATATTCTTTTAAGTCATCCCTATTCATAATTGAATTACTTCCATTATTATCTTCGCTGAGATCTGCCCCAATAATTCCTCGAGTGTCAACTATTTTATTTGCCCATTCTGGAAGTTGCCTAACCTTCTTGGATATATGAATAACTATTTTTAACGGTATGAATACATCTTCAACCTTTCCATGCCTTATGTTATCTAACGTTTCTTTAACCCATTTGAATGTAGAATTAATATCTCCACATTCATCCTCAGGGGATAAACAAACTAATTCATTAGTATATTCTATCTTCGTATTTTCAAAAATATAATCAACAGCTTGAACAGGATTCTCAATACTTTCAATCTGACTTATCGTTTCTTTCCCTATCTTCCTTTTAATTATAGCTTGAATTTCTTCAGGCAATGATTCTACACTATCCTTATCAATTTTTTTTTGAATAAACACTTTAAGATATTTTTGAAGCATTTGATTATCTATATTAGTTACTTCAATGTAAGTTGCTCCCTCAAAATTATCAATCTCAACAGTACAAGGCGTAGTTGTACCTCCGGTATCGGCAGGTAGCATCTGTAGTTTCTTATTACCCTCGTAATAATAAAAATTAAATATACTGCACAAGTTTGTGCTTTTCCCGACTCTCGTCTTTCCAATAAAGACTAAGTCATGTTTTGTTTCCATGTTAAGTCCGTGTTTATTTTGAATACTATTCTTTAGTAGCTTTAAATTTAATTTAGCAAACGGAGATACTGCTTCTTGAGAGGAGTATTCTTCGATTTTCATTAAAACATCTTCGGTATTTAAGATTGCCTTTTCACTTAGTATGCTCAAGTTAATTTCCCCTTTAGTTACTATTTCATGATTCGAACAATACAATTAACTTAGATTCAGTTATTACAATATTCGCCAGAAAACTCCTTTTCACCTGCTGGTAGTTTATCTCTTTCTACATTATTAGCGCATCTTTACTTATCTGTTAATTTTGCTGGTTTATCTACCTATCTAGCCAAGTCTCTTATTAGTATATAAAGTAATGATCAGTGCGTTTCATATCTTAAAAGATGCCTAAGCACGAGCCATTAATCCTTGTTCCTTTAAACTCACATATCTTTGTCCGGCAATAATCAGATGATCCAATACATCGATACCAATAATTTCTCCGGCTTCAATAAGACGATGGGTAATAATCAGATCTTCATTCGAAGGAGTAGGATCGCCACTCGGATGTGAATGAGAACAAATGATTGAGGCACAGGAGCTTTGATTTCAACTTTGACACTTCGCGGATGGACGATAGAAGCGTTAAGAGAGCCTATAGAGATCGTTTCCTTGTGTATTACACGATTCTTTGTATTGAGATACAGGCATATAAAATGTTTTTTGGTGTTATATCGATGCTCCGGCTCAAGTAAATGATATGCATCCTCAGGTTTGCGAATAGCCGGAAAATCTATATCCGGCACGATAAGTGTCCTTGCCAACTTTAGTATTGTTTCAATCTGTCGGGCCTTGTGTGGCCCTATACCACTAATTGAGATTAGCTCCTGCTCAGTAACCTCTATAAGGTCTGTGATGGAAGGGAAACGAATTCATTAATTCTTCAATTAAATAACTTCCTTGTTTTTCACGCAAAGAATTAGTTAGTAGTGACTTCAGCTCAATATTTCGTTGTGTTAGCATTAATGAAACCTCCGTTATCTTAGTTTTAGATCATCGATTGCATCCCACTAATCTTGCTCTAGTCCGCTTATTGCAAGAGAAAAATGAAGGCCATACACGTAAATGTGTATGGCCTTCATTTAGGACTACCTATCGACTAGGTATCATTATTATAATATATATCTATTTCTTTCAAGATTACTCTTAGAATATCAGTGTTACTTTAAAGCAAAGAATCGTTTAGCATTGGAGATGGAATTGTAATACCTGAACTAAATAATACCAGTGCAATTGAATATTGTAGTATCTGGACCTTTATTTTTGCATCCTCAAGTTCATTTATAGATATCTCATTTCGAAAATTCGAACCATGCGCAATAGAGTGCCTTTTCCTTAACAATTCGTCTATAAATAATATCCATAAAGAATTTTCCCTTGCTAATCTTCCATCTTTAATCGAAATCGCATAATTTTCTAAATTTATGTTATATGGAAATTTTTCAACTGCTTGTATTGTATATTCTCTTAACTCTTCTAGAAATATCAATGTCTCTGAGCTATTATTTTCAAATACAATATCTAGTGAAGACATATGTAACAGTTTAAAGAAATCCTTTACTCCAAAGTTATTAAGAATAGTTTCAATTACTGTAGGAGAAGGATTTTTGTTGCGATCATATAAAAATGGTTCTACCGTAAGTCGAGCATTTAACTCCCCAAATTTTTCTAGTAATCTACCTTGTATTCTATTATCAATACCTCCGCTATCATTTACAGTTGATAAAAATAATGTGCAATAAGTTTTTTGAATACGTTTTGGCAATTCTATAAACTCACAATGGTGGTTTAAGTCCTTAATAAAGGTGGAAGCAGCTTCTTTCATGAATCCTTCCAGATGAGCCACCAATAGGACTACAGCAGATCTACAAAGTACATTTTTCACCTCATCGTTACTTTGTATTTTTATTTGCTCTATAAGTATCTCTATCTCAGTCCATCGCTCCTCTAACTCTTCAATAAAAAGAGAAGCAAAAGTGCTGAATTCCGTAATATCAGTGTTGAAAGGATTGTGTGAAGAACTCATTTGAGCAGCTCCTTGACAGTATCAATTCGTGTAGAAACCTTTTCTCTATCATTTACACTTCCTGATACTGTATCAAAAAATTTCTCTTTTTTGAATAACTCTTGAAAACTAACCTTATTTAGTTTTGAAAAGACAGGAGAATCTAAGTCAAGACTATCTACGATAGCTATTGCTAATGCATCAAATACTGCAGCATTAAATTTAGACATCTTGATAAATTCTTCATTTTCGAATCTATACTTTGCAAATGCCTGATCCCCAAAGTTTTCTCTTATTACTTTCATTGTTTTTAGAAATTTATCTCTAAGTCCTTGTATTTCATCTTCTGATAACTTATTAAATTCCTCCATCGATTCAGAAAGAAACAATTTAAATCCCTTTTTTAAATTTTTATAGTTGTTATTCTGTAAAGCGAAAAAACGAAGAACCAGTTCTACATCTTCCATTTTTTGAACCTTCTTACTTTCATCTGGATTATCCATGTTGATTTGGTTCAAAACTCTGAAATCTTCATGCTTAGCAAGATCCTTTATTAGCTTATTAAACGGCCCTCTATAAATCGCATTTCTTAATTCTTGTGCTTCAAGCTTAACAGACCCGGAGTTCAATCTCTCGAATATATCGTATTTCACTTGTGGGTCGAGAGTTGAATCGATTCTTAAACACTTAATTGTTCTCTCCTCTAATCTTCTTATTAGAAACGGTGGTAAATCCTTATACCTTGACCCGTTTAGTGGTTTTAATACTTCCATCCCTTCTAAAACTAACTCGTTTGTCATGAAGTTAAAAATAGCTGTTAACCGTTGTTGACCATCAATTACTGAGTATCTAGCCAGGTCATCTGCCTCATCATCAACATCCACATCTTGAGATAAATATACCAATGGGACTGGAATATTTAGAATTAAGCTTTCAATTAACTTTGAAGATGTTTCTGCATTCCATCTATGATTCCTTTGGTACTCTGGGTCAAGCTTAATTGTCTTCCTATTAACTTTTTTCACCAAAGTCTCTAAATCATATTCAATGCTTTGCGTTTTAACAGTCCGCTCTTTAGCCAGTTGTTGCAATTCAACTAAGTTTTTTTTCAGTGTGTTCACAGAAGTAGTCCTCCTTATAAATTGTCTTATTTAGCTTTGGTTATTGCTTGTATTCTTAAACATCAAAGAAGTTTAATCTATACAGATTATACCACTATGATCAATAATCCTTAGGATAAATATGGATTAAAAATGAGTATTTCTTTACTAGCAACAGTAATTACTCCACACACGTGGAGTAATTTTAACAGAACGAATGATCTTATTTAAGATGTAGACAGCATGTCTACAATTAAGGGAACAAATAGCTCCTCAATATTCCCATGTCTACATTGGTCTACAACTCAACCTAAAGACAGCAAAAAACCCGCGATTTCAGCGGGTTTTTTGGATGGAGCCGAGGGGAGTCGAACCCCTGTCCGAAGATAACGGCACATAAGCTTCTACGAGTGTAGTTACAGTTTTGATGTCACCCTAGAAGCCCCCCGTAACCGGGTCCCCTTCGGGTCAGCCTGATTATCTTCTTCAGCTCACCCCAGGCGGAGATGAGACAGCGTATTCCACTATTTGTTAGCCCCTAGCCCTGTCACATGGACGATGCAGAGTAGAAGCACGCACACAGTTTCTTAGGCTGCGAAAGCGTAGTTGTTTTGTTGTTTGCCGTTTAATAGGCTTTAGCGTTGATGAAGCGGACGCGTCCCCACTACTCGCTACTCATGCTCGAACTATCCCCGTCGAATCCAAGAACGGCCCCTCATTAGAAAGGGCGCTTCGGATTAACGGATCAATGACAAGCACAAATGCTGATCCGGTACACAGCGATCTGACTTAAGATGGCTGTTCAGAAGCAAAAAATCTACTTACCCAGTATAGCACATTTATCAACACTTTAACACGCAGGTTAAAGGAATTGAAGGTTGAATCTGGAACTACCTGTCGCCGGGTGCAGAAGTCAGTCTATCTGGCTACCTTCTGTTTGTCGCGCAGCACACGCTGGATATCACGCTGGGCGTCACGCTTCGCGGCGGAATCCCGTTTGTCGTATTCCTTCTTCCCCTTACCCAGACCAATCAGCAGCTTGGCGTAGCCATTACGCACATAAATCTTAAGCGGCACAATGGTGAAGCCATCCCGTTTGGAAGAGCCCAGCAGCTTGTGTATCTGCTCCTTATGCATCAGCAGCTTACGCGTGCGCGTAGGGTCGGTAGGATTGGCACGGTTTCCCTGTTCAAAAGGACTGATATGCATGTTGTGGATATGAATCTCGCCATTACGGATCGTTGCGAACGCATCCCCAATGTTAGCGCGGCCATTACGCAGCGATTTGATCTCTGTTCCTGTAAGAACCAAACCCGCTTCGTAGGTGTCCTCAATAAAATAGTCATGGGAAGCTTTTTTGTTCTGGGCGAGCACTTTCCCGTCTGCTTTTTTACCCATGAGCGTCACTCCTTGAATCGAATTCCCGGCAATCCTTCACGGACACCAGGTCTATATTGTATCAAAAGCGGAGCTGTCAGCGCAAGGAAGGATCGCCCTATACTCTGGTCTTATGATGCCAATTCCTCATTAAAAGGGCACTGTCCCCCTAAAGGAACAGTGCCTCATATCATTCAGCCTACGCCTTAGGTTTCTTCTTACGCTTACGACGCCCGCTCTTCTCGCCAGTGTCAGCACCGGCCTGGCCTGCAGAATCCCCGTTGCCTGGCGTCACGGAGGGGCTAATGAACACGCCGCCCTTCTTCTTGCGGCGGCCCTTGCCCTCCGGCGCTGCGCCGCGCCCTTCGGCTCCCAGGTCCTCGCGGCTGCGGAACCGTGTGCCCGCGTCTACGCCGCGCAGCTCATCGCCCGCCTGCTCAGACCCGCCACCGCCCGGCGCGCCGTAGCCGCCCTTGCCCGAGCCGAAGCCGAAGGCGATGCCGCGTCCCCCGGCACCGCCACCGGCCTCCGCGCCGCGGCCTCTGCCGCCCTCGCGCGGAGCGCCAGACCCGCCGGCTTCGCCCCGGCGGTCCGCCTTGCCGCCGCCCGCTGCGCCTGCGGCGGCAAGACCGCGCCGCGCTGCCGCTTCCGGCCCGCGCCCGCGCTTGCGGCCGCTGCCTGCTGCGCCGGCGATGTCCCACGCCGCCGCTCCGCCCTCGCGCGGCCCGTTCCCGGCGCCAGACTCAGCGCCGCCGAAGCCACCAGCCGCTTCCCCGCCGCCCGCGGCAGAAGCGTTCTTGCTCTTACCAGCGGCACCTGCGCCGCCGTTCTTCCCCTTACCGCCAGCCCCGAAGATGGCGCCGTTCTTGCCCTTGGCAACACCACTCTTGCCTCCGGCAGCAGCGCTGCCGGGCTTGCCCTTCCCACCGCGTCCTTTGCCGCCTCCGGCCTTACCGGCGAACGGCTTGCTGAAGCCTCCTGCGCCCGGACGGCCGCCTTTGCCGCCGCGTCCGCCGTAGCTCCGGTGGTCTCCGGCTGCGCGCGGCTTCATATCGACCAGCTCGAAGTCGATGGTGTGGTCGTCCATGTTGACCTTGGCTACGCGGATCTTCACTTCATCGCCGATGCGGAAGACCTTGGAGGTACGCTCGCCGATCAGCGCCATATGAGCTTCATCGAAGTGGTAGTAATCATCCGTCAGCGCACTAAGGCGAATAAGACCCTCGACCGTATTATCCAGCTCGATGAACATCCCGAAGCTGGTCACGCTGCTGATCATGGCGTCGAATTCCTCGCCAACCTTGTCCTGCATGAACTCTGCTTTCTTCAGTTGCTCGGTATCGCGCTCGGCTTCAACAGCCACACGCTCACGCTCCGAGGACTGCTGGGCAATATCCGGCATCCGGGAGGCCAGATATTCGTGGCGCTTCTCGGTCAGCGCTCCGCCATTCTCAAGCACCTCGCGCATGACGCGGTGAATCACCAGATCGGGATAACGGCGGATCGGTGAGGTGAAGTGGGAATAGAACTCTGCGGCCAGCCCGAAGTGCCCGGTGCTCTCGGCATCGTACTTCGCCTGCTTCATGGAGCGCAGCATCATCGTACTGATGACGGTCTGCTCCTTCGTTCCCTGAATCTGCTCCAGCAGATCCTGGAGCGCGCGCGGGTGAACCGAATTCCCCCGGCCCTTCACGTGGTAGCCGAAGTTAGCCGCAAAAGCCATGAAGTTCTGCAGCTTCTCCGGGTCCGGGTCCTCATGAATCCGGTACAGGAACGGAACCTTCAGCCAGTGGAAGTGCTCCGCCACCGTCTCATTGGCGACCAGCATGAACTCTTCAATAATCTGCTCCGCCACAGAGCGTTCACGTTTTACAATATCGATAGCCTTACCGGCCTCATCTACAATAATCTTGCTCTCTTCAAAATCGAAATCCACCGCACCGCGCCGCATCCGTGCACCGCGCAGCTTCATCGCCAGCTCCTTCATCAGCCGGAAATCCCCGATCAGCGGAGCATACCGCTCCAGCAGCTCAGGATCTTCATCCTCGACAATCTTCCGTACATCAGAGTAGGTCATTCTCTCCTTCGTACGGATGACACTGGTGAAGACATCGTGGTTCACGACCTTCATCTGCTCGTCGAATTCCATTTCACAGGACATCGTCAGACGGTCAACCTGCGGGTTCAAGCTGCAGATCCCGTTCGACAGCCGGTGCGGAAGCATTGGAATGACACGGTCCACCAGGTATACACTGCATCCGCGGTCATAGGCTTCCTTGTCCAGCTCAGAGCCTTCACGCACATAATAGCCTACGTCAGCAATATGAACGCCCAGCTTATAATGGCCATTCTCCAGACGCTCTACGTTGACCGCATCATCCAGATCCTTGGCATCTGCGCCGTCAATGGTTACGATATTGAGCCCGCGCAGATCACGCCGCCCCTGCTCGATAATCTCTTCATCCGTGATGGAATCCGGCGCCTGCTCCGCTTCCGTCATCACCTCAGCCGGAAAAGCCTCCGGAAGCTGATGCTTACGGATGACCGACAGAATATCCACGCCCGGATCATCCTTATGGCCAAGGATCTCAATGATCTCACCCTCAGCCGCAGCACGGCCCTCCGGATAGTTCACAATGCGGACAACCACCTTTTCCCCGTCAACCGCACCCTTGAAAGACTCCCTGGGAATGAAAATATCCCGGTTAATCCGCTTATCATCAGGCAGCACGAAGCCATAGGTCTCCAGGCTCTGGAAGACCCCCACCGTCTGCGACACGCCTCTGATCAGAATCCGTTCCACTTCGCCTTCCATTCGCCCGCCGGACGGGCTCTTCGAGGTAATACGGATCAAGACGATATCGCCGTTCATAGCACCCTTCAGATCGTTCGCGTGGATATACACATCCGGGTGCTCCCGGTTATCGGGAATCAGAAAAGCAAAGCCCTTGGCATGAACCTGCAGCCGTCCGCGCAGCAGATCCATCCGCTCAGGCACACCATAACGGCTACCCCGGGTCAATATGATCCGGCCGTCCTTTTCCAGGTCAATCAGCAAGACCTCAAAGGCCTTGAATTCAGCACTATCCTCAATTGCGAAATGGCTCACCAGTTCTTCATAAGTTAGTGGTTTATAAGCGGTCTCCCGCATGAAATCAAGTAAAATTTCCTGTGTTATCATGTTCGTCACCTTCTCTTCTCCGCTCCGCAGCATTCCTATGCCGCTGGCATATATGTATGCCTTGTCCTATTGAACAGCTAATCATTTCAAGTAAAATTTACCTTTCTATACTTCATACCCTAGTATACACGAATTTAATCCCGGGCATCCCTGTTATGATGTTCACAATATTAAATCTGCATACAAAAAAACCTCCGCCTATTCCATTTCAGAACAGAGCGAAGGTTTACTGTAGGCATACTATTCAACAACAATGGCAACAACAATTGACATGATGAAGAATCCGGCCGCCAGGCCAACTGTTACACGCTGTAGCACAAGCTCCATACCGCGTGCTTTTGTTTTACCGAAGAGATGCTCAGCACCGCCGGAGATGGCACCGGAAAGACCTGCACTTTTCCCTTTTTGCAGAAGAACGACCGCAATCAGACCTACGGCAAAAATCAGAAGCACCACTTTCAAAAAGATATCCATTCACTTCCACCTCCTACGTCCAAGCATCACTATCTATGCTAAATTAGAATTTCCGTTTCATAAACAGCATTCTTATTTTATCATAGCCACAGAATGAAAACAACCATCCACACCGCGATCGACCCCGATCTTCCTATTAAAATCGCATATTTATCTCCTACAGGCGGCCAGGAGACACAATAAGAGCAAAAAAAGACCTGCCAAAGTGCGGCAGGTCTTCAATATAGGTTCAAAAGCAATTATCTTTTGAGGTTGTAGAAGGATTTCAGGCCGTTGTATTGAGCCAATTCGCCCAGCTCGTCTTCGATGCGAAGGAGTTGGTTGTATTTAGCCACACGGTCTGTACGGGAAGGAGCACCAGTCTTGATCTGGCCAGCGTTAGTCGCTACAGCGATGTCAGCGATGGTGCTGTCTTCAGACTCACCGGAACGGTGGGAGATAACAGCTGTGTAACCGGCACGTTTCGCCATTTCGATCGCATCGAAGGTTTCAGTCAGTGTACCAATCTGGTTAACCTTAACCAGGATGGAGTTACCGATACCCTTTTCGATACCTGTTGCCAGACGCTCAGTGTTTGTAACGAACAGGTCGTCACCCACCAATTGGACTTTGTCGCCCAATTTTTCAGTCAGCAATTTCCAGCCATCCCAGTCATCTTCGGACATACCGTCTTCGATTGTGATGATTGGGTACTTCTCAACCCATGAAGCCAGCAGGTCAACATACTCAGCGGAAGTGTAAGATTTACCTTCGCCGGCAAGTGTGTACTTACCATCTTTGTAGAACTCAGTGGAAGCAACGTCCATACCGAGGAATACGTCAACGCCTGGTTTGTAACCGGCTTTTTCGATGGCTTCAATGATTGTAGTGATCGCTTCTTCATTGGAACCCAGGTTCGGTGCGAAGCCGCCTTCGTCGCCAACAGCTGTGTTCAGGCCTTTGGATTGCAGTACGGATTTCAGGTTGTGGAAGATTTCTGCACCAGTACGCAGTGCTTCCTTGAAGCTTGGAGCGCCTACAGGAAGAACCATGAACTCTTGAACGTCGATGTTGTTGTCAGCATGCTCACCACCGTTGATGATGTTCATCATTGGTACTGGAAGAGTCTTGGCGTTGAATCCGCCCAGGTATACGTACAAAGGAATATCCAGAGCTGTTGCAGCTGCACGGGCTACGGCCATGGATACTGCCAGGATTGCGTTAGCGCCCAGCTTGCCTTTGTTAGGAGTTCCGTCCAAAGTGATCATCAGCTTGTCGATGCCCACTTGGTCAAGAGCGTCCATACCGATAACTTCTGGAGCGATAATTTCATTTACGTTCTCAACAGCCTTCAGAACGCCTTTACCCATGTAACGGGATTTGTCGCCGTCACGAAGCTCTACAGCTTCATGAGCGCCAGTGGAAGCGCCGGAAGGAACGATAGCGCGGCCTTTTGCGCCGGACTCCAGATATACGTCAACCTCTACAGTAGGGTTACCACGGGAGTCAAGGACTTCGCGTGCATACACATCAGAAATAATAGTCATGTAAGTTTAATCTCCTTTTATACAATGGTTTTGGGTTTACACAAACAGGTGTCTTGCTTATTTGCGGCTGGCAATCATGGATTGTCCGGTCATTTCCGCAGGCTGCGGAAGTCCCATCAGATCAAGGATCGTCGGTGCCACATCTGCGAGAATACCAGCTTCGCGCAGAACTACATCTTCAGTGGTAACGATGAACGGTACCGGGTTGGTGGTATGGGCTGTGAACGGACGTCCGTTCTCATCGAATACCATATCCGCATTTCCGTGGTCGGCAATGATAATCGCAACGCCGCCCTTGGCAACTACAGCATCCACAACCTTGCCTACGCATTCGTCCGTTACTTCAACTGCCTTGATTGTAGGCTCCAGCATGCCGGAGTGTCCTACCATATCAGGGTTGGCAAAGTTCAGGATAATGGCATCCTGTCTGTCCGCCTCGATCTCCGCTACGCAGGCCGCCGCCACTTCGTAAGCGCTCATCTCTGGCTTCATATCATAGGTTGCCACCTTCGGCGAGTTGATCAGGATACGGGTCTCGCCCGGAAGCTCCTCATCGCGTCCGCCGCTGAAGAAGAAGGTCACATGCGGATACTTCTCGGTCTCTGCAATACGCAGCTGCTTCTTGTTCTGCTGAACCAGCACCTCACCGAGCGTATTGTCCAGGTTCTTCGGGGAGTAAGCCACGAAGCCTTGAACTGTCTCACTGAAGGTAGTCAGGCATACGAAGTGCAGGCCTTGCGGGAACTTAGGACCACGGTCGAAGCCGCGGAAATCCGAGTTCGTGAACACTTGTGACAGCTGAATGGCACGGTCAGGACGGAAGTTAAGGAAAATGACCGAATCGCCGCTCTCCACTGTCGCTACCGGGTTGTTCTGGCTGTCCACAATTACACTTGGCTCCACGAATTCATCGAACACAGAATTCTGGTAGGATGCAGTGATGGCCTGAAGAGCATCGGTATATTTAGGGCCTTCGCCATATACCATTGCACGGTAAGCCTTCTCTACACGTTCCCAGCGCTTGTCACGGTCCATCGCGAAGTAGCGTCCGGATACCGTAGCAATCGTACCTACGCCAACCTCTTCAATCTTGGCGACCAGATCCTGAATGAACTTCTGTCCACTGTCGGGTGGTACGTCACGGCCATCCATGAAGGCATGAATATAGACTTCATGCAGATCTTCTTTTTTGGCCAGATCGAGCATGGCGAACAGATGATTGATGTGGCTGTGTACGCCGCCATCGGATACCAGTGCATAGAGGTGAAGCTTTTTGCCGGTTGACTTAGCGCTTCTTACGGCAGCCACCAGCGTCTCGTTATCGAAGAATTCTCCATCACGGATCGACTTGTCGATACGGGTCAGGTCTTGATATACAATCCGGCCGGCACCAATGTTAAGGTGCCCTACTTCAGAGTTACCCATTTGACCTTCCGGCAGACCTACAGCTTCGCCGCAAGCGGTAAGCGTAGTATTCGGATATTGCTTCAGGTAACGGTCGTAGTTCGGCTTGTTGGCTTGGGCAACAGCGTTGCCTTCATCCGTGTTCCGCAGTCCGAAGCCGTCCATGATAATCAGTGCTACAGGTCTTGGAGCTGACATTCTTACTTCGCCCCCTCAACGAGTGAAACGAAGGAAGCAGGCTGCAGGCTGGCACCGCCGACTAGAGCGCCGTCGATGTCGCTTTGACTCATGTACTCCGTTACATTCTCAGGCTTCACGCTGCCGCCGTATTGGATACGTACAGCTTCAGCTGTTGCTTCATCGTACAGGCCTTTAACAAGGGTACGGATATAAGCAATAACTTCGTTGGCATCCTGGGAAGTGGAGGATTTACCTGTACCGATCGCCCAGATGGGTTCGTAAGCGATAACTACGCTTGCTGCCTGCTCTGCGCTAAGACCGGCAAATGCCGCTTCAGTCTGCACCTTGCATACGTCCTTAGTCTGGTCAGCTTCGCGCTCTTCAAGCTTTTCGCCTACACAGACAATCGGAGTAATGCCGTGACGGAATGCCGCATGCATCTTCTTGTTGACGATTTCGTCCGTCTCACCGAAATAAGCACGGCGTTCGGAGTGGCCGATAATAACGTACTCTACACCAAGATCCTTCAGCATTACGCCGCTGATCTCACCTGTATAAGCGCCGTTATCTTCGAAGTGCAGGTTCTGTGCACCAATTTTGATGGTGGTGCCTTGTACCGCTGCAACCAGTGCAGGCAGGTTCGTGAATGGCGCGCAGATTACAGTCTCTACGCCTGCCACTTCCGCCTGGCCTTTGATTTCAGCGATGAAGCCTTCGGCTTCCGGAACGGTTTTGAACATTTTCCAGTTGCCTGCAATAATAGGTGTTCTACTCATAGTGATGTATTGCCTCCCTCTTCGGTATTACTTGTCGTTCAGTGCTTCTACACCTGGAAGAGCTTTACCTTCCATGAACTCGAGCGATGCGCCGCCGCCAGTGGAGATGTGGTCCATCTGGTCTGCGAGGTGGAATTTCTCAGCAGCCGCAGCGGAATCGCCGCCGCCAATAACAGTGTAGCCTTCGGTAGTAGCGCAAGCCTGAGCCACAGCCTTTGTACCTTCAGCGAAGATGTCGATTTCAAATACGCCCATCGGTCCATTCCATACAACCAGCTTGGAGTTTTTGATAATATCGGCATAGATTTCACGAGTCTTAGGACCGATGTCCAGACCTTCCCAGTCTGCAGGAATCTCTGTTGCATCTACAATCTTGGTGTTGGCATCTGCACCGAACTTGTCAGCGACTACAACGTCAACCGGAAGCACGAAGTTCTTGCCCAGCTTCTTGGCCTTCTCGATGAATCCAAGCGCTGCATCAATCTTGTCGTTGTCTACCAGGGATTTACCGATTTCGTAGCCTTGAGCCTTGGTGAACGTGTAAGAGAGGCCGCCGCCAATCAGTACATTGTCAGCCAGATTCAGCAGGTTGTCGATAACATCAATCTTGTCTTTAACCTTGGAACCGCCGATGATGGCCGTGAAAGGACGTTCCGGGTTAGAGAGCGCCTTGCCGAGAACGGACAATTCCTTCTCCATCAGAAGACCGGATACTGCCGGCAGGAAGTGAGCGATTCCTTCTGTCGAAGCATGGGCACGGTGAGCTGCGCCGAATGCGTCATTGACGAACAGGTCAGCCAGTTCAGCGAACTGCTTAGCCAGTTCAGGATCATTCTTCTCTTCACCTTTGTAGAAACGGACATTCTCAAGCACAAGCACATCGCCATCGTTCAGTTCAGCGATTTTCGCTTTCACCGCTTCACCAATGGCCTCATCAGCCTTGGCTACCGGTTTGCCGAGCAATTCAGACAGACGGACTGCAGCGGAAGTCAACCGCATGGAATCGACGAATTCGCCTTTAGGACGGCCCATATGGCTGGCCAGAATGACCTTTGCACCGTTCTCAATCAGGTATTTAATTGTTGGAAGGGTTTCGCGGATACGGGTATCATCAGTGATCTTGCCGTCTTCCACTGGCACATTGAAATCTACACGCACGAATACGCGTTTGCCTTTTACTTCTACATCACGGACACTTTTTTTGTTCATGATTAACATTTCCTCCACACCCAAAATTGGTTCCTTCACGAAGCCATTTCATCACGTAGCCATTGCATTTAGAAAGAGCGGAAACAGACTTTCCTTGTTTCCGCTCTATTGTACTGCTTATATGAAATCGGTCTTATTTAGCAAGCTTAGCGAATTTCTCCAAAGTACGAACCAGCTGTGCAGTGTAGGACATTTCGTTGTCATACCAAGCAACAGTTTTAACCAGCTGTTTGTCGCCAACAGTCAGTACTTTAGTCTGAGTTGCATCGAACAGGGAACCGAAAGTCATACCCTTGATGTCGGAAGATACGATTTCGTCTTCAGTGTAGCCGTAAGTTTCTGGGTCAGAAGCTTCCTTCATGGCTGCATTGATTTCTTCAACGGTTACGCTCTTATCCAGAACAGTAACCAGCTCAGTCAGGGAACCTGTAGCTACAGGCACACGTTGTGCTGCACCGTCAAGCTTGCCCTTCAGTTCTGGAATAACCAGGCCGATGGCTTTAGCAGCACCGGTAGTGTTAGGGATGATGTTCTCAGCAGCAGCGCGGGCGCGTCTGAAGTCGCCTTTTGCGTGTGGAGCATCAAGCGTATTCTGGTCACCTGTGTAAGCGTGGATTGTAGTCATCAGGCCTTCGATGATACCGAACTTGTCGTTCAGAACTTTGGCCATAGGAGCCAGGCAGTTCGTTGTGCAAGATGCACCGGAGATTACTGTTTCGGAACCGTCAAGGATGTCATCGTTAACGTTGTACACAACAGTTTTCATGTCGCCTGTAGCTGGAGCGGAAATAACTACTTTCTTAGCTCCGCCTTTCAGGTGCTTCTCAGCGGCTTCTTTAGTTGTGAAGAAACCAGTACATTCCAGAACGATATCAACGCCAAGCTCTCCCCAAGGAAGCTCTTCAGGGTTGCGGTTAGCCAAAACCTTAACATCTTTACCGTTCACTTTGAAGAAGCCGTCATGCACTTCAACATCGCCTTGGAATTTACCTTGAGTTGTATCATATTTAAGCAAATGAGCAAGCATCTTAGCGTCAGTCAAGTCATTGATTGCTACCACTTCGATACCTTCTACATTTTGAATACGGCGGAATGCAAGGCGTCCAATACGTCCAAAACCGTTAATACCAACTTTTACACTCATTGAATAGTTCCTCCTAGAGTTCGTTTTATTTATTCAAGACAGGCCGTGAGGCTCGTCAAGACAACAATGTTAAGTATAATGCATAAACCCTTTGCGCGCGTCCCATTTAATGGAATCTATAGGACCTTTTGTAGCTGTGTGTCGATTTCCTTGCCGATTTCGGCAGCCGCCGCCTCGTCGATGACGAGAATATCCTCTTGTCCGAACCGCAGCATCGCATGAATGGCCTTCGCCTTGCGTTTGCCTCCGGCAATACCGATAACGACTTCTGTACGGATAATGTCTTCCAGGCGCAGCCCCATGGTCAGCATAGTGTGAACCACTTCGCCGTCCTCATTGAAATAGTATCCGAAGGATTCGGCTACAGCACCCTCGCCTTGAATCTCTGAGATCGTCCCGGAGTCCAGCTTGCGGCGGTGGGTCATTTCAATGGCATCACCTATTCCATGTACAATAATACGCGATCTGCGGATAATTTGTACAATCTCTCCAATATTGGAGTCCTGTGCAAGCGACTGATAAGCGTCTCCGCTAAGCAGATCGGGCACATGCAGCAGACGGTAATTGGCGCCAATCCGTTTGGCCATGGTTGAAGCAATAGTGTTGGCCTGTATCTCCATGCTCTCTCCCAGTCCTCCGCGCGCCGGAACAACCCAGGCGTTCTTATAGGAAAGGGATAGCGGCGGGGTCAGCTGATCGGCCATTTCGGCCAGGGTTGATCCGCCTGTGACGGCAATCGTATCGTCACTTCGCAGTACACTGAGCAGTGCCTTGGAGCCTGCGCGCCCCAGTTCACGCTTGGTGAACGGCGATGTCTCACAATCGCCAGGAACCACAATTACTTTGGTGAGACCGTACGTAGTACGAATTTTCTCTTCCAGATCATCCAGGCCGAATAGGCTCTTGGCGACCGGCTCCAGCAGGTCAAGCAGTCTGCGACCGGCATCGCTAATGCGCATACCGACGCTCTCGATCTCAATGAGCCCCTGCGATTTCAGAAGATCCGTCTCGGCACGCAGCACCCGCTCGGTCATATCAAGCGATGCGGCTAGCGTCCTGCGCCCAATAATATCGGACAGCATGATCTGATGTAGAATCGTATACCGTCTCTTAAGGGTTTCCATGAGATCAGGCAGAAGCTGCTTTTGGATTTCCAATAGATTACGCATGCTTTCACTCCTGCAACTTCGTCTTTCTCTTATCCCTTGTTCGTGGTCTCAAAATGTCCCGGGTTAACTTTTTAAGTCCCACCCATATTCTACCCAAAACTGACGCCGAGTGCAAGTGTTCCGAGACTATAATTCTCAGCCCGCTTTCATCTTATACATGGGCTTGTCCGGCAGGCCGCAGGCAGGAGACGCATCTCCGGCTCTATTAATGGAGGCAGAGAAAACTATTTTTGCGCAGGATGCCTAATACGCATTGCTTTTATCCGAGAAGTATATTATAATAATTTCTGTTGCGCCCGTGGTCCAATGGATATGACGTAGGCCTCCGAAGCCTGAGATCCAAGTTCGATTCTTGGCGGGCGCGCCATTATTTTCAAGCTTGTACATAATTTAGTGACGATTATATTATATTTAACCAAAGAGCCGCTTGAGGGCTCTTTTTTTTGAAAGTAAGTTTGACTTTCTTTGACTTTTTGTTTGAATTTGTTTATCATGTGGTTAATACGGTAACAGTAAAAAATGAACACATTCGAAGCACCAATTTCAAGGAGGTTTTCCACGTGAGTTATATTCCTATGGTAGTAGAACAGAGCAACCGCGGTGAGCGCGCTTATGACATCTATTCCCGCCTGCTGAAGGACCGCATCATTTTCCTTGGAACGGAGGTTAATGACGTGGTTGCCAATTCCATCATCGCACAAATGCTCTTCCTGGCTGCCGAGGACCCGGATAAGGATATTCACCTGTATGTGAACAGCCCAGGCGGTTCCATCACAGCGGGTATGGCCATCTTCGATACAATGCAATACATTAAGCCGGATGTATCCACCATCTGTGTAGGTATGGCCGCTTCCATGGGGGCGTTCCTGCTGAACGCCGGCGCCAAGGGCAAGCGCTTCGCCCTGCCGAACAGCGAGATCATGATTCACCAGCCGCTAGGCGGTGCCCAGGGCCAGGCTTCGGATATCGAGATCCGTGCCCGCCGCATCATCAAGCTGCGTGAGAAGCTGAACCGCATCCTCTCCGAACGTACGGGCCAGCCGCTGGAGAAGATCGAGAAGGATACCGACCGCGACTACTTCATGAGCGCTGCAGACGCTGCCGAATATGGTATCGTGGACAAGGTAATTGAGAAGACTCTGCCGACAGGCGTATAAGTACTTAATTTCATGAATTTACTAAGAGGCTGTTACAGACCATCTGGTCCGTAGCAGCCTCTTTGATTGTTCCTGCACCGTTCCACACCCTACCTTAAGCCCCCGTAACCCAAAGCGTCCAGCTTGCCTGCAATTACGCGGTAGCCTCTGCTGTTCGGGTGAATATGGTCCAGGAACAGCAGCCCCCGCTCATTACCGGCAAACTCATGGTAGATCGAAGCAAACCCTACGTTACTGCTGCTGTAGCCTGATGCATAGCGGTTGAACTCGCGCACCCACTCTGTTGCTTCATCCACCTGGGGATATGGGTTATAGAGCCCTACCATCCGGAGGATGTAGGGGCTGCGGGAGCCCGCTTTGAGCTGTGTCAGGCTACCCATGATGTCGCTGTAGTTACGCTTGCAGTCCCTAAGCGCCTGCTTCAGCAAGCCCTGGAATTCACCGGGCCGGGGCCCGGCTGCCCGGGCTGCCTTAATCAAGTCATTGCCGCCAATGGACAGCGTAATGATCTGCGCATCCTTCACCGCCGCCCGGTAGACGTTCGAGCTCCTCAGCCGTTGCTTCAGCCCCCCGGTGGTCAGACCGTTGACGCCAAGATTCGCCGGCACCACCGGCGTGCCGAGTCTCCCTTCCGCCATCCGCCGGTAGACGGGGACGAAGCCGTTCCCGGGAAGCGCCCCGAAGCCGGTTGTGAGTGAATCCCCAATGGCCGTATACTGATAGACCATACTCTTTCCCTCCCCGTTATAAGCTGCTTGCCTTCTTTAATTTATGAAAGGCCGGGTGAAGTGGTAACGGCAGGGCCGCCCGATTAGTCCATTAAAACGCAAACAACCCTTGTGCTCGTCATAGAGCACAAGGGTCAGTATTAGGCTGTATTATTTCAGCGCTGCGAACGGACTGCTTCCGTCCGGCAGGAGTTCCTTGAAGCTGAAGTTGAATTCCGGGAAACCCTCGGCATATGCGGTGTATTCGTATAACTGGAAGAAGAGCACCGCTTTGCCATCTTTTAAATAGAAATACTTCTCTGTATCCAGACCGTTGAACCCGCCCAGATAACCCCCGTTAGCTTTGATCTCGGTGGCCAGCTTGGCATTGAGCTGTTTCTTGTAATTAGGATTGGCACCGAACAGGTCGCCCAGCAACAGACGTTTCCCGTCTTTGAGCGAGAAGGTGAACGCATTGCGGTAAGTCATCCCATGGGCACCGCCGGTATACCCGTATTGATTAGTGATTAGGCTGAGCACACCATCCTGGTTGTACGTGACCACATAACCGCCTTCGAATTCATACGGCCGGTCATCCTTCGACCGCTTGGAGATTTGATCTTCAGCATCCTTCGCATAGTTCAGAACGGTCTGCTTGATCAGATCATTGATCGCCTTCTCTGCCCCGGCGTTCGCCAGACCGCTGACCTGCGGATAATCCAGCTTGATTGGCGCATCCTTATAGTCCTTCGTATAGCTCGCTGTCTTGATTGTTACGGCATTCTGCGTCCTTTTCGTCAGATTCAGCTGTCCTGCAGCAGCGTTCCAGTCCCCTTTATAGCCCATGTAATCGTTAATCAGCTGGAACGGGACGTACAGCCGGTTGTTCAGTTGTTTGCCCTCATATTCACCAATATAATAGTTGTTCACTCGGATCATAATGCCGTAATCCATAATTGCCAGCTTCAATTGCGCAGTACCTGTTCCTATAGAATAAGTCTTCTCCGCTTTATCATAAGAGAGCGGCATCCCCAGCGCATCGCGCAGGAAGGTTACCGGCACCCATACCTTTCCTTCCTGGAGCAGGCCCGCCTGGGCTGCATTTTTACCGTTAACCTTCAGCACTACAGATGAGGATTTGACTTTGGCCGAAGCGGCTGCCGGAGCGGCCTCCGTAATGTCTGCCTGAAGGATTCCTGTTCCGCCCAGCAGAATTCCTGCTGCGAGCATTCCCGCACCCCATCTGCGGATGTATTTCTTAGAGTTCGAATTCATTGTTATTTCCCCTTCCACCTGGTGGTATGATTAGTCATGATGTGTGTTCTTCCGTATCACTGTTCCTATTATAGTAAAAGAACTAGCGGGGGATGTTACAATCCGCTTTACAGTTTCTTAAGGTTTGCCATGATTATCTAAAGATCCTGTTACCTTAATTTAAACAAACTGAGAGATTTCAAAAGCGCATATGTGCATATACATTCATTTATATGATTATAAAAAGCGCCTGCCCTGCTTATAACAGCAGAGCAAGCGCCTCTTGCGAAACGTTTATTTCAGTTCATACGTTACACTCAATTGGGTAGTGACCTTAACCTGCCCGGGTTCAACGGAGCTTCCGGCAGCGTTATCCATTGCGGATTTCTGCATCGCTTCTGCTTGAGCGAAGATTATCGGATGATTCCCGTCATCGCTCTGAACGACAGTGACTACCATGCCCAATCCGCGTTTCGCTGCTTTGGCAATGGCCGCAGCTTTGACATCTGCATTCTGCATAGCCTTCTCGATAGCCTGTGCTTCAAAGGCGGACGGATCTTCAATCGCAAACCGCACGTTACCGATGTTGTTCGCTCCGGCCGCAGAAGCAGCGTCCAGCAATTGTCCAACCTTTGTCAGATCGCGGTAAGAGACCTCCAGCGTGTGCTGGGCGTTATAGCCTTTTACCTTCTGGCCGTCCTTCTCGCTGTAAGTGTAGTTAGGCTGTACGTAGAACTGTGTGCTCTGAATGTCTTTGTCCGCAATACCCCAGGTGGTCTTGAACAAAGCGGTCAGCTTGGAGACCTTCGCGGCAGTGCCTTTCTGTGCTTCCTGCGCAGTTTCGGCAGTTGTCGTTACCCCGATGGAGAGATACGCAATATCCGGTTTGATCGATAGCTCGCCTTTGCCCACCACGTTCACAATATTCTTCTGTACTTCGTCGGCGTAAGCCTTTTCAGGACCCTTCAGCACTCCGCTCAACCCCATTCCTCCAATCATCAAGCTAGCTGCCAGCAGAACTGATCCAATCGATTTACCCCATTTTCTCATGCTTGCCATCCCCTTTCGATTCGTTTAAGTGTTATTACCCTCTAGACGGGACAGCATGGTAAAAGTTGCATGAGCAATGTACGATATTTATTTTTTATTTGTTCCCCGTCCCGGTCCAGAACAGGCGGATGACATTTCCGATATGAAAAAAAGCCCCTAAGGGCTTTTGGTTAGACCATGTAGCATTTATTGATTCTCAAGCTCTTCCTTGCTTACCAGACTGGTCAAAGCGGTTACAGCCTGTTCCGCGTCTGCACCGTCTGCGCTGATGTGGATCTCCGTACCGGAACTGATCGCGAGGCTCATAATGCCCATGATACTCTTGGCGTTCACTTTTTTATCGTCTTTTTCCACGAAAATCTCCGACGAAAACTTATTAGCTTCTTGCACAAACAATGCTGCCGGCCGAGCATGGAGCCCCGTCTTCAACCGAACAACTACCGGGTGCTTTGTCATGAAACGCTTACCCCCTATTTGAGATCTGCCCAAAAATTTCACATTAATTTTATAATATTATATCATTATAACGCATACCGCACTAGAAAAAAAATAATCAGCCGCCGCGGACCTTGTCCGCCAGCTCATCAATTTTGCGCAAACGGTGGTTCACACCCGATTTACTGACTGTCCCGCCCAGCATATCCCCGACTTCCTTGAGGTTAATATCCGGGTGTGCCAGTCTGATCTCGGCAACCTCCCGCAGCTTATCCGGCAAGCTTTCCAGACCCACCTCGCGCTGCAGCAGCTTGATGTTCTCAATCTGGCGTACCGCCGCACTGATCGTCTTGTTCAGATTGGCCGTTTCGCAGTTCACAATCCGGTTGACCGAGTTGCGCATATCGCGCATGATCCGCACATCCTCGAATTTGAACAGCGCCTGATGGGCGCCGATCAGACTGAGGAACTCAATGATCTTCTCGCCTTCCTTGATGTATAGGATGAAGCCTTTTTTGCGTTCTATGCAGCGGGCATTCAGGTGAAATTCACCAGCCAGCTCCACGAGCGCCTTGCAGTGCTCCTCATACATGGAAGCGATTTCCAAGTGGTACGAAGAGCCCTCCGGGTTATTGACCGAACCGCCAGCCATGAAGGCACCCCGCAGATAGGCACGCTTGCAGCAGTTCTTGCCGACAATCTCTTCATCAATCCCATCCGTGAAAATAAAGCCCTCAGAGACAATCCGCAGATCCTTCAGGATCTCCTGGACCTGGTTCGGGATTCTTACAATATAGACGTTATTCTTCTTCAAACGCATTTTTTTACGCACGAGCAGCTCGATATGGACCTGGTAATATTTCTTAAGCAAAGAATATACCCGCCTTGCAATCGCGGCGTTCTCCGTCGAAATGTCGAGAACCACCTTTTTGCTCGAAAGCTGCACCGAACCATTCATTCGGATCAGCGCTGACATTTCCGCTTTCTCGCAGCAGGGCTGGCTCTCGACCATCGTCAGCTCTTTTTTGGTAAGGGCCGCAAAAGACAAGGGGCTCACCTCTTTCATTTAACTCTTTCTGTCAATCCAATCCTTCACCAGCTGGAAAATATGGTGACTGAGCTTATCTGTATCATGCCGCAAATAGGTTTTGAATAATACCAGCTTGTCAGCAATCACCTTATACCCGTTGCCATCCACGGCCTCGCGGTCAAGCTGTACCGGACGGGCACCCTTCTCGGCGTATTTGATCTGCACCTGCTCCGGGATCTCCCCGTCATTGACGATCACATAATCGAACAGATGCAGCCCGATATGGTCATATACGGCCTGTAGATGGTCATTAACCGTGTAATTATCCGTCTCACCCGGCTGGGTCATTACATTGCATACAAAAATCTTAATAGCCTCGGAAGCTACCACGGCTTCTGCCAGCTTCGGCACCAGCAGATTCGGCAGAATGCTGGTATACAGACTGCCCGGACCGAGCAGAATAGCATCTGCGTTGCGGATAGCCTCCAGCGCCTCCGGCAGCGGCTCAACATCCACCGGCTCCAGAAATACGCGCTTGATGACGCCGCCCGCCTCCGGGATTTTGGATTCACCGGTAATCAGGGTTCCATCCGCCATCTCGGCATGCAGGATTACCGCCTCTCCGGCCGCAGGCAGCACCCGGCCGCGAACGGCGAACAGCCGGCTAAGCTCCCGGACTGCTGTAACGAAGTCCCCGGAGATGTCAGTCAGTGCAGCCAGAATCAGATTGCCCAGGCTATGCCCGGCTAAGCCTTCTCCGCTGCTGAAGCGGTACTTCATAATCTGTGCCATCAGAGGCTCAACGTCAGCCATAGCCGTAAGTACGTTGCGGATATCCCCGGGCGGCGGCATCTGCAGCTCACTGCGCAGAATCCCGGAGCTTCCCCCGTCATCTGCGACAGTTACGATCGCCGTGATATCCAGCGGCTTCTCCTTCAGCCCCCGGAGCATCACCGAGAGCCCGGTCCCGCCACCCATCACGACGATCTTCGGACGCTGTCCTTGTTCTTCAGCCACTATTCATCCCTTCTCTCATCAATGCCGGTCGCGTTCGGAGTCCCGATGGCTGACTGCTACCGCTTCCGTCTCGCTAACCCCCAGCATTTTGCCCAGGTATTCGGCGATGGCTACCGAACGGTGTTTGCCGCCCGTACAGCCGATGCCGATAATAATCTGGGATTTGCCTTCCTTGCGGTATTGCGGAATAAGGAATTGAAGCATATCTAGCAGCTTGGTCAGGAATTCTTGCGTTTCAGGCCATTTCATTACGTAGTCGTACACCTCGTTGTCTTGGCCTGTCTTGGGCCGCAGCTGATCCACATAATGCGGATTAGGCAGGAAGCGGACGTCGAACACCAGGTCAGCATCAATCGGAATCCCATACTTGAATCCGAACGAAGTAATGTTAACCGAGAGGGTGCTTTTCCCGAGGTGGGAGAAGCGTGACACTATTTTTTCTTTGAGCTGAACCGGCTTCATGCTGCTGGTATCCAGACACAGGGTAGCTGAATTCTTCAGCTCCTCCAGCATCTGGCGCTCCATGCGGATGCCGTCCAGCGGCATGCCCTTCGGAGCAAGCGGATGATGCCTCCGGCTCTCCTTGTAACGCTGTACAAGCACTGAATCTGTGGCGTCCAGGAAAAGGATCTCACACCCGATCGTTGACTCGTCCTTGATGTAGGCCAGAGACTCCGACAGGGCGGTGAAGAATTCCCGCCCCCTGAGGTCGATGACCAGCGCCACCTTGGCGATTTTACCCTTGGACTGCTCAATCAGCTCAGCGAATTTCGGGATTAGCACAGGCGGAAGATTATCCACGCAGAAGAACCCCAGATCCTCCAGGCTCTGCACGGCAATCGTCTTGCCCGCACCCGACATGCCTGTAATGATAATCAGGGTGGCATGGGCGGGCAGGGTTTGCTCGAGGTCGGTCATTACAGCATCCCTCCCTATGATTAGTATATGAATAATTCCGGTCTTTTAAGAACGCAGCAGCAGACCTGCCGCACCAATAATACCGGCGTCATTGCCAAGCGCTGCAGGTACAATCGTAACACCGGTCTGCAGAGGGGCAGGCGCCAGCTTGGCGAATACCCGGCGGACTTCATCGAACAGAATATCGCCTGCCTTGGAGACTCCGCCGCCGACGATGAATACTTCAGGGTTCAGAACCGCTGCAACGGAGGCCATCGATTTACCCAGGTAGAAGGCCGCCCGGTTCACAATCCGCAGCGCAGCCTCATCGCCTGCCTTGGCGGCATCGAATACTTCCTTCGCAGCGATTTTTTCAACGGTGGACAAGGAGGTCCGGTCCCCGCGTGCTACAGCATCGTTCGCCATGCGGATAATGCCTGTCGCTGAGGAAACGGTTTCCAAACAGCCCATGTTCCCGCAGCCGCACTGGATCGCTTCCAGATCGGGGACCACGGAGATATGTCCAAGCTCGCCGGCCAGACCGGCAAAGCCCTGATACACCTTACCATTAATAATAATACCGCCGCCGACACCCGTACCGAGCGTATAGCAGACACAATTCTCTATGCCGCGCCCTGCACCGCTCCAGGCTTCGCCCAGTGCAGCCACGTTGGCATCATTGTCTATTTTGACTGGCTTGTTCAGACGACCCTCCAGAATGGAGCGGATCGGCACATCTCTAAATCCTATGTTGGGCGCAAGGATGATGATACCTTCACGAATATTCGTAAATCCGGCCAGTCCCGCACCCACACCAGCCAGCTGGTCCCAGGAGTACGGAGAGTCCTCCACAATCTGGCGTACATACTTCTCGATATTATCGATGACAGCATCGACGCCATCCGCAGTCCCTGTCGGACCTTCGTAAGTGTGCAGCAGGCTTCCCTCGGCATTACAGATTCCAACCTTAATCGTGGTACCACCTAAATCCACGCCAACGTAGATATGTTCAGACATGTTACAAGCCACCTTTTTCTATGCTAAAATAGTTAATCCTACGTACCCACTATAATAGAAGCCTCCCCTGCGGTCAAGGAAAGGCGATACACCCGGGGCAATGGGCTTCAGTTCTTATTGTTAACAAAAAGACTTTCTCACCAGGCAGGCAAGAAAGTCCGTTCATTCTCTTCTATTGTAGGGTGCCAGATGCCTTAATGCTATTCGGACAAAATTCGCTTCTGGCCCTCCAGGGCACGGATCGGTGCAATATTCTGGGTGAATTCCAGCGTCCCCATATAACGGCCGTCTGCATCCCGTACAGCGAAATAACGGATATAGATGAATTTATCCTTGATGTTAATCCAGAAATCCTCGGCATCCTTCACTCCCGCCTTAAAATCAGCGAGCAGCTTCTCGACAACATGCACGCTTTGCGGCGGATGGCAGTTCTGTACGGTGCGGCCGATAACGGCCTTCGTCCGGGCGAAGATCCTTTCCTTGCCATGCGAGAAGTAGCGGACAACATCGTTCTCATCGATAAAGGTGAGGTCCACCGGCAGATGATTCATCAGCGTCTCGAGCTGGTGGAGCGACAGCAGTCCGGTCTCGAACCGGATGAAGCCCTGCGGGGACAGGCCTTCCCCTTCTTCCGCTGGAACATCAGCACCCTCAGGCTCCGCTGCACGTTCCGGTATCCATTCCTGGTCGGGCGCAGTCAGGCAGAAGCCGATTTCATCGCTTTCGCGGGCGATCCGGACCCACTCATCCTCAGTCAGCTTATCCAGCGCCATCGGGAGCAGAATATTCTCTTCCTTGAAGATCATCTCATTGACTTCCTTAATGATCTCCTCCAGTGCGGCTGTAATCTGCCCGCTGTCCCCGTTATAGGCGCTAAGCGCCTTCTTGGCTTCCTTGATCATATTGCGGATTCCGTCATCCACTCCCCACATTACCTTCGTAGGACCGTATATGCCGTACTTCTCCAGGTAAGGGAACAGCAGATTCTCCTTACGGCTGTAGTGCTTGTCGAGATCCAGCAGCAGACTAAGGTCCTCCAGCAGCTTGAAAATAATCTCCTCGCTGGCGTTCTTCTTGAACTTATCTGCATGCAGCTCCAGCCGGAAGTTGACCAGACGCTCGATCTCGCGGTTCTCCAGCTTGAACGTATGCACGGGATGACCGGGCTGCTCCTCGGGCTTAGAAGAACGGTGAATCTGTTCAATCGAGCCTTTGAAAATCGCCGTATGCACAGAGCAGAGGCGCTGTACTTCCTCTACCGGAATGCCTTCCTCGGTCATCAGGGAGTGCTCCATGGCGGAGATTTCCTCCACCGTAACATCGCCTACCGCCTCTTCAAATCGCGCCTTAACCTCCTCCACGCTTTTGCCCGCATGCAGCTCCTTGATGATCTCTCTCAGCATAGCCTGGCGGCGTGTCTGTTCCGGCACATCGACCTCGCGGTTATTAATCAGTTCGCTCATCGCAATCTCTCCTTCTATTCTATAATCTCGAAACCATGCTGCCAAAAGGCCAGCCGAACGGTTTCCAGCTCTATTTTCTTTAACTTCATTCCTTTAGACAGGGTCATGAACCGTCCTGCGGTCTGCAGCATTCCAGGCTTCGCAATATCACGGAATCCCAGCTCCACCATGATCTCCACCACTTCCGGGTGCCTGGTTACCAGCTCAAAGACCGATTCATCCAGCTTCAACGCTTTGCTCATCCTTTTGCACACCTCACTAATGAGAACTCTTCTCAAGCAACAGCTTAGCATAGGTCACAGAGGTGAATTGTGATTGTAATCACTAACTATAAAAAGACTATCCCCGCAAGCCTTTCAGCTTGGGGGATAGCCTAAGAATGTTGCGATTCCGCTATATTAGCAGCTAAATTACAGTGATTTGCTCCATCTATGAGAATTACGGATATCATGCGAAATCCGCATGCTGCAGAATTTAGGACCGCACATCGAACAGAAATGCGCCTGCTTCGCCCCCTCTGCCGGAAGGGTCTCGTCATGATACGCGAGCGCCCGTTCCGGGTCGAGGGAGAGATGGAACTGGTCGCGCCAGCGGAACTCGAACCGCGCCTTGGACAGCGCATCATCCCGGTCCTGCGCCCCCGGATGTCCCTTGGCGAGGTCTGCGGCATGTGCAGCGATTTTATAGGTAATGACGCCTTCGCGCACATCATTCTTGTCAGGCAGGCCTAAATGCTCCTTAGGTGTAACGTAACACAGCATCGCCGTCCCGAGCCCCCCGATTATCGCTGCCCCGATGGCCGAAGTGATGTGATCATAACCGGGTGCAATATCCGTAGTCAGCGGGCCGAGGGTATAGAAAGGGGCTTCGTGGCAGATCTCAAGCTGCTTGTCCATATTCTCCTTAATCTTGTGCAGCGGCACATGGCCCGGACCTTCGACCATGACCTGAACATCGTGCTTCCAGGCTAGTAGCGTCAGTTCTCCCAGTGTCTCCAGCTCGGCGAACTGAGCTTCATCATTGGCATCGGCGATAGAGCCGGGACGCAGGCCATCCCCCAGCGAGAAGGCCACATCATACGTCTTCATAATCTCACATATATCCTCGAAGTGTGTGTACAGGAAGTTCTCCTGCTGATGAGCCAGGCACCAGGCGGCCATAATCGATCCGCCCCGGGATACGATGCCGGTCATTCTCCGGGCAGTCAGCGGAATATAGCGCCGCAGTACCCCGGCATGAATGGTGAAGTAATCCACTCCCTGCTCCGCCTGCTCAATCAGCGTGTCACGGTAGAGCTCCCAGGTTAAGTCCTCGGCTATGCCGTTCACCTTCTCCAGCGCCTGGTATAAGGGCACTGTCCCGACCGGCACAGGAGAATTGCGGATTATCCACTCCCGGGTGGTATGGATCTTAGAGCCGGTGGAGAGATCCATGATGGTATCTGCCCCCCAGCGGGTTGCCCACCGCATCTTCTCCACCTCTTCTTCAATAGAAGAAGTGACCGCAGAATTTCCGATATTCGCATTGATCTTCACGAGGAAGTTACGGCCGATAATCATCGGCTCACTCTCCGGGTGATTGATATTGGCCGGAATGATGGCGCGGCCAGCGGCCACCTCATCCCTTACGAACTCCGGCCGGATATTCTCACGGATCGCAATATATTCCATTTCCGGTGTTATGATCCCTTGCCTTGCATAATACAGCTGAGTCACATTGCCGCCTGCATAGGCCCGCCGGGGATTCCTGCACAGTCCTGGATGAGCTTCTGCGGCAGCCCCTTCTCTGCGGATTCCGTTATCCTCCGGCCGGACGGCTCTTCCGGTGTATTCCTCCGAATCGCCGCGTTCCTCAATCCAGCATGAACGGTGCGGCGGCAGTCCCCTCCGAATGTCCGTCTCCTCCGCAGCATCCGTGTACATACCGCTTGTGTCATAGACCCGCAGCGGAGCATTGTCCTCTTCCCCGGCAACGCCTTCGGTTCTGCTGAGGCTGATCTCCCGCATCGGAACCCGGATATCCGGGCGTGAGCCCTCCACATACACTTTACGGCTCGCGGGGAATCCGGAAAGATTCACCTCTTCGTTCTTGAGCATTCCTGTCATTTCAATCTCCTCCTCTTCGCTCTGTACACTCATCAGATAAGAGGTCACGCAGCAGATTGAGCTGAAGAATCTATAGATTCCTGCAAGTCAAAAAGCCGCTCCACCTGGAGCGGCTTTATTAAAGGAACAGCCAAATAAGACTGTATTCAAAAAAGGTCCGACTCCACTTTCCTACGCTGGTATGATCCAGATCAGGTTCAAGGGTCCGGAAATTCAATTTTCCCGTCTCAGCCTATTCAGGCTCCCCTAGTGGGTATCTTATCTAATTAAATGCATTTTACCAGTTTGGGTAATTGTTGTAAACCCGTTATTTGTCCAGCGATTCGCTCCAGTCGTGCACCATCGTGCCTTCCAGGAACTTCTCGGCATCCATGGCGGCCATACAGCCGGTCCCTGCTGCCGATATCGCTTGACGGTAACGCGTATCCTGCACATCGCCGCAGGCGAATACGCCTGGGATGTTGGTCTCGGTGGTACCCGGGTTCACCACGATATAGCCATTAGCATCCGTGTTGATTTGCCCGCCCAAGAAGGCTGTGTTCGGTGTGTGTCCAATCGCTACGAACACGCCGTCTGCTTCTACCAGCTCTGTCAGACCTGTCTCATTATTAAGCACCGTAAGGCCCTTCACTCCGGTCTCTCCTACCGTTACTTCAACCGGTGTGCGGTTCAAGGCCCAGGTTACCTTACTGTTGTCACGCGCCCGGTCCTGCATGATCTTCGAGGCCCGCAGCTCGGGACGGCGGTGAACCAGCGTTACGCTGGACGCAAAGCGGGTCAGGAAGCTGGCTTCCTCCATGGCGGAGTCTCCGCCGCCGACGACGACAATCTTTTTATTACGGAAAAAGAAGCCGTCACAGGTCGCACAGGTGCTGACCCCGCGTCCCACATTCTCCTGCTCGCCCGGGATGCCCAGATATCTTGCAGAGGCCCCGGTTGAAATAATAACTGATTCTGCTTCCAGTACACCCATCCCGTCCACGGTCACCTTGAACGGGCGCTGTGAGAAGTCCACCGACTCCACCCAGCCGTTCTTGAATTCAGCGCCGAAGCGTTCCGCCTGCTTGCGCATATTGTCCATCAGGTCCGGACCCAGAATCCCTTCAGGGAAGCCTGGAAAGTTCTCCACTTCTGTCGTCGTTGTCAGTTGTCCACCCGGCTGCAAGCCTTCAATGACCAGCGGGCTCAGGTTCGCACGCGCCAGATAAATCGCGGCAGTCAGCCCGGCCGGGCCTGTTCCGATTACAATCGTTTTGTACATTACATTGGCCTCCTTACAAGTAGGTGTTCTTACAACAGCAATTGCTTCAAATACGGGTAGTGGACGGCGATAAGCCGCCGGTTCCGGGCAGCATCCCCTTGGGTCCGGGAGCAGCCGCAGGCTCCTGCTCTTCGCCGGGCGAGCCGCCGGCTTCATTCAGGTTCTCCCCGATCAGCCGCTGAAGGCTGAACAATGCCGCCTCCTGCAGGCGGTCCTCCTTCAGCGGCTCCTGCTCCAGAACTCCGCGCAGTACCTCGGACATCTCCTCGTCCTCAATCCAGCGGAGAGCCTCGGTCACCTGAAGCTTCGTAGCGGAATCGCCGTAGCGCAGCGCCCAGAAGAACGAGGCGCGCAGCAGCGGATTATTCCGCACTTCTTCAGTGAATCTGCCCGTATTGCCCTTCCACTGCTTCAGCTGCTCCTGGAAGGGAAGCTGATAGTTATAGCTGACTGCAGGCATAGGCTGTCCTTCTGCCCGGGCCTGCTGGAGCTGGGACAGGAAGAACGCCGGGACAGCGGAAGCAGGGTCCAGCTTGGCTGCCTGTCTCCAGCAGCGCAGTGCCTCATCATGTCTTCCGCTATTGCTTGCCGCCGCGGCACAGTAATGATACAGCCCGGCGTCTCCGGCGACCTCCTCGTCCTTCAGCAGACGGCGGAAATGGCTGTAAGCGGCAGCGTGCCGGCCCAGGATACCCATGGTTGTAGCCATTTTGAATACATGCTCCTGATGGAACGGCACCGTTGCTTCAAGCATACCCAGCAGCGTCGCAAGCTGTTCCTTATCTCCTGCATACTGCAGGAAGATGGCCATATTGCACAGAGCGTGCAGATTGCCGGGGTCTTGCTTCAGCACCTCATTCAGACATTCCTTCGCCTTGGCGAACCGGCCCATATAGAAATGAGCCAGTGCCAGATTATTATGCGCAGCCAAAAAATCCGGGGTGCCCGCAGTGATCTCCTCCAGCAGTTCTACAGCCTGAGGGAACTTACCCTCCTCCAGCAGACTCCGCGCCCGATCATGCTCTACGACTCCCTCACGGCTGCGGATACGCACCAGCGGAGCAGGCCGGTTCAGCTCATATTGCAGCAGCTCCATCAGTTCTTCGGATTCGGTCATGAACTCGCCGTTAGCATCCTCTTCCAAATAAGTGACCAGCGAACGCTCCGCCTCTTCAAAGCTTTCCATATTGGCGAAGTTATTAGCCATGTAGAAATGGCATTCCGTCATAGCGGGGTCGATTTTCTCCAGAACATGGATAAGAATCTCGTTAGATGCGGTATAATTGCCCATCTCAGATAATATACCCGCCATATTGCAATGATTCACCGGATTATCCGGCTCATATTCAACAGCTTTGCGAAAATTTCTTAATGCCTTATCATATTGAAAGCGGTCCAGCGACCGAACGGCTCTTTCAAAGAAAAAATTGGCATCCAGAGTGACCGGAATGACATTACTGTGCTCCGCGACATTCTCTGAAGTTCTCTCTATCATGGAAGCAAGGCACCTCCCTTGTTTCAGCTTCCCTAGCCTTACCTGTTCGTTTCCATTTATGGTCTCGGCTGTCTTCTTCACACAGTATACCACATGTGGCAACGAGATTCTCAAGTCTCAGGGAGAGAGCTGACGGGAGGGAAAAGCTCAAGTGGAAACGGCTTTGCCGTCCTTTCAGGGACGGCACCCGTTTCAGCGAGAAATAGAAGGATAGGTTATCTTGTGCCTCATTCACAATAAAAAAGACGCGGGAGTTAAATCCCCGCGTCTCTGAACAGCTTATCTATGGAACCGCCCTCGATGATAATACGAGTGGCCTCAGCCAGCATGGGAGCTACCGAGAGCACTGCGAATCTGCTGGAATGCTCGTCCGGCAGGGCAATCGAATCGGTAATGACAATCTCGTCGATATTGGGATGATCCATCCGCTCAAGCGCATCCCCGGAGAACAGTCCGTGCGTAGCACAGACGATACTGTTCCGGGCGCCCCGCTCCTTCAGGCCCTCCACCACATTGACGATAGTCGTTCCGGTATCAATAAGATCCTCGATAATGATCGGCGTCCTGCCTTCCACATCACCAATGACATGCGTAATCACCGATTCATTATGCGCCGGACGCTTCTTGATCATGATGGCGAACGGCGAATCCAGCCGGCTGGCCAGCTTCTCCGCCATAGACGCGCGTCCCGCATCCGGGGAGACCACGACCAGATCGGTAAGCCCCTTCACCTTCAGATAACCGCTGATCAGATCAAGCGCAGTCAGATGATCCACCGGAATATTGAAGAATCCCTGTATGGCTGCAGCATGCAGATCAATCGTAATGACGCGCGTTGCGCCGGCGGTGGTCAGCACATCGGCGACCATTTTGGCCGAGATCGGCTCACGTGGTGCGGACTTACGCTCCTGCCGGGCGTACCCGTAATAGGGAACGATAATGTTCACCGTTCTGGCCGATGCGCGCTTGGCGGCATCAATCATGACCAGCAGCTCTACAAACAGCTCGTTAATCGGATGAGCCAGGGATTGCACCAAAAATACGTCGCAGTTCCGGATGCTCTCTTCATAATGCACATAAATCTCGCCGCTTTTGAAACGGGTCAACTTGATCTGGCCAAGCGGCGCACCAAGGCGCTCCGCAATATCAGCGGCAAGCTTCGGATTCGACGAACCGGAAAAAATCCGTAATTGATGATGCATAGTACCCTCCTGGGATTATAAATTTATATATTGAACGGAACGGATGTACGGCGGCGTCCTTCAAAGACGGCCAGTTCGCGGAAGCCGGTGCGCCAGAGCATGTCCCGGGCCTCTGTTAAGCCGTCTCCCAGCTTCATGGGATCATGCGCATCAGAGCCAACCGTGAGCGGAATGCCTAGCGCCAGCGCCTGGACCAGCACATGCTCTGCCGGAAACATCTCGGCGCACGGCTTGGTCAGCCCGGAAGCATTCAGCTCCATGGCGGTTCCGCTGCGGGCGATGATCTTCAGCGTATCCAGCTCAAGCGCTCTGGCCTCCGCCAGGTCCTCCGGCGTCCGGGGTCCGTAACCGAACCTTTTGATGACGTCCATATGTCCTATAATATCATATAATCCCGATAACGCCGACTTCTGTACAGCATCATAATACCTGCGGTATACCGCCATTATATCCTGGCCTTCCCAGCCATGGGTCTGCCGGTGGTCGGTAATATCCCATTCTCCCAGGAAATGCACCGAACCAATCAGATAATCCCAGGGATACGGTGCCAAAAGCTCGCGGATCTGTTCCTCATATCCCTCAATATAATCCGCCTCCAGCCCGACCCGCAGCTCAATCGTGCCCCGGTAGCGCTCCTTCAGCGTAAGGCATTCCTCCACATATCGCGGAAGCTCCGCAAGAGGCATAGCCATCTCGGGATAGTAGTGGTCCGGGTCGACATGGATAAGCGGCAGATGATCCGACAGCCCGAGCTGCTCAAGCCCCAGAGCGATGCCCCGCTGCACATACTCCTCCAGCTTCCCGACCGCATGACCGCAGCGTTCATGATGGGTATGATAATCGATGTGCATGCTGAAAGTTCCTCCTAATCGCGGCGAGGCCGTTCATGGCGGGCGCTCAGCTCTTCCAGAATCTCATCCAGCGGAAGCTTGCGCTCCTGCAGCAGCACCAGCAGGTGATAGATCAGATCGCTGACCTCCAGGCGCAGCTCGGCATTATCCTTGTTTTTGGCGGCAATGATCGTCTCGGAGGCTTCCTCACCGACCTTCTTCAGGATCTTGTCCACGCCCTTGTCGAACAGATAGGTCGTATACGCCCCCTCAGGACGGTTCACCTCACGCTCGGCAATAACACGCTCCAGCTCCCCGAGTACTGCAAACCGGCCGCTCTCTGCTTCAGCAGCGTTCACGGCAGCCCCGGCAGTGTCAGTTACGTTTGCCGGTGAATCAAGCGGAACCTCGCGGAAGAAGCAGCTGTTCTCCCCGGTATGGCAGGCCGGTCCCTCCGGCACTACCTTCACCAGCAGCGTATCGCTGTCACAATCGTAATGGATCGAGGTGATCGCCTGCGTATTGCCAGACGTCCCCCCCTTATGCCACAGCTCGCTGCGTGAACGGCTCCAGAACCAGGTCTGGCCGCTCGCAAGGGAGCGCTGCAGCGACTCAGGATTCATATAGGCGAACATTAATACCTCCAGGGTGCGCGCATCCTGAATGACAGCAGGCAGCAGGCCTGATTCATTCCAGCGGATGCCGGACACTGCCTCTTGCTGGCTCTGTGCAATAGTCTTTTTATCCTCGCTCATCGGATCTCTACTCCTCTTTGCTTCAGATCAGCCTTCAGATCATGAATAGCAATCTCTTTATAGTGAAAAATGGTTGCCGCAAGTCCGGCATCTGCCCGGCCTTCCGTAAATACATCATAGAAATGTTCAATTCTCCCGGCCCCGCCGGAAGCAATCACTGGAATACTCAGCAGATCACTGACTGCCGCCGTCAGCTTCAGGTCGAAGCCGTCCTTGGTCCCGTCCGCATCCATACTTGTAAGCAGAATCTCGCCGGCCCCCAGCCGCTCAGCTTCCTTGGCCCAGTTCAAGGCCCGGATGCCCGTGGGCGTACGTCCGCCGTGCGTATACACTTCCCATTCGCCCCAAGCCTCATTATATTTGGCATCCATCGCCACTACAATGCACTGGGAGCCGAAGTGACGGGCCCCTTCCAGAATCAGCCGGGGATTATTGACAGCGGCCGTGTTAATGCCGATCTTGTCCGCTCCGGCACGCAGAATCCGCTTCATATCCTCCGGGGTCGAGATGCCCCCGCCCACCGTGAAGGGAATGGCAATCTCACCCGCCGTCTGCCGCACCACTTCAATCATGGTCGCCCTGCCTTCCACAGAAGCGGAAATATCCAGGAATACCAGCTCATCCGCGCCCTCGCGGTCGTACAGCGCCGCAAGCTCCACCGGATCTCCGGCATCGCGCAGATTCACAAAATTCACGCCTTTTACCACACGCCCGTCCTTCACATCCAGACAGGGAATAATCCGTTTCGCCAACATCCCAAGACCCCTCCCTAGTATAGACTTACCGCAATCCGGAGGACTGGCCCAGGGCCTGCAGCGCTTCAGCCAGAACAATATTGCCGGTATACAGCGCCTTGCCCACAATCGCCCCGCCGATTCCGCTGCCGCTATGTACGTTCAGGCGCTGCAGATCATTAAGGCTGGTCACTCCGCCGGAGGCGATTACGCTGCGGCCGCTTGCCTTGGCCATAGACAGAATGCCTTCCACGTTCGGCCCCTGCATCATCCCGTCACGGGAGATATCGGTATAGATGAAGGTCTCGGCACCTTTGGCGGCCAGCTCTCTGGCCAGATCTTCCGCGCGGACCTCAGACGTATTAAGCCAGCCGTGCGTAGCCACATAGCCGTTGCGGGCATCGATGCCGATGGCAACTTTGTCGCCGTATTTGGCAAGAACTGCTTCTGTAAAAGCCTGATCATTAATGGCCGCCGTTCCGATAATCACCCGGCTGACGCCAAGGCCCAGCAGCTTCTCGACATCGGCAAGAGTACGGAGACCCCCGCCGACCTGTACAGGAACATTCGCATGCTTCGCAATGGCTCCAATGATGGCATCATTCACGGGGCAGCCTGCTTTGGCTCCGTCCAGATCCACCAGATGGATATACTGCCCGCCCTGCTCTTCCCATGACTTAGCTACCTCTACCGGACTGTCGTTATAGATCGTCTCTTGGGCATAATCACCCTGCTGCAGCCGGACACACTTGCCGTCCCGGATATCAATCGCCGGATATAGGATAAAAGAAGACATGAATACTCCCCGCTTTCATTGCAAATTAGTGATTCAGGCAGGCTAGGCCTGCTGTGCCTGGAGCCTCAGGAAATTACCCAGCAGCTTGATGCCAAGCTCCCCGCTCTTCTCCGGGTGGAACTGCATACCGTAGACATTGCCGCGGCCCACAATAGCCGTTACCGGATGTCCGTAGTCTGTAACGGCCAGCAGCTCGCTGTCCGCCGCAAGTGCATGATAAGAGTGCACGAAGTACACATGGCCCTCCGTCAGACCGGTTAGCAGCGGACTCTCTGGCTGGCGGAAGCTCAGCTTGTTCCAGCCCATATGTGGCACCTTGTAGCCGTCCCGGGGGGCGAAGCGCACCACTGCGCCGGGCAGAAGCTCCAGCCCCTGATGCTCGCCATGCTCCTCGCTACTGCTGAACAGCAGCTGCATCCCGAGGCAGATGCCCAGCACAGGCTGTCCCGCTTCTGCTGCGGCCCGGACTACCACATCCATTCCGCTCTCGCGGAGGTGTTCCATCGCATCGCCAAAGGCACCGACACCCGGCAGAATGACACTGTCTGCCGCCAGAATCTCGGCGGCATCCGAGGTTACAAGACTCGTATACCCCAGCCGCTCTACCGCCTTACTGACACTGTGCAGGTTGCCCATGCCATAATCGACGATTGCAACAGCCATGCTACAGCACTCCCTTCGTCGAAGGTACGCCCTTCACACGCGGATCTACGATAGTCGCTTCGTCCAGTGCCCGTCCCAATGCCTTGAATACTGCTTCTATCATATGGTGGGTGTTGGAGCCGTAATGTACGATGACATGCAGCGTAATTCTGGCTTCCAGCGCGAATTTCCAGAGGAATTCATGAACGAGCTCCGTGGAGAAGCTGCCCACCTGCTGGGAAGGATACTCCGCCCGGTATTCAAAATGCGGACGGTTGCTGATATCAATCACTACCTGAGCCAGCGCTTCGTCCATAGGGACGAAGACACTGGCGTACCGCTTGATCCCTTTTTTGTCGCCCAGCGCTTCGCGCAGAGCCTGTCCCAGACAGATGCCGATGTCCTCTACCGTGTGATGGTCATCAATATCAATGTCGCCCCGTGCCTGCACGTTCAGGTCAAACTGTCCATGCTTCGTGAACAAGTCCAGCATATGATTCAAGAAAGGCACATCGGTCTCCAGTTCCGAAACCCCGCTGCCGTCTACGGCAAAGGTTAGCTTGATGTCCGTTTCATTGGTTGTACGGCTAAGTCCGGCCTTACGCAGCGCCAGTTCGTTGTTATTGTTCTCCATTTGTGTCTCCACCTTTCGCTTCGTTCGTTAGCCGGATTTCGATGGCGCGTGCATGGCCTTCCAGCCCCTCGCGCCGGGCAAGCTCCATAATCGCCGCCCCGTCCCGCATCAGCGCTTCCTTGCTGTAATAGATCAGGCTGGACTTCTTGATGAAGTCATCCACATCTACAGGCGAGGAGAACCGCGCTGTGCCATTCGTCGGTATAATATGGTTCGGTCCGGCGAAGTAGTCGCCGACCGGCTCCGAGCTGTACGGCCCGAGGAAGATCGCTCCGGCGTTCTCAATTGCGCCGGTCAGCCCCATCGGGTCGTTCACCACAATCTCCAGATGCTCCGGCGCCAGCCGGTTCACCACGGAGATGCCCTCCTCAAGCGAGTCTACGACGATAATCGCGCCGTAGTTCTCTACCGATGCCCGCGCGATTTGCTCGCGCGGCAAGGCCTGCAGCTGCCGCTCGACCTCGGCAGCCACCGCCTCCGCGAGACGCTGCGACGGCGTCACGAGGATCGCCGACGCCATCTCGTCGTGCTCGGCCTGCGAGAGCAGGTCGGCCGCGATGTAGGCGGCCTCGGCGGTATCGTCGGCGAGCACGACGATCTCGCTCGGTCCGGCGATGCTGTCGATGTCGACAGCGCCGTAGACCTCGCGCTTGGCCAGGGCCACGTAGATGTTCCCTGGCCCGCAGATCTTGTCGACCGGCACGATTGATTCCGTGCCGAAGGCGAGGGCGGCGATGGCCTGCGCGCCGCCTACGCGGTAGATCTCGTGTACGCCCGCTTCAGCGGCGGCCACGAGAATATAGGGATCAATACCTTCAGAGCCGCCCGTCGAAGGCGGCGTCACCATCACGATCTCCGGCACCCCGGCGATCTGTGCCGGAATCACGTTCATCAGCACCGAGGACGGGTAGGCCGCCTTGCCGCCGGGAACATAGACGCCCACGCGCTTCAGCGGGCGGATGATCTGGCCGAGGATCGTGCCGTCCGGCTGCAGATCCATCCAGGAATTGCGTTTCTGCCGCGCATGGAACGCACGGATGTTCACGGCTGCTGCGCGGATCGCCGTCACGAAGGACTCCTCTACCCGGCCGTAGGCGGCCTCAAGCTCCTCCGGCGTTACGCGCAGCTGCGCTGGCGTCAGTACAGCGCCGTCGAAGCGCTCCGTATAACGGAGCAGTGCCGCGTCGCCTTCCCGCTTGATATCGGCCACGATTTCACGTACGGCCTTGTTCTGCTCCGGCGTGCCGTATTCCACCTCACGCTGCAGTTTAAATTCCTTACTGGACTGGATCTTCACCGCCGCTTCCCCCTTGAGCTTATAGTTTTGCTTATATTATTTTACCTGCAACCCCGGTTCTGCAATAACAGCCTGCAGCCGGTCGCACAGCTGCTGAATCTCCTCATTCTTCATCCGGTAGCTTACCCGGTTCGCCACCAGGCGGCTGGTAATCTCGAAGATGCTCGTCATCTCCACCAGACCGTTATCCTTCAGCGTCTGGCCGGTTTCTACCATATCCACAATCCGGTCAGCCAGCCCGATCAGCGGTGCCAGCTCGATGGAGCCGTTCAGCTTCACCACCTCCACCTGCTGGCCTTGCTCACGGAAATACCGTGAAGCCACGTTCGGGTACTTGGTAGCTACCCGCTGCTGAATGCCCGGCTGCCAGTTCGGAAGCCCGATAATCGACATCCGGCAGCGGGCGATCCCGAGATCCAGCAGCTCGTACACATCGCGGCTCTCCTCCAGCAATACATCTTTGCCGACAATGCCGATATCCGCCACTCCATACTCTACATAAGTGGGCACATCCACCGGCTTGGCCAGAATGAACTCCATTCCGGCCTCCGGCAAGGAAATCACCAGCTTGCGCGACTCTTCTCCATCGGGAGGAATCGGCAGTCCCGCCTGACGGAACAGCTCTGCCGCTTTATTGTAAATCCGGCCTTTCGGCATGGCTACCTTAAGAATCTGTGCCATCAATACCCGCCCCCGTTTCGTGTTTCCGCTTCTTTAACATCTGCATCTATATGACTTCATGGTTCCATTTCTTAATCTTGCTCCGCTCACCCGTGCTCGCTGACAAACGATACGAACGTGTATATCTCTCCGTACAGCTCGCCCTCTGCCTGAATAGTATCCGCATCCAGCCGCTTCACGGTCTTCAGCTCCTCCGGGCCGGTTGCCAGCCGTGTAACCACAGCATGCCCTTCCGAGCGCAGCCTCGCAGCCTCGGCAAGACCCTCTTGGCGCCGCAGTGCATCGTACTGGACCAGAATCGGCAGCTCTTCCTCTTCCAGCAGCCCGGAGACTCCATCCAGAATACGGTTGGTCTTCAGGGAGAAGCCGGTGGAGGGAATCGGACGCCCGAATTGCTGCAGCAGGTTGTCATACCGGCCGCCGCTGCATACCGGGAAGCCCAGCTCGGAAGCATATCCCTCGAAGGTCATGCCTGTATAGTAAGAGAAATCACCGATCATCGTCAGATCAATCAGCACATGCTCCGAGACACCGTAAGCAACCAGCACCTCCCATACCTTGCACAGATGCTCGATCGATGCGCGCGCCACCGGATGGTTGCTCAGCTCCAGCGCCTGACCGCAGATCTCCTTCCCGCCGCGCAGCCGCAGCAGTCCGTCCAGCTCCTGCTTCTGGGCAGCAGACAGCTCAAGACGCCGCAGCGTCTCGCGGAAGGCTACATAATCGCGGCTGAGCAGATGGCTCTTCAGCTCCTCCTGAGCCTGGGGCAGGCCGGAGACCGCCTCCTGAAAGAGGCCGTCGAGGAAGCCCACATGTCCAATTGCTATTTTAAAAGACTTTACGCCCGCCGCCTGCAGTGAAGCAATTGCCAGCGCGACTACCTCCGCGTCAGCCTCCGGCGAATCGTCACCGACAAGCTCTACACCGGTCTGAAAGAATTCTGCCTCCCGCCCGGCCTCTTCTTCAATGGCCCGGAAGACGTTGGCATGGTAGGACAATCGCAGCGGCAGCGGCTCATCCTTCAATAGAGAGGAGACCACACGGGCTACAGGTGCCGTCATTTCTGAACGCAGTACCAGCGCCTGCCCACGGTTGTTCAGCAATTTATACAGCTTCTGATCCGATGTAGAGCTGGCTACACCGACCGTATCGTAATATTCAAGAGTAGGCGTAATCATCTGCCGGTAGCCCCAGCGGCTCATACAGTGAAGTACATCCTTCTCGATCTTGCGCAGCTTCGTTACCGCACGCGGGAGATAATCTCTTACGCCGGCAGGCTTTTCAAATCCCTTTGGTTTGGCCATCTTCATTGTTCACCTCATCGGATATGTTAAAGGGTATCATCAAATGCTTTATCATGGTAAAGTGGTAGCAAAGTAAAGTAGTGGCAATATCGTATCACGGACCATCCTTTTGCGTCAACAATTCGCTTGAATTACAGAGTTCCTTTTGCCACCGGGATAAGCGGCGAATATAATAAGTTAATATGATTGTACTTTATTTCCTCCATTAAGTATTCCCGGTATCTAATTCAGAAGCAGAAAGAAGGACTGACGGCTTGAGTACATCCTATATGATTGGCGTTGATATTGGAACCACCAGCACGAAGGCTGTCCTCTTTGAGGAGAACGGAACAATTGTCGCTCAGAGCAATCAGGGCTATCCGCTGCATCAGCCCTCCCCCTCTGTCGCAGAACAGGACCCGGAGCAGATTCTGGAAGCCGTAATTCATACCATAGCATCGGTCATGCAGGAGAGCCTTGCAACCCCTGAATCCATTCTGCTGGTCTCCTTCAGCTCCGCTATGCATAGCGTCATCGCTGTAGACCCTGCGGGTAAGCCGCTCACCGCCTGTATCACCTGGGCTGATAACCGGAGCAGCCGCTATGCCCGGCGGTTGAAGGATGAATTGAATGGACATGAGCTGTATCTGCGGACAGGAACGCCTATACACCCTATGTCTCCAATCACCAAGCTGATGTGGCTGGGCGAAGAGCAGCCCGAGCTGTTCCGGCAGACCTACAAATTCATCTCCATCAAAGAATATATCTTCTTCCGGTTGTTCGGAGAATATGTGATTGACCATTCCATCGCCTCTGCCACCGGCATGTTCAATCTGGAGAAGCTCGACTGGGACGAGGAGGCGCTCCAGATTGCCGGTGTTACTCCAGAGCGGCTATCCCGTCTGGTCCCCACCACCCATATCCTGCAGGGACTGCTTCCGGAGCTTACCGGAAAGCTCGGTCTGCTCACAGACACTCCGTTTGTAGTGGGTGCCAGTGACGGCGTTCTGTCCAATCTGGGCGTAGGGGCCATGGAGCCGGGGGTAATCGCTGCAACGATAGGCACAAGCGGTGCAATACGTACTGTAGTTGACCATCCGCTTACCGATCCCAAAGGACGGATCTTCTGCTACGCCCTGACAGACAAGCATTGGGTGATTGGCGGCCCCGTGAATAATGGCGGGATGCTCTTCCGCTGGGTGCGTGATGAGTTCGCCGCATCTGAAGTGGAGACCGCGAAGCGCCTGGGCATTGATCCCTACGAAGTATTAACCCGGATCGCCGAGCAGGTGCCGCCCGGCAGTAACGGACTGCTCTTCCATCCGTATCTGACCGGAGAACGTGCACCGCTGTGGAATCCCGATGCCCGCGGCTCCTTCTTCGGGTTAAGCATGAATCACCGTAAGGAGCATATGATCCGTGCGGTGCTGGAAGGTGTCATCTTCAATATGTATACCGTATTGCTGGCCATGGAGGAATGTATCGGCGAGCCCGTTAGAATCCTGGCTACCGGCGGCTTCGCCCGCTCGGAGCTATGGCGGCAGATGATGGCGGATATTTTCGATCAGGAGGTAGTCGTCCCTGAGAGCTTCGAGAGCTCTTGCCTCGGCGCAGTCGTACTGGGATTATACGCCATCCGCCGGATCGATTCCTTGGATGCTGTCTTCAGCATGATTGGCTCCACTCACCGGCATGAGCCGGTTACTGCCCACGCCAAAGCCTACAAACAGCTGCTGCCCATCTTCATCTCGGTATCCCGCAGTCTGGAGGATCAATATCAGGCTATCGCCGACTTCCAGCGCGAGCAGGCGGGGGAACAGCCCGGCTAACGTGCTTTCCAGAACCGCCTGCTTACAGCAAAGCGCCGGACAGCCGCAGATGCGGCCAGCCGGCGCTTTCAATATATTATACTTAGCCTAAGTCTACACTGTCGCCTTTGGCGCTGCTGCCGGCTTCTGCGGTGCAGAGCCGAACACCATCCAGGCTGGCTTCACATAACGGAAGGCAAGCGCAACCACCAGCCAGGAGCCCAGGAGGGCCACCAGCCAGCCGCCCGCTATTGCTGCCGTATAGGCCAGCGATCCGCCGTGGAACGGCAGCTTCCGGTACATGAACAGCAGCAGCGGATGGAGCAGATAGATACCGAAGGAGCATGCCCCGGCCGAGAGCAGCAGTCTGCTCAGCACGCTTCGTCCTGCCCCGTACAGCAGGAAGGACAGCTGGAACAGTACCAGACAAGAGAGCAAGGCATGCAGGTTCGAGAAGCCTTCATACCACAGACTGTTGATCACTGTTTTCTTCGTATAGTTGTTGTACCACAATACCACGTGCCCAATCCCGGCGGCGGCCCATAAGAGCCATAGTACTACCCAACTCATACCTTTACCGGAGCGCCAGCCTTCGCGGGAGGGAACGAGCCACTTTTTCAACGAGCTGTAGTAGATGGCAATTGCCGCACCTAGCAGGAAATACGAGAAATACGTAATGGCCAGACTACCCTTGGACAGCTTCCAGTACCCGTGGTTCACCATATATTTGTTAAGCAGCACGAAGCCCCACTGTAGAGCAAGCCCGATCACCGGTGCCCATGCCGCGAGATGCCGGACTTTTTGCAGACACCAGAGTATCAACGGGAACAGCAGATAGAACTGGATAATGATGATGATATAGTAGAGATGTGTATACGCCGTACCCGTCCATAGATACTTGAAGAACTTCCCGCCCATCTCCTGAAGAGGCATCCCCCAGGTATGACCGGCCGTCATTTTCAGTCCAAAATACAGCACCGTAAACACAAGATAAGGCACAATAATATAGATCAGCCTGCGGCTGTAGAATTTGGCCAGTACCTTCCCGCCCAGCGGACGGTCAATATAATTGTAGAACAGGACGAACCCGCTTAAGAATATAAAGGAAGGCACCGCAAACTGGCTGAACTTGTTAATAAACAGAAACGGAGGGAACATGGACGTGCCCAGTGTCTCAGCCAACGTGCGTGAAGTGGCATGAATGGCGATCACCGCAAAAATAGCGATTGCCCGAAAAATATCAAGCTGTGGTATTCTTTCCTTTTGAGCCATTATGATTCCTCCTGTTTACGCAGCTCACGGAGCGGATTCCCCCCGACGAACGAACCGGCAGCAACATCTTTGTGAACCACCGATCCCGCCGCAACCGTAGCCCCATCCCCAATCGTAACCCCAGGGAGAATAGTCGTGTTAGCCCCAATCATTACATTCTCGCCGATCACAACCTCACCCAGCCGGTACTCCTTGATGAGATACTCATGAGCCAGGATCGTAGTGTTATAGCCGATAACCGTGTTCTCCCCAATAGAGATCTTCTCCGGAAAAAAAACATCCACCATCGCCATAAGTCCAAACGCAGTATGCTTGCCTACCTTCATCCCGAGCACCCGGCGGTAAATCCAGTTCTTGAGCGGCAGAATCGGGCAATAGCGGGCAATCTGGATAAAAATAAAATTGCGCACACCTTTCCACGGGCTGACCGTGCGGTATATATGCCAGAGCGAATTATGCCCCTCCACGGGATAACGGGTTATCTTTCTCACGGCTGCATAGTCTCCTGCTCCACAATAGAGTACAAATCCTTCATCTCCTGGATGATGTAATCCGGTTCATAGGTGCGCAGCACAGCCTCACCCTTAAGCGACCAGGCCACCCCTGCTACACGAACCCCTGCTGCCTTCGCAGACTGAATATCGACAGCACTGTCGCCAACCATCAGTGTCTTGGCTGGATCAACACCCAGATTGGCAACAGCCGTGAGCACCGGCTCCGGATGCGGCTTCGGATGAGTCACATCATTCACCGTAACAATCGTCTCCATATATTTCAGCAGATCGAACATCTCCAGTGCCTTGAGCGTGGTTGGCCGGATCTTCGTGGTCACCACCCCAAGCTTGATTCCCCGGCGCTGCAGCTCCTCCATCGTCTCATTCACATGGGGAAAAGCGCGGACCAGCTCATCGTGATGCGCATTGTTGTACGAACGGTAGGACCGTTCCAGCACCCCTATATCCTTCGGCTCCAGGCCGGAGAATGCGCCTAGCTGCTGCTGAAGTGTAGTTCCCATCAGGGGAATGATCTGTTCCCGGGTCAGAGCCGGCAGATTATTCTCCTTCAGCGCATGCATGAACGAATTAATGATCAGCTCATTTGTATTCACAATCGTTCCGTCCAGATCAAATAACACGCATTCTATCATTGATTGTATTACTCCTTTGTTTCCTTATCTTCAGAGGGATCTTCCACCGGCTGAACAGGCTTCTGTGGCGTATTAGCGGCACTCTCTGGAACTACAGCATCCGCCGCTGCCGGTTTGGTGCTGATGATCGGGTCCAGGTAATGTGCCTTCGGCTGTCCGCTAACCCGCCGTACAATAATCAGTACAATAGCGGCAACAATAATGAGCAGTGCGAGCAGCTGAGAGATACGGATATTCCCGTAAGCCGGGTCAAGATAGCCCTGCTCGAAGCCCATCCACTTCATTGGACTCCACAGCCCGTTAATGAAGGCTGCCACACCGCTGCTGCCGTCAAAGGCAAGACTGTCCGTACGCAGAGCTTCAATGAAGAAGCGGCCGATGGAGTACCAGATGAAGTAGGACATGAAGATTTCTCCGGCACGTACGAACTTCTGGCGGCGCAACACCATGAGGAGCAGAATGCCCAGCAGACTCCAGAGTGATTCGTACAGGAAGGTCGGATGGTGAAAAGCATCCCCTATGTACATTTGATTAACGATAAAATCCGGCAAATGCAGCTTATCCCGCAGGAACGATTCCTCTACCACGCCGCCATAGGCTTCCTGGTTGATGAAATTACCCCAACGGCCGATCATCTGGCCGGCAAGCAGTCCGGGAGCACAGATATCCACGATGCGCCAGAACGGATAGCCTTTATAGCGGAAATAAATAATCCCGCAGATAATCGCGCCGATCAGGGCGCCATAAATCGCAATACCGCCATTCCAGACCTTGAAGATATCGAGCAGGTTATCCTTATAGTCTTCCCACTTGAAGGCTACGAAGTATAGCCGCGCGCCAATAATAGCCGATGGCAAGCCCAACAGCAACATATCCATGAAGAACTCCTGAGGAATGTTGAAGCGTTTGCCTTCTTGAATACATAGGAATAGCCCGATAAGCGCACCAAGACCCAGAATCAGGCCATACCAGTGCACCGGCAGTGATCCAATCGAGAAGACAATCGGGTCAATCGCTAGTGAATAAAACATGCTCTCACACTCCTAATCGAGATCATCCATATCTTCTGAGATGGTGGCGGTAAGTTTATTCGTAAATTGCAGCGCGGCATTGAAGCCCATTTGCTTGAGCCGGTAATTCATCGCAGCCACCTCGATAATGACAGCGAGGTTACGTCCCGGACGGACAGGGATGGTAACCAGCGGCACATCGGTATCAATAATCCGTGTCGTCTCCTCATCCAGTCCCAGACGGTCATACTGCTTGTCCTGCTGCCAGGCTTCCAGTCTGACGACCAGGGTAATCCGCTTGTGATTACGGATAGCACCTGCCCCAAAGAGCGTCATAACATTAATAATCCCGACACCGCGGATCTCCAGCAGGTGACGGATTAATTCCGGTGCGGTACCATGAAGCTGATTATCCGAGGTCTGACGGATCTCCACCGCATCATCGGCAATCAGGCGATGACCGCGTTTAACGAGTTCCAGTGCCGTTTCACTTTTACCAATGCCGCTGGTGCCTGTAATCAGCATCCCTACCCCATATACATCACAGAGAACACCGTGAATTGTTGCTGTCGGTGCCAGTCTGCCCTCAAGGAAGCTGGTCAGTCTGCTTGAGAAAATCGTGGTCGCCATCGAGCTGCGAAGCACGGGAAGTCCCTTCTCGTTGCTGATGTCTACAAGCTCCTGGGGTACATCCAGCGCACGAGTAATGACAATACAAGGGGTATTGTCGTTACAGATTCCGCGTACCCGGCTTTTCCGTTCTTCCTCTGAGAGCATAGAGAAGAAAGCCAGCTCTGTTTTGCCTAATAGCTGCACACGTTCTTCCGGATAATATTCGAAATAACCGGCCATTTCCAGCCCGGGACGGTTCAAATCATCCACTGTGATCGGTCTCTTCAGACCTTCATGTCCGGATACTACCTCTAATTGAAAATGCTGCACCAATTCCGATACTTTTACCTTCTTAGCCATATATGTCCGTCCTTTCGTCACCCGCGGCTTATGCCGCTTCCCCGCATACCGGTTACATCTTTATCCATTCCAGCTACAGGTAATTCTCCTGCTATCTTAATGGATTATGCCAGTGAATGCAATCTTAACCCCAGCGGTTATCGTTCCATTCCACCATGATCATTACAAGAAAAAGCCGCCTAACCAGGCGGCTTTCTTCATTATAAACTATGTTCACCCTGCAGAGATCTTATCCCAGCAGAACGTTAAGTTCGGATTCTTTGTCGAAGATGTGGACTTTGTTCATGTCGATGGCCAATCTAGGCTTGCTGCCTTCACGGGTAGTGGAACGTCCATCTACACGCGCAATTACAGTGTTATTGCCAAGACCGCTCAAGTAGAGGAGCATTTCATGACCCAGGTTTTCCGTAACATCAACCATCGAAGTGAAGATTGTGTTAGGGGAAGCTTCCAGGAACACTGGCTCTTCATGAATGTCTTCTGGACGAACGCCCATGATTACATCTTTACCGATGAAGCCTTTGTTACGCAGGATTGTAGCTTTGCCGCCTGGAACTTCAACATCAAGGTTCTCTGCACGGAAACGGACAGCGCCGTTCACTTCGGAAAGAGTACCGTTGATAAAGTTCATGGTAGGGGAACCGATAAATCCGGCTACGAACAGGTTCGTAGGCTCATTGTACAGTTCTTCAGGGGAAGCTGCCTGCTGGATGATACCATCGTACATAACTACGATACGGTCACCCATCGTCATTGCTTCTGTCTGGTCATGCGTTACATAGATACAAGTAGTTTCAAGGCGTTTCACCAGCTTAGTGATTTCAGCACGCATTTGACCACGAAGCTTAGCATCCAAGTTGGAAAGAGGCTCATCCATCAAGAAGACTTGTGGATCACGGACGATTGCGCGGCCTAAAGCGACACGTTGACGTTGACCACCGGACAGTGCCTTAGGTTTGCGTTCCAGCAAGTGCTCGATATCCAGGATTTTCGCTGCTTCGCGCACTTTCTTGTCGATTTCTTCTTTCTTCACTTTGCGCAATTTCAGACCGAAAGCCATGTTCTGATATACACTCATGTGCGGGTACAAGGCGTAGGATTGGAATACCATCGCGATATCACGGTCTTTAGGAGCAACGTCATTCACTACACGGTCACCAATGTACATTTTACCTTCAGAGATTTCTTCCAGACCAGCGATCATACGCAGGGTTGTGGATTTACCGCAACCGGAAGGACCAACCAGTACGAGGAATTCCTTATCTTTAATATCAAGATTGATATCGATTACTGTTGCTTTATCGGAACCCGGGTATTTTTTGAAAATATGCTCTAAACGTACGCCTGCCATTGTATTTCCCCCTCGAGTCTAGTATTGGATTAGAAAATCAAACGCTTTCTTGTACACTTATCTTACCCCAGAGCCGGCCTCATGGCTATTTGCAAGGTTCACAAAAAACCTATTTTCTTTTCGTCACTTTATACAATAACATGGCAAGCTTCACAATAGCGGCATCCCCAAAGCTGCGGACATCGGCCCCCGTCTCCTGTTTGATCTTGTCCAGCCTGTAGAGTAGCGTGTTGCGGTGAATGTACAGCTTCTTGGCGGTTTCACTGACATTGCAGTCCATTTCAAAAAAACTCTCCAGCGTCAGCAGCATTTCCTTATCCGCCAGTACCGCCGTGTAATCACCGATCTGGCCCAGCAGCTGTCTCCGCCGGTCATCCGGAATACTGTTAACCAGCCGCTCCATGTGCAGCTCCCACGGCAGATGAATATAATCGCCTACCTGGAAGATACGGCCAAGAATAATGGTCTCCCGCAGCAAGGCGACTGCTCCTGTCAGACCTTTAACCGGGATAATGGCTGGAGAGACCGCCAGATGGAAGACGCCAACCCACTCGCTGGCAATCAGTTCATGCAGCCCCATAGAAGTCTGTGACAGCAGATCCTCAGCACTCTCTTCCTCATCCTCTTTATCATCTCCGCCTGTGAGGAGTTCCTTACGGGCTAAAATTAACCATTCCTTATCCTGCAGGGGAACCAGCAATACATCATTCTCGAAATAACTGCGCAGCAGCTTCATTAAGGAGCGATACGTCATCTGCGGATTATGAACATTCTCGCTTACCAGCATGAACGGAATCATATCTCCGAACAGCCGGCCCTTCAGCGAGATTTCATCCGGGATCTCCGCATCGTCCTTCTCCTGCTCCAGTTGGGCATTCAGCCAGCCGCTAAGCTGCCGCGCCTCCATCTCCCCTTCTTCCTTGAACCCGGTTGCCTTCAGCGCTACCGCAAAATTGCGTCCGGCATAATTCACCAGCTCCAGCTCCAGCGGCGACAGCCCCTCTGTCTCCACCCACACTGCTGTAACACGGCCATCATTCTCATAGAGGGGAAGCCAGAGATAACCCTCATGAATGACCGGCAGTTCCTGATCCTTATCCGTTCCTATGCCAAAAAGTGAAGCGGAATGCTGTCTCCCCAGCTGCTTGATTCCGGTCCTCTTTCCGGTGAGTTGCTCCAATTTTTGACGCAAACCCTCACTATCCATCATCACCATTCTCCACCACTTTTGCTTTTTTCGCTTATTTTATCATATTTTGCTGTAAAATGCGGAATTTGCGCTTACGAGCAGACTTGTATCATGTATCAAAATACAAAAAAGGCCACCACCCTAAAGTGATGACCGTTTGACTTAAGATGAGCCATGAAGGACTCGAACCTTCGACACCCTGATTAAAAGTCAGGTGCTCTACCAACTGAGCTAATGGCTCCTAAAAAGGGATGGAGGCTGATGGATTCGAACCACCGAACACGTACGTGAGCAGATTTACAGTCTGATGCGTTTGGCCACTTCGCTAAGCCTCCATGATGGTGGCGCGGGAGGGAATCGAACCCCCGACACAAGGATTTTCAGTCCTTTGCTCTACCGACTGAGCTACCGAGCCATAAAAAAAACCTAAAAACAAAAAAATGGCGGAACCGACGGGATACTCTTCACTCCGTTACGAGATTGCGAAGTATTCCTTACGATGCCTATGCTTCAACGAACCCAGGGAATTCTCATCCCTTAAGCCATTAAAAATGGCGGAACCGACGGGATTCGAACCCGCGATCTCCTGCGTGACAGGCAGGCATGTTAGGCCAACTACACCACGGTTCCACAATTTATTGTAAAAAATGGTGCCGGCGAGAGGACTTGAACCCCCAACCTACTGATTACAAGTCAGTTGCTCTACCAGTTGAGCTACACCGGCACGGTGTAAGGCAATACAATTCGAACATAAAAATGGTGGAGGCTGAGGGGTTCGAACCCCCGACCCTCTGCTTGTAAGGCAGATGCTCTCCCAGCTGAGCTAAGCCTCCGGGTATGTATGGTAGCGGCAGAGGGGATCGAACCCCCGACCTCACGGGTATGAACCGTACGCTCTAGCCAGCTGAGCTACGCCGCCACACTACAAGTATTGGATTTATAATGGCGGAGAGAGAGGGATTCGAACCCTCGCACCGCTTACGCAGTCTAACCCCTTAGCAGAGGGTCCCCTTATAGCCACTTGGGTATCTCTCCAAATTAATGGTAGCCATGTAAATCCGCACAGGAAATTGATTCCTGAAAACTGAATCCGAAACGAATCTGCGAATTATTTTTTGGATAAGCCCTCGACCGATTAGTATTGGTCAGCTCCATGCATTGCTGCACTTCCACCTCCAACCTATCTACCTCGTCGTCTTCAAGGGGTCTTACATACTGGGAAATCTCATCTTGAGGGGGGCTTCACGCTTAGATGCTTTCAGCGCTTATCCCGTCCGTACGTAGCTACTCAGCCATGCTCCTGGCGGAACAACTGATGCACCAGCGGTACGTCCATCCCGGTCCTCTCGTACTAAGGACAGCTCCTCTCAAATTTCCTGCGCCCACGACAGATAGGGACCGAACTGTCTCACGACGTTCTGAACCCAGCTCGCGTACCGCTTTAATGGGCGAACAGCCCAACCCTTGGGACCTACTTCAGCCCCAGGATGCGATGAGCCGACATCGAGGTGCCAAACCTCCCCGTCGATGTGGACTCTTGGGGGAGATAAGCCTGTTATCCCCAGGGTAGCTTTTATCCGTTGAGCGATGGCCCTTCCATGCGGTACCACCGGATCACTAAGTCCGACTTTCGTCCCTGCTCGACTTGTAGGTCTCGCAGTCAAGCTCCCTTATGCCTTTGCACTCTGCGAATGATTTCCAACCATTCTGAGGGAACCTTTGAACGCCTCCGTTACTCTTTAGGAGGCGACCGCCCCAGTCAAACTGCCCGCCTGACACGGTCCCCATACCCGCTAAGGGTACTAGGTTAGAACCTAGATACGATCAGGGTGGTATCCCAACGGCGCCTCCGCAGAAGCTTGCGCTCCTGCCTCACCGGCTCCCACCTATCCTGTACAGATCGTACCCAAATTCAATATCAAGCTGCAGTAAAGCTCCATGGGGTCTTTCCGTCTTGTCGCGGGTAACCTGCATCTTCACAGGTATTAAAATTTCACCGGATCTCTCGTTGAGACAGCGCCCAAGTCGTTACGCCATTCGTGCGGGTCAGAATTTACCTGACAAGGAATTTCGCTACCTTAGGACCGTTATAGTTACGGCCGCCGTTTACTGGGGCTTCGGTTCACAGCTTCGGGTTACCCCTAACCGCTCCCCTTAACCTTCCAGCACCGGGCAGGCGTCAGCCCGTATACTTCGCCTTGCGGCTTCGCACAGACCTGTGTTTTTGCTAAACAGTCGCTTGGGCCTTTTCACTGCGGCCCCCTCGGGCTATTCACCCTACCGAGGCACCCCTTCTCCCGAAGTTACGGGGTCATTTTGCCGAGTTCCTTAACGAGAGTTCTTCCGCGCGCCTTAGAATTCTCTTCTCGCCTACCTGTGTCGGTTTGCGGTACGGGCACCTTCTCCTGACTAGAGGCTTTTCTTGGCAGTGTGAGATCATGACCTTCGCTACTATAATTTTCGCTCCCCATCACAGCCCAGCCTTACGATGTGCGGATTTGCCTACACACCAGCCTCACTGCTTAGACGGACATCCATCAGTCCGCGTCACTACCCTCCTGCGTCACCCCATCGCTCATAGCGGATTACGGTGGTACAGTAATTTCAAACTGTTGTCCTTCGACTACGCCTGTCGGCCTCGCCTTAGGTCCCGACTTACCCTGAGCGGACGAGCCTTCCTCAGGAAACCTTGGGCTTTCGGCGGATCAGATTCTCACTGATCTTTTCGTTACTCATACCGGCATTCTCACTTGTATACTCTCCAGCGCTCCTTACGGTACACCTTCAACGTATATACAACGCTCCCCTACCCCAGATACATACGTATCTAGCCATAGCTTCGGTGGTGTGTTTAGCCCCGTTACATTTTCGGCGCAGAGTCACTCGACCAGTGAGCTATTACGCACTCTTTCAATGGTGGCTGCTTCTAAGCCAACATCCTGGTTGTCTGTGCAACTCCACATCCTTTCCCACTTAACACACACTTGGGGACCTTAGCTGATGGTCTGGGCTGTTTCCCTTTTGACAATGGATCTTAGCACTCACTGTCTGACTCCCGGCAAGAAGTAAATGGCATTCGGAGTTTGACTGAGCTTGGTAACCCTTGCGGGCCCCGCACCCAATCAGTGCTCTACCTCCACCACTCCATTCACCGAGGCTAGCCCTAAAGCTATTTCGGGGAGAACCAGCTATCTCCGAGTTCGATTGGAATTTCTCCGCTACCCCCACCTCATCCCCGCATTTTTCAACATGCGTGGGTTCGGGCCTCCAGTGCGTGTTACCGCACCTTCACCCTGGACAGGGGTAGATCACACGGTTTCGGGTCTACGTCCACATACTCAGTCGCCCTATTCAGACTCGCTTTCGCTGCGGCTCCGGCTTCTCACCTTAACCTTGCATGTTAAACGTAACTCGCCGGTTCATTCTACAAAAGGCACGCCATCACCCATAGAAAGGGCTCTGACTTTTTGTAAGCACACGGTTTCAGGTTCTATTTCACTCCCCTTCCGGGGTGCTTTTCACCTTTCCCTCACGGTACTGTTTCACTATCGGTCGCCAGGTAGTATTTAGCCTTAGCAGATGGTCCTGCTGGATTCATACGGGGTTTCACGTGCCCCGCACTACTCGGGATCCGTCTCGGAGAGAACACAGTTTGGGCTACAGGGCTTTTACCTCTATCGCGGGCCTTTCCAGACCTCTTCGCCTACTCTATTCCTTTGTAACTCCATGTGAGACGTCCCACAACCCCAAGAGGCAAGCCCCTTGGTTTAGGCTGTTCCGCGTTCGCTCGCCGCTACTGACGGAATCACTATTGTTTTCTCTTCCTCAGGGTACTTAGATGTTTCAGTTCCCCTGGTCTGCCTCTGCGTATCCTATGTATTCAGATACGAGTAACTGCGAATTACCACAGCTGGGTTTCCCCATTCGGACACCCCCGGATCAAAGCTTGCTTACAGCTCCCCGAGGCAGTTTCGTTGTTCGCCACGTCCTTCGTCGGCTCCTGGCGCCTAGGCATCCTCCGTGTGCTCTTAGTAGCTTAACCAATGCGTTTTCCGTTAGGAAAACCGCTTAGCATCGCCATTAATTCAAAACTTGTTTACACAAGTTCAGCTTAAAGGAATGTTCTAAAACGCAAATTCGTTTCGGTATCCAGTTTTCAAGGATCAAGTTGCTGTTATTATGAAACAATCACGACTGTGATGTTCGGAATAACAGATGATGTGCATATACTGTTGTAAAGAAGTTTTGGTGGAGCCAAGCGGGATCGAACCGCTGACCTCCTGCTTGCAAGGCAGGCGCTCTCCCAGCTGAGCTATGGCCCCATATAATCACCCCAAAAAGTGAGGTGTAGCTTCGAGGTTAATTCCGATTACTTTTCGGGGACCCCGGTACTTACTATTCAATTTCAGATTGTTATATGGTGGGCCTTGGTGGACTCGAACCACCGACCTCACCCTTATCAGAGGTGCGCTCTAACCAACTGAGCTAAAAGCCCATATAACAAAACTTACAGTAGTGAAGCAATCAATGAATTGATTGTCCGCTTGGCGGCGTCCTACTCTCCCAGGACCCTTCGGTCCAAGTACCATCGGCGCTGGAGGGCTTAACGGTCGTGTTCGGGATGGGTACGTGTGGAACCCCTCCGCTATCGCCACCAAACGCATACGAAAGAGACTTGCTCTTTCAAAACTGAACACGAGTGAGTGTCCGAACCCGAAGGTTCTATTGTGGAAGCGAAGCTTCCGATTTGAATGTTTCCGTTGCAGGAAACGATTCTCCATAGAAAGGAGGTGATCCAGCCGCACCTTCCGATACGGCTACCTTGTTACGACTTCACCCCAATCATCTACCCCACCTTCGGCGGCTGGCTCCCTTGCGGGTTACCCCACCGACTTCGGGTGTTGTAAACTCTCGTGGTGTGACGGGCGGTGTGTACAAGACCCGGGAACGTATTCACCGCGGCATGCTGATCCGCGATTACTAGCAATTCCGACTTCATGCAGGCGAGTTGCAGCCTGCAATCCGAACTGAGACCGGCTTTGCTGGGATTGGCTCCACCTCGCGGCTTCGCTTCCCGTTGTACCGGCCATTGTAGTACGTGTGTAGCCCAGGTCATAAGGGGCATGATGATTTGACGTCATCCCCACCTTCCTCCGGTTTGTCACCGGCAGTCACTCTAGAGTGCCCAGCTTCACCTGCTGGCAACTAAAGTCAAGGGTTGCGCTCGTTGCGGGACTTAACCCAACATCTCACGACACGAGCTGACGACAACCATGCACCACCTGTCTCAACTTTCCCCGAAGGGCACCTGATGCATCTCTGCTTCGTTAGTTGGATGTCAAGACCTGGTAAGGTTCTTCGCGTTGCTTCGAATTAAACCACATACTCCACTGCTTGTGCGGGTCCCCGTCAATTCCTTTGAGTTTCAGTCTTGCGACCGTACTCCCCAGGCGGAGTGCTTACTGTGTTAACTTCGGCACCAAGGGTATCGAAACCCCTAACACCTAGCACTCATCGTTTACGGCGTGGACTACCAGGGTATCTAATCCTGTTTGCTCCCCACGCTTTCGCGCCTCAGCGTCAGTTACAGCCCAGAAAGTCGCCTTCGCCACTGGTGTTCCTCCACATATCTACGCATTTCACCGCTACACGTGGAATTCCACTTTCCTCTTCTGTACTCAAGTCACCCAGTTTCCAGTGCGACCTCAGGTTGAGCCCAAGGTTTAAACACCAGACTTAAATAACCGCCTGCGCGCGCTTTACGCCCAATAATTCCGGACAACGCTTGCCCCCTACGTATTACCGCGGCTGCTGGCACGTAGTTAGCCGGGGCTTTCTTCTCAGGTACCGTCACTCCGGCAGCAGTTACTCTACCGGACGTTCTTCCCTGGCAACAGAGCTTTACGATCCGAAAACCTTCATCACTCACGCGGCGTTGCTCCGTCAGGCTTGCGCCCATTGCGGAAGATTCCCTACTGCTGCCTCCCGTAGGAGTCTGGGCCGTGTCTCAGTCCCAGTGTGGCCGTTCACCCTCTCAGGTCGGCTACGCATCGTCGCCTTGGTGGGCCGTTACCCCACCAACTAGCTAATGCGCCGCAGGCCCATCCCCAAGCAGCAGATTGCTCCGCCTTTCATTCTCTCCTCAGGAGAAAAAAGAAATTATCCGGTATTAGCTACCGTTTCCGGTAGTTATCCCAGGCTTGAGGGCAGGTTGCCTACGTGTTACTCACCCGTCCGCCGCTAAGTTTGAAAGGAAGCAAGCTTCCTCTCAAACTCCGCTCGACTTGCATGTATTAGGCACGCCGCCAGCGTTCGTCCTGAGCCAGGATCAAACTCTCCAAATTGGTATTTAGAAAGAGCGATTGCTCATTTTGAAACATCTGACGAGAATGATTACATTCTCTAATTTTGGATCTCACCGAAGTGATTTCCCACTCACTCGTTGTTCAGTTTTCAAAGATCAATGTCTCATCTTTTGTCGTTGATGTTTGTCTCAGCAGCGACCTTTATAATATATCACAGCACCCTTGTTTCAGTCAAGCGTTTTTTTAATTTCTTTTTTCGCTTTAGCTTCCAGCAAGTGATCCGAAGATCTCCTGTCCAAAGGGCCGAGACTTAATGTATCATGAATCAGGAGCCTTCGTCAACCTCTAAAACAAAGTTAATTTTAATCCCAATAACAGCGCCACTCCCGGCAGTCCAAGAATGGTTACAGCACCTATGGTTGTAGGGTTAAGCGGAATGTGCAGATCACTTACAACTCCTGAGAAATTAACGATATAAATCCCGAGCGCCGCTAATATAAGATGGGTTCCAAATACGCTCAGCCATGCCCAGCCCAGTCTTTTCCTGAATACAATCAGGACCAGCAGCGCTGCAGATATAATCAGCACACCCATTGCAACAGTTCTTAGCATCGTTCTCCTCCTCGCTGACTCAGTCTGTTCATACTTGCAGCTGGCTCCGGTTAAGCCCCAGCCGCTTGGCATCCTTAAGGTGTATCTGATATTTACGCTCAGCCGCCTCCAGGATATAGATCGCATAGTCAATCTGATCCTGGCCGAGAGCCTCATCAAACATCAGATAGGCCCGCTCCCATTCAGACTGGGCTTTACGCACCTCATGGTACACCGCGCCCCATTCCTCTTCCATCTCCACTGCCTTTTCCTTCCCCGTATTTCCGCTCAGCCATTTGGCACTCCACCAACCCATTGCAATCCCTCCCAAGAGATATGAATAACTGCAGATGCAACCGGTGATTCACACCCGTTAATCTCATACATATCGGAATAGGGACAAACTTAGAACCGGGAGAGGGGACTTAGCACAACTTTTAGCAGAATATCAGCGGCTCTCCGGGAAACAAAAAAGGAGCCCGAAGGCTCCATACACTTATAATACAACAGCACAACACTCAGAACAGCTCACGACGGCCTTCCAGCGCCTTCGACAGGGTTACCTCATCCGCATACTCAAGATCGCCGCCTACAGGCAAGCCATGGGCTATCCTGGTGATCTTGATCTCAAAGGGACGGACAAGACGCGAGATATACATGGCGGTGGCTTCCCCTTCAATGTTGGGGTTGGTAGCCATAATCAGCTCCTTCACCCGCTCATCGCTGAGTCTGGTCAGCAGCTCCTTCAGCCTTATATCATCCGGCCCTATGCCTTCCATAGGCGAAATTGCACCCTGGAGCACATGATAATAGCCGTCAAATTCCTTGGTTCGTTCGATAGCCACCAGATCCTTCGAGTCCTGAACCACACAGATTACCGAAGCATCGCGGGTTTTGTCCTGGCAGATCCGGCACGGGTCGGTATCCGTAATATTGCAGCAGACCGAGCAATAATGAAGATTACGCTTGACGCTGACCAGGGCTTTGGCGAAATCAATCACCTCGTCCTCCTTCATGTTCAATACATGAAAGGCCAGCCGGGCAGCTGTCTTCGGACCAATCCCGGGCAAACGTGTAAAAGCTTCTATTAGCTTGGCTAGCGGTTCTGGATAATACAAAGTATCGGTTCTCCTTTGGCAGGGAGTGGAGTAAGCCTAGAACAAGCCAGGAATCTTCATTCCGCCTGTGAATTTACCCATATCGTTGTTCGCCAACTCTTCTGCCTGGGTAAGAGCATCATTAACAGCAGTGATCACCAGATCCTGCAGCATTTCGATATCCTCCGGATCAACTACCTCCGGTTTGATCTGAATGGACAGCAATTTCTTGTGTCCGTTCACCTGAACGGTAACCACGCCGCCGCCGGAAGAACCTTCAATCGTCTTGCTGCCCAGCTCTTCCTGGGCTTTGAGCATCTGCTCCTGCATTTTTTTAACCTGCTTCATCATTTGGTTCATATTATTCATAGATCATCTCTCCTTTGGGATGCGCTTGTTCGCGCTGATAGCTGAATCCTTATTCTTTTATGACAACAAGGTCTTCTCCAAAGAGCTGGATCGCCTCATCAATCCATGGTTCGGACTTGCCTTCGCCGCTCTCGTGCTCATGCTCCAGACGCAGCTCCTCTGTTCCGGCCGAAGCCGCGGATTTCGTCGCAGCTTCATTCCAGTCGCGCATCATCATCGTTACCAGCCGGAATGGCTTACCCAGCTTGGCATTCATTACGTTCTCGATGACCTGCCGGTTTGCAGGCTTCTCGGTAGTATCCCGGTGAATGGTATTCTTGAAGGCAACCAGCACGGCATCTTCCATCACCGCCACCGGCTCACCGTCCACAAACCACGCGTGTACCGTGACCTTCTCTTCCTTCACACCCTGAAGAACAAGACTCCACTGCTTATAGACCGCGTTAAAATCAGGACTGTCCTTACCCGCAATAAACTTATCCAGCTGCGGGGGAAGCTTAGAGGCCGAGGATACGCGCGGAGCGCTTGGCGGGGCAGTGCGCTGCGGCGCCTGCTCCCGCCCGCCGCCGGCAACCCCGCCGGCTTGAATAGCCTGCTCCAGCTTCTTCTCCAGCGCGGCAATCTGCGCTCTGAGCTGATCCAGCTCACCGGACTGTACCTGCGGAGAACCATTCGCAGCTGCAGGCGCGGCTGCATTCACTGCCGGATCGCCTACAGACGGAGCAGCAGCCTCCTGCGGACCGCTGCACAGCTTCATCAGCGCTACCTCGAATATGGTCTGCGGATGTGTAGCATACTTCATCTCTCCCAGATAACGGCTCAGCGTCTCCACAATCAGGAATAAGCGGTCGCGGGTAAAGGCCTTAGCCATATCGCGGAAATCTGCCGGATTCAGCACGCGGTCCGTTAGCTGATCCGCTCCAGGCACCATCTTGATCATCAGTAAATCGCGGAAGTAATACAAAAGATTCTCAAGGCACTTATCTGCGCTCTTACCCTCATGCATCATCTGCTCCACAAGCTCCAGCAGCTGCCCCATGTCACTCTCAAGAATAGCGTTCGCCAGACGCGCGAACTGCTCGGAGGGGATGCCCCCGGTCATTCCCAGCACCTGCTGATAGGTCACATTCCCATCTGTAAAGGATGAGATCTGGTCCAGGATGCTGAGCGCATCCCGCATTCCCCCGTCAGACAGGCGGGCGATATACTGGAGAGCATCTGCATCTGCTGTAATGCCTTCCTTCTGGCAAATCTCGGTCAGGCGGCCCGTCTGTTCCTCCAGTGAGACCCGGCGGAAGTCAAACCGCTGGCAACGCGAGATAATCGTAGCCGGCAGCTTGTGCGGCTCGGTAGTCGCCAGTATAAACATCACATGCTGCGGAGGCTCTTCGAGCGTCTTCAGCAGGGCATTGAAAGCCTCTGTTGTCAGCATATGCACTTCATCAATAATATACACTTTACGGCGTACTTCGGTAGGTGCATATTTCACCTTATCCCGCAGATCGCGAATCTCTTCAACGCCCCGGTTGGATGCCGCATCTATCTCCTGAACGTCCATGATGTTGCCTGCCGTAATCCGCAGGCAGGACGGACACTCATTGCAGGGCTCAGGACCCGGGCCCCGCTCGCAGTTGACTGCCTTGGCCAATACCTTGGCCGCACTCGTCTTACCGGTTCCCCGCGGTCCGCTGAACAGATAGGCATGCGAAACCCGCTGTTCACGGATCGCATTCTGCAGCGTCTGGATAATATGCTGCTGCCCTACCATATCTTGAAACGACTGCGGCCGCCAGGCACGGTACAGCGCGATATGTTCCACTATGCATTACCCTCTCTCAGGCTGCCGCTTTCCGGCATTTGTCGCTAATTTATTATACTATATTCCCAAGTCTTTGACCAAGCAGAAGCGGCTCACCGTCCGAAAGGTAAGGATATGAGCCAGAGCGGGAATAATATCTCATTGCCTGGGATACGCAGAAAAACAAAAAGCATCTTTGCTTGTAGCAAAGACGCTATCATCATCCTTATTTAAACCGTGCACCTGTTATTGATGGCTGCGATCCAAGCGGTAACCCTACAAAACTGCTCGGGCTAGGCCACCCTCCGGCACAAGAGCAAACTCGCTTATGGCTGCTTCCTTCCGGACCTGACCAGGTTCACAAGCACTCATTGCGGAGGACCCAACCGTCAACACAGCCCATAGGAACCAAGGCCTCACATCGACAGCACCTCTAACAGGAATTCAACCTCGCTACAGCGGATTGCGAGTTACAGGGCACCGCTACCTCCCCGTCTAGCACGGCGAAGATAAGTATAGCTTACGGACAGGCAAAAATCAACTATGCAATATTAGACACCGTATTTCTTCTTGAATCTGTCCACGCGGCCGCCGGCATCCAGGAACTTCTGCTTACCGGTGAAGAACGGGTGACAGCTTGAGCAAATTTCGACGCGAAGCTCCTGAACTGTCGAACCGGCTTCAAACGTGTTGCCGCAAGCGCAGGTTACCTTCGTTACATTGTACTTGGGTTGAATGGTTGTTTGCATATGAAATCTCACCTCTCACGCCCTAAGCCTCATGCGGGCCTAGAGTTATATGATTACGCAAGCTACATTCTAGCATGTGAAGCCCAGGCTCTGCAATAGGCCAGCCGTTCTTAAAAAACCTAAGGCCTAGAGCTGCACTCCGCGCCGCTTGGCACGGGCAAGCTCAGCAGGGGGAACATGGGTGAAGGAGCCGATCACAACCTCCGGAAGCTCCTCACGGAAGATCTCCAGCATGGTCTTCATGCCAAGGATCTCTCCCCGTGCAGGGGGAATAAGCTCTAGATAGCTCTCCGGGTCAATATTGAGATTACGCATCTGAATGAGCTTAAGATCTGTACGTCTCACGAACTCCACCATTGCTTCGATCTCTTCCTCACGGTCTGTAACCCCCGGGAAAATCAAATAGTTAATGGAGGTGTATACGCCTTGTGAGGCAGCGTACTTCAGCGACTTCTCCACGTTAGCCAGCGTATACCCGCGAGGCTTGTAATAGGCGTTATAATGGTCATCCAGTGCGCTGATGGTACTAACCCGCATCAGATCAAGACCGGCATCGACAATGCCGCGGATATGATCGCTTAAGCCGGCATTGGTGTTGATATTGATATAGCCCATATCGGTAATGGACCGGACTTCACGGATAGATTCAATAATCAGCTTCGCCTGCGTAGAAGGCTCACCTTCACAGCCCTGTCCAAAGCTGACAATGGATTCCGGCGTCTTCAGGTGCTCCAGCATCACTTGCGATACTTCGTTCACTGCCGGACGGAAGTTCATCCGTGTCTGCGGGGACACAAACCCGCTGTCATCGGGCTGTTCAGAGATACAACCGAAGCAACCGGCGTTGCAGGAGTAGGAGACAGGAACAGCGCCTTCCCAGCGGCCGAGGAAGGTATTGGACGAGGTTAAGCATTCATACTCCAGCGCGCAGTTGGACAAGTGATTATACAGACGGTTCTCCGGGTACTTGGCAGTCAGTTCGCCCACACCGGTCTTCACATCGTCCCGGTCACAGTTAAGCGGGTTCCACTGCTCCGGATCATCCGTAAGATCAGCCGCCACATAGAATCCGCCGTCCTTCCATACTACAGCGGAATATCCGAAGAGCGGAAGCTTGTAGGTCTTGTCTGTCTTGACGTAACCGGGAAGGCACAGGCGGGTGTATCCCTGCGGCAGCAAGGCTCCGACAGCCTGCGAACCTGCCGGCAGGGGCAGCATCTCGCCGGTCTCCGGATTCATCCCAATCGCCCGGGTGTTCGGGAGCCCGACCAGCGTGGCCCCCTCAGGCAGCGGAACCAGCTCTTCCTCCAGTATCTCAACGATCATATCGCCACTGCGGGCCAGGGCATACAGCTCGGGATGATCATATACGTTTCCTTGTTCGTCGGCATATACCAAATACATGTTATTCTCCTCTTGTTATCTATTCTCAGGTAGTCGGCACAGAAGGCGCCTTGGGACGCGTGGTGCGGCGGGCGGACGAGCCGCTGTTCGAGGTGCCGCCTTTGCTGGCCGTACCGCTTGCTGACGAGGAATCCTTGCCTCCGGCTACATCGAAGGAGGCCAGGAACTCCGCATTCGTCTTGCTGTCACGCAGCTTCTTCAGGAATCCTTCGACGAAGTCATAGGATTCATTCATATTTTTACGGATCGACCAGATGGTATCCAGCTCTTCCTTACTAAGCAATACTTCTTCACGGCGTGTACCCGAACGGCGGATATCAATTGCCGGGAAGATCCGGCGTTCAGCCAGCTTACGGTCCAGATGGAGCTCCATGTTCCCTGTACCCTTGAATTCCTCATAAATAATATCATCCATCCGTGATCCGGTATCAATCAGTGCGGTAGCAAGAATCGTTAAGCTGCCGCCCTCCTCCACGTTACGTGCGGAACCGAAGAAACGCTTAGGCCGATGGAACGCGGCAGGGTCAATCCCTCCGCTAAGTGTCCGGCCGGATGGCGGAACTACGAGATTGTAGGCGCGGGCAAGACGGGTGATGCTGTCCAGCAGAATAACGACATCCTTCTTGTGCTCTACCAGACGTAGCGCGCGCTGCAAGACAAGCTCTGCCACTTTAATATGGTTCTCCGGCAGCTCGTCAAATGTCGAAGCCACTACCTCACCTTTAACCGAACGCTGCATATCCGTTACTTCCTCGGGACGTTCATCGATCAGCAGAACAAACAGTGCAATCTCGGGATTGTTCGTAGAGATACTGTTGGCAATTTCTTTGAGGAGGAGCGTCTTCCCTGCTTTGGGAGGTGCTACAATCAAACCGCGCTGCCCCAGTCCTACAGGAGCAAGCAAATCCATGATACGGGTCGATAAATGGGTTGGGGATGTTTCGAGCGGCAGCTTATCTTGCGGATAAAGCGGCGTAAGCGCCGGAAAATGTAACCGTTCAGCTGCAGTTGCCGGATTCTCGCCGTTGACGGCATTCACCTGCAAGAGTCCGAAATAGCGTTCGTTCTCCTTCGGCGTCCGGCATTTCCCGGAGACCAGGTCACCGCTTCTAAGGTCGAACTTGCGGATCTGCGATGCGGAGATATAGATATCCTCTGCACTAGGCAAGTAGTTAATCGGCCGAAGGAAGCCATAGCCTTCCGGCAGAATCTCAAGCACGCCTTCCATAAACATTAGACCGCTCTGCTCTGCCTGTGCTCTAAGAATAGCGAAGATTAACTCCCGCTTCTTAAGCGTTCCGTAATAAGGAATCTGGTATTTCTTGGCAAGCTTATACAGATCGGTAAGCTTCATTTCTTCCAGATCGGAAATTTGAAGATCCATGTGCTATAACCACCTATTCAATTTGTGTATGATGAGTTCTAAACTATGAGTCTATGAAAATGCTTATTAGGATAGGATTACCCGAATTGGAAGGAGATATGCATTTAACAGCCAATTTCTGCCCTTGCCAATCCGGGTATTCTCATTATTCGTTCTCGCGCCAGACATCGGCTCCCAAACTGCGAAGATTACTTACGAGGTTGTCATAACCGCGGTCAATATACTCTACACCTGTCACTTCGGTGATGCCTTCTTCAACAGTCAGACCGGCAATCACCAGCGCTGCGCCTGCACGGAGGTCGGCAGCCTTCACCTTAGCTGCATTGAGCGGGCCGCCTTCAATAATTGCGGAACGTCCCTCTACACGAATCTTAGCGCCCATGCGGACCAATTCAGGAACATGCTTGAACCGGTTGCTGTAGACGAAATCGCTCAGGACGCTAACGCCTTCAGCCTGAGTCAGCATGCTCGTCATTGGAGATTGCAGATCAGTCGCGAAACCGGGATAGATCAGCGCCTTGACATCCGCGTGCTGGTACTTGGCCTTGCCGATCACCCGGATACTCTCATCCAGTTCTTCTATGTCAACTCCCATTTCCAGCAGCTTGGCAGTGAGCGCCTCCAGATGCTTGGGAATCACGTTATCAATTAAGACATTGCCACGCGTAGCCGCTGCGGCAATCATGTAAGTTCCAGCCTGAATACGGTCAGGAATGATCGAATGGCGGCAGCCGTGCATTTCGTCTACGCCTTCAATCCGGATTGTTTCGGTTCCGGCACCCTTAATAACAGCGCCCATGGAGTTGAGCAGGGTAGCTACATCTATAATCTCAGGCTCTTTAGCCGCATTTTCAATAATTGTAGAGCCTTTGGCACGGGAGGCCGCGAGCATAATGTTAATAGTGGCGCCGACACTGGATACATCCAGATAGATCTTGGCACCGCGCAGTTCTTTGGCATACAGGTGAATCGAGCCATGGTCATTGGTAACAGTCGCACCAAGCGCCTCAAAGCCTTTGATATGCTGGTCAATCGGACGGGGCTCAAAATTACAGCCGCCGGGTAATCCAATGGTCGCTTCCTTAAACCGGCCCAAAAGTGCGCCCATCATATAATAAGAGGCCCGGAGCTTCTTCACCGGTCCGTTAGGCATGGGAATGGATACGATACGGGAGGGATTAATTCTCATTTGGCTGCCTGTCCAAGACACGCTCGCGCCAAGCTCCTCCAGAATTTCGGAGTAAACGGCAACATCACTAAGCGCAGGCAAATTATCCAGCACAACTTCAGACTCCGCCAAAATTGCTGCAGGAATAAGCGCAATGGCGCTATTCTTTGCTCCGCTGATGGTAACAACGCCCTCTAGCGGACGTCCGCCGCCAATCATTAATTTTTCCATAAATTTATCTGGTTCCCCCTACGTGTATTGCAGCTTGTTGTGGCAATACCAGTTGTGGCTTAAGGTGACATAAGGACTGCTTGTGATTGGTGATTAGAAGAAGAAACGGCTGCGCCGTCCTTACCTGAAGGACGGCACCCGTTTCTGAGGAAAACGAAATAGCTTGTGCGGAAAAAACGTTATGCGGCAGGGTAATAATTAGGCTTTGTTGCTGGATCCGAATTCGCGGATTTTGCCGATAACAGTCTGCTTGATAGCATCGCGGCCTGGTGCGATGAATGTACGCGGATCGTAAGCATCCGGCTTAGCAGCAAGAACTTCGCGGACAACCTTAGCGAACGCGATTTGGTTCTCAGTGTTAACGTTGATCTTGGAAGTACCCAGGGAGATGGATTTCTGAATGTCATGTACCGGGATACCAGTACCGCCGTGAAGTACAAGCGGAAGGTTAACTGCATCGCGGATTTCTTCCATTTCCTTGAATCCAAGGTTTGGTTCGCCCAGGTAAGGACCGTGTACGGAACCCAGTGCAGGAGCCAGAGTGTCAATGCCTGTTTCTTTAACAATGCGTACACATTCGTTAAGGTCAGCGTATTGGATGCCGCCGATAACGTCATCTTCCTGTCCGCCTACAGTACCAACTTCTGCTTCTACAGAAACACCTTTAGCGTGAGCATAGTCAACAACCTTCTTGGTCATCTCAATGTTATGATCAATCGGGTGGTGGGAGCCGTCGATCATTACGGAAGTAAATCCGGCATCGATAGCTTCTTTACATTTGTCAAAGCTTGAACCGTGGTCCAAGTGGATGGCTACAGGAACGGTGATTTTCATGTCATGAATAAGACCTTCAACCATCTTAACTACTGTGTAAAAGCCGCCCATGTGACGGGCTGCGCCTTCGGATACGCCAAGGATTACCGGTGACTTCTCTTCTTCTGCTGCACCAAGAATCGCTTGCGTCCACTCCAGGTTATTGATGTTGAACTGGCCAACTGCATATTTTCCTTCAAGTGCTTTGGTCAACATGTCTGTCATAGATACTAATGGCATGGTTTCAATCCTCCTAAAATATTGGGTTGCTTATATAAGCCGACATCACATACAGGCCTATTATAGCACATCCTGTGTTAAATACTAAATAGGATACACAAAAAAATGTCCCGGTGGGACGATATTCAGCCAACCCTTTGCCGGCGGACTATTTTCTCATTTAGCGTATCCATAACAGGACGTCCCCAAACTATAAACTTCTAAGCTAGCTGCATTGGTCAATCGACTTGTTGTGCAGATGCATATTGACGGCAACGCGCATCTCATCAATATCAAACGGCTTGGTAAAATGCATCAGGGCCCCCAGCTTGGTCGCTTCCTTAATCATGTCCAGCTCTCCGTAGGCCGTCATCATAATGACCTTGATCGCCGGATTAAGCTCCTTCAGATGCTTGAGAATCTCGAGTCCGTCCATCCCCGGAATTTTCATATCCAGCAAAACCATATCCGGCGATTCGTTCCTGACAATGTCCAGCGCCAATTTCCCGTTAGCTGCCTGAAAGGTGGCATAACCTTCACTATTGAATACTTCCATGAGAAGAATCCGGATTCCATTCTGATCGTCGACGATTAACACTTTTTTCTTTTCCATACGTTACCCTCCCAGAGTTTAAGGCAGATTGTCCATACCGCGCCCTCTCAACAGCTAACGGCCCCGCTTCAACTTAGTCTATACGAAACCTATTATTCGTGCTTTGCAGCCAAAATCCTGCTAATTGGCTAAAATGCGTAAATCTATGCCATATAAAGGAGGAATTCCGGTGAAAAAGCGGGAATACAGTCCCCTTGCATTCCGGGAGCTATTGTGCAAAGGAGGTTTTGTCAAAAAGAAAGCCCCCGAACCGGGAGCTCCCACAGGCCTGTCTGGCCTATTCATTCTATAGTTACATTTGCTCGGAATGTGTAAGCGAGGCTTTGACAAATTCACGGAACAGCGGCTGCGGACGGTTCGGACGGGAGGTGAATTCCGGGTGAAATTGCACGGACAGGAACCACGGGTGACCCGGCAGCTCGACAATCTCCACCAGACGTCCGTCAGGGGAGGTACCGGAAATAACCAGACCTGCCTTCTCCATCTCATCACGGTAAGCATTGTTGAACTCATACCGGTGACGGTGACGCTCATAGACCAGCTCATCGTCATAGCAGGACATAGCCAGGGAATCCGGCAAAAGCTTGCAAGGATACAGGCCGAGGCGCATCGTGCCGCCCATATCTTCGATATCCTTCTGCTCTGGCAGAAGGTCAATCAGCGGATGCGGAGTCGCAGGATCGATCTCGGAGCTGTTCGCTCCTGCCAGTCCCAGCATGGAACGGCCGTACTCGATGACAGACACCTGCATTCCCAGGCAAATGCCGAAGAACGGAATGGACTGCTCCCGCGCATAGCGGATGGCCGAGATCTTGCCTTCGATTCCCCGGTCACCGAAACCGCCTGGAACCAGAATGCCCCCGATGCCGCCCAGCAGCTCATCCACATTCTCATCCGTCACCAGCTCTGCATCGACCCACCGGAGCTTCACTTCGGCATTGGAAGCAAATCCGGCATGGGACAAGGATTCGACCACGCTCAGGTAAGCATCGTGCAGCGCCACATACTTGCCGACGATGGCAATCTCAACGGTACGCTCCAGCTTCTGAATCCGCTCCAGCATGCTCTCCCATTCGCGCATATCCGGTGCAGGAGTGGTCAGCTTCAAATGATTAACAACAATCTCATCCAGACCTTCGTCGCGCAGATTCAGCGGCACTTCATAGAGCGTCGCGGCATCGCGGCATTCCACAACGGCGTTCGCATCAATATCACAGAACAGAGCCAGCTTGGCTTTCATATCGTCGGTGAGCGGATATTCCGTACGGCATACGATCACATTGGGCTGAATCCCGATGCTGCGCAGCTCCTTGACACTGTGCTGGGTCGGCTTTGTTTTCACTTCTCCGGCTGCTTTGATATAAGGAATCAGGGTTACGTGAATGTACATGACATTCTCCCGGCCGATGTCGCTCTTGATCTGGCGGATGGCTTCCATGAACGGCAGACTCTCGATGTCGCCCACGGTGCCGCCGATTTCGGTAATGACTACATCGGAGCCGGTCTCACGGCCTGCACGGAAGACGCGTTCCTTGATTTCGTTCGTAATATGCGGGATAACCTGTACGGTTCCCCCTAAGTATTCCCCGCGGCGTTCTTTGCTGATGACCGAGGAATAGATTTTGCCTGTGGTTACGTTGCTGTTCTTGGACAGGTTAATGTCAATAAACCGCTCGTAATGCCCAAGATCGAGGTCGGTCTCCGCACCGTCATCGGTTACGAATACTTCCCCGTGCTGATAAGGACTCATTGTTCCCGGGTCCACGTTAATGTAAGGATCGAATTTCTGGATCGTTACCTTGAGACCTCTGTTCTTGAGCAGTCTGCCCAGCGAAGCAGCGGTAATGCCTTTGCCAAGGGAAGACACAACGCCACCCGTTACGAAAATATACTTTGTCACTCTAAAACCCTCCTAAATAAAGTCCAGAAATTCAGGGGACGCTTGATGCTTATCGTATCCCTTTTTTCCATCATCCAACCGGGGAACCCGAAAGTTGCTTCCACCCGCCAAAATTCAAGGCCGGCAGCCTGGGAATCGCGGAAAACCGCAGCTTCTTGGCATACAAATGAAGCGAAGCCTATTCCTTCTTATCTTGTAAAAAAACAAAAAAGTGACACCCGTAGACCCGGGGCACTTTTTATTTTCGAAAACAATATTAACTTTCATTATAAGCCCATGCAATAGTTTACTCTGAGCGTCCCGCCCCTGTCAAGGGAGGAATTGCGCGCTGCAAAGACTGTTCTAATATTTATCTTCCTCGTCCTCATCGTCGGCATCGTCTTCTTCGCCGTCTTCGGAATCTTCATCATCCGATTCGTCTTCGTCAATGTCGTCTTCATCGATGACTACATCTTCGTCAACTTCCTCTTCGCTGTCGTCGTCGGAATAGAGGTCGTCGCGATCTTCGTCAATCGCATCGAAATCCTCTTCCTCGGCAGCATAATTCTCTTCTTCATCGGTGAAGTCGTCATCTTCCAGATCGTCGTCTTCGTCGTTGATGATCCGCACACGCTTGGTGTTGCCGACAGGGTCATCGGAGCGTTCGAGCGGGTACCAGCGCTTCAACCCCCACAGGTTGGTTCCGACACAGGCAAAACGTCCGTCAATATTAATCTCGGTATATAGCTGGGCGATCGTATCTTGGCTCTCTTGATCGGTCAACCCGCGCAGCTTGGCAACCTCCACCATCAGATCACGGTAGTAGTAAGGCGTATTGGCTGCCTTAAGCACCAGGAAGGCCAGGTCTACCATCGGCATTTCTTTTACTTTCTCAGGGTCCAGCTTTAAATTGAGTGGCGTACTCACTAAAGGACACTTCCTCTCACGCATTGTTCACATTCAATCATGCTTCATTCATGATATCCATTAACAAAACTAAGTAAAACCTATTTGCGGGTAAATTGCAAGTCTATTGCAGCAAGATCAGGGAAACAGGATTGGCGGTGCTTCCGCATGAAGAAGGCTTGTCCACCTGGACAGGGCAATAAATGGGATGAGCATGGGCGGGCTTTTCATTCCAAAAAGGCGGAGGGGTTACCCCTCCGCGCATGACTGTATCCACGCCAAGGATCGGCTCCTTACGGGATGTTGCAGGGCGCCTCGCGGTTCCCTCTGTTTATTTTATGTAAACTCCAGCCTTTTGACACGATGGGCAGCCTATTTCGTTAAAAAAGGGCAAGTTCCCATTCGGACGCCATCCCCCTTTCATACAATATGGCAGCACGGCACCGAGGAGGGGACGGCGTAACCTATGGATTATTACGGATTTTGGCAGATGCTGCTTGAAGAAATGAAGGCTGCCTCCAAAAGTGCACCACGGCACATTGTGACCTTCAACGACCCCCGCATGTATGCCGGCGCATTGTCGCAGTGGAAATCTCTGAAGAGTAAAAAGCCTGGCCTGAGGCAGGTTCAGGTCTCTACGCTGATCCGGGCTTTTTTCGTGCCCGCCGCCGGAGCAGAGCGGCTGATGGACCGTTATGCGGATTCCCTCTGTATAGAAGAAGACCACCGGATTAAGGTTCACTCGCCCCTGGCGGACAAAAGCGGTTCCGCCCTGATGCCCTGGGGGATCAGGGCCATCCGCGCTCCGCAGGCCTGGTCCAGATCGACCGGCGTTCATGTGAAGATCGGCGTCATCGATACGGGCGTTGATTTCCGCCATCCTGATCTCAGGCATTCCCTGGCCTCCGGAGTCAACCTGCTGAACCGCGGCATGATGCCGCTGGATGACAACGGCCACGGCACGCATATTGCCGGCACCCTGGCGGCGGCCGGGGGCGCGCGCAACATGATGGGCGTAGCTCCCCGAGCGCTGCTCTATCCGGTCAAGGCCTTCGACCACAACGGCTCCGCTTATGTGTCGGATATTGTCCTTGGCATCGATTGGTGCGTGCAGAACAAAATCGATATCATTAACATGAGCTTCGGGATGAGGAACCGGAGCAAGGCTCTGCATGATGTGGTAATCAAGGCCTACCGGGCCGGGATTGCCATCATCGCTTCCGCCGGCAACGACGGCAAGCGCGGCGGGGATTACCCCGCGCGCTATCCGGAGACGATTGCCGTAGGCGCTCTTGACAGAAGGCAGCGCGTCGCGGCCTTCAGCAACCGCGGACCGTACATCGATGTGTACGGTCCGGGCGAGGGCATCCCCTCCTGCTGGCTGCGGGAGGGGTACAAGGAAATGAGCGGCACCTCTATGGCGACCTCGCATGTCACCGGTGCCGCGGCCCTGCTGCTCGCGCTGCGGCCGGGGCTGTCGCCCCGCGAGCTGAAGCTGCTCTTGCGCCGCACCGCCTCGCCGGTACGGCTGCGCAAGGGCCAGCGCCGCGCATCGCTGGGCGGCGGCGCGGCCGATGCGCTGCGGCTGCTGCGCGCAGGCATCCGGGCCCGGCGCGCCAGCGGCAGCGCCAGCAGCGGGGCTGGCGGCAGCGCAGCCGGTGGCAGCGGCGCTGGCAGCGGAAGCAGCAGCGGGGCGAAGGCCGCTGCGGCGGCAAAGGCGTAAGGTACAGCGGCATGGCAAGACCAAAAAACGCCGCCCCCAGAAAATAGGGGCGGCGCTTTCCAAGTATAGTTACATCCGGTCCGGTGCGGTAACACCAACCAGCCGCAGGACATTGGCAATGGCCGTCCGTGCAGCGCCCAGCAGGGCAAGGCGGGCTACCGTCTGAGCAGCATCCTCAGTGATTACGCGCTCTGCCTTGTAGTAGCTGTGGAACAGCGAAGCCAGGTCGTATACATAGCGGACCAGCCGGTGCGGCGCATAGCCCTCGGCGGCAATGGTAATCTCCGCAGGCAGTTCACCGATTTTGCGGAGCAGATCATATTCATGTGCGGCAGTCAGCTTGCTGTAATCAATCTGGGCTGCATCCGGCACTACAATCCCCTGCTCCTCCGCTTGGCGGAATATGCTGCAAATCCGCGCATGTGCGTACTGTACATAGAATACAGGGTTCTCATTGGATGTCGAAATCGCCAGATCCATGTCAAAGTCCAGATGCGAATCCATGCTGCGCATGGTGAAGAAGTAACGGATCGCGTCGATTCCGACTTCCTCCATCAGGTCTTCCATCGTCACGGCTTTGCCGGTACGCTTGGACATCTTGACCTTCTCGCCGTCCTGGAACAGGCTGACCATCTGGGCGATCAGCACCACGAGCTTCTCGGGATCATTGCCGAGCGCCGCCATAGCCGCCTTCATCCGTGGAATATAGCCGTGGTGGTCGGCTCCCCAGATGTTGATCATCGTGTCGTAGCCGCGGCCGTATTTGTCGCTGTGATAGGCGATGTCCGGTGTGAGGTACGTATACGTGCCGTCGTTCTTGATCAGCACGCGGTCTTTATCATCGCCGTATTTGGTGGTCGCAAGCCAGGTGGCGCCTTCCTTCTCATAGACTTCTCCGCGCTCGCGGAGCTCATCCAGCGAACGCAGCACTTCTCCGTTCTCATAGAGGGAGGTTTCACTGAACCAGATATCGAAGTTGACCCGGAACCGGCTGAGGTCACGTTTGATTTTGTCGAGCTCCTTGGCAAGCCCGTAGGTACGGAAGAATGCCGCCCGGTCGCCCGGTGTCATAGCCAGCAGAGAGTCGCCCTTCTCCGCCACCAGCTCCTTGGCGAAGCCCTTGATATCCTCTCCATGATAACCGTCCTCCGGCATCTCGGCCGGCTGGCCCAGCTCCTGCAGGTACCGGGTCTCGATGGATAAGCACAGATTGGCGACCTGGTTGCCGGCATCGTTAATGTAGTACTCCCGGGTCACGTTGTAGCCGGCATAATCCAGCACGTTGCACAGGGCATCGCCGACCGCAGCGCCGCGGGCATGTCCCAGATGAAGGCTGCCGGTAGGGTTCGCGCTGACGAACTCCATTTCTACACGCTTGCCCTGGCCTATGTTCACACGGCCATAACCTTCACCCTGCTCGGCCACAAGTGCGATCACGGGGTAGAGATAGCTTTTGGACAAAGTGAAGTTAATGAAGCCCGGTCCGGCAATCTCCGCCTTCTCAATAGAAGCGCGGCCCGTATCCAGATGCTCTATAATCGCCTCGGCGATCTGCCGGGGGTTACGCTTAGCAATCTTGGTCAGCTGCATAGCAGCATTGGTGGCCATATCTCCATGGGCCTTGTCCTTCGGTACTTCCAGCACAATGGCGGGCAGCTCTTCGCGGGACACCAGACCTGCGGCTACTACCGCATCGGCGATGGCCTCCTTCACCCGTTCATGGGCAAGCTGGAGCGGATTTAAAGATTGTGTCATGATTGTGGTTCCTCCTGTATATTCAAACTTATAGCGAACTGTCCTGATAATTCCCCGTATACGTAGAGATCATATTCCCATGAAACGGCAAGCGATCTTCCTTCGCGCTTGATGTCCAGTGTCTTCGTGTCTGTGGTGAGATTGAACTGTGTATAAGGCGAGCGGTAGAATCCGGGCAGCGGTTGCCCCGGCTCAAAGGACTGCTCCGACTGGACAGCGCCATGGCGGATCAGCTTGATTCTGCCCTCTGAAATCTTCAGTGTGTTGCGTACCACAACTGCTGCGCCTTCGGGTGCGGTCTGCTGCTCTTCATAAATGATGTACAGCGACTGCCCCTTGGCAATAGCCTCTCCTGCAGCATGTACCACACTGCGCTCTGTGCCCTGCACACTCTCCAGCGTTACCGAAACGCCGTATTTGCCTTGCGGTCCTTCAGTCATCACACGTTCCCCGCTTATTCGTACTTGTAATCATAGAGGTCATATTCGCTTTCCCATTGTACACTATATCCAGATCAGGAGGGCATTTCAATCGCTTTTTCATCTGCCTTGGCCCTCACAGCGGCAATAACGCCACACGCTCCCTGCTGCGAAGCTGGCTGATCATCGATGTCCAGGCTTCCGGCTTGCCCTCCAGCACGGCGTAATAACGGGTCAGGAAATCGGCCACCAGCGGCGCCGCGATGCTCTCCTGCTCCTCATCTCCGGGCATGAAACAGAGGTCCAGACCGGACACCGCCTCGCCATCTCCCTGCCAGGAAGGGTGGACGTAGGGAATATCTATCCTTTTATAGCCCAAATGCGACAGAACTTCACGGCGGACGTACGGGTCCATCGGCTTAATTCCGCCAAAATCATACCCCACACGGTACGGATCATAGATCTCAGCGAACATCCCCAGCAGCTCCGTATGATTCTCAGCCGCCAGCTTCTCCAGGTCCTTCAAGCGTTGACGCGCCAGAAAACGGCCAATGCCCAGCCCTTCCCGTCCAATGATGGTGAAATCGGTCATCGCTACATTCCAGTCGGCATAGTAACGGTATTCCGTAGTGCCTACAACCTTCCCTTCATGCACCGCAGCGAACACGCGTATTCCCGGATCGGCAAGCGGCTCCTTCCACAAGCTGTACTCCAGCACTTCCTCGGGCGGAAATACATCCGACAACAGCTGATGCACCTCTCTGAACAACGGGTCGGCAATATCTGTAATTCTTCTATATTCCATAGTCAAGGGATCTCCTCCAAGTGATAGGCTGTATTCATTTATTTAAAAGGATTCCGCCATTCCATCAGCGCTGCGTAATTCCCTGATTCCTCGTCCTCCAGATAACCCGCGACCACACGAACCGGAGACCGGCCGCACCGCAGCAGAAAAGTAATCACCGGATCAGACCAGCTTCCGGCGATAACCCCGGCCAGATACTCTTCCGCTGTCATCTGCCCGGCCACCCGGTGATAGCCCGGCATCCGGCCCGCTCCCAGCAGCCGCTCCAGCTTCTGTTCCACGACCACATGGTATAACGACTGGACCAGCTCCTTGCCCAGACCCAGCTTGCGGTATCCGGGACGGACACACAAATCCGCGATATACAGCGTGTTCCCGCCCGGCTGATGCGTAGTGAGATAACCGTCTGCCGTAACCTCTGACCACGTATGATGATGCGCCTGCGCCTCCGGGTCGAAATTCATCAGGAATCCGGTAACCGATCCGGCCAGCTCCCCGGCCACCTCTACACATAAGGCCCCTTCCGGAAAAAGTGTCACATGATTCAGCAGCTGCTCCCGGTTCCACCACAGCTCCGCGGGATAAGGCGGCGGGAACGCCTCGGACTGAATCGTGATCAGCTCGGTGAAGTCAGCTTCCGTATAGGAACGGATCACCGCAGGCACCGGCGTCTTGCCGTCCAGAGCGTAGAACTTCTTATAATACATCGGTTAGTCCCCCCCTTACGTCCAGTCGGTGTACAGATCGGTGCGGCGGTCACGCCACGTGGTTACAGACCCGTGTTCCCGGACGCGGTACAGCAGCTCCAGATCCAGATCGGCCGTAATAATCATATCATTGTTGATCTCCCCCTCGGCCAGCAGACCCTGTGGAGGAAACGGAATGTCATTGGGTGTGATAATCGCCGCCTGGCCGAAGTTGGCCCGCATCAGATCAACAGTAGGCAGTGAGCCTACGGTGCCGGTCAGCACCACGTAGACTTGATTCTCGATAGCCCGGGCGTGGCTCGTATACCTTACCCGGTGGAAGCCGTGGCGGTCATCCGTGCAGGACGGGCAGAAGATCACATCTGCACCCTTGGCCCGGGCCATGCGCACAATCTCAGGGAATTCAATGTCATAGCAGGTCAGCATGGCAATGGTCCCATGATCTGTCTGGAATACCTGAAGCTCCTCACCGGCTCCCATATTCCAGCCCTCTACCTCGGCAGGGGTAATATGCAGCTTGGCCTGCTCGGCAATTCTTCCGTCCGGATAAAATAGATGGGCTACATTATACAGCTTGCCGCCGCGCCGCAGCACATGGGTCCCCCCAATAATATGTACCGCATACTTCCCCGCGTACCCGGAGAACATCTCCAGGTAACGGTCGGTGAACTGCGGCAGATCCTCTATCCCCAGCGCCTCCCCGTCCTCGCCTCCAATCGACATCAGCTGTGTCGTAAGAAATTCAGGGAAGAGGATAAATTCGGCCCCGTACTCTCCGGCCGTCTTGATATAGTGCTCACACTCGGCAGCAAACTCCCCGAAGGAAGAGATGGTGTACAGATGATATTGTACAGCAGATACGCGAAAAGCCATGGCGGCAGTCCTCCCGGGCATGATAGTTACATGCATTTTCATAAGTATCTAAAATTTTACCATAACCGTTCACAAAATCACACAAGTCGCAGCGGGCGCATACTCCCCGGTATCCCGCCGGGTCGGGCTAGTTCCGCTTTCTCTGCCAATGGTGAATATCTCCTCTCATCCTTTCCCATAATGAGGAATACAAGCCGCGGCAGCCCTCATGGGGACAGCCTGTGTTATTGCTTGAATTCGAAGGAGCCTGATACCATGACGCGCGATTCTGCCACACCCAAAGTCCGCAAACGCCGCTTCCGCCTGCTCTTTCGGCTGCTGGCTGTCTCCGCCCTGCTGTTCCTGCTGGCAGCCGGCGCTCTGCTTGGATACCTATATCAGAAGCCGCTCCCCCCGCTCGGGGATGATGTCCGCTCCAGACTGCTTGACGCCAGGGGCAATGTGATGACCACCTTCACTACAGACGGCCGCAGCCGCGAGCCTGTTGAGCTTAACCGGATCTCCCCGCTGCTCATCAAAGCCACGCTGGCTGTGGAGGACCGGAAATTCTATAATCATATCGGCTTTGACCTGAAAGGCATGGGGAGAGCGGTACTCGCCAATCTGGAGGCGGGCAGACGCACGCAAGGGGCCAGCACCTTAACCCAGCAGCTCGCCCGCAATCTGTACCTGACCCATGAGAAGACCTGGACCCGCAAGGCCAAGGAAGCGCTATATACTCTGCAGCTGGAAATGAAATATTCTAAGGATGAAATTCTGAATATGTATTTAAATGAAATCTACTACGGACACGGGGCTTACGGAATCGAGGCTGCGGCCCGGATGTATTTCGGTAAAGCTGCCGCAGATCTGGATTTGGCGGAGAGCGCCCTGCTGGCCGGAGTGCCCAAGGGACCCACCTATTATTCTCCTTATAATCATCTGGACAGCGCCTTGAAGCGTCAAGGCATTATCCTGGCCGCCATGGTTGATACGGGGGATATTACCGAGTCGCAGGCACAGGAGGCTGCTAAGGAGCAGCTGAAGCTGAGTCCTCAGGGTCAAAAGGATACCACGGTGGCTGCACCCTATTTCCGCGATTATGTGCGCAGTCTTGTGATCGACAGCCTGCATATCAGCAGTGACGAGCTGGACCGGGGCGGGCTGAATGTCTATACAACGCTTGACCCGGATATGCAGCAGGCTGCGGAAGCGGCGGTGGATCAGGGGATGGACCACAGCAGCGAGCTGGAGACGGCCCTGGTCTCCGTTGATCCCCGCACCGGCTATGTGAAGGCTATGGTCGGGGGCACGAATTACCGGACCAGCTCCTTCAACCATGCGCTGGCGAAGACGCGCCAGCCCGGCTCTTCCTTTAAGCCGATTATGTATTTGGCGGCGCTGTCGACCAAAGAAATGACCGGCTTGTCCGTCTTCAACAGCCAGCCCACGCTGTTCCATTATGATAACAACCGCAAGACGTACCAGCCCCGGAATTTCGGGGATAAATATCTGGGAGAGATTAATATGCGGCAGGCCATTGCCGCGTCCGACAATATCTATGCAGTCAATACCATTATGAAGATCGGGGCAGATAAGGTCGCCGCTATGGCGGCCGCCATGGGGATTAACAGCCCGCTGCAGAGCGTTCCTTCGCTGGCGCTGGGAACCTCCCCTGTCAGCCCGCTGGAGATGGCCTCAGCCTTCGCAGTGATTGCCAGTGGCGGAGTGAAGCAGCCGGTCACGGCGGTCCTGAAGATCACCGATGCGGGCGGACATCTTCTATATGAAGCTCCGCAGCCAGAAGGTCAGCCCGTGGTTGAGCCGGCCGCTGCTTATGTGTTAACCCGGCTGATGGAGGGGGTCTTCGAGAGCGGAGGCACCGGGAACCGGGTGGCCTCGATGATCAAGCGTCCGGTGGCCGGCAAGACCGGTACTACAGATACCGACGGATGGATGGTCGGCTTCACGCCTGAGCTCTCAACCGCCGTCTGGGTCGGATACGATAAGGGCCGCGATATTGCGACCACCGACGGCAGACGGGCAGCACCTATCTTCGCCGGATTCACGGAAAAAGCACTGGAGAATGTGCCGCCGAAGATTTTTCCCATTCCCGATGGCGTAGTCAGCGTATATGTCGATCCGCTGTCCGGCATGCTGGCTACAGCAGACTGTCCGGAGAAAAAGCTGGAGACCTTCATCAGCGGCACAGAGCCTACCGGATATTGTGACCAGCATAGCTCCGGTGAACCCAGTGCTTCCGGAAGCACCGATCCTTCCGTCCCTGCCGATCCGGTCAAGGAAGAGCATTCCCTATGGAACAATATCAAGCGCTGGTGGATGAACTAACTAACCAGGGATTGCCGCTCCCCGTTGTCTGCGTTACGATGGGGAGACTGGCAGAGGCGTACGCCCGCCTAACTCCGCCGCAGGAAGGTGTGTCATCCATTCATGAAGCCGAATCATTCCGGCAGCCTTGAGCCGGACGCGCCACAGCTGCTGCAGCCTGAGCTCTATAAGCTCGCGGCAGTTGAAGCAGCGCCGCGCCTTCTTGGCCAGCATCTGGTCCGCCGCACAGAAGACGGGGACATCCGCTGCCGTATTGTGGAGACAGAGAGCTATGGAGGCGCTGAGGATAAAGGCAGCCATGCGTATGGCAGCCGCCGGACCGCCCGTACAGAGGTCATGTTCAGCGCCGGAGGCGCAGTGTATGTATACCTGATCTACGGCATGTACCATTGCCTGAATGTCGTAACTGCTGCACAGGACGAGCCTCATGCCGTTCTGATCCGGGCAGTAGAGCCGCTTACGGAGAGGGATGCCGAGCTTATGACGGCATACAGGGGAGTTGCCGTGAGGAAGCCCTCGGACCTCTCCGGCGGGCCGGGCAAGCTGTGCCGGGCGCTGCGGATTGACAAGAGTCTTAACAATACCAGGTTCGATCTGCCGGAAGGTCCGCTGAGCATCGAGCAGGGGGATGACCCGGAGTCCCTGGATATTGTCGAGGCCCCGCGCATCAATATTCCTTATGCGGAAGAGTATGCCGGGCTCCCCTGGCGCTTCTATCTCCGGGGCAATCCTTATGTATCGGTCAGCGATCCGCAGGCGCAGCCCCACAGGCTGGTCTAAAGGCCTATACCGCTGTTTCGGCTGTGGTATATTGGGTATTAATAAGAGAACCCTAATCAGCCTCTCCCTTGGACTTTCCAGGCGGAGAGGTTTTTTGTGTGATCTTGTCCTCTATATTTTAAAACGCCATAAAATGATAAAACCTCCCATAAAATGACAATAAATAGCCCAATTTGTATACGCTTCCCCCGTTCTCTTAGCTTACAATTACTGTTATAATCATATATATCTACAAAAAATATAAAGATGTAAATGAGGGACATGGGATGAAAGATACAGGCATGATCCGAAGCTTAGACAGTCTCGGAAGAATTGTGGTTCCCGTAGAAATCCGCATGACACGTAATATTGACATTGGGGATCCTATCGAATTTTTTATACTGGATGAGGATATCATCGTCCTCCGAAAGTACACCTCCACAGAATGCACCTTTTGCAGAAGTCTTGATCATGTGACCTACTATAAGGATCAGTTCATTTGCAACACCTGTCTGAAGGAGCTTAGTGACCCCGACCGCGGATCAGAACCCATCCATGTCTCCCCAAGTTCAGCAGAAGAGCATCCCGAGCCAGCCCGCGGGGGCCGGAGAAGCAAGACCGAAGAAATGAGTCTGCGTCTTATGAAAGCGATCGAAGATCATCCCTATGCCAACCAGAAGGAGCTTGCCGAGGTTCTCGGCATCAGCCAAGCCAGAGTCAGCCAACTCAAGCGCAAGCTGAACACTCCCGGCAGAACAGATCCGCAGTAACCGTTATCCATTCATCCCTGCTTAGACATCAGATAAGGCTTGGCCCCGTTGGGGCCAAGCCTTAATTTTTGGGCGAAGCCTATAACCTGATCTTCTATTCCGATAGCGCAGCTTTCAGCTCCTCAGGCGAAGCGGCCCACCACTCTTCATTATGGGCCATCAGCAGTGATTTCAGCGCTGCCCGCTCAGTGCTTCCAAGTCCATCCAGAATAAGCTTGCGCTTCAAGGCCGCATCCAGCTTATTGACATGATCCGCAAGAATCTTCCAGCCGCGGCGCGCTTCGGTGTCAATCCACATCTCACAGGCGGTAATCCCGCCGTAGAACTGTCCCTCCGGGGTACGGTCCACAGCCACCCATACGACCCATACCTGTCTTCCCGCCGGAACATCCTCACGGTTCATAGAGAACTTGATTCCCTTCTCCACTTTGCTCTTGGCATGCATGGCACCGATATCGATAACGGCGATACCCTGATCAATAATGACAGGCGATACATTGTTCAGATCAATCGAGCCTGCACCGAAGCCCTTATGCTTGGCTCTGGCGTTCACAATATTCAAGGCAATTTGTTTTTTGCCCTCCGGTTGTACGTTATCCACATGTGCACATCCTTTCCATTCACTAATTATTTAATTTTAGCTAATAATGCGGCGATTGCAAACATATACATCCCGTAGATGCTTGTCACGGGAGGAATCATAGTATGAAGCCACATTCATTAAGGTATACCCTCATCTTCGCAGTCCTGGCTGTCCTCACCTTGCTTGGAGGCGGAATATGGTTTCTGTCAGGGCATAGCCCTGCCGTATGGACTGCCTCTGTTCCAAAAGAGGCCAAGTCCCCCGCCATTATCCCCCGGCAGCAGCCCGTGCAGTCCGATCTTTCAGATACGATCTACACATCGGAGACAGAGGCTTTAAGCCAGCGCGTGGTTGAATATCACATGGATGTGGAGCTCCTGCCGGGTGCGGAGACTCTGGTCGCCTCCGAGACGCTGACCTGGACCCATCCGGGCGCAAAGCCGGTCCAGGAGCTCTACTTTCATCTGTATCCCAATGCATTCTCATCCGCCGGCACCACCTTCATGAAGGAATCCGGGGGCACGCTTCGCGGTGATACCATGCCTGCAGGGGGTTACGGGAGCATTACCCTGACAGATTTGCGGACCTCCGAGGGTATTTCGCTGATGCAGCGCACCCAATATGTGCAGCCGGACGACGGCAATGTCAATGACAGAACACTGCTCAAGGTCCATCTGCCGCAGCCGGTGAACGGCGGTGAGAGCGTTACGGTACGGCTTAAATTCGAGGTCAAGCTGCCGAAAATTTTCGCCCGGATGGGAACCGCTGGCGACTTCGTGATGGCCGGACAGTGGTTTCCGAAGATTAGCGTCTATGAGCCTGCCGGCAGAAGAGGACTCAAGGAAGAAGGCTGGAACCTGCATCAATATCACGGCAACTCCGAGTTCTACAGTGATTTTGGAATTTACAATGTATCGATTTCTGTCCCGCCCGAGTATAAGGTCGCCGCAACCGGGTTTCCGGTGAGAGACGCCAAGGTTGTGAAGGGGCGCAAGATCTATCAGTTCTATGCAGATGACGTCCACGACTTCGCCTGGGCGGCATCGCCTGATTTCGTGGTTGCCGAGAAGGCCTTCTCCGCGCCGCAGGTGCCCGGAGTGAAGATTAAGCTCTATCTGGACCCGCTGCATAAGCATCTCCAGGAGCGTTACTTCCAGGCGGCTGAGGCTGCACTGATGGCATTCAGCAAGTGGTATGGCCCTTATCCCTACTCCACCTTATCGATTGTTGTCCCGCCGGAGTCCGGCAACGGGGCCGGAGGCATGGAGTATCCGACCCTGATTACCGCCTTCGGCGCCACGGACACTTCACCGGGCACCTCCCTGGAGCGCACGATCATCCACGAGATCGGGCACCAATATTTCTACGGCCTGGTGGCCAGCAATGAATTCGAAGAAGCCTGGCTGGATGAGAGCTTCACCTCTTATGCCGAAGACCGGCTGATGGAACAGGAATACGGTGTGGTCTCCAGCCTCCCGCTGCAGTCCAGCCTGGTCTCCTCTTCACAGCCGCTTAAGCTGGAGACCTGGAAATACACCGGAGATGATGCCTACACGCGCAATGTATACATCCGGGGCAAGCTGGTGCTGAAGGATATCGAACGCATCGCCGGGACCAAGAATATGGACGCCATCCTCGCCGCCTATGCCCGCAAATACCGCTTCCAGCATCCGACCACTGCCGACTTCCAGAAGGTTGTGGAGAAAGTGACCAAGCAATCCTGGCAGACGTATTTTGAGCGGTATGTCTATAGCGGGGGGGCACCCGACTTCGCAGTTGACGATATCAGGCTTACGGTTAAACAGGACAACAGCGACAGCGGGGGGAGCCGCTATAGCGCTGTGGTCGATGTAAGCAATAAGGGCAGCCTGTACCCCGATGTTCCCGTGAAATTCACCTTCGCAGACGGGTACACGGTGCAGCAATACTGGAATGGCGAGGGTAAGGCTACCTCCTTTGAATTAACGTATAAAACGCCGCTGGTCTCCGCAGAGATTGATCCGGGGCATTCCATTCTGCTGGAGAGCAGGCATCTTAATAATTTCAGAATGGCGGAGCTTGAGCCGCGTACACTCTCCCGCTGGACGCTTAGTGCATCAACTCTGCTTGAAACCCTGCTCGGAACTCTTGTCTGGTGAGGTGAAGGAATGGTGAAAAGCTCAATTGCCCGCGGTTGGATCAGCATGAAAGAGCAGTTCTATATATTGATCCTGCTATTTATCTACCGGCTGTTCTGGGGATATTTCCTGTACAAATTCATTAAAAGCGCGGTTGTCCCCGTCCTGCTCCGCTACCCGGATGCGAACGCCGGCGGCAGCGGAATAGGCAGGCTGCTGTATTATATCGAGGGGCAGACCGCGCTGCGCACCGACCCCGCCGTCCAGCACTGGCTGTGGATGCTGCTTGCGCTGACAGTGCTAAGGCTGCTGGTGACTCCCTTTATCCGTGCAGGGCTGCTGCACGAGCTTCACCAGGAGCGCGCCGGAGCGCGGGGACTGTTCTTTTTTCCCGGAATGAGAAAATATGGGCTGCCGGTGCTGGTGTTCAGCCTCGTTGAATGGGCGCTAACCCTCCTGCCGCTCTATTGGCTGCTTCCGCGTATGTACCGTCATCTGCTCAGCGGCGTTCTCGATGTACAGCTCCTGCTCAAGCTGGTGCCTTATGTACTGGGCTGGCTGCTCTATCTCTTCCTTGTCCGCAAGCTTCTGCTCTATATGCAGTTCGGCTACACCGCAGGTACCGGTATGTTCTCCTCGCTGCTGATCTGCCTGAAGGTGCTGCTGCCTTCCATTGGTATATCCATCGTTCTGGGGGCGGGAAGCCTGGCCGTCATTCTGCTCTGCAGCGCCTCTGCTCTGTTCTATCCCGGGTTGCCGGCCCTTATGCTCCGCCAGGCAGCTCCGCTGCCCTCCACGCTGTTCAATATGTGGGGGATCGCTGCCCAGTACCACCTCTGGTCCAGTAAATCATTTCCACAATAATAAGCTGCTGAAGCGGCATACTAAAGAGAGTCACAGCCCCTCTATCCGGGAGCAGGACTCTTTTTTGCTTGAACGGAGGACAAAAGCATTTGCAAAAGGCTAAATCCTCTGATACAATGATGGCTGTATCAGTAGTAACAAAGTTGTAATCTTTCAAGCAAAATCTTCCGTAACTATTGCAATTTAAGCTATGCCGATAAGTCACTGTTCTGGTGCACAAAACGCCGAATTCCCTGCACCGGGAAGTGGGGGAACCATATTTTGGGTGAATTGATCTCGCTTTAGAGGGGTCATAGGGGAACCTTCTACCGAATCCTTAAGCTAACCTCGCAGGCCCTGGAAGGAGTACATCTTTTGATTAGTCAGAATTTCAAGAAAAAATGCACCGCGGCAGCGCTGGGTCTTGTGATGGTATTCACACTCGGAGCGGGCAGTGCCTTCGCAGATTCCAAAATGGATACTGTGATTTCAAAAACCATTGGAACGTCGTATAAAACCGGAGGCACAACCACCAGCGGCTTCGACTGTTCCGGATTTACCAAGTATGTGTTCAAGAATGTCGGGCTTACCTTGCCCCGCACCTCCAAAGCACAGTACAAAGTTGGAACAAGTGTATCCAAGAGCAACCTGCGTTCAGGTGATCTCGTGTTCTTCAATACTCTGGGTAACGGAGTGTCCCATGTCGGTATTTATGTTGGAAACGGGAAGTTCGCACAGTCCTCAAGTTCACGTGGTGTAACCATCAGTTCGATGAGCCAGTCCTACTGGGCCAACCGCTACGTTGGCGCCAAACGAGTAATGAGCACAACAGCCTACCAAGCTGTCGCTTACGATTGAACCCTTGAAGCATACCCCGAATATTTCAGCCTCTAACAACTAAATGTAACTTATACGAGCCCGGGATGATTATTGCCGTAATCATTTCCGGGTTTTTCCTTTTCCTTATTCTACCTTTTACACCGAATTCGCAGCCTTGAAACAGCATTTTCTTGCAAAAATAAAGAAATTATCATATAAATTAACCCCTGCGCATAGATATGAGTCTTTCGAAAGGGCTATAACTCTAAAAAACAGCAAAAAAGATGCATTAATATGTTATAAGTGATTGCCAAGCGCCTTAGTCTTTGTTACAATTATCGCAGTGATCTTTTAGTAACATTTTTGTAATTATTGAATCGCTTTTAACAAAGGTTTTGTCATGTATTGAATGAACCGCTAATCCTAATCAACAGTCGTGCCGAGTTCCCTAATGAATTAGGGAAACGGGGGAACCACTTTGGGTGAATTGACCTCCTATTCTAAGAGGGGTCATAGGGGACCTTCAACCGAACCCTTAAGCTAACCTCGTAGGCATTGGAAGGGGTATTTACTTTTGAAGAAGAAGCTAGCAGCCGCAGTACTAAGCTTGTCCATTATCTTCACCATCGGAGCAGGAAGCGCTTTCGCGGATTCCAAAATGGATAAAGTGATCGACAAAGCCATCGGAACCAAATACGTGTCCGGCGGTACATCAACTAACGGGTTTGATTGCTCCGGATTTACAATGTATGTTTTTGATAAGATCGGCATTAACCTGCCCCATCAATCCGGCTCCCAATATCAGATGGGCTCTGCTGTATCCCGTGACGAGATGAGACCGGGCGATCTTGTATTCTTCAATACAAGCGGTAAGGGCGTATCCCATGTCGGTATTTATGTTGGTGACGGCGAATTCGCCCATGCCTCTTCCTCACGTGGTGTAACCATCAGTTCGCTGAGTGACAGCTATTACGTCAACCGCTACGTTGGCGCCAAGCGAATCATGAGTACAGATGCCTACAAGACTGTAGCTTCGGATTCCCAAGACAACGATGATGTACAATAATCCTTTGTAACCTAACGCTCTTTTCCGAGATTTTTGCCGAAATCTTGGAGAAGGGCTTTTTTTGTCTATAAAATTACTTACCCGTCTCTATATTTGTAAAACACCGATTCTGCACTTTCGGAAAATATATTTTGGCGTTTGTCAAGTTTCTGTATTTCCGCAAGGAATTTGCGTCGAAACTCGCTGTTTTTGTATATAATTAATATAAAGAATGATAAGTATAAATTGATTTCCCCTGGAAGGAGGCCTCCCCTAATGATTAGCTCCCCGCTAACCTTTTACGTGGTGCCTATGGAGCCGCAGCATGCCGCTGAGATCTGTGAGTGGAGCTACAAGCCTCCGTATAATATTTACGGCTGGATGTCCTGGGAGCAGATGCAGGCGCTGGGCGTGGAGTTCGGAGACCCGCAGCTGCGCAGCGAGCAATATGTGTCGGTAGTGAACGGACAAGGCGTTCTGTGCGGCTTCGCCCAGCTCTTTCCGATGGAGGGGATAGTCCGGCTTGGAGTCGGAATGCGGCCCGATCTGTGCGGTCATGGAATGGGGCATCTGTTCATGAAGGCTATTGTGCAGGCAGCACAGACCCGTTACCCGGAACGCGAGATCGATCTGGAGGTGCTGACCTGGAACCAGCGCGCCATCCGCGCCTATCAGAAATGCGGGTTCACCATAACAGATACCTATGAGCGCCGTACCCCGACGGGCAATAAGCCTTTTTATTGCATGGTCTATGAGGAATAGCACCGGAGAATGAGGTGTTTTCAAAAAAATGGATCATTTGTGTTCATTTTTTTGACACACATACTATGATAACGCTTCACCATCCGCTATAATGGAGTCAGCAGCTTACATGGAGGGACGGATGCAGATGCAGAAATGGATCATGAGCGGTTTGTTTTTTGCCGCCTGTGCCTTTGCAGTAATCTTAATGTTTACCTTACCCGGGAAATCCGAGGTGGCGGAACAGAACAAACCGACCATGCCGGAGGTTGTGCTGGACGCTGCGGGCGCAGAAGCCACAGTGAAGGCCAATTGTATCTCCTGCCACGGTGACCAGCTTCAGGGCGGGGCGGGGCCCAGCCTGCAGCAGGAAGGCGCTTCGCATGACGCAGCTCAGATCTACAGCATAGTCACCAAGGGCCGCGGACAGATGCCCCCCTTCAAAGACAGGCTGGCCCCTGAAGAGATTGCGAATGTAGCCCTATGGCTGGCCGAGAAGAAATAATCCGCAACCTGTACTCACACCATGCTCCTTATTCTAAATGTATAATGCCCGTGACGAGGATAACGAATGATCCTTGCACGGGCATTTTCTATTGATCAGATATTCCTGTTGTCTCCATAGGGGCCTTGTCCTCTAGCGGGTCTTCTCGAATGCCTCATTAAATTCATGCGCCTGGCGGAGATCAAGCTTCTCCACATCTGCAGCCAGCCGCAGAACAACCGTCTTGTAATCAATGGTGATATGCGGGTGATGGTCAAAGGCCTCCGAAATTGCCGCTACCTCATCCACAAAGGCAATTCCCTTCATATATTCACTGAACATATATTTGCGCACCAGCCTATCCCTCTCCAGCTTCCAGCCCTCAAGCTTGCCGATCTGCTCCTGCAGTTGTTCCTCAGTTAATTGCAATTCGTTTCCTCCCTTGCTAAGTTAACGGTTCCTTCAGCCTGCTCTTCTTCTTCAAATAAAACATCCCTCAGCTTCTGAAAGTCCAAGGGATGTGCCAGGCCAAAGATTTTTGATTAAATGTATTCTGACATCCCGGAAATTAGTACTCCACTTCCAATTTTAACATGGCCGGATGCCCGGGACAAACCCGCTGCCGCATTTTCCCCCTGCTTTATACAAGAACGACCGAAGCCAGATCCTCATCACCCAGCAGAATATTAATGCGGTGTGTTTCTTTATCGTACATCACAACTCCGCTGCCCACCTGAATGACCGGCTCGTTGCCCAGCGCGTAGAACAGGTCTTCCGCAAGCGCCTCCCACACCTCCTGCCTCGATTCCTCCGGCAGATTCGTCCACTCTTCAGGCTCCATTTCAAAAAAAATGTACCCGTCTGCAATCCGTCCAACGGCTCCTGTCAGTTCAACCAGAATTTCACCGTAATCCCTGCCATGCTTAACTCCCACATCAATCACTCCGTTTTCTTCGCTGATGAATAATAACCTACCTTATCTATTATAGCCGAAAAAATCACTTCACAAAAAAGGGAATGATGTCGATAAAGAAGAATATACGTGATTTGGTTACGAACAGAGTGTTCTCCCGCGGTTCAAGGACGAATTAGCGGTTAGTCGATCACTTCTTAATTCTCATGGACGAGGTGCATAAATGGAAATCTCAACAATTCTAGGCCTGGTGTTTGGTCTGATCGCAGTAATCTGGGGGATGATACTCAAGCATGCTCCGCTTGCAAGCTTGAACAACCCCGCTGCCTATGTCATTATTTTTCTTGGCACGGCTGCCTCTATCTTCATGGCCTTTCCGATGTCGGAAGTCAAGAATTTCCCTAAGCTGTTGAAGATCCTGTTTACGAAGAAAAAGATGGTCGGTAAGCCCGAACTGATTACCATGTTCATGGAATGGGCATCCATTACCCGCCGCGAAGGGCTGCTCGCTCTGGAGTCCAATGTCGATGAAATTGAAGATAACTTCCTCCGTAACGGCATGCGGATGATTATTGACGGCAATGATCAGGAGTTCGTCCGTGATGTATTAATGGAAGATATTCATGCCACTGAAGACAGACATAAAGCCGGAGCCTTGATCTTCTCCCAGGCCGGGATGTATGCCCCTACACTAGGGGTACTCGGGGCTGTTATCGGGCTGATCGCCGCCTTGGGGGATATGAGTAACATGGACGTCCTGGCCCACGCGATTGCCGGTGCCTTCATTGCAACCCTGCTCGGGATATTCACCGGTTATGTCATGTGGCATCCTATGGCGAACAAGCTGAAGCGGATATCCAAACGCGAGATTGAAGTCCGCCTGATGATGGTCGAGGGTCTGCTCTCCATTCAGTCCGGGGTGTCTACCATTGCCATTAACCAGAAGCTGTCCGTCTTCCTGACTCCGTCCGAGCGTGCCAAGCTTAGCGAGAAGGAGGGGGCTTCCAGTGAGCAAAAAGACTAGGCATGAGGAACATGAAGAGCATGCCGATGAATCCTGGCTGCTTCCCTATTCTGATCTGATGACCCTGCTTGTTGCTCTGTTCCTGGTTATGTACGCCATGAGCGCAACGGACGCCGTGAAGTTCCAGCAAATGGCTGAAGCCTTCAATTCAGCGCTCAGCGGCGGCGGCGGCGTCCTGGAGTACCGGTCGGATTCCCCAACCAGCTCCCAGCTGGACCAGGGCAAGCAGGATAAGATGAACAGTGTGATTGCCAAGAACACCGGCACCTCCGATCTGTCCAAGCTCCGTGCCAAGGAGCAGGAGGATCTGGAGAAGCTGAAGAAGCAGTTCGACCAGTACATCAAGAACAACGGGATGACTGACTTGCTTAGCACGAAGCTGAATCAGTCCCAGCTGATGATCACGATTAGTGACAATGCCCTGTTCGCTTCGGGACAGGCTATAGTGAAGGACGAATCCCGCCAGCTGGCCAAGTCGATCTCTAACATGCTGCAGCAATTTCCCGATTATGAAGTATTGGTGCAGGGGCATACCGATAATGTTCCGATCTCCAACAGCACATACTCCTCGAACTGGGATCTTAGCGTAGATCGCGCTCTTGAGTTCATGAAGATTCTGCTGCTCAATCCCAACCTGGACCCGACGAAGTTCAGCCCGACCGGCTCCGGCGAATACCACCCTATCGCTACCAATGCTACGGCTGCCGGGCGGGCCAAGAACCGCCGGGTAGAAGTATCCATCCTGCGTAAATATAAGGACGCTGCTGCGGAGACAACGGCTGTCTCTAATGTAACAGCTCCCTGAATAGTAATGAAACAAATAAGAGCTGCTTCGAACGGCCCTACCAGGGTCTATCGGAGCAGCTCTTATTATAGGTATGGGCATTATAAGCTTATTGCAGCTGATAGTTCAGCATAGCCCCCAGCTCTTGCTTCTCTTCCTGGGACAGCTCCCGCCATTCTCCGGTCTTCAGTGCGCCAAGTCGGATATTCATGACCCGGATGCGCTGCAGCCGCCGGACTTCATAACCGAAGGCGCTGCACATGCGGCGAATTTGCCGGTTCTTGCCCTCAGTCAGCACGATACGGAATACACGCTCACTAATACGCGTAATTTCACAGGGAAGTGTCTTGCTGCCCAGGATTTTCACGCCGGTGGACATACCGGTCAGAAAAGAAGGCGTGACGGGTCGATCTACTGTGACCACATATTCCTTCTCATGCTTGCCTTCTGCGCGTAATATTTTGTTAACAATGTCACCGTCATTGGTCAGCAGAATCAATCCCTCTGAATCCTTGTCGAGCCGCCCGATCGGGAATATCCGCTCCTCATGCCCTATGAAATCGACAATATTGCCTTGAATATGCGCTTCTGTAGTAGAGGTAATGCCAACCGGCTTATGAAGCGCGATATACACGATCCTGCTGCCCGTCTGAAGGGGCTGGCCGTCAATCAGTACAATGTCCCCGGCCTCGGCTTGGCTGCCCAGCATAGCAGGCTCACCGTTGATGGTGACCCGCCCTCCCTCGACCAGCTTGTCTGCTTCACGGCGTGAACAATAGCCTGTCTCACTGATGAATTTATTGATTCTCATGTTCGTCTTCACTCCGTTCTATATTCATAACGGCCGGTGGCACTGGCTCCTTCGCTTCAGGCAGCTTGATAATTACCTGTGCCCCCCGGCCATACTCGCTTCTTATCTCCAGGCTGCCCTTATGGGCTTGAATAATCCGCTGGCTGACCATCAAGCCGAGACCGGTTCCGGACTCTTTGTTCGTAAAGAACGGCTCTCCCAGCTTGGGCAGCATATCCTCAGGGACGCCTCCGCCCTCATCCGTGATCACAACAACCACAGAATCATCCTGCTCCTGCTGCTCCACGGTAATCGTTCCCCCGTCCGGCATCGCTTCGATCGCATTTTTGATTACATTGATAAATACCTGCTTCAGCTGATTCTCCTCACAATGCACCATGGCAGGTACTCCCGAGAAATGCGTTGTGAATTCAATGCCGAACAGGTGGGCCTGACTGTCCAGCAGGGAGATGACATCGCCGACAATATGCCGCAGATCCCTTTGCTGGAAATGAACAGCCTGCGGCTTCGCCAGAATCAGGAACTCACTGACAATCATATTGATCCGGTCCAGCTCCGAGAGCATCAGATCAATATGCAGCGGAACGAGAACCTTCTTCTCCTGCTGAAGCTGCAGGAAGCCCCGCAGGGTGGTCAAGGGATTACGGATCTCATGGGCAACGCCTGCGGCTAGCTGGCCGACTGTAGTCAGCTTCTCCGAGCGTCTGAGCAGCTCCTCGATCCGGTTCCGCTCGGTCATGTCACGGGATACATGGACAACCGACTGCGGCTGGCCCTCTTCATCCCGGATAACCGAGCTGCTGACGCTGACCTCTACCAGGGAGCCGTCACGCTTCAGCCTGACGGTCTCCACAGGCGGCAGAGATGCCCCATCCTTAAGCTGCTGCAATCGTATACTCTCCTGCTCCTGCACAGTGGCCGGAACCAGATAAGGCGGCTTGACCAGAGCATCCGCAGCGCCCCATCCATAGAGATCCTCGAACGCTCTGTTCGTACTGATGATCCGCCCCTCCATATCCACCGTGTGGATGGCATCCGAAGTGCCGTTAATGACCGACTCCAGATGCTCCTTAACCGCACGGTTCTCCTCCAGTGTCTGCCCCAGCCTGTTCGTGTGCTGCAGCAGATGTGAGGTCATCGCATTGATGCGCTGGGCCAGCTGCCCAAGCTCATCGCGGCTGGATACATTAAGCGGGGGCTCGAACTTGCCCTTGGCCACATCATTGACCTTAGCCAGTATATCCTGAATCGGACGTGTAACTACACCGGCCAGCACATAACTGGCCAGAAGAAAGATAATAAGCAGCAGCACCGAGGTGGTGATATTATTGAACAGCTGCTCGCGGATGACTGAGGAGATCGCCTGATAGTCCATGACTACACTGATCACATAATCTGCGGCTCCCGGCCGCTCAATCGGAATGAAGCTTTTGAGCACTCTTTTACCCAATGCCTTCGTATCCAGCGTTACCGGCTCGCCCTTGTTCAATGCTTCACGGATTGCCGCCTTGTCCTCTGCAATATTGCCGTAGGAATAAGTACCGTACTGAATAGGGCGGTTCCGCAGCTTCGTGTTCTTGGGATCTGCACCGTCAGGCAGCATGCTTGAGGCCCCGAAGGTCTTCGGATTGATTCCCGTAATCTCCAGAATTCCGGGATTTACAGCTTTGGATTCCTGGATGATCTCATCGGGACTCATAATTTTGACATAATCGCTTACCGCTGTGCTCCGGACGAACGGATCTATGATATAATTGCGGGCCCCGTCATAATAATAGCCCCATTTATCAATATACTCCGGATTGGAGGTTGAATATTCAAACGGCCCGGACCAGAAATTCTCCAGGGACTGCCCCTGATCGACAGATACCCGCTGGCCTGCAAACAGCTCCAGAAAAGCCACATACCAAAAACCCATGCCTCTGGTCGAAAGTCCAATCTCTGCAGGATCTGAAGATTTGGCTACGATAATATCATCCGCAGTCTTCACCAGCAGCGAGATATTCGACACCCCCAGCTTGGTGGATAGCGCCTTCAATTGTTGATTGGTAATATTCCTGATATCCGGGTCCAGCTCATAGGACGCCAGAATGGCGGTCAAGCGCAGGTTCTGGGCAATTTTATCCTGCACGTAATTCGAGCTGTAGCCGCTCTGCTCCACCGATACGGCAACCTGCTTCGCAGTGATCTTCATGTTGCTTACACTCTCATTACGCAGATTATTCCGGGCAGCATACAGATTGAGTGTAAGATTAAGCATCAAGATTAGGAGCACCGAGCCAAATATAATCGCTGATAATTTCGTTTTTATGGACAAGCGTATTGTTCACCTCTTATCCGCTGGTAAATCCTAGCGGGCATTCAACATAATCATACCTTTTGCCCTCCCATTTGAAAAGGCCTTTCCCCACAGCCGGGTGCTGGCAGATATTGAATTATCGGGGCAGTTTCTCTACAATAGGTAAGAAACCATCCACAGGTTATGCACATATAAACATTTCGCCAAATTGCGATGTGCACAATTTTGTGTATAAGTCGGTCGTTATCCACAGAGTTGTCCACAATTTGTTAAGAACGAATATTTGTTCGTTGTACAATGGGCATAGAAGAAGGGAAGATGCATTTGAATACCAGGCTTGAAGAACTGCCGGCGGAGGAGCGGGCCATTCATGAACATTGGATGACAGAAGCGATAGGAGAAGCCCGCAAGGCTGAAGCCTTGGGCGAAGTGCCGATTGGTGCCGTGGTCGTCCACGAAGGCCAAATTATAGGCCGCGGATATAATCTGCGTGAGACGACGCTCGACTCCACTGCCCATGCGGAGATGGTAGCAATCCGGGAAGCCAGTACAGCCCTGGGCTCCTGGCGTTTGCTCGATTGCCAGCTCTATGTTACCTTGGAGCCTTGTCCTATGTGTGCAGGAGCGATGGTGCAGTCCAGGGTGCCGCTCACCGTGTATGGCACTCCAGACCCCAAGGCCGGCTGTGCAGGGACCTTGATGAACCTGCTGGAGGAATCTCGCTTTAATCACCGTACAGAGGTCATCCAGGGCGTGCTGCAGGAGGAATGCGCGGAGCTGCTAACCTCCTTCTTCCGCAAGCTGCGGAAGCGGCCTGCGAAGCTCTGAACGCCCATCAACACTTATTATGCTCATAAGGAGAATGCCAGATGTCCTACAAGCTGTATAACAACGCACAGGGGATCTATCTCTCGCTGCTGGAGCTTACGGATGCTGAGGAGCTGCTATGCCTCCGTCTGCGTAACCGCATCGCCCACCAGCAATTCGAACCCCTGCGCAGTGAAGACTACTTCACCTTGGAGAGCCAGCGGCAGCTGATTAACCAGCGTATCCTGGATGCGCAGCAGGACAGCGCGTATATGTTCGGGATTTATCTGCTCAGCGGCGAGCTGATCGGCCAGATTACGATCTCCAATGTAGTGCGGGGAGTCGGACAATTCTGCGATATCGGCTATATGATCGATCATGAGCAGCAGGGGCAAGGCTATACCAGTGCCGCCGTACACCTGATCCTCGGGTATGCCTTCCGCTCTCTGGGCCTTCACCGGGTACAGGCTGCCATCCTGCCTCATAATACCGGTTCACGCAGAGTGCTGGAAAAGAACGGCTTCCAGGCCGAAGGACTCGCGCGCCGTTTCATCCGGATCAACGGCGAATGGCAGGATCACCGTACCTACGCCATTCTGGCTGAGGAGTTCCTGCCAGAGGGACAGGAATCCCCTTAACCTTCATATGTCCACACAAAAACCCGTATGAGCGCAATTTGCTCATACGGGTTTTTGGCTTGCGGAACTATGGTATTAATAAGTACCCGTACCTGTGCTTCCGAACTGCTGCTGCAGCTCTTCCAGAGTGATGACATCATCGCCTTGCGGAATGCCGATCTTGAAGGTCTGCTTCTCATTGATCTTGCTGTATTGGTTGCTTGCATTCATAGATAAGGTAACATTCTCACCCTTGTCAGGATCATTAACCTTGATGTTCATGAGCATATCCTGGTATACCGGATAATCATCTTTGTTGACTGCGGTATTCAGATGGAACTGGTTAATAGTGAGATACTTATTCAGATCAGCCAGGCTCTTGTCGAACTCTGCACGGGCTTCACTGGATTGAAGCTGTTCCTTGGCTTCGGCCAGCTTGGCAGGCTCAATCTGCAGCAGATCCTTGTATTCTTCTTTGCCCAGAATATCAATAATCTTAGGCATAGCGTTGTTCACCAGAATGGTGAGTGCCTCTTTGACATTATCGTTGGTAACCTGGAACTGAACTACCTGCTTGGCTTCTACGCCTTCAGGCAGGCCGGCATCCTTCGGTTTGATATTATTGAAGTACTTGGCTTCATCATATTCACCCAGCAAGGTATTCATCACTTCATTCGACAGCTTCTGCACCTTCTGTGCATCCATCTGTGCAGGATTGAATTCAGCACCCTGCTCTTCCGCCAGCTGCTTCAGATCCAGCTCTACGAATTTGTTCACGATCGTCTCAGGAATCGGCAGGAACGGAATTGAAGGTACTTTGACATACAGCTTCTGTCCGGTCATTACCATTGGAACCGTGAAGGACATGGCCATGTCCCCCTTCAGATTCAGAACGGTTGTCATTTCTGTCTGCATTGGCTCTGCCTGGTAGACTCCATCGATGGTAAGCTCGGCGTTCTTAAGCATGCTGAGCATCTGTCCCGTTGAAGCATCCGCTTCATTGGTGCCTGTGTCTATCGACAGATCATTAATAACTAATTTGGTCTTCATTTCGTAAGATGTCATAGCTGTAGCTTTGGCTGCAGCTGAAGTCAGAGCCTCCTTCGGCTCCTCTTTCTTTGCACATCCCGGCAGAATTACTGCAGCAGTTAACAGTAACGCGGCAGCGGATAACCCCCACTTTTTGTTCATTATTTTTCTCCTCTCCCATGTAAAAAACTTTTTCCCCTCCCTAATGATAAACCATTTGGCAATTATGAGAAACATTTCTCAGTAATTTCGTTCCATTAGCCTATCAGCCCTGAGGATTATTGTGGTCCACATGGTTGGCCTGTTTCACCTTTTTAGACCCGGACAACGGCTCAGGACCCGATGAATGATGCTCCTTGCGGGGCTCCTGATTATCCTGCTGTACGCCGGGTACAGGCATGCTCTTGGGTTTGCTCACTTCGATTACCTCCTATGGATTAGTTAAGCCCTGAAGGGCCTGTGCGCACTCATGAATCTGTCTCGTATACTGCTGCGCCAACAGCTGGACAGCATCTAACTGCTCATCCGCGTGTACCCCGGCCTGTTCGGCGTCAAGCAAATCTACAGCAACCTCGCGGCTATCCACATAGGTGCAGCGGAAATCCAGAGAATACCCCTGCCGTCCCGCTGCATTGAAATGGATGAGCAGACTGTTCTGGTTCGCCGCATCCCCCTGCACACTGAAGCTGTCCCCATTGTCCATCAGTTCCGGCAGCCGCTCCTGCCAGGCAGACACCAGACTCTGCTGATCTACTTGCAATTGTCGGTCCATCTTTATTATCAGCCTCCTTCTCTAATACATTGCGGAGAAAGCCGGCTTTTTATTCCCGCTTAAACAGCTTCTGTGAAAAAGAGGCCTTAGCAAGTGGAAACGGCATTGCCGTCCTTTACAAGGACGGTACCGTTTCGGCGAGAAATAGAAGGATAATTTATAGCGTGAGACATATAAATTCTTATATTTCAAACAAAAAAACCGCCCTCCTGAGAGAACGGCTTCTATCTGCACTTATTTAGATGTAAAGGAATGGCGGAGAGGATGGGATTCGAACCCATGTGGGCTTGCACCCTAACGGTTTTCAAGACCGCCCCTAGCTGTAAAAACCCGCCATCCCTTACGCTGATTGACTTCATGGCAATTTATCGTTGAACCGCTACAGCGGTCTGAGTTAAAACGTTGATTTCGGTTCGTGACCGTTGGGTAAGCTCAGTTTATTATCGTAGAAACAAGAAATCAACTTCCAAAATAAAAAACCTTTCATTAAAATACACGTTAAGCTCGGATATGCTTAATTTATTCAATTTAAACCTTATTTCCCGTATTCCATATCAACTTTTACTCCTAAAAGTTTACTACTTTCTGATTCATCAGTCAGGGTCAAAATTATATTGTCTGTAACAATTTCCTTATATTCTTCTTCACTCATTAAATCCCTAAACGATTCTATTGTATCCTCATTCACAGTGCAATGTATTGCAAATCATGTTCTTGTGACTTTCTATATGCCAATTTAAAAAGAGTATACCTCTGCCGTGAGTCCATATTACTAAATAATCTACTGTCGTGAAAAATAAATTTTACATTATGATTTAACTGAAGCAGTAATAATGTCATATCGAAACAAAAGATTTTCACTTCGTTTACACCGTCAGAGGAATCATCTTGAATCTTGGCAGTAATATTGTATCTTAAGGTATTTTCACCTTCATTATTAGTAATTCTAATTCCACCAGGCTTATTGTCATCCGAACATTGATTCAGAGATGGAAACATGCTTCTGTGGAAGTATCATACCGCGCCTACCTTTACTGGCTCTTCAAAGATGTCGCAGGATTCAAAATAGTATGCCATAAGTACCAGTACAGCATCTCTGTATGCCTTTTCTTTACGTGCACTAGCCTGTTTTAAAATATAAAAAAATCTTTCATCACTAAAGTTCGGAATAGTATCAGGTATTATAGATTTTGATTCTTCATAAATCTCTTTAAAACTTGCCTGAAGCTCAGCTTTTACAAAATCACTATTGACCTTAAAAAACTCTTCCAAATCACCAATCTGGTAACTTGCAAAAGTCAAAAAGTGATTAACCCTATCACTTAATTGATTGAACTCAATTTTCTCTTCGAAATCGGGAACGACTAACTTATCCTCCGGTCCATTTGAACCTGTATAATCTCTGATATAGATAATTGCTTCATTAAGTACAGAATAGTCAAGAGCGCCGATATTTTCGTCAGGTATAAAGCTTATAACATCAATAATATCGTCGTCATTAAGTAAAATAAAACTATCTTCTAAATTCTTGGAAGCAAATGTATCACATTTTGTTTCTGCGTTCGTATTGTTTAGTTTGATGAGTTCCTGTGTTATAGGTGCTGGTATACCCTTATATTTATCATTAACCACATAGAAAAATTCTTTAATGGGACAAATATCATTCCATTTTATTTTTAAACCCTGAAAGTCTTCTTTAACCTTTGCTACTGCATCGTAGATAGTGCTACCCTTTTTTACATCCTCTGGAGCGAACACTTGATAGTAAGTTCCTGTAGTTCTGTCAAACCCATCGTTCTTCATGTCTCCTATCTGACCATATGCTTTCACAGGCTTGAAGTTTGGATTTGCCTTGCACATAACCTTTACAAACAAGTCCTCAAACTTTTGACCATCTGATTCATATAATTTTAGCTTAAACATAACCCTAGCGATATACTTTTCATTCTTTGTCATTATCTCACCATTAGCAATTATTTTTTTTCACAGCAAAAATTGGAAAAACATATTTCTTTCAATAGTTCGACAGTAAATGCCGTATTCCTGCTGTTGGGTAAAGGAATTAGCTAAAACCGATATAATATACAAATTCACTTATACAGTACACAATTTCAAGTTTACGGTGCTGAGGTCGAAGGAAAATCCTATACGAACTTTAATTACTGATAGTATACCTTATCTGAAGTGGGGGAGGGGGATATTCGCCGGAACGGAATGAGAACGAGGAAGTTAGGGCTACGCAGGGTCACACAAAAAAACTCTGGTTTACTACGAACACTTTAGTTGAGTAAAGTAAAATCATTGTTATGAATCCATTGGTTCCAGCGGCAACATTCTGCTAAGCAATATTCTGCTAAGCAACATATTGGTTGGCATTATTCTGGTTGGCAATATTTTGATAAGCTCATAACATTCTTCTATTTGAATCTTAGCGCCCACCACCAATAGGAGTGATTAGGTAAGCGCTTAGATTTAGACGGCGACTTGCATAAGATATATTTTATCCATTGGCAAGCAGAGTATAGTTTTGATATTAATACGTCATATTGTCTACTGCTCTGCTAATGTAAATTTGATTCTATACATGCCGCATATATGTCATTCCAGTTCAGGCGGCAAGTACCCTAACCATTCATTTCAGATGGCAGGGTACTTCAATCATATATTAGGTTCTATCAGCTATATATTCTTTGCTAATGCCTATAATTTGAATCGTCAATCTAAGTCAGTGAATATACTCTTAAAGGTTGACGATTACTTGCTTCGCTTCCTGACGAAAACATTTGATTTGATTCATACCCTATTGTCTCTGCCAATCGAATACAGGAGAAATCCTATACAACAACATATATAATATATAATCCAAATTGCTTAAAAACTGGTTTCCGCCTTACAGCCACAAGGGTTTGTAGCACTTTCAATTAGTGCAGTATTTTGTGTAACATTAGTGCAGTATTTTGTGCAATATGGATAGGGCTTAATTCAAGTTCAATTCCTTTAACATTTGTTCCTTCTCGTCTATCTTTGCTAATTCTGCAAAGTGCTGTCTTAATACTCGGGCATCAGGTGAATCTGGGTCTACTTCTCTTGTCATAATATCTGGATTTACTTGAAAGAAATAAGCGTTTCCAATACCTACACCCTTGAAGATATACCCCGCCCTCACAAGGCACTTCATACGATTGATTAGCGTGTTTCGATGCACTCCAATTAATTCGGCAAGTGCAGTTTCATTTAGATGATGGATTTCGTCCGCATCCATTTCATACGGATTACTGCACAAATAATACTTTTGAAAATGAAAATACGGGAGTATTCTTAGTAAGATATCCGCATCCTCTAAGGTGATATTCTTTAACTGTCCCCTGGATTGTAATTGATATAACCTTGAGAACATACCTTTACCATCCCTTCCCCCTTCAAATCCGCCCATAATGAAATAGTCCTCGCTTATGCTATAGGTAGTATTTCTTGTGTTATTTCCGCCTTTATTTATCAAACCAAGGTCAACTAGCTTACCTATAATTTCCTTGGTTCGCCTTTCTTTTTTGCCCAATCTATCAGCGATATCAGATATAGTTGCGGGTTTTCCACTCTTCAAGAGTATGCCGTCTTTATTAAGTTGCATGAAATGAAGCAAGAAAAATAACGCCCCTAACTCATTTCCCTTAGCTCTGGGAACTATCTGCTTGATTGGTTCATCGAAGCAATTTACATACAGCCACCTTTTGCAGCTTTGATTATGCTCAGAATACTATCAATTGTACTCGGATCAAGGCTGGATAACCATGCAATCGTATCATGCTCTTCTTTTGTAGGGCATCGTCCGATACAATCCTGAATGGTTTCCATGAATGGTACGTACTGTTCCATTTTCCATTTCTTCATGACCATACCATCTGGCCGGTAAGGACGCGCAAGCTCGCGTTCAATCCATTCTTTCCGACCGGATCTACTATTCACACCGATATACTGTAAATCCATATACACTACACTTCCTTTCAATTTTAAACCTCTGTTCTCAACTATGTATATTTTCGAGATGTTTTTTAAAAAAATTGGATATTTTCACAACAAATATGCGAATGTTATCGTCTATAAAGGTGAAACTATACTGCTTGAAATCTGTGTCAAAGATCCAAGCAAATACTAAAGAAAGTTGGTTTTCAAATGAAAAAAACAGTAGCAGCATTAATCTTATTAGGAGTGGTTACAGGATGCAGCACCCCGTCTTCAGATGCTCCTTCAACAACCAATAGCACTACCAGTGCAACGGAGCAGCCTGCTACCAATGTAGTAGCACCTGAAGCAAAGCAGTTTCAGTTGAAGTATACAACGTCTTTAACTGCCGAGCCACTGACCAAAATTAATACAGTAGAGCAAACTAAACAATTGAAGAGTCAAGCAGTTGATGAATCCAAGGTTATAACTTATAAAAAGAAGGATGATGTAGAGAAAATTTATGCTGCACTTCAATCCAAAGACGGAACTTATGATATGGGACAGATCGGCTATGAAGGGGCCAGCAACTATTCGACAAGTACAGTTGATGTTTTGGGTCAATCTTACGTTAAAGTGACCGGATCTGTTGGAGCTAGTGCCCCAATTTCTAATTATGTGTCACTCAGCACTTCGACCCCAACAGTGTTGCATATAGAAGCCAATACCGTTGAGGCTGATGTGGACCAAGACGGAATTAAAGAAATCGTTGCTACCGTGGGTACAGCAGCGGAAACGTCCATCTATAAAATAGAGAAGGATTCCCTGGTAAGCGTAAATCTTAATGAAGCCATGAATGCCGCAGTAGTGATGTATGACCAGGAATCTAACACTTTCAAAGCAGAAGTAACCAAAGGCGAGGTTTCAGAATGGAAGATTGAAAATAACCTTCTAGTTCCCAGTTATTAAAAAGCCTTTGGGCTTTTTTTGTAATTTTACATTGCGTAACGTTACGCAACATGATAATATATAAACAGAAAGAGAATTTGAAATGAGAAGGACGGGACCCTTCTTATTTTAAATGTCCCACCTCTTTCATACTAAAATGAAATGAGGGATTTTCTCATGGCTAATACTGCTACTGTTAATCTAATTACTGGTGACGTATATGGTTTGTACATTAACGGAAAATATATTGTTGGTGATACGTTTTCTCGTGTAGATGCCGTTAAACAGCGTTTGAATTACATTTTTGCCGATCCTAACCGGGATCTTGACTTTATTACTCCATCATATGAGAACGGACAATATGTCATTAGCTGTCCACGTGTACGCCGAAATGTAGGCCAGGTCACTTATCTGTACGACACAAACGGCAGTGATGGTTGGAAACAGCATCCGTCTAAACTCTATGAACCGACCCACTGGAGCAACTCAGGAGCAAGTACCACCCAAACGGCAATCATGACAGCATCTGGCCCTATGCCTTGGCATAATGCCCTTTTGACTGCCAACCAAATTCGTGCGGCAGTTAATCCGAACTTTGCCAGCGCAGCCGGTGACAATCCACTTAAAGCGCTCGTCGCTCCGACAAATACAGGTGCTTCCGTGCAGAGCGTCATTTCTTCCAGTGCTCGTTGTGATTTTTACGGACACCCTTGCCAAGGTACTGCGGCAGGCACAACCTCTCCATCATGTTCAGGATACAGCGACCTGAGTGCATATCAGAATATTTCAAATACCACTGTAGGTAACGGAGAAGTGCTTCACCCTGTCGATTTAACGTGTGCCATGACATCGACTAATAGTTGGAGCAGCACATACCGTAATAAGTATATTAAAGTCACAAACCTTTCCAACAACCAGTCTATCGTTGTTCGGGTAACCGATACCGCGCCTGCCAATCGTGGAGTGGAATTGACGTATCGTGCATGGGTAGGCATTGGTAAACCGTCTGGAGCAAACAGCGTGAAAATTGAACTTATGAGCTAATCATTTTGACAACCAAAAAAGGCATGACTCAATTAATAAAGAGTCATGCCTTTTGCTATATAGACTTAGGATCAGATGCTTACTGTGCATATTCAATTTTTCCCGAAAGATCAGACTCGTAAATTTTGACCAGCTTATAAAAACTGGTTTTTGAAATCTTTAGTTCGTCCATGGCAACGATTGCGGGAATACTCCCAGCCTTCCATTTTGAATACGTTTGTATAAACTCTTTTGTAATTTCAAGCTTTGGTCTACCAAATTTCACACCTTTCGTTTGAGCAACTTGAATACCTTCAGCTTGACGAATACGATTCTTTTTCCTCTCCTGTTCAGCTCCCCAGGCTAACATGCTAAGGAACTGATCTTCCAGCAGCTTCCCCATATCACCCAGGGCCTTGAACCGGCGACTGTCGAATAAGCTTTCGTTTTCCAAGCATACAATATCAGCATTTAATTCCCGTGTGATATATTTCCACTCCCGGAGGATGCCGTCATAGTCTCTGCCCAGCCGATCCAGAGCATCCAGGTATAATAAATCTCCTTCTCTCAGCACAAGACGCATAGCCTTATACTGTTCTCGGTCAAAGTCTTTCCCGCTCTGCTTATCTACAAAAGTAAAACGATCTTCAATGCCCAGCTCCCGAAATTTTTGGAGCTGTCGTTCTGGGTTTTGGTCTTTGGCTGAAACTCGCCCATAAGCTATATCTACCATTCTAAGTTCTCCCTTCATGGGTGTACTTAAAAGTGTAAATCATTGGCGAACGTTCGTAAATGATTAAATAAGACTTTTGCGAACTATTTTCTATTGGTTTTTCTTCGTTCGTAAAAGCATGCTTTTCGAGACACAAAAAATAGAGAAGACGACTTTTACAACATCGCTTTCTCTCATTAGCCCAAACCACATTTTATACAACCTTAATTTTAACTCAATTTAAATATGCTTCGCGTGCAACCTCAAAAATAACCTCTAATTGTTCCCGCGTATCTTCGTCTCCCTGGAATTGTGCATTGGTTGCATCTTTAGATAACATGCCCATATTCGTAGTCGGTACTTTACCATAAACAACACCACGGATAATGTATACACCAGGATCAGTGAGGCTTTCTCTTAGAAACAACAAATATTCTTCGTTTTCATTCATCAACTGATATCCTAATGTGCTGTAAACTCTTGATGAGTCGACCGCTGCATTCTCTTGGACTATGATGGTTTCCCCACTGGACAACTTTTGATCGGTATTATTTTTAAACACATCGCTCAGTTCAAAGTTTGATAATGTGCGATAGTCAATAGCCAGTCCGTCCACATCTTTCTTCATAATCACTTCTTCAACCCCGATCTTTATTCCTTTAACAACAATGTCTGTTTGAGAGTCCATTTCGGAAAACGTTTCGAAACTAATAGCACTACCTTGGGAAATTGCGTAAGGAATCGATTTCGCTCTTGCTGTATCTACTCCCCCTTGTTTAGCAAATACGGGAATCAATACAAGAACTGTAGCGACTAATGCGATCGAAAGTCCGGTAATTAAAAACTTTGGTTTCAACACCTTCAGCACAATGCTTCCCCTCCGTAAAATTTATTGATAAATCGCCTTTATACCATCAAAGTCGTCTTGCAGAGGATAGGTACCATAAATCCAGCCCGACTGACGCATAATGGCATTCGTTGTATTAGAGTGTTTGAGTCCTAATGAATGTCCTATTTCATGGGTAGCCGTTTCTTTAGCACGTGCTGGCTCCAGGGATTTAGCCCTTGGTTCATTCCAGCGAATAACTGAGTTTGAGTAATTGCCTGTCCAACTTGGAGTTCCCCAAGAATAGTTCAACGTGTCAGCATACACATCCCCAATATCGGTTGAACTACCATAAAATTTAATATGCGCTCCTGTAGCGCTATTTTGTTTGCTGAACCATACGCATGGCGAGCTGTTCCAAGCCACTCCACCATGATCAGAGGCACTTGTAAAACCAATAAACGCCACTGAGCTATCAATCCAATAGGTTAGCATATCCGGACTGCTCCATTTACCACCGTGAGTAAGATATGCGCTTGATTGCGTCGGAAATGTTGATACGAGAAAAGCTGACATCAACGTTACAATTGTAAAGCTCTTTCCAAAACGTATTTTCTTAGCCTTCATAAGAAACCCCATCCTCCTTTGAGTGTTTACCTGCACAGGAATGGAGTGGATCATTGTCTCATTATTCTAAATGATCCATCCGAGAGAAATGTTTCCAAACCCTAAAATTTTCAACACCCAACCTCCTTCAGAAGAAATTCATTTCCAGCTGTACAGGAAGCAAATAGAAGCTTCTAAACTGCTCCTATGATATATAACGATGGTAAGTGGAGAATCCCGACCTTTTATTCCAAATATTTTCCATGTCAGATATACTTGATGTGTTGCAGTTAATAATCCTACTCACTGAACACTAAGATAAAAAACCATTCACCACATAATGGGGGCGAGTGCGCCAATGATGGATAATAAATGGTTCTATTTATCACTACCGCAATTGATTTTATAAGGAAGGCAAATAAAGAAGCTGAAATTTTAAATGCCCTCGGCCCTCTTTACGAAACTTCTAATGGTTGCTTCACTATAGAAGCACTGTTAGAAGAAAAATGGATGCGTGAGGAATTATATAGTGCCATCGAAGAATTACATAATGACCAGCGCCAAATGGTTGAACTGTTCTATATAGATGAAAAAAGTTCTAAAGAAATTGGTGTCATCGTGAATATAACAGAAGCTGCTACCTTTAAGAGATTGCAAAGAGCTAGGAAAAATCTTCGTGAACTTATATCACAGAATTAGATTTCAGCATGCCCCCGAAATAAACAACTTTCTTCCATTTAGATATACTAAAGGCACATTCCGAAAGTATCGGTCAAAAGCAGCTCTAGGCATACTTGCCCGGAGCCGCTTTTGTTGAGACAAATATTATATTGCGTATCGTAACGCAATATAATATAATATAAGTATGTAAATTTAAGGAAAGGAGAGGGGATTCGTGGATATTTTAGATGTTACCAATTATACCGAGTTGATTGGCAATATAGGGTTTCCGATTTTGATTGCACTAATCTTGTTAAGAACGCTGCTCGGCAGCTTTAACAAAAGACTAGATTCCCTAGATAAGCGCTTGACGCAACTTAATAAGACCATGACATTAATATTGAAAATATTGGAGAAAGATCGCTCCTCTAGTAATACTAGACCAACTGAAAATGATACAAGAGATGTTTAAGGTCAAGTTTACTTTAACTCAAATAATATCGATCAAATTTTTCCAACATTAAACACAATCAAGAAACTTTTGGAACCTGAATCTCGTATAATATGTACTGGTAGTTTTTACATGATAGCCCTTAAAAAAGCGATTCCGTAGTTCTTTATGTTAACATACGAACAAATGTTTGGTATAATTGGAATGCGGACTTCTAATTTGAAAGGGGGAAGAGGGTTTTGGAACAAACCTATAAAGCTATGTCTTCCAGCCAATGTCTCGATCATTTAAAGTCTGAGCTACCGATTAATTTAAGACAACCAGTGATGATTGTTCTTGAATCCGGTCCAGACTCGCAATTTTCTTTTTTTGTAGCCAAGTTGAATTACATATATAGACTTGGGCTTATTGAACACAACAGGCAAGAAAACTACACAGTGTGTCACTGTTTTTCTACCGATACGATTTCTACATCAGAAGACAACTACACCCATGTTACGATTTCCTTGCCCGATCTTGAATTGCTTTATCGGTTAGCATCAGAAGCTTAGCCTTTTTTTTGCTTTTCACTTTTGACTCGTTCGTATTCTTCCTCAATGGTCTTGGATAATAGTTCAGTCGCCGTTACCCCTAACTTCTTCGCGGCCTCGGCCAGTTGCTTCTTCACATAGGCGGGAACATCATAGTGGAACTTCACCTTGTTACCATAGGCCATTGACCTTACCTCCCTTGTTCAATCACATTTTGATATTTTTTCTCAATCAAACGAATCAACAATTTGGTCGCTGAAATGTCTTGCATTTCAGCGGCTTCGATTAACTTTTCTTTAATTTCAGGCTGAAACTCGTATGGCAGTTTAAGACGCGGTTCACTCATATGACCTTTCGGTATAGTCTTCTCTACTTCAATCGCCTGGGTGATCAAGCCCTCCAAGGTGGATTTCGGGGAAACGTTATAACGGGGAAGTGCCCGAGCGAGGTAATACTTTAATGATTCCTGATCCTCTTTACTTATCTCCAGTTGAAATTGTTCCCCATTAAATATAAACTCTCCATCTACCGAGTAGCCGAATAGTGTGAGTGGGTATTTCATCGCAACCATCCTCTCCCTTCAAAATTGTATTATAAAGCGTTTTGTCACGGTACACAATACAAACATAACGAATCACTTTGGTTTCATAATGAGATTTTTAAAAATTGCGTTGCCTTCCATCTTATAATTCTCAATTAAACTATGCGTAGCTATCACAACCAATTGGGTTTGGGATAACCCCGTCTGCTCGGCCATGTCTTTTAAATCCTCTTTCGTACTTGGCGGAAAATACACCGTGAGCCTTGTCTTATCTTTTTCGACCATTCGACCCCTCCTTACTTTCACTATTATTATAACATAAAAAATGTGTTATTAAAACCATAAAAAGACGTTATTTGTTTTGATTTCACCAAACTAGCAGCAGGGATCTTCTTACTTCGGAGTTACTATCGGTCAACGCACATACAAGACTTGGTACAAGGATTACTGGTTGGGTCTTCTCCTTTCAAACGATATGTGATCTATAAGCATTTTATGGTGTCTCATCAGATCGCAAATAACCCGCCCTTTCCGCAATCGGTAATCGGCTAGAAGTTGCCTTCATTAAGGCACAGAAAAAGCCGACATCTAAAGATGTCGGCAGGACCTTTTTTAAAAATTCATCCTCGATTATGAAGGACTAAAGCAACGGGAGTTGAGGCTCCACCACCACTAGTAATTCTGACGGGAACTGTTACAGATTGCCCAGCGTTGATACTAAATCCTCCAATTTTGACCCCTTGAACGGCTGCCTGTGTGACAGGGATACCCGCTACTGGATTGCTCCCTACTTTAACCGCACCAACAAATGCTCCTCCTCGGGGATTGAGATAGAGGTCTGCAGTTTGCTGTTTTCCAGAAGTATTTTGCAACGTCAGATTAATATTGTAAATACCACCAAAGCCGGCCGGATTAGCAAGCATTCCACCGGATGGACTAGGTTCAGGGAAAACTGGCGATGCAGCCCCCAAAACAGAAATACCATTCATACTTGCCGCTGCACCGAAACTGATTGTACGGCCACTCCCCTGCACTTCGGAGTAATTCCACGAGCCTCTCGGATGACCACCAACAGTGCCAATAACACTTCCTTGCCAAGTATTAAGCACCTGTGAAGCAGTAGAACCAGCGACGGTACGAATTCTGGCCGTGATCGGCGTAGGGCTAGTAAGTGTGAACTCAACCAATAAGCCTCTTACCTCATTTGGCTTAAGCTCAAATTCAAGTATTGTTTGGACTTTGTTGAGTCCAATAGTAATATTTGGCGCAGAAGAGTAACTTTGAGCTAAGAGAGTCTCTGCCAAACACGTGCCAACGACGTTCAAGAAATTACTATTTGTCCCAACAACTGAATCGTACCGAATACCACCAACGGTAACAGCACTCGCGCCTGCATTGCCAATAGTAACCCCATATTTTCGTGTGGTATCTGACGAAGGGTTATGATGCCACACAAACAAACGGTAACTAACGGAAGTGGTGTTTGGTACTAGTTCAGACCACATAGTAGCCATTGGTCCACCAGCAAACACGCTGGCATTGAGTGGTTCAGGATTGTCACAAATGTACAACCGACGCCCACTAATACTTGAAAAGCCATCATGAGTTGAAATTGTCGGCGTCATCGGCATAGAAACAGGAATAAGGTTATTTTTAGAACAAGGCATTTTAAATCACTCCTCAGTTAATATTATGTTTTGTTACGTTACGAAATATTATAGGATACAGAACATCGTTTCCTCTATCGTTCAACTAGATCCCGGACACCCACCTGAACGATAAAGCCAAAAGATAATTCATTACCCTAACCGAATAATATCATAATACGTAACATAACGCAATATAATATCCAATAGAAATATCCCCTCTTTTACAAGGGGATATTTCTATTAGCGTTTTAAATTTAGCCCAGGAAATACGGTATGATTATCAAGCGTTTTGGGTTGGCCTGCCAGCCAAGCGCCTTTAATTTTGTATGAACCGTTGTCCACTTGGAAATCTACATTCAATTCCTGAATACCAAGTTCAGCGTCTCCTGCTACCGATTCATACAGTGCAATTCTAATGGTCCAAGTCTCTTTCTCGAATTTGGCATCTTTCACCTTGAAATCAATGGTTGTTGGATTTCCGCCACTTGGAATGATGACATCCGGAGTATAGGTCGGAACATCGCTATCGTATTTATCAGCTACTAGCTCTCGTCCCGTCTGGTCTCTCGCATCATGCTTCATAATGAAACTAATCACAGCATTTCGGGCATTGATGTAAGATACCTGATCGATTTTAGATAGGTCTTGACTCCATACATCAGACTGTGCCGCACCTGCTCCTTGCGATTGGATCGAAGCCGTCTTGGTCTTATTATCCCAATTCACATTGGCTCCTAAAGCTTTGGAGATGAAGCTAAGTGGAACCATCACTCTTCCATTTACAAGTTGAGGCTCAACATCGGACAAAACCTTAGCTCCATTCACTAAAATTTGAGCAGTTTGCTTGGCGAAAACGGTTGTTCCTAGAACCGAAAGCACAAAGATTGAGGCCAAGAAAACCATTCCTGTTTTTCTTATAGTTTTACTCTTCACGTCATTTCCTCCTTCAAAAATTTGTTCTCCATATTATTAGACGTTTGTTCGTTATAAAGGTTGCTTGTTTTTCCCTTTTTTATACAAGGAAGGCAAGGAATACGACTACTCCTACAATGGTAGCAGAACTTATTTCCTCTGCCTTCACCCTCTTCAATGGAGGAATCAAAACAATTTATATTGCGTAACGTTACATATTATTATAATACTACTTAGTGATTTCGCACCATCCCTTAAGTAGCAAATGATACTTTTTATAGGAGGAATACAAAATGAGTACAGCCAAATATACCAGTACGACAATCAATAGAAAAACAGTCCGTTACATTGAAGCTGATTTGGATGCTATTAATGTCGAAGGTATCACCTCGCTAAGTGGCTCAAATAAATTCGGTGTGAATGGTACATTTTTCGGCGGATCTCCTGCGCTTCTTACAGGAATTGCTGTTGCAAAAAGTGGATCTTCTCCCCAACCCGTCGGTCCATCCTCCAGCGGGAGTATTAATGGCACGAGCAGTAAATTATTTAGACGAGGAACAATGTTCCATTTCAGTCCAGACCTAAATGATGGTACTTTCCTCAAAGTTCAGGTACTTCATAACTATACTGATGTTAAAGACAACAGTGGCAATGCAGTACCTAGTTCTCGAATAAAGTGGGCCATTGGAGGTTTGAGCCTGCACTTGAATGAAAACTATACTACCTCCACCCAGTTCTATAGTAGAACTAGCCCGAATCCAAAGGGGATTTGTACGGATATCGAAGAGAATGCAAGTTCTGTGAATAATGTCTGCGACAATGCTGCACGTGCCCGAACTGCAATTGGGTACAAAGCTGGCCGAAAAATCATTTTAGCTGCTATTGAGAGCGCTTCCGTTTGGGATGTTCGTGGAATTATGAAGAGCCTAGACTGCACAATGGGCATTTCTTTGGATGGTGGCAGTTCTACAGGTATTCGAGCCAAAAACTCAAGCGGTGGAACAGTAGCTTGGGGAGCAGTAAGTACTGCTGTTCGTTCCGCCGTAACTGTAAATCCAACAACATGGGTGTAAGAGAAGCAGCTAGTCCCCGCCTTCTTTTTTCACCATCAAGCTTGTAAAAAAAGAACAACCACATGCGGCCTTATTCTTCCCTCTTTTTTTCATAACTCTTTCCTTCTCTAACTTTCTCTGAAAGCCTTCAAGTTGCTTCTTATTACGCACTTCATAATAGTGCAGGTTTACTAATGCCATTTGCATTCCAGTACCTTCGTCAATATAGGGTTTTAATTCATCTTCAAATCCATTCTCGATTACGCTACTCATTCTATTTCCTTCCTGCTCCTTCCGCCATAACTTTGTTAGCTTCAATCCATTTAGCCACTTCTTCAAGCTGATACCTGACCATGTTGTATGATAATTTGACTGAAGGTAATCCCTCAAGTTTCCACCTGCATAGCGTACGCTTAGAAATGCCGTACTTGTCACACACTACATTTGATTTCACTAAACTTTCCATTACCACTTATCCTTTGATTAATTTTCTAAAATAGAGCTTTGATTCAGTCCTAATATGCCTTATTCGGACACATCTATATATTTAAGAATACAGCTTCAAAAATCGCCAAATAGTCGAATGAAATTCAAACTGATAATGGATGCTGGAGAGGAAAGAAAGAACCAAACATGTATAATGCTGATACTGCCAAGTCGCGGAAACAAAAAAAGACGACCTCCGTTTAGAAAGTCGCCTATACAATCAAATATTAGATTTTAAGGAGCAGTACAGTTTTCTCTTTCCTACTGAAATCCGAGGAATTTACGGCGGCGGCAAAGGATAAATATTAGCCTTGTTTTTGCTTCCAATTTTCAACAAACTCAACGAACTCTTCTTTTGTGCCCCCTCCTAGTGCAAGCCTATCTAAACCGCGAACCAACTCGACGCTATCATCGTATGGTAGTCCCATACATTTGTAAGGCTCTAAAATTATATCTCTGAGCATGATTGTCATATCATCTAATGTTGTCCGAGCTTCATTAATATACTGAAAATACATACCAACCATTTCCAGTAACCTCAGAGCTTTTTCATCTTCAATAACTTGCTCTAACGGCTTTATAGAACTCATAAACGCTCACTCCTATTAATCAAGTTTGATGTTCTGAAACTTCATCAATCTTCTCGTCTTTTCTTCTCATTTGACGACTTCATTTGTTCTGCTGTCAGTTTCTTAATAGGCTTAGGTTTAGAATATTTCCTAAAGGTCTTTATCCTTCTGTATTCCTCAATTCCAATGATTTTTCTCTCTTGCTTCAAGCACATCCCTCCTCAAAATTATTTCTTAAACTTTTGCTCAATTAGATACAATACGGCACCAAATAGCATTCCAATTACAAACCAATAAGTTTTCAAAATTTCTTTAATTCCATTCCCTAGATTAGTATCAAAATAGTTAAGAATATTGGTTAAAAATATAGCAAAACACCCCCTTACTAGAAAATAAGGGGGTAGTGAAGTTATAATATAACTTATAATATAAGTGGTATTCCCTCCCATATTATACAACAAAACTAACGCAACCATAATCTTTTATTGTACTGCTCATCAAATCCACAACATCACTTACATTCTTTCTGACCATGCCCAGAGTTCGGGCGGCAGTTACATCATCTTACCTTAGTCCGTAAGCACCACTCATTCTTCTCTGTTCATAAACTTCTCATATTGCTCACGAACATCAGCAACATCTTGATTAACATAACGGTTGACCATCTCCATTGAAGAATGTCCAAGCAATCGCCGTAATGAGAAAGGGTCACCTGTTGCCTTTATATAACGAGTAGCAAATGTATGTCGGAATGTGTGAGGGCTTATACGAACCCCCGTAATCTTTGCCTTCTTCCCGATGTAGCTAATACATCTGGTTGCCCAATTCTTATCTAATGGCTGACCATATTCATTTAGAAATAAATTTGGAGCTTGTCCGTTCATCTCATGCCAAGCGAGGTAAATAACCAATAGCTCTTGGGTTCTTACTCCAAAGTAAACTGTTCGCGCTTTTCTAGTTTTAGCTGATTCTGCACGTACAGAAGCAGAGCGATTCTGTAAATCAACTTCCTGTACAAATATTCTCATACATTCCCCAATACGTACTCCTGTATCAAGCAGAAAAGACATCAGGGGATTCTCTAATAATCCCTTCCCTTATAGCCCAATTGAACATTGCCTTAACTGTACGCAATCTGATATTTATTGTTGAGGGCTTCAACTTTTGAATCGTCAACATAGAGGAAATCCATACACGAATGACATCACGGTTAGGTACAAAGTTATCAAGACCGCTGTACTCCGATGCCAAGAAACGCCGAAACCAGTTCATATGCTTCCTATAGTCTTCTAAGGTGCGTTCTGCTGCTCCTGCCGCTTGTCGTGCGGCATAGTAGCGGTTAAACAGCTTACTCAACGTCAGAGTCTCCTGAGGGGCTTTCACTGCGCCTTGCTGTGTGAATTGGGGCGTTTCCAAGACCGAAGGAGTAAGGCGGTCTAATAACCGCTGAGGTATGTCTAAATTATTCTTTCTTTGTCCCCGTTTATGGGCTGTTTTTCCTGTGTTCACATTCATAATGAATACCTCCCGTTAGATTCTCCTCTAACGGTCACGAACACAAAAAAACGCACCAGACCGCTGTTCAACAGTCTAGTGCGTTTATGTCATATCCACCACAATATCTTATGTGGCGGGGCATTTTAAGGAATGGCGGAGAGGATGGGATTCGAACCCATGTGGGCTTGCACCCTAACGGTTTTCAAGACCGCCCCGTTATGACCGCTTCGGTACCTCTCCAATGCATCGAAATTTCACATGCATTAGGAATTATACCACGCCCCACAAATAATATGCAACTATTATTATTGAGCTGTTTTGGCGGAAATGGATTTCACATTACGCATATACGGCTGCAGGCATTCCGGAATCAGCACACTTCCGTCCTCCTGCTGGTAATTCTCCAGAATAGCTGCTACCGTACGTCCTACAGCCAGGGCAGAGCCATTCAGCGTATGCACGAATTCAGGCTTCGCCTTCGGCTCCTTGCGGTAACGGATATTGGCCCGGCGCGCCTGGAAGTCCTCAGTGTTGGAGCATGAGGAGATCTCGCGGTACATGCCGCTCTCAGGCAGCCACACCTCAAGGTCATACGTCTTGGCAGAGGTGAAGCCCATATCTGCCGTACAGAGCAGCAGGACGCGGTAGGGCAGCCCCAGAAGCTGCAGCACACGCTCAGCGTCGGCTGTCATCTTCTCCAGCTCCTCATAGGAGCTATCCGGGCTGGCCAGCTTCACCAGCTCCACCTTGTTGAACTGATGCTGACGGATCAGACCACGGGTATCGCGTCCGGCAGAACCGGCTTCCGAGCGGAAGCAAGAGCTATAGGCCACATGATACTTCGGCAGATCGCCAGCCGTCATAATCTCTTCACGGTAATAGTTCGTCACAGGCACTTCCGCCGTAGGAATCAGATAATACTCTGTATCCCGCAGCTTGAACAGATCCTCTTCGAATTTGGGCAGCTGTCCCGTTCCATAGAGGCTGTCCTTATTAACAATATAAGGCGGCAGCATCTCTTCATAGTTATGCTCCCCGCTGTGCAGGTCCATCATGAAATTGATCAGGGCACGTTCCAGTCTGGCACCTAGTCCTTTATAGAAGACAAACCGGGAACCCGTAACCTTCGCCGCTGCCTCAAAATCAATGATATCCAGCTGCTGCGCCAGCTCCCAGTGGGATTTCGGAGTGAAACCAAGCTCTGTAGGCTCTGACCAGCGGCGCACTTCGACATTGTCTGCCTCAGAGGTACCTACCGGCACCGATTCATGCGGAATATTTGGGATGCTCATCGTCAGCTCGTCAATCTTGACCTCAAGCTCACGCACCTCGTCATCCAATTCCTTAATCCGGTCAGATACCGTGCGCATTTCTGCGATCAGATCATCAGCCGGTTCCCCGTTCTTCTTCTTCTTGGCTACGTCTCCGGATACAGTGTTCCGGCGGTTCTTGAGCCCTTCCGTTTCCTGAAGCAGCTCACGGCGGCGCTGATCCAGCGCCGGGAAGCCGGCAATCAAATCCAGCGACTTTCCTCTTTTATTCAGTGCCTCTTCTACTCTTGCATAATCGCTGCGCAATACTTTAACATCTAACACAAAGTTTCCCTCCTGAAAACAGCCCAAACTCTTTCAAAATGCTGTTTTGTTTGCAGCTTTGAAAGAGTCAAAGTGTCCTTATATGCGGTTCTATAGATTGGCTGCCATACTGTCCTCTACCATGCCGGCAAAATATTGATGCAGCCTGTAATCATCAGTCAATTCCGGGTGAAACGAGCAGGCCAGCAGATTACCCTGGCGCGCGGTTACAATCTCATCCTTATAGAGCGTAAGCACCTCAACATCAGGACCCACCTCTTCAATAAGCGGAGCGCGGATAAATACCGCCCGCACAGGCTCAGCAATCCCCTTAACCTCCAGATCACATTCAAAGCTTTCCCGCTGGCGGCCAAAGGCATTCCTGGCCACGGTAATATCCATCAGCTCCAGATGACCGGCTTCGTCTCCGGCAATCCGCTTCGCCAGCACGATCATACCGGCGCATGTGCCGAAAATAGGCTTGTCTTGAACCGCGAACTCACGAACAGCCTCAATAAAGCCGTATTTGCGCATCAATTTGCCAATCGTCGTACTCTCACCGCCGGGAATGATCAGACCATCTACCCCGTCTAGCTCCTCTATACGCTTAATAGGCAGGCCCTGTGCGCCAGTCTTCTCAATACTGATAATATGCTCTGTAACAGCGCCTTGAAGCGCTAACACTCCAATTCTCATCCGGAAGCCTTCTCTCTATTATCGGCCGCGTTCCGACATGCGTTCAGCCGGGGACAATGTGGCGATATCAATCCCCTTCATCGGAGCGCCCAGATTCTTGGATACTTCAGCAATCAGCTTGTAGTCCGTGAAGTGGGTTGTTGCTTCGACGATGGCACGGGCGAACTTCTCAGGATTGTCCGATTTGAAAATCCCGGAGCCGACAAACACCCCATCAGCACCCAGATGCATCATGAGCGCGGCATCGGCAGGCGTAGCTACACCACCGGCAGCGAAGTTAACGACAGGCAGCTTGCCCAGCTCGTGAACCTCCAGCAGCAGCTCATACGGAACACCCAGCGTCTTCGCTTCATGATATAGCTCATCAAGCGAGAGGCCGGTCACCTTACGGATCTGGCTGTTGATATGGCGCATATGGCGGACAGCTTCCACGATGTTGCCGGTACCCGGCTCACCCTTGGTGCGGATCATGGAGGCTCCTTCGCTAATCCGGCGCAGCGCTTCCCCAAGATCCTTGGCTCCGCATACAAAAGGAACCGTGAATTCGCGTTTGTTGATATGGAACACTTCATCGGCAGGAGTTAGTACTTCGCTCTCATCGAGATAGTCTACACCCAGAGATTCGAGAACCTTGGCTTCCACATAGTGACCGATCCGCGCTTTGGCCATTACAGGGATACTCACTACCTTGATAACCTCTTCTACAATAGTAGGATCAGCCATACGTGCGACACCACCCGCTGCGCGGATATCGGAAGGTACACGCTCCAGGGCCATTACGGCTACTGCGCCTGCGGCCTCGGCAATTTTCGCCTGCTCTGCATTCATGACGTCCATAATGACGCCGCCTTTTTGCATTTCTGCCATGCCTCTTTTGACTCGCGAAGTTCCTGTTTCCATATCTACGCCTCCCGTTAGATCTAACCTAATCTAACATTTAATTCTACCGTAAGGCTGTAATATATACAACCTATTTACTGGGATTTTGCCGTGAAGCCAGTACCTGTGCACCTGTTAAGGTTAGAACAGATTTTTAATTCCTTTGAACAGATCACCGAAAAAATCACCGATAGCTCTCAGCAGCAGCTTGAACCAGCCCGCCTTCTCCGCTTCCTCGGCAGTAATCAGGTTCACCGTCTTCTCTTGCGTCTGATTCATTCCTTCAATCTTATAGGAATACGTGACCTTACCTACCTTGCTGGCTCCGGCAATCGGTGCGACCAGCGTAGCCGGATCATTCGTGACCACAGTGGTCTTGATCTGCGGCGATACAGTACCCTTAGGAACCATGAACGTTACTCCGGCTTCGGTAACCACGGGCACTTCTTTATTCTTGCCCTTCAGCACAGGCACGGTTTCAGTTCCCTCAATCACGGCCTTAGGTGCAACTACCTGCTTAATCTCGAAATTATTGAAGCCAAAATCCAGCACCTTCTTCGTCTCGGTGAAACGGTGGGCCTCGGAGTCCGCTCCCATAACTACGCTGATTAGACGCATGCCATCACGCACCGCAGTCCCCGTGAAGCAATTACCGGCGTTAGTGGTATGTCCTGTCTTCAGTCCGTCCAGGCCCGGATAAGCGTATGCCTTGAAATTGGGGATATTCTTGTTGGCTTCCAGCATCCAGTTGTAGTTAATCATCGGCTTCGAATCACGCTCGCGGAATTTATACGATTGAATTGTCGTAAAATCTGTAAACTCCGGATGATCGGTGACAATATATTTGGCCAGAATCGCCGCATCCATCGCAGACATTACTGTTTCGCCTTCACCCTCCGGGCGGAATTTGGCAGGCATGTCCTTACGGTCAAGCCCGGTCGGATTAATGAAATGGGCCGTCTTCATCCCCATCTTCTTCGCCGTTTCATTCATCATAGTGACGAACTGCTGCTCTGAACCGGCTACCAATTCAGCCAAGGCAACCGTAGCATCATTGGCTGAGCCTACCGCCATCGCTATGTAGAGTTCTTTAACTGTATGTTCATCACCCGCAGCCAGAAAAATCCGTGAACCAATCTGCTTGGACGCATTCTCTTGGACAATGACTTTCTGGTCCCAGGAGATCTTGCCGCTATTTACAGCTTCGGTTACAAGATATTCTGTCATCATCTTCGTCATACTCGCCGGAGGCATCGCCTGGTCTGCATTAAGTGAGAGCAGAACCTCCCCTGTAGTAGGCTCAATCAGCACTGCAGATTTCACATTCAGTCCCAGAGATTCCACGCTTGGAATCTTCGCTGCTGCCGTTTTGGCAGGGGTAGCTGCTGCTTTGGTTCCCGCCTCGGTTGTAGCCGGTTTATTTACTGCCTCTGCCATCGCAGAAGCCGCAGGAAATGCTAGCATATTTAGAAGCAGACCTGCTGCCACTGTCTTAATCACAATTTGTTTACTGCTTAGTTTCCGCTTGTACTTCAATGATTACTACTCTCCTTTAATCCTCAGATCAGTGCTTGTTCTATTCTAACACAGGGGTATCTGCAAAAAAAGACAGACAGGACGAATTCGTCCCGTCTGTCGGCAAAATAAGTGATTCTCTCCGGTTTATAGAGAATAGTTCGGGGCTTCCTTGGTGATCTGGACATCATGGGGATGACTCTCACGCAGGCCTGCCCCAGTGATACGGATGAACGAGGTATCATTGCGCAGCTCTTCTAATGTCTTCGTTCCGCAATAGCCCATACCGGAGCGCAGTCCGCCGATCAATTGGTGAACCGTGTCAGACAATGGCCCTTTAAAAGCGACTCGGCCCTCAATGCCTTCCGGTACCAGCTTCTTATCATCATCCTGGAAATAACGGTCTTTACTGCCCTGCTTCATGGCGCTCATGCTGCCCATGCCGCGGTATACCTTGTATTTACGTCCCTGGTAGATTTCCGACTCTCCAGGGCTCTCTTCCGTACCGGCGAACAGGCTTCCCATCATGACTGCAGCAGCACCGGCAGCGATGGCCTTGGTAATCTCTCCGGAGTACTTAATTCCTCCGTCTGCAATCACCGGAATGCCGTATTCACGGGCTACTGTCGCACAATCGTAGATCGCGGTAACCTGCGGAACGCCTATACCGGCAATTACGCGGGTAGTACAGATAGAGCCAGGACCAATACCCACCTTGATTACCGAGGCTCCTGCTTCAATCAATTCGCGGGTAGCTTCGCCTGTAGCCACATTACCGGCTACGATGGTTAGGTCAGGATAAGTCTCGCGCAGCTTACGCACTGCATCGATAATATTGATGTGATGGCCATGTGCGGAATCCACGGTAATCAGATCTACACCGGCTTTTACCAGTGCTTCAGTCCGTTCCAGCGTATCTTTGGAGATCCCGATTGCCGCTCCAACCAGCAGACGTCCGTGAGCATCCTTGGCACCGTTGGGGAACTGGATAGCTTTCTCTATATCTTTAATAGTAATGAGACCTTTGAGAATATTATGCTCGTCTACCAGCGGCAGCTTCTCAATCTTGTGGCGCTGCAGAATGCCTTTCGCTTCCTGAAGAGTGGTTCCTACAGCAGCTGTAACGAGATTTTCATGAGTCATCACTTCTTTGATCTGAATATTGAAATCATGGATGAAACGCAAGTCGCGGTTCGTCAGAATACCGACAAGCTTGCCCTCTTCATCTACGATAGGCACACCCGAAATGCGGTATTTGCCCATCAGAACTTCAGCATCGGATACCCAGTGGTCGGGCGTAAGTGAGAATGGATTGGTAATAACCCCGCTCTCCGAGCGCTTCACACGGTCTACCTCTTCTGCCTGCTGCTCCACGGACATATTCTTATGAATGATGCCGATCCCGCCCTCACGGGCGATAGCAATCGCCATAGCGGCTTCTGTGACTGTGTCCATACCTGCACTCATCAAAGGGATATTCAGCTTCACATTCTTGCTGAGTACAGTGGTTAAGTCCACTTCCTTAGGCAATACCTCGGATTTACGCGGAACCAGCAGCACATCATCAAAAGTGAATCCCTCTTTACCAAACTTATCTTCCCACACCTGGGTCATTCCTCCTCTAAATTCTTTTCTCTACCCGCCCGCCAACTTATGAATAAAGAAACTCCTGCGTCAAGTCCACACCCGATAGACAGCGGTAGAGGCCTGGGAGTTATACATAATTGTGTCTTCTGTTAAGGTTTGAGAGGCTTGTCCAAAAATATATTATTGTCCATCTTAGCAAAGGGCATTTGGCCTGTCAAGAATATTACACCGCTCTGTGAAGGGATTAGGCAATCCGCCCTCCGGTAAGCGAATTCTTGGACTAAAGTCCGTCTCCAGTGGACAATAGAACAAATTTCGGCGTCATCCCCGGATATACAAAAAGACCACTGTTGAGAAATCAACAGTGGTCTTGTGTGCTTGGCAACGTCCTACTCTCCCAGGACCCTTCGGTCCAAGTACCATCGGCGCTGGAGGGCTTAACGGTCGTGTTCGGGATGGGTACGTGTGGAACCCCTCCGCTATCGCCACCAAACGGGCATTTACAGCGTAAATGCTTCAGGAATTTGATTCCTGAAAACTGAATCCGAAACGAATTTGTGTGTTAGTGTGTTTGGATAAGCCCTCGACCGATTAGTATTGGTCAGCTCCATGCATTGCTGCACTTCCACCTCCAACCTATCTACCTCGTCGTCTTCAAGGGGTCTTACATGTTGGGAAATCTCATCTTGAGGGGGGCTTCACGCTTAGATGCTTTCAGCGCTTATCCCGTCCGTACGTAGCTACTCAGCCATGCTCCTGGCGGAACAACTGATGCACCAGCGGTACGTCCATCCCGGTCCTCTCGTACTAAGGACAGCTCCTCTCAAATTTCCTGCGCCCACGACAGATAGGGACCGAACTGTCTCACGACGTTCTGAACCCAGCTCGCGTACCGCTTTAATGGGCGAACAGCCCAACCCTTGGGACCTACTTCAGCCCCAGGATGCGATGAGCCGACATCGAGGTGCCAAACCTCCCCGTCGATGTGGACTCTTGGGGGAGATAAGCCTGTTATCCCCAGGGTAGCTTTTATCCGTTGAGCGATGGCCCTTCCATGCGGTACCACCGGATCACTAAGTCCGACTTTCGTCCCTGCTCGACTTGTAGGTCTCGCAGTCAAGCTCCCTTATGCCTTTGCACTCTGCGAATGATTTCCAACCATTCTGAGGGAACCTTTGAACGCCTCCGTTACTCTTTAGGAGGCGACCGCCCCAGTCAAACTGCCCGCCTGACACGGTCCCCGTACCCGCTAAGGGCACTAGGTTAGAACCTAGATACGATCAGGGTGGTATCCCAACGGCGCCTCCGCAGAAGCTTGCGCTCCTGCCTCCACGGCTCCCACCTATCCTGTACAGATCGTACCCAAATTCAATATCAAGCTGCAGTAAAGCTCCATGGGGTCTTTCCGTCTTGTCGCGGGTAACCTGCATCTTCACAGGTATTAAAATTTCACCGGATCTCTCGTTGAGACAGCGCCCAAGTCGTTACGCCATTCGTGCGGGTCAGAATTTACCTGACAAGGAATTTCGCTACCTTAGGACCGTTATAGTTACGGCCGCCGTTTACTGGGGCTTCGGTTCACAGCTTCGGATTGCTCCTAACCGCTCCCCTTAACCTTCCAGCACCGGGCAGGCGTCAGCCCGTATACTTCGCCTTGCGGCTTCGCACAGACCTGTGTTTTTGCTAAACAGTCGCTTGGGCCTTTTCACTGCGGCCCCCTCGGGCTATTCACCCTACCGAGGCACCCCTTCTCCCGAAGTTACGGGGTCATTTTGCCGAGTTCCTTAACGAGAGTTCTTCCGCGCGCCTTAGAATTCTCTTCTCGCCTACCTGTGTCGGTTTGCGGTACGGGCACCTTCTCCTGACTAGAGGCTTTTCTTGGCAGTGTGAGATCATGACCTTCGCTACTGTAATTTTCGCTCCCCATCACAGCCCAGCCTTACGATGTGCGGATTTGCCTGCACACCAGCCTCACTGCTTAGACGGACATCCATCAGTCCGCGTCACTACCCTCCTGCGTCACCCCATCGCTCATAGCGGATTACGGTGGTACAGTAATTTCAAACTGTTGTCCTTCGACTACGCCTGTCGGCCTCGCCTTAGGTCCCGACTTACCCTGAGCGGACGAGCCTTCCTCAGGAAACCTTGGGCTTTCGGCGGATCAGATTCTCACTGATCTTTTCGTTACTCATACCGGCATTCTCACTTGTATACTCTCCAGCGCTCCTTACGGTACACCTTCAACGTATATACAACGCTCCCCTACCCCAGGATCGACTTCACTCCAGCTTCGAAGTCTGTGTTTATCCCCTGAAAGCATTTAGCCATTCACCCCTTCGGATGTTTCACGGCATCAATGTCAATCTGGATAAACACGCCTCAAAGGCGCAGTGAAGTCGATCCTAGCCATAGCTTCGGTGGTGTGTTTAGCCCCGTTACATTTTCGGCGCAGAGTCACTCGACCAGTGAGCTATTACGCACTCTTTCAATGGTGGCTGCTTCTAAGCCAACATCCTGGTTGTCTGTGCAACTCCACATCCTTTCCCACTTAACACACACTTGGGGACCTTAGCTGATGGTCTGGGCTGTTTCCCTTTTGACAATGGATCTTAGCACTCACTGTCTGACTCCCGGCAAGAAGTAAATGGCATTCGGAGTTTGACTGAGCTTGGTAACCCTTGCGGGCCCCGCACCCAATCAGTGCTCTACCTCCACCACTCCATTCACCGAGGCTAGCCCTAAAGCTATTTCGGGGAGAACCAGCTATCTCCGAGTTCGATTGGAATTTCTCCGCTACCCCCACCTCATCCCCGCATTTTTCAACATGCGTGGGTTCGGGCCTCCAGTGCGTGTTACCGCACCTTCACCCTGGACAGGGGTAGATCACACGGTTTCGGGTCTACGTCCACATACTAAATCGCCCTATTCAGACTCGCTTTCGCTGCGGCTCCGGCTTCTCACCTTAACCTTGCATGTTAAACGTAACTCGCCGGTTCATTCTACAAAAGGCACGCCATCACCCATAGAAAGGGCTCTGACTTTTTGTAAGCACACGGTTTCAGGTTCTATTTCACTCCCCTTCCGGGGTGCTTTTCACCTTTCCCTCACGGTACTGTTTCACTATCGGTCGCCAGGTAGTATTTAGCCTTAGCAGATGGTCCTGCTGGATTCATACGGGGTTTCACGTGCCCCGCACTACTCGGGATCCGTCTCGGAGAGAACACAGTTTAGGTTACAGGGCTTTTACCTCTATCGCGGGCCTTTCCAGACCTCTTCACCTACTCTATTCCTTTGTAACTCCATGTGAGACGTCCCACAACCCCAAGAGGCAAGCCCCTTGGTTTAGGCTGTTCCGCGTTCGCTCGCCGCTACTGACGGAATCACTATTGTTTTCTCTTCCTCAGGGTACTTAGATGTTTCAGTTCCCCTGGTCTGCCTCTGCGTATCCTATGTATTCAGATACGAGTAACTGCGAATTACCACAGCTGGGTTTCCCCATTCGGACACCCCCGGATCAAAGCTTGCTTACAGCTCCCCGAGGCAGTTTCGTTGTTCGCCACGTCCTTCGTCGGCTCCTGGCGCCTAGGCATCCTCCGTGTGCTCTTAGTAGCTTAACCAATGCGTTTCCCCTAAGGAAAATCACGGTAGCAACTAATAACTATTTCCACTTGCTTACACAAGTTTCAGCTAAAAGATGTTCTAAAACGCAAATTCGTTTCGGTATCCAGTTTTCAAGGATCAAGTTGCTGTAAGTTCGGGTCGAACACAACTGTGTCGATTGAAGTTACAGCCGGTTGAGAGCTTAAACTCTCAAAACTGACCAACGAGTGAGTATTCGAACCCAAGGGTTCTTTGGTGGAAGCGAAGCTTCCGATTTGAATGTTTCCGTTGCAGGAAACGATTCTCCATAGAAAGGAGGTGATCCAGCCGCACCTTCCGATACGGCTACCTTGTTACGACTTCACCCCAATCATCTACCCCACCTTCGGCGGCTGGCTCCCTTGCGGGTTACCCCACCGACTTCGGGTGTTGTAAACTCTCGTGGTGTGACGGGCGGTGTGTACAAGACCCGGGAACGTATTCACCGCGGCATGCTGATCCGCGATTACTAGCAATTCCGACTTCATGCAGGCGAGTTGCAGCCTGCAATCCGAACTGAGACCGGCTTTGCTGGGATTGGCTCCACCTCGCGGCTTCGCTTCCCGTTGTACCGGCCATTGTAGTACGTGTGTAGCCCAGGTCATAAGGGGCATGATGATTTGACGTCATCCCCACCTTCCTCCGGTTTGTCACCGGCAGTCACTCTAGAGTGCCCAGCTTCACCTGCTGGCAACTAAAGTCAAGGGTTGCGCTCGTTGCGGGACTTAACCCAACATCTCACGACACGAGCTGACGACAACCATGCACCACCTGTCTCAACTTTCCCCGAAGGGCACCTGATGCATCTCTGCTTCGTTAGTTGGATGTCAAGACCTGGTAAGGTTCTTCGCGTTGCTTCGAATTAAACCACATACTCCACTGCTTGTGCGGGTCCCCGTCAATTCCTTTGAGTTTCAGTCTTGCGACCGTACTCCCCAGGCGGAGTGCTTACTGTGTTAACTTCGGCACCAAGGGTATCGAAACCCCTAACACCTAGCACTCATCGTTTACGGCGTGGACTACCAGGGTATCTAATCCTGTTTGCTCCCCACGCTTTCGCGCCTCAGCGTCAGTTACAGCCCAGAAAGTCGCCTTCGCCACTGGTGTTCCTCCACATATCTACGCATTTCACCGCTACACGTGGAATTCCACTTTCCTCTTCTGTACTCAAGTCACCCAGTTTCCAGTGCGACCTCAGGTTGAGCCCAAGGTTTAAACACCAGACTTAAATAACCGCCTGCGCGCGCTTTACGCCCAATAATTCCGGACAACGCTTGCCCCCTACGTATTACCGCGGCTGCTGGCACGTAGTTAGCCGGGGCTTTCTTCTCAGGTACCGTCACTCCGGCAGCAGTTACTCTACCGGACGTTCTTCCCTGGCAACAGAGCTTTACGATCCGAAAACCTTCATCACTCACGCGGCGTTGCTCCGTCAGGCTTGCGCCCATTGCGGAAGATTCCCTACTGCTGCCTCCCGTAGGAGTCTGGGCCGTGTCTCAGTCCCAGTGTGGCCGTTCACCCTCTCAGGTCGGCTACGCATCGTCGCCTTGGTGGGCCGTTACCCCACCAACTAGCTAATGCGCCGCAGGCCCATCCCCAAGCAGCAGATTGCTCCGCCTTTCATTCTCTCCTCAGGAGAAGAAAGAAATTATCCGGTATTAGCTACCGTTTCCGGTAGTTATCCCAGGCTTGAGGGCAGGTTGCCTACGTGTTACTCACCCGTCCGCCGCTAAGTTTGAAAGGAAGCAAGCTTCCTCTCAAACTCCGCTCGACTTGCATGTATTAGGCACGCCGCCAGCGTTCGTCCTGAGCCAGGATCAAACTCTCCAAATTGGTATTTAGAAAGAGCGATTGCTCATTTTGAAACATCTGACGAGAATTTACATTCTCTCATTTTGGATCTCACCGAAGTGATCTCCAGATACTCACTCGTTGTTCAGTTTTCAAAGATCAAGCTCGTTGTTAGCGGCGATGTTATCGTCACCAGCAACTCTTATAATATATCATATCCAGCCGATCAATGCAAGCTCTTTTTTTAACTTCTTGTTCGAGCTCGGCGTTGATGTTTCGCGGCCAGAAAAAGAATATATCACGGATAGAGATTCATTGCAAGTATTATTTCTAAATCCTTTGACCAGAGTATTCAATCCCCGATGCCAAGAGAACTGCCTGAGCAGCTCCCTTGGTTATCCGGGTCTGGAATCAGAGAAATCCTCAGTCTTTATTACGCATATGAGGGAACAGCAGCACGTCACGGATAGATGCTGAGTTGGTCAGCAGCATGATCAGACGGTCTACACCGATACCCAGTCCGCCTGTTGGCGGCATGCCGTACTCCAGAGCACGGATGAAATCATCATCCATCTCATGGGCTTCATCATTGCCCTGCTCTTTCTCGTGAATCTGTGCTTCGAAGCGCTGACGCTGGTCAATCGGATCATTCAGCTCGCTGAACGCATTGGCATGCTCGCGGGCCACAATGAACAGCTCGAACCGGTCGGTGAAGCGCGGGTCCTCTTCATTCTTTTTGGCAAGCGGTGAGATCTCTACAGGATGTCCCATTACGAATGTCGGCTGAATCAGCGTCTCTTCCACAAACTGCTCGAAGAACGCATTCAGGATATGTCCGAAGGTCATATGCTTCTCTACCGGTACCCGGTGTTCCTTAGCCAGAGCCTGTGCTTCTTCATCCGTCATCTGAACACCGAAGTCTACTCCGGTTACTTCCTTAACGGCATCCACCATAGTAACGCGGCGCCAGCCTGGAGACAGATCCACTTCCTGTCCTTGATAATTAATTACCTGGGAGCCCAGCACCTCGCTGGCAATATGAGCGATCAGACTCTCTGTCAGATGCATAATGTCCTTGTAATCCGCATACGCTTCATACAGCTCGATCATTGTGAATTCCGGATTATGGCGTGTTGAAATACCCTCATTACGGTATACACGGCCAATCTCATAGACTTTCTCCAGACCGCCGACGATTAGACGCTTCAGGTGCAATTCGATGGCAATCCGCATATACAGCTGCATATCCAGCGTGTTGTGGTGGGTAATAAACGGACGGGCCGCTGCTCCGCCAGCGATGGCATGCAGGGTCGGAGTCTCCACCTCTAAATAGCCCAGCGAGTCCAGATAACGGCGCATCGACTGGATAATCCGTGAACGCATGATGAAGGTCTGCTGTACCTCAGGGTTAATGATCAGGTCCACATAACGCTGACGATAGCGGAGCTCTACATCCTTTAGACCATGATACTTCTCGGGAAGCGGAAGCAGGGACTTGGACAGCACCTCAAGGTTATCCACTTTAATAGAGGTTTCGCCGGTCTTTGTCTTGAACAGGGTTCCCCGGATACCGACGATATCGCCAAGATCAAGGATCGTGAAGGCTGCATATTGCGACTCAGGGATACTGTCCTGGCGCACATAGATCTGGATTTTGCCGCTAAGGTCCTGGATGTGAGAAAAGCTTGCCTTGCCCATGACCCGTTTCGCCATAATGCGTCCGGCCACACTAACCTCCAGCGCCAGCTCGTCCAGCTCTTCCTTGGTTAGCCCGTCGTATTTGGCCAGAAGATCGCCAGCAGCAGCGGTACGCTCATATTTCTTGCCAAACGGATCGATCCCGAGTGCGCGGAGCTCGTCCAGCTTGCCCCGGCGGATCTGCAGCAATTCACTTAATTCATTCTCTGTAGCTTCGACGTTGTTGATTTCTTCCGTCATGTTCTTCATCCTCTCTTACTCACTATACAAAAGAAGAAACGGCTCCGCCCCGATCTAGAGGACAGTCCGTTCCGGTACAAAATATAAGCTGTATGTGTTCACCCATATTTTACGGCTGGCTGTAACTTTGAAAAAAGCTTCCCTAAGGAAGCTTTCGGAACCGTCTTACTTCATTTTGATATCAAGAATTTTATATTGAATGACGCCTGCAGGGACACTAACATCCACAATCGTACCAATCTTCTTGCCGATGATCGCTCTGCCTACAGGGCTCTCATTGGAAATTTTGTTGTTCAGCGGATCGGATTCGGCAGTACCCACGATGGTGTATTCCATAATGTCGCCATACTCCATATCTTCAACGTTCACCGTTACTCCGATGCTTACCACATCTGTCACGATCTCATCGCTATTAATAATACGGGCATTGCGGAGCATCTTCTCCAAAGTAAGAACCCGTCCTTCAATGAAGGCCTGTTCATTCTTCGCGTCTTCATATTCCGAGTTCTCACTGATATCTCCGTAGCCGATGGCCACTTTGATACGTTCCGCTACTTCGCGGCGTTTAACGGATTTGAGGAACTCCAGTTCTTCTTCCAGACGCTTAAGTCCGTCCGGTGTAAGGATGACTTCTTTATCGCTCATCTTAACCGATTCTCCTGTCGTATACATTTATTGAAAACACCATACTATATGCGAATCCGGAGGGATCAGAACCCTCCTTCACCATTGCTCCTGCTGTAACGGCGATTTTATACTGTGAAATTATATTGGAACCGCTACAAAATGTCAATGACGCCCCATATAATGTTTAGCAATAATCAATAAAGCACACAGGAACGGGGCTTAGTCCCAGGAATATGTGAGGCTCATACGGCAAAAAGCTCGCTATCCGCGCTGTTCTGCTCCTCATCCTGCTTAAGCTGACCGACAAAATCATTCAAAATCCGCACCATCTCGTCACGTTTGGTTTCTTCCATAATAACGTCCTTCACGCGGGCCGCCGCCTTAAAGCCCTTCAGATACCAGGCCAGATGCTTGCGCATCTCGCGGACAGCCACCGCTTCACCCTTAAGAGCAATCAGGCGGTCCATATGAAGAATGGCTACCTTAATCTTCTCTTCAGCGCCAGGCTCAGGCATCAGAACACCGGTATCCAAATATTGAATCGTCCGGTACAGCATCCACGGATTGCCCAGTGCGCCACGCCCGATCATTACACCGTCACAGCCGGTCTGGTCCAGCATCGCCCGCGCATCCTCCGGCGTATTCACATCGCCATTGCCGATTACCGGGATCGATACTGCCTCTTTAGCCATACGGATATAATTCCAGTCAGCGCGTCCCGTGTAGAGCTGCTCGCGGGTCCGCCCATGTACGCTGACCGCCGCTCCGCCGGCCCGTTCCACCGCACGCGCATTCTCTTCAACGAAGATATGCTCGCTGTCCCAGCCGATCCGCATTTTCACGGTGACCGGTTTGTCCACGGCCTCCACTACTGCGGATACCATCTCATAGATTTTGTCCGGATTCAGCAGCCATCGTGCTCCGGCATCGCATTTCGTCACCTTCGGCACTGGGCAGCCCATATTGATGTCGATGATATCGGCATTCGTTTCTTTATCGACAATTCTCGCCGCATCCACCAGTGATTCCCGGTCCCCGCCAAAAATCTGCAGGCTCAGCGGTTTCTCGCGCTCATCGACAAACAGCATCTCACGCGTACGCTGGTTGCCATGTACAATCGCTTTGCCGCTAACCATCTCCGCACAGACCAGGCCAGTCCCGAATTCCTTGGCAATCAGACGAAATGCCGGGTTACATACGCCAGCCATAGGCGCCAGCACGACCTGATTCTTCAATTCAATATCACCAATCTTCAGCATGGCCCAATCACTTCCCTACCTTAATTTGTAACGTTCAGCCCGGTCTTAGGGTGCCGGATGGGCCAATTCCTCTACTGTCACTTCCAGAAAATCCGCAATTTTATTTAAAATTTGATCTTCCAAACGTCTGTTGCCCCGCTCCACTGCGCCAAGCACAGCAAGTGATATTCCGACAGAATCCGCCAGTTCCTGCTGCGTGTAGCCCTTCAGCTTCCGGAACGCTCTGACCCGCATTCCCATACGTTTGTTGTCCACAGGCGAATTCCTGCCTTTCCGTCTATGTCTTGCAGCGCTGTTGTAATTAATCTGCGGAATCCGGAAGACTCTTCGTTCTGCGATAAGATATCGCTGAGCGGCAGAAGGACAAACGCCCGCTCCAGCATCCTCGGATGAGGCAGCGTCAGATCCGGGGTGTCCAGGGTCAGCCCCTCTACCCACAGCAAATCCAAATCTACCGTTCTCGGTCCATACCGCACATCCCGGACCCGGCCTAACAGGGTCTCCGTGTCCAGCATCACATGAAGCAGCTCCTCCGGTGCTAGTGTGGTGCGCAGAACAGCCGCCATGTTAAGAAACTGAGGCTGATCCAGATATCCGACAGGCTCCGTCTCGTAGACCCGGGAGGTGCGCATAACTTCAATCTTGTCGTGATGCTCCAGCCGGTGCAGGGCTTCTCTCAAGGTGCCTTGACGGTCACCCAGGTTAGCCCCTAAAGCAATATAAGCCTCTGATGCCTCAGAGGTGGAAGGTATGTTCATCAGTCTGTCTCACTTTCTCGTCCGGCGCAATTCTACAGTGACTCCCTGGAAATGAATATCAAAAGGAGGATGCGGCTTGGTCACCTGGACCGTTACTGCATTGATAACAGTATAAGTGTCCAGTAACCCGGATGCAATATGTTCCGCCAAAGCTTCTATCAGCTTGAAGGACTGGGTTTCGACAATTTTTTTGACTACAACATGAACTTCAGCATAATTCACAGTCTGCTCCAGATCATCGCTGAGCCCTGCTCCCTGCAAATCAAGCTCCAGCTCAAGGTCGATATAATAACGCTGGCCGAGCTTCCGCTCCTCTTCAAACACGCCATGGTAACCGTAGTACTCCATGCGGTGCAGCTTCATTTTATCCATTAAGGGTACCTGCCTTCTCTTGAAGAATATAGTCTATACGCAGAGCACAGGTGAACCTGCATATAACATGGCGTCACACATCTCTACAGTACGTTTCATTGCCGCAATATCATGAACCCGCACAAGCTGACAGCCCTGGGCAATCCCGAAGGCGACAGTAGCTGCGGTCCCCTCCAGGACATCATCTGCGGGCAGACCTAGGGCGGTACGAATGAATTTTTTGCGCGAAGTGGCCAGCAGCACCGGATATCCCAGCTTCGTCAGTGCGCCGAGGCCGGTCATGACCTGAAGATTCTCTTCATAGTCCTTGGCGAAGCCGATTCCCGGGTCCAAAATAATATTGTCCGGCTTCACTCCGGCTGCCAGCGCCAGGTGAATGCTCTCGCTCAGGTCATCCTTCATATCGCTGATCAAGTCCTTATACTCACGGTCATGGCGGTTATGCATCAGAATGATCGGACAGTCTGCCTGCGCAGCAACCGCCGCCATCTGCGGATCGGCCTTGGCTCCCCATACATCATTGATGATATGCGCACCGGCCTGAATCGCCTGACGGGCGACTTCCGCCTTATAGGTATCTATAGAGAGGGGGAGATGCGGGGCGGCCTGATGGATACGCTCAATGACAGGAAGTACACGGGCCAATTCCTCTTCAGTACTTACCGGCTGGTGACCCGGACGCGTGGATTCCCCGCCTATATCGATAATATCAGCACCCTCTGCCGCCATTTGCAATGCATGCTCTACCGCTCTCTCCCGCTCTGTCCACAGGCCCCCATCCGAAAAAGAGTCCGGCGTCACATTGAGTATGCCCATAATTAGCGTGCGCTTGCCCAATTTCAGCTCGCTGCTTCCGCAGCGGTAAGTCCGCTCATAGATCATTGGCTTCATATCAGCATATCCGTCCTTTCTCTGTACAGCCTCATAAGTGCAGCCGTTTGCTCTCCGCAACGCCCGCTGCCTATGGTTACCCGCCGGTCTCCATTCCATAATGTGCTTACCGGTACGATCTCCTGCACAGAATTGGTGAGGAAGATTTCATCCGCAGCCGCAAGCTGTTCCCAGCGGTAAAAGCCTTGTTCAGGCTGATGGCTGGCCGCTGCCAGCTCAAGCACCATTTCCCGGGTAATTCCCGGAAGAATCCCGGTGGAGATATCGGGGGTATAGAGCTGCTTATTGGAGATAAAAAAAATATTACTCACAATCCCTTCGGCGACCTCGCCCTGTGCGGTCAGCATCAGTCCCTCGGCTCCTCGCTCTGCGGACGGATAACCGGCCAATTCACGTTTTGCCAGGATGTTGTTCATATAGTGCAGCGATTTAAGCCTTACCGCACCCTCCGGGGTATTACGCCGGTGGTTCAGAAGCTGAAGTTCTTTGCCTTCCGTGTATAAGCCGCTTGGTGTGACCGGCAGGGCTTTGATATAGAGCAGATGATTAGGCTGCTTATAGGCTGCGGATGGCAGACCCAGAATATCCTCGCCCGCCGTAACTGTGTAGCGGATATATACCTCACTAAGCTCATTCTTGTCCATTACAAGCTGAATCCATTCCCGCAGCCCTTGTATATCCGGCTCGAAGGGAATACCCAGTTGACGGCAACCCTCTGCCATTCTGCTCAGATGACGCTCCAGCAGAAACGGCTGTCCTCCATACGTACGGAAGGTCTCGAACAGACCCATACCGTACAAAAAGCCGTGATCCAGAGCGGAGACCACGGCGTCTTTGGCGTCGACTGCTTTGTTGTTAAGTCCTATATATTTCATGCCGGTTCTCCGGCTCTCCGTTTCAGGAAATTGCGCAGCATGGTATGACCGTGGTTCGTAATGATCGACTCGGGATGGAACTGTACCCCTTCAATCGGGTATTCCTTATGCCGCAAGGCCATAATCTCGCCTTCAGCGGTCTCGGCAGTAATCTCCAGGCAATCCGGCAGACTCTCACGTTCCACGATCAGTGAATGATAGCGTGTCGCTGTGAAAGGAGACTCCAGCCCCTCAAACACGGAGGTGCCGTTATGATGGATGGGCGAGGTTTTGCCATGCATCAGGCGTTCAGCGCGGATGACATTACCGCCAAAAGCCTGTCCGATGGCCTGGTGTCCGAGACATACGCCGAATATGGGGATGATGCCCTTGAAATGCTGCAGCAGCGCAAGGCTGATGCCTGCCTCATTCGGTGTGCAGGGTCCCGGAGAGATCAGAATATGATCCGGGGCTAATGCTTCTATCTCCTCAATGCTGATCTCATCGTTGCGCGCTACCTTAACCTCTTCCCCCAGCTCACCCAGATACTGCACCAGGTTATACGTAAAGGAATCATAATTATCGATGACCAAGATCATATTGCGCTTCCTCCTTCGGTGCCGAGGGCAGCCCGCTCTTCCTGCTCGCGTTCACTGCAGAGAATGGCTTTGACTACCGCTTTGGCTTTGTTGTGGCATTCCCGGTACTCCCGGTAAGGGTCTGAATCGATCACAATTCCCGCACCTGTCTGAATGTAGCCGATTCCGTCCTTCACTGCGAGCGTGCGTATGATTATATTTAATTCCATATTGCCGTTATAGTCAATCCAGCCCATAGATCCCGTATAGGGTCCCCGGCGGACCGGCTCCAGCTCTTCGATGATCTCCATGGTGCGCACCTTGGGCGCGCCCGTGATGGTGCCGCCGGGGAACAAGGCGGCAATGACATCATACGCATCTCTACCGGGTGCGATGATCCCCTCAACCTGCGAGACGAGATGCATGACATGCGAGTATCGCTCTACGGTCAGCAGCTCCGGCACGCTGACCGTTCCGTAGGCGGCGACACGGCCGATGTCGCTGCGCTCCAGATCGACAAGCATAATATGCTCGGCGATCTCCTTCTCGCTCCCGCGCAGCTCCGCCTCCATGGCGGCGTCCTCCGCGGGAGTGTGGCCCCGCCGCCGGGTGCCGGCAATGGGGCGGGCGCTGACCTTGTCCCCGTGCAGCTTGACGAGCAGCTCCGGCGAGGCGCTGGAGAGCGCGAAGCCGGGCGTGCGGAGCAGCCCCATGTACGGGGACGGGTTGAGTCTACGGAGCCATTCGTAGACTTCCTCGGGTGTAGACTTGAGCTGCGCCTGCTGGCGCAGCGAGAGGTTCACTTGGAATACATCTCCGGCACGGATGTATTCCTGGACCTTCAGCACAGCCTGCTGGAAGGGTGCGGCAGAGAAATCCGAGCTCATGCCGGGCCACTCGCCGGTGATCTCGGCCTCGCCCTCCACCCTGCGGGTAAGCCCGGCGTACCTTGCAGCGGCTGCTTCTTCCGGCTCTGCCGGTGCGTAGAGAAGGCTCCACTGCTCCAGCATGCGCTCCGCACGGTGCACAGCAGCCTCATACAGACTCCTTAGCCCATCCAGGTTACCGCTGGATACAGTATCCGGCACAGGGATATGAACTGCACAGTAGAGCTGCTGCTCCTGCTCATCGTAGATCCACACTTCTTCCAGTCTCATGAACAGATAATCCGGAAACTCAGGGTTGTTCCTGGCAAGCGACGGCAGCTTCTCCAGGGAACGGGCCACATCATAGCCAAGAAATCCGATACAGCCGCCGGTGAACGGCGGCAGACCGTCAACCGGCAGGCGGGGAGACGTATATTCCCTCATCCATGCCTGCAGCACTTGCAGCGGCTGGCCTTCCGTTACGGCAGACTCTATATGCCCCGAAGCCTTGGCTCCGGGAGTATAGCTCTCCGCAACGGCTCCTCGGCCTTCGATGATCGAGACAGGGCTCAGGCCAAGATAGGTGTAGCGCCCGCCCTTGCCGCTCTCCAGGACAACCGAATAGGGGGAAGCCTGTTCCCAGGCCTGCTTCCAGCTGCGGGGCAAGCCTTGGTTGTCCTGCCGTTTCCTCAGGATCAGGGGAAGGACGCTCCAGGCCTCATCTGCCTCTGCCCACTGCTCCCAGTCCTGCCAAGCCGTTAAGATCTCCACAACCATTCTCCCGTCTCATCGATAGTTTATTGCCTGTCAGTATACTGTACATAGGGTTACTTTGAAAAGCCCGCAATTCTTATAAATGCTTATTATCCGAAAAAAGAGCCTGCGGTATCCCTGTGAAAGCGGATAGGGCAGGCTCTTCGTAAGAGCTGAATTCTCAGCAATTATACTTCAAAGTTATAGAGCGGAGTGCTCAAGTAACGTTCGCCGTTGCTTGGAATGATGACAACAATTTTCTTGCCTGCGCCCAGTTCCTTCGCTACCTTCAGTGCAGCAAATACAGCCGCACCGGAGGAAATGCCGGACAGCACGCCTTCTTCCTTGGCTACGCGGCGGGCAGTTTCGAACGCTTCATCATTCTCAACATGAATAATCTCATCATAGATATTCTGGTTCAGAATTTCTGGCACGAAGTTAGCGCCGATACCCTGAATCTTGTGCGGGCCCGGTTTGCCTCCAGCCAGAATCGGTGAAGCCGCAGGTTCTACCGCATAGATCTTCACGCCCGGATATTGACTCTTCAGCACTTCACCTGCACCGCTGATCGTTCCGCCTGTGCCGACACCGGCAATGAATGCATCCAGCGGGCCGCCTACGGATTCAATCGCTTCAACGATCTCCGGTCCAGTGGTCTCGCGATGGATCTTCACGTTAGCCTTGTTCTTGAACTGCTCCGCAAGGAAATAATCCGGATTCTCGCTCAGAATCTGCTCGGCCTTCTTGACCGCACCGTTCATTCCTTCCGATCCCGGAGTCAATACGAGCTCAGCGCCGTAAGCGCGCAGCAGGTTGCGGCGTTCAAGGCTCATCGTTTCCGGCATAACAATAATAGCCTTGTAGCCTTTGGCAGCTGCCACAAGCGCCAGGCCGATCCCTGTATTACCGCTGGTCGCTTCTACAATCGTGCCACCCGGCTTCAGCAGGCCCTCTTTCTCAGCCTCTTCTACGATGCTGATGGCAATACGGTCTTTCACACTGGAGCCTGGATTCTGGTATTCCAGCTTCAGGAAGATCTCTGCCGAGCCTTCCGGAACAATCCGGTTCAGGCGGACGAGCGGTGTGCCACCGATCAAATCTGTTACACTGTTGACGACTTTAGCCATGAGTAAAAACCTCCTTGGAATGATAAATGAATTAGGGTGCGGAACTTATGAGAGATGCTATCAGCATATATTACCGTAGCCCCCGGTTCACAATGCCTGGGTAACTAACAGTTGTAATTGTACCGCTTAATATTTCCGACTAAATCAGTAGGTTTTATATTTAATTTCATATTATCAATCTTGCAGGCTGTTGTCAATATATATTGCTGTATCATATTTGGCCCGTAATTCACGCTCTACCTGCTGCAAGGGCGCTGCCTGCTCCAGTCTCAGCTGCTGGCCGATCATCCGGCGCAGTTCCTCCTGATCCGGCTTCACCGGATCAATTAGCTTCTCCAGACGGATCACAGCATACCCCCCGTCAACCTGCAGCGGTCCTGCGATATCCCCGTTCTCCAGCCCGGCTGCTGTCTCCAGCAGCTCCTCGGGCCAGAACGGGTCCTTCTCCTCGACCGTTCCGATACTGCCGCCATGCTGGCGGCTCTCCTCGTCGATCGAGACCTCACGGGCCAGCGCTGCAAAATTCTCACCCCGCTCCAGGCGGTCCATCACTGTACTGGCCTCGTTATAGGTGGAGGTCTGGATGATGGAGAGCTGCATTTGCTTGCGTGGCATAAATCTCTCGCTATTTTGCTTCAGATAATCATCAATTTCCGCTTCACTGACCGTAATGCCGGCCGTTGCTATGGCTTGGAGCGTCAGCCGGTATACCGTCTCCTCACGCAGCTCCTGACGGGTTAGTCCAAGCTCAGACTGCATCTGCTGATAATATTGCTCCTCCGAGCTGTAACCGGACATTCCCCGCTTCAGTTCCCGTTCAATCTCCTCATCCGTGACCGTAATTCCCAGCGCTGCGGCTTCCTTGCCCACCACGATATGATTCAGCATACTCAGCAGCACTTCTTCCCCGTGCTTCTTCTGAAGCTCCTCTATCCATTCCTGTTCCGTGACCGGCTGTCCTCCGGCAGCAGCGACATCCGAGGCTTCCCCTTCAGCCGTCTCTGCCTTCAGCAGTGCCATGGCACGCAGGCTCCAGAATAATAGCCCTCCCAGCACCAGCGTTGCCACGGCAAGTAATATAACGGCATTGCGCAGCGCGCGCTCCTGTCTTGTCACCATTTCATAGCCCTATGACTTCGCTTGATCGAGGATTACCTGCAGTTCATCCTTGTTAAATACATAGCTCTCATTGCAATAATGGCAGACGACTTCTGCCGTATCATCTTCTTCGATCAGCCGTTCCAGCTCGTGCTCACCCAGACTAACCAGAGTCTGCTCAATCCGTTCCCGTGAGCACTGACATACAAAGCGGACCTCCAGCTCATCCAGGATCACAGCATCCGGCAACAGCAGCCGCAGCATTTCCTCAGGCTCAAGCCCCTGATCCAGCACCGACGTAACCGAAGGCATGGCTCCAACCGCTTGCTCAACCTCGGTAATCTCCTCATCGGTCAGGCCGGGCAGCAGCTGAATAATAAAGCCTCCGGCAACTCTGACTGAATTATCGGTCTCCACCAGCACTCCAAGTCCTACAGCAGCAGGCGTTTGCTCCGAGAGGGCAAAATAATAGGTGAAATCCTCACCCAGCTCTCCTGAAACGATAGGCACACTGCCGCGGTACGGCTCCTTCATCCCCAGATCCTTGCTGACATCAATGAAGCCTTCTGTGCCTACCGCCCCTGCAACATCCAGCTTGCCCATGCTGTTGCTTGGCAGATGAACATGCGGATTGTGCACATAGCCGCGAACTTCTCCCAGGGCATTGGATTCAGCCGTAATCTGCCCGAGCGGACCGTTTCCTTTGACCATAATCGCGAGCTTCTCCTGCCCCTTGAGCATGGCCCCCATTATAGCTGCGGCAGTAACCGTACGTCCAAGCGCTGCCGTAGCCGTCGGGTACGTATCATGTCTGCGCCGCAATTCATCGACAAGCTCTGTGGTACGGACAGCGAATGCTCTGACTCTTCCGTTCATCGCCGTCCCCCGGACCAGCCGGTCCTTCTTATTATCCATTGGGTGCATACTCCTCCTATCTCTCTCTTCTGTATAGGTTCATCTTTATGATTATTTGTTACGGTTGTAAATAATGCGCAATCCTTCAAGCGTCAGCATCGGATTAACCTCATCGATACATTCTGTCTCACTGGCAATCAGTGAGGCCAGCCCTCCGGTAGCAATAACCTTGAGAACGGGAGCGTTCATCTCCTGCTTGATGCGTCTGACGATACCCTCAACCTGACCGGCATAGCCAAAAATGATCCCTGCCTGCATCGCATGTACGGTATTGCGCCCGATTACCTTCTTGGGCTTCTCCAGCTCAATCCGGGGCAGCTTGGAGGCCCGCAGATAGAGGGCCTCCGTGGAAATGCCCAGACCCGGCACGATAGCACCGCCCAGATAGTTGGCCCCGGCATCAATGCAGTCGAAGGTGGTTGCCGTCCCGAAATCAACGACGACAAGCGGACATTTATACTGCTCAATCGCCGCAACCGCGTTCACAATCCGGTCCGCCCCCACTTCGCGCGGGTTCTCATAACGCAGATTAAGCCCGGTTTTGATACCAGGCCCCACAAGGAGCGGTTCCTTGCCGATGAATTTGACACACATCTCTACGATAACCTGCACGAGCGGCGGAACAACCGAGGAGATGATGACCCCCTCGACATCCCTGAACGAGAGATTCGACATGCTGAACAGATTATGAATCATCACACCATACTCATCGACAGTGGACCCGCGGGCAGTGCTCAGCCGGAAATGGTGCAGCAGCTCACTGCCCCGGTAGACGCCCAGCACGATGTTCGTATTGCCGATATCGACGACAAGTATCATCAGAGGGCTCCCTCCTTCTTGCCATTCAGATCCAGGCTGATATCGAGACTCGCGAAGGAATACGTCAGCCGTCCTACCGAAATCACATCCACACCCGATTCAGCAATGCCCCGGACCGTCTCCAGAGATACATTGCCCGATGCCTCAATGGTGACATGCTTCGCCTTGGTCCGGATTCTTCTCACGGCTTCAGCCATCTGCTCAGGAGACATGTTATCGAGCATAATAATATCAGCTCCGGCCGCCAGCGCTTCCTCTACCTGCTCCAGACTCTCCGTCTCTACTTCAATGGTCATGGTGTGCGGGATATTGGCACGGGCACGCCCTACTGCCTGACGGATGCCGCCGGCCCCCTTGATATGATTGTCCTTAATCATTACCGCATCATACAGACCGTAACGGTGGTTGGCTCCGCCGCCAATGCGGACTGCATATTTCTCCAGCATCCGGTGACCCGGTGTGGTCTTGCGGGTATCCACCAGGCGGGTCGGCAGCCCTTGAAGCTTCTCTACAAAAGAAGCCGTGCGCGAGGCCACACCGGATAAACGCTGCATCAAGTTGAGGGCAAGCCGTTCACCAGTCAGGATGGCATGAGTGCTGCCTTCTACCTCAGCAATCACAGTGCCCTTGGAGACAGCTTGTCCTTCCTGGACCAGCGCCGTGAATACGAGCCCAGGATCAACAACTTCGAATACCAGCTCAGCCACGGGGATTCCACAAATAATCCCGTCTTCCTTGGCATGGATGATTCCCTTGGACTCATGCCCGGCAGGAATGGTAGTACGGGTAGTAATATCCCCCGAACCGACATCCTCCTGCAGCCAGCCCTTAATAGCCTTAAGCAGATCTTCATTGTATCCGTTAAACATCATCACTTAATTCCTCCACTATTCCAAGTTCGCGAATCTGGAGCAGATGCTTCTGCCACTGTGCGTCACTGCGCAGGGGATAATCCTCACGATAATGCGCACCGCGGCTCTCCTCCCGTGCCAGGGCCGATTCAGTAATCAGCAGACAGCATGTAAGCATATTGGCGAACTCGTATTCTTCCCGTGTTGTCAGTTTGGTCTTAAAAATCGGCAGCTGGCGCTTTATCTCATCCAAGCCTTTGTTCAGCATTTCCCGGTTCCGCCGCAGTCCGGCGTACCGCACCATAGCCTTTTGAAGCTTCAACCGCCGTTCAACAATAGCCTGTGCAGGAGCTTCTACCCTTGCCTGATGATAGGCTGAGGGTAGATTATCCCGGTGAAGCGGCGGAAGCTGGCGGATTCGTTCAATGATCCGGCGGCCGAACACAACAGCTTCCGACAGGGAGTTGCTGGCCAGCCGGTTGGCACCCTGCACGCCAGTAGATGATACCTCACCGCAGGCAAACAGGCGGGCAACCGTACTCTCTCCGCTCAGGTCGGTCTTCACGCCCCCCATCATATAATGCGCAGCAGGAGCCACCGGAATCCAGTCACTTGTAATATCCAGCCCGTAGCTCATGCAGGTCGCATAAATGGTCGGGAAGCGGTGTTTAACCATATCCGCCGGTTCATGTGTAATATCCAGATAGACGAAGGTGGATTTGGTCATTTCCATCTCGCTTACAATGGCACGGGCAACAATATCCCGCGGGGCCAACTCCTGCAGCTCATGATAACGTTCCATGAACCGCTCACCGTTAATGTTCCGCAGCACAGCGCCTTCTCCCCGCACAGCCTCCGAGATCAGGAAGCGCGGAGCACCAGGATAGCTGAGTGCGGTCGGATGAAACTGAATGAACTCCATATCCCGGATATGGGCACCGGCACGGTAGGCAATGGCTACCCCGTCTCCGGTGGCCACCTCAGGATTGGTCGTGTAACGGTATAGCTGTCCTGCTCCGCCGGAGCATAGGATTGTTGCATCTGCCTGCAGGAATAACCGCCCGCCGTCAGGCCGCTGTACAAGCGCTCCCAGACACTCTCCGCCCTCCGTAATCAGGTCAATGACATAATGGTCGTCCCAGGTCTCAATATTCTCATGCCGGGCAGCCTGTTCAGCAAGTGCGCGGACAATCTCATATCCTGTAGCATCCCCATTTGCATGTAAAATACGGCGGTGGCTATGTGCCCCCTCCTGGGTTAAGGCCAGTACACCATTCTCCTTATCGAAAATAGTGCCAAGCCGGATCAGCTCACGGACGCCCTCGGGTCCTTCATTGACCAGCACATCGACAGCCGCAGAGGAGTTCAGCCCCGCGCCGGCCATCAGGGTATCCTGACGGTGATACGCCGGCGAATCATCCTCCGAAATGACGGCCGCAATTCCGCCCTGGGCATACCGTGTGTTGCTCTCCATTACGGTCTTCTTCGTAATCATAATAACCTTCCGGTCTTCGCTGGCCTTGATCGCTGTGAATAACCCGGCAATACCGGAACCAATGACCAGGCAGTCTGTCTTAACTACAGGAAGTCCCTGAAGATCAAAATCAACCAAATATTGTGGAATCATGACCGCTTTTCACCTGTTTCAACGAAAGAGTAGCGCATGCTACCGGACTTGTAGCATGCGCTCTAGGGATGTTCTGGCTTTGTCGGCGACTGCAGGCGGTACATAGATCTGCGGCTTCATCGTCTCCAGGCATTTGACCAGCTTTTTCAAATTATTTACCTTCATATTAGGACATACCAGGAATTTGGTGGCAAAATGAAACTCCTTATCCGGGCTGTCCAGCCGCAGCTGATACCCGGTTCCATCCTCAGTACCCACAATAAACTGCCGGCGGTCCGATTTCCGGCAATATTCCAGAATTGAGGTAGTGCTGCCCACATAGTCCCCCATTGCCACGACTTCCGGGCGGCATTCGGGGTGTACAACAAATTCAGCTTCCGGGTATTTGGCTCTCATCTCCATGACATCCTTGACGGTAAGCATGTCATGAGTATTGCAATAGCCCTCCCAGATAATCAGCTTCTTGCCGGTCTGATCCTGCACATATTGGCCCAGATTCTTATCGGGCACCCAGATGATTTCTTCGGCATCGAGTGATTCGATCACCTTCACCGCATTCGCTGAGGTGCAGCAAATATCTGTCTCCGCCTTGATCTCTGCAGAGGAATTGATATAGGTTACTACCTTCGCACCCGGATGCTGAGCCTTCAGCTTGCGCAGCCCATCCACGTTGACCATGTCAGCCATCGGGCAACCAGCACGTTCGTCAGGAATCAGGACCGTCTTGTTCGGTGCCAGAATCTTGGCACTTTCCCCCATGAAATGAACGCCGCAGAATACGATTACATCTGCCTCTGTCTCCGCTGCCTTCTGGGCCAGCAGGAAAGAGTCTCCCCGGAAATCGGCGACCTCCTGAATTTCATCACGCTGATAATAATGAGCCAGAATAATAGCATTCCGTTCCTTCTTAAGCTGTTCGAGGCGCACACGAAGTTCACGATTCTGTTCCTGCTTGCGCTCAAGCGCCAGAGCTTCCACGGTCAGTCTCCCCCTTATGTCTTCATGGCTTGCCGCCAGTACATTTCTTATAAATGATAAATTTAATATTTATTCACTAATGTACACAACGTTCCACCCCCTGTCAATCCAAGCGGGTGCTCTGTTTCAGAGAGAAACCGGAGGACAAGTTGCCGTGTGAAACCTGTGCATGCTTATATCCAAAAAAAAAGCCCGGAGAACCAGTGGTTCTCCGGACTAGATTACACAATGTGCTGCGGTACAGCTTAGACGAGGCTTCCGCCGCCCTTATTCCCGTCATCCGGTCCGTTGCCCTCTTCAGGGTCCGGCTTGTTCGGAATATCCTTGGACAGGTCTAATGGGGATTCCTCGCCAGTTTTGCCTTGAATCCGGACACGCACATCACCGATGGAATCAATAATCGGCTCGCCCGCTTCATTGGTAACGGCGTCGCCTTCTTCTGGCTTGCCATCCTCACTCAGATAGCCTTGCTCAATCAATTCTGTGATCTGATCAAGCTCCAGCGTTTCCTTCTCAAGCAGGGTGTTGGCAATCAGGTGCATTTCCTTGGAATGCTTGGTCAGCAGCTCTCTGCAGCGCTCATAGCTGCTGCGGATAAGGTTCTGCATTTCCTGATCAATCTCATAAGCAATGGAGTCACTGTAATTCTGTTCATGTCCGATATCCCGGCCCAGGAAGACTTGGCCTTGGGTTGCACCGAACTGCAAGGGCCCAAGCTTATCGCTCATTCCATATTCCATAATCATCGCACGCACAATGCGCGTAGCCTGCTGGAAGTCACTATAAGCGCCTGTGCCGATTTCGCCAATGAACATTTCTTCAGCAACGCGTCCACCAAGCAATCCGGTAACCTTATCCAGAAGTTCTTGCTTGGTTACGATCATCCGGTCTTCCTTAGGAAGCATAATAACATATCCGCCGGCACGGCCGCGCGGGATAATGGTAACCTTGTGAACCACATCAGCATGCTCAAGGAAGTAGCCGGCAATGGTATGGCCTGCTTCGTGATAGGCGACAATCCGTTTCTCGCGGTCACTGATGACGCGGCTGCGCTTCTCGGTACCGACGATGACACGGTCAATCGCTTCATCCACTTCACGCATCGTAATGTCCTTGCGGTTACGGCGGGCAGCAAGCAATGCCGCTTCGTTCAGCAGGTTCTCCAGATCCGCACCGGTGAACCCGGTAGTACGCTTGGCGATAACGTCAAGTCTTACATCCTTGGTCAGCGGTTTGTTGCGGGAGTGAACCTTCAGTACAGCTTCACGGCCCTTCACATCTGGGCGGTCAACCGTAATTTGACGGTCGAAACGGCCCGGACGGAGCAGCGCCGGGTCAAGAATATCTGCGCGGTTGGTAGCCGCGACAATGATAATGCCTTCGTTGCCGCCAAAGCCGTCCATTTCAACGAGCAATTGGTTAAGGGTCTGTTCCCGTTCGTCATGTCCGCCGCCAAGTCCTGCGCCGCGCTGACGTCCCACAGCATCGATCTCATCGATAAAGATAATACAAGGAGCATTCTTCTTCGCGTTCTCGAACAAGTCACGTACGCGGGATGCGCCGACACCGACGAACATTTCCACGAAGTCGGAACCGGAGATGCTGAAGAACGGAACGCCTGCTTCCCCTGCAACCGCACGGGCCAGCAAGGTTTTACCTGTTCCCGGAGGACCTACAAGGAGTACCCCCTTCGGAATCCGGGCACCCACTGCTGCGAATTTGCGCGGGTCCTTGAGGAATTCAACAACCTCAACCAGCTCTTGCTTCTCTTCGTCAGCTCCTGCAACATCCTCGAAGCTGATCTTCTTCTTCTCTTCATTATATAACCGGGCCTTGCTCTTGCCGAAGTTCATCACCTTGCCGCCGCCGCCCTGTGCATTATTGAACAGGAAGAAGAACAGGATGAACATGATAACCAGTGGAATCATGGAAGAGAGGAATGTCAGCCAGATGCTGTCACCTTCCATTTTCTTCTGGCTAAGTTCTATGCCGTTCTTATCGCTGGCAGCCACAAGCTCGTTAAGGGCCTCGTCTGTAGGAGGAACATAAGTGGAGAAATTCTTCGATTTAGCCTCGGGTGGCAGCTCTTTATATTCGCCAGTAACCAGAAATGCATTCCCCTCAAACTGAACCGTCATGCTCTTCACATTATTGTTCGAGATCTCCTGCCGCAACTCATCATATCTAGGGAGATCGGCGGATTCATTTCCATTGCTTACAAACTGGACTATGCCCACCACGACTAAAAATAAAATCAAATAAAAACCAGAATTCCGGATGAACCGATTCATCCCCTACCTCCTCTCGCAACGCTCAAGTTATTGTACCATAGCCTGACCGGACTCCTCAAATTGTCAGGAAATCCAGAAAAGTGATCCGTAGATCTAAGGCTGTCGGGTTGTTCATTTGGTATAAATCTCAGGCTTCAGTACACCGACATAAGGGAGGTTCCGGTACAGCTCGGCATAGTCCAGTCCGTAGCCTACGAGGAATGCATCAGGAATCACAAAGCCGGTATACTGGGCTTCAAGATTCACGGCGCGGCCCGAGGGCTTGTCGAACAGAGTGACTACATTGACAGAAGCGGCATTGCGCCCCTGCAGCATTTCAATCAGATAGCTGAGTGTAAGGCCGCTGTCGATAATATCCTCGACAATCAGAACATCACGGCCTTCAACCGATGTGTCCAAATCCTTGATGATTTTGACTACGCCGGATGATTTGGTTGTACCGCCATAGCTGGATACCGCCATGAAGTCCATTTCAACGGGTACTGTAATCACTTTAACCAGATCCGCCATAAAAATAAACGCACCTTTGAGTACACAAATCACTAAAGGTGTGCGGTCTGCATATTCCTTGCTCAGCTGGGCGCCAAGCTCCCTGATTCTTTGTTGAATTTCTTCTTCGCTGATCAAGATTTCCTGAATATCATTCTGCAACTTGCGAACCTCCTAAGATATACTTATGAAAGACTTACTTCGGCCATTACGATTCTTCGCCCTGTTCCATGTCTTCCAGGGTCAGGAGCAGAACTGAGGCCGTGTGCCGCCCAACTGCGGCATGCACCGAGCGCCTTACGCCCGGAATCCAGACGATATTGCCGAGTGCATCACATACGAGGGGAATTGCAGGCCGTTCGGAAGAAGGTATTTTATCATCAATGTAAATATCTTTTACCTTTTTGCTTCCGTTTAATCCCATAACCCTTATGGTATCTCCAGGCAACCGGGAACGAATGGTGAGCGGCAGGACAAGATCGTCCCCGTCAAACCAAGCCGAGTTCTTCCCGTAATCCTCCTCCTGTGCAGAAAAAACTTCCCCCGCAAGCCCCCTCATCGTCATAACCTTTCCTATCTCCATCAGCTTAATCCGGGGATGAGTCAAAGACAGCCGGTATGTATAGCTTACCTGCCGGGTCAAGGGCTTGGACGAGAACACAATGGTATCATATTGCCGCACACAGACATAACCGCCACCCATATCCAGTGTCCAGACGGTAGGGTATTCCTGCAGCGTTCCCCGGCGTACTGCTTCAATCTTGGGAAAATCCATGAATGATGAATCCGCCGACAGATAATTTAATATTAGTTTAATCAAACGCCGTTGTAAAGCGGAGGGTATGGCCGCAAAGGCAGCTCTTTTCAAGGTGTATTTTCCATGCTCGGTGAAAACCAGCTCATCAAAGCATTTTGCCGCATTCGCCTCCATATATTCATCTTCCGCCGAGGCAATTTCAGCCAGCTGCAGAAGCGATTGTCTCACTCTCGGATTATGCTGCTCCAGCATAGGGAGCAGCTCCAGCCTGACTGCATTCCGCTTGTACTGCGTCAGGAGGTTGGTCGCATCCTCCGCATAAGCTAAGCCCTCTTCTAGGCAAAAGCCGACAAGAGCCGTTTTGTTAATACGCAGGAAGGGGCGGATGAGTTCCACCTTTTTTTCGGTCCGTTTCCAGCGCATGCCTGCAAGGCCCGAAGGCCCGCTCCCCCGCAGCAGCCGCATAAGCACCGTCTCGGCCTGATCGTCTGCATGATGGGCCAGCGCTACCGAGCGCGCCCGGTAACGGTGTGCGGTAGCAATCAGGAACTGGTAACGCTTCTCCCGTGCAGCCCCTTCCGGGCCAAGCCCGCTCTCCTTAATGATGGACGGAATATCGAATTCGCCCAGCTCGAAGGGAATGCCCAGCTCTGCCGCGAGGTCCCGGACCAGCTCTGCCTCCTCAACCGATTCGGCTCTGAAGCCGTGATTGACATGGGCGCAGATCAGCGTCAGCGGCATCCGGGTCAGGGAGATCTCATGCAGAATACGCAAAAGAGCCACAGAGTCCGGCCCTCCGGAAACTGCGACTACAATGGTGTCATGCGGCGCCCACAGCTCATATTCAGCCGCAGCCTCCATTACGGATTCCACCAGTTCCTTCCTGTCCTCCATAGGGGCTTCCTTTCCTGCCATCCCTTACACCGCCTGCTCCGGCGGTCAGCATCTTGTTGATTATGTACGATTTCAGATCTCAGAAACGGAAAACCCAGTATAGCGTGAATGCCAGCAGAAATAAAGACAGCGCGAACGCATTTTTGAGCCAGCGCGGGGTCGCCATCGTCTCGTGTCCGCTCTTCCGTCCTCTGTAGATGTGGCTTCTCCAGATCTCTGCTGCCTGCGCGGAACCGGGGAAACCGCCTTTGAGCGCGAGGCATAGCCAGGAGGACAGCTTCTTATCCGGCAGCTCCCGGGCCAGCTTCATCAGCTCCTCTACGCTCCTTGTCTGCGGCAGCTGCTGGGCGGCAGACTTCAGCCCTTCTTCATTAAGCAGACGCAGGCACAGGACGGCAAAAGAAAACAGGTCATAGCTCTGGTCGCCTGTCCGGCTGCCGGCATTCCAGAATCCGCGGTCATGCCATTCGGTGAACTGCTTCACGCTCCGTCCGATTGGGCTTGCCCCTCCGTAATCAATCAGCTCAGCTTCCCCGTAGCTGGATACCATGACATTCTCCGGCTTCAGGTCCCCGAACACGAAGCCGCACTCATGCAGCGTCTGCAGCTTCTCCAGAATCGTCATTCCGACAAGCCCCAGCCAGGAGGCACCGTTCCTGGACAGGAAATGGTGCAGCGGCCTTCCTTCCACATAACGCATTACATAAAAGGGCGTATGGTCCCGGTCCTTGAAATCATCCGATTCCAGCAGATAGGAGGATAGCGGCGATTCCTTGCGGGCCCGGTGCTCGCTGCGCTTGCGGCAGGACTGCAGGGAGGTCAGCACGTTAATCTCAGACTGCAGCTCCAGCGTATCGTATCCGATCTTGAGCGCATACCGCTCCCGTCTGCCTTCCCGCTGCACCAGATATACGGTTCCGTTTGCCCCCTTCCCCAGCACACGCTCCACGACATAACGGTTCCCCCGCCATTTGCCGGTAATCACTGTGCCTGCCGGATAGGATGGATTAGACGACATACCCATCAATCATCCCTTCTCTTGCCCCGTCATCTTCCCCTGGAAGATAATTACGATGTTCTTCCAGTTTATCATACCGGTAATGTTCCAGCACCTTGAAAATAGCCGGCCCGGTCGGCGTAGCCCCCCGCATCTTCAATCTGGAAAAGAGGGAGCGGACCTCGGACACATTCCGGGTCCAGTCGATATCCAGCATGGCATCCTCACTGCCGGAGCGTCCGGGAAAATGGAACACGGCAATCTCGCTGCGCCCTTCCCGGGCCTCCAGACTGAGCGCCAGATCACGGATGGCGTCCTCCACCGCGCCAAGCTTCGGCTTCATACTGGCGCTTGCATCAATTAAAAGCGCTATGCGCAGCGGCGAGGTCTCGGTCAGCTCATCGACCACGGTAACCACCTGTGAACGCTGCTGCGGAGGCAGCTCCGCCAGTGAGCCGTCGCCGAGAATTTTTTGCACCTCTTTATTAACCGCCTGCTGAATGGTCTGAACCACCGTCTTGCGTGTCATCATCTGAATGGTCTGGGCCAGCTGCGGGGTTCCCACGATCCGGCTGATCCCGCCCCCTGCCTTGGCAATATCGGCAATCTCCCGGCTGCCCAGCTCACCGATGGTTCCATAATCTACGACTCCAACAACATTGACCGTGATGCCCTCCTGACGGGCGTGTGCAGCCGCCAGCACCGGACTCTCCCCCACATTCGAACAACCGTCTGTGATCAGCAGAATTTGCTTCATGACCGTTCCTCCCTTCCTTGTCTAGTTACTAGCATTGCCAAGGTTGAGAGATTTCAAACGCCGCTTAACGCTTAAAGATTAGATCTGAATGAGCTCGTAAAAAAGAGTCTCTGCGAGAATTTTACGATAAACCTTCAACCTCAACTTTCGTCCGCTAACCAGCAGCGGTTGAAAAGGAGAGGAGCAGGGGCTGGCGCGTGGGTGGAATGCACCCGCCGAATAATTTGAAGACAAGACCCGGCCTTTCAGCGCTCACTTTGCTTTCGGCCCTTGAATGTTACTTTTACTCATACTTTTACTCATACTTTTGCCCATTCTCATGCTTCATCCCCTAGCTCCAGCTCCGAATCTAATAATCCTGCCTAATATGCAACATTCCTCTCATTAATCCCTCCTGGTATGGGAAATGTTGCACAAAAGGCAGGAATCCTCCTCCTTTAAGCAGATTAGTGTACAAAATCTTGCAATTCATGCAGCAATCCACTCCAACACCCGGATATCTTCAGCGTCAAGCTGCATTATGTGCAACATTTCCAGCTTACTCATCCAAATATACTAATTAGTTGTCAGGTCAATGGCTTACTGCGTTAGCTAACCGTACGCGGACGCTCCATCCGGCCCACGCCGGGCATATGCAGGCTGGACCATTCCGGGTGGTAATGATCCACACGGCTGACTACGATGGTCATATCATCATGAACCTCATTGCCCTGATAGCGGATTACCTTATCCAGCAGCTCGTCCGCCATATCCTGCGGGTCATCGCCCTCCAGCTCCTGGATCAGACGTTTCATCCATATCTCCTTATTAACGGCATAACCGGGCGCATCATAAATACCATCAGTCATCATAATGAGGATATCACCGGGGCGAAGCTGCATGGTGACCAGATCGACCTCAATATCTTTGATGATGCCGATCGGCAGATTGCTGGCCGTCACGGGGATCACCTCGCTGCCCCGCCGGATGAAGCTCGGAGCGGAAGCAATCTTCATGAAGATGGTCTGCGCCGAATACTGGTCGATCAGCGCCATATCTACTGTCGCATAGAATTCATCCGGGGAGCGCAGCAGCAGAATGGAGTTAACGGATTTCACCGCCAGCTTCTCATCCATTCCTGATTGCAGCAGCTTCTCCAGCATAGATAACGCAGCGCTGCTCTCCATCCGGGCCCGCTCCCCGTTGCCCATTCCGTCACTGATGGAGACGGCAAAGGTACCGTTACCCAGCTCCACCGTACTGAAGCTGTCTCCCGACAGCATATCGCCTCCCATAGCGGCGGCAGCTACACCGGAGCTTATCTCGTAAGCCTTCGCCGAGCCAAAGGTCACCATCGACAGGCCCTCGCGGGGATGGACGGCGGTCTCACTGACCACTGCGATATTCTCCTCCAGAATATCCGAGAGCAGCGGGGCGATCATTTTGCGGCATTCATCGAAGCCCCGGGTGTAGGCATGCACGACTTCAATCTCTACCCGGCCGGGATCGAGACTCAGAATCTCAATGCTGTGAATGGAGAGGCCCAGCTTTTCCAGCGCCTCCCGGATCTGGCTCTCCTGCCGGTACATCGCCTGCCCTTCCCGCTTAATCTCCTTCGCCAGGTCCTCCATTACCTGCGAGACGCCGGATAATTGCTCAGCCACAAATTGGCGGCTGTCGTATATTTGCCGCTTCCAGCGCATATCATGCTGGTATAGTTCATATTGGCCCTTCATCACCTCAAGAACCTCCCCCGTCCTGCCGCAGATCCGGCTCCACTCCGGCGGCAGCTGGGCAGCGGTAATGTCCGGGCACTCCTCGACCGTGGTCATCATGTCGGTCATATACCTGTAGGTCTGATAGAACTTGGCATCCCAGCAGTGGGTCCGCCGGATGCACCCGGCGCAGGCTCCCTCTGTTACCGTATTCATAAAATCCTCCATCTCACGGTCGCTTTTGCCCGCCTCTGCGGCCCGGGGAATCTGCCCGAAGCTGCTGGAGAGCTGCTGGAATACCTGCGAGAACTGGGTCACCCGGTCTGCTGTAATATCCCGGACCCTCCGGGCATATTCATGCTGGGAACGGCTGTGATCGGCCGTGCCTGGTACATATTTGGCAATGGCAGTAATCATCCCCTTAGGTGTTAGAAGAAACAATACTACGGCTGCACAGGTCTCCCAGGTAGAATTCATGACATCGCCCGGTCCCATGAAGTATACGGATAGAATCGTTGATCCCAGCAGCATCCCGATGGAGACCGCCCCTTTGCGTCCGGACTGCATCATACCTGCCAGCATCCCGGAAAAGGCCAGCAGGCTCATTTGATAGATGGCTCCGATATCGGCCAGACTGAGAATAAGTCCGGTCACTACACCAACCGCAGCACCAAGCGGCGCTCCTCCGGCCAGGGCAAAGATCAGAATCAGAAACCGCGATAAAACATGCTCCAGCGATAGACCGTTAATGGTCCAGCCGACAAGGCCGGTCATGACGGAAGCCAGCAAGATGATCAGACAGAGTACCTCCTCATTGCGGAGTGCCCTGCTTTTCTGCTTATAGGTGAATAAAGGAAGCGCCTGCAGGAATACAAGCGTCAGCACGAATCCGAGTATGGCATCAATGGCCGCCATCATCAGCGGATACCACGTGAGCGAAGGACCGATAACGACCTGGAACAGTCCCACCATAAAAGAAGCTACGAACACCATCAGAGGGGCATAAGACAGATCCACCCGCTGGAAGTTCTCCAGCCCTTTGTAGATCAGATAAAAAATAATCAGCTCTGCCGCAACCACGATGGCACCCGGAAACGGGGTGAAGAGACTGCCGAGCACGATGGCTGCGGCCACAGGCAGCATGGAATCCCTGCGCATAAATACAATGACGGCGAAATAAGCAGCAGCAAACGGGGTAAGCTCATCCAGGATCATAGCCCGTCCCAGCAAAAAGCCCATAAGGCTAAGCAGCAGCACCCACTTCTTGACCGCGATGAACTGGATAACCGGCAGCTTGGTGCCCCACGCCTTCAAGCGCGTACCTAAGGCTTCTTTCTGATTTTTGTCTTTGCTTCCTGCTCTTGTCCACTCCGGCAAATTCACCACATTGCTTTTACTCATTCCCTGCACCACCCGTTTATGAATTTTATGGTTCTCATTATATAGCGGGGGTCTTAAGAAAGTTTGTCAGAAACGGAGAGCAATCTGTAAAAAATTTCCGACAAAAAAGCCTGTCCCGACATTCTGTGGAAAAGCCTCCCAATCCCATACGGGGTAAAAGATCGGCTGCGGACTGCCGCAGTCAGACTGCCGGTTGCAGGTAGTGGCCGCGCGGACATTCGTCAGCGATTGCCCTGGAGTTATGTGAGAATGGCATAGATGCTGTCGGCAATTTGTTCAAAGCCCGACAAAAATAGCCGGAAGCTTGGGCGCGCGGTATAGAGCTGGGGCGGGCTGGGCTGCTCATACTCTGCGTTGCGAGCAAATTGTAGTCGGTTTTCCGATTACATTTGGTTCACGCGCCTCCATGTTGCCGACTGTAATCGATTTTCCGATTACATTTGGTCAATGCGCTTCCACGTTATCGATTGTAGTCGGTTTTCCGATTACATTTGGTCAATGCGCTTCCACGTTATCGATTGTAATCGGTTTTCCGAGTACATTTGGTTCACGCTCCTCCAAGCTGCCGATGGTGTTCGGTTTTTGGCCTACATTCGGTCCGCGGGCACAAACACAAAAAAACCGCGAAGGGCGCAACGCCCCTGCGGTTTATTTATGATGTGCAAGACTCAGATTATACGCGCTTGGCTCCACGACCGCCGCGCTTTCCTTCTGTGTTCTTCTTGATCGAAGATATCCGTTCTTCGCTGTCTTTCAGGAAGCGTGACATTTTATCCTCGAATGAAGGTTTACCGGCTGCAGGCTTGAATGGACGCCCACCCCGTTCACGATTGAATCCACCGCCGCCTCCGCCACTGCCGCCACCACCGCCGAAACGGTCTCCACCGCTTGGACGTTCAGGTCTTGGAGCTCTGGGGGGACGTACTTCCGATGCCGGCTTATCAACGGCTTGCTTAATGGAAAGTCCGATCTTGCCGTCCTTGTCAACATTGATCACCTTAACGGTTACTACATCCGCAATCTTCAAATGATCGTTGACATCCTTGACGTAGTTATCGGCGATCTCCGAGATGTGAACGAGACCTGTGACACCTCCTGACAGATCCACAAATGCTCCGAAATGCGTGATGCCTGTCACCTTGCCCTCTAACTTGGTGCCCACTTCAATTGCCATAGAATAAAATGATCCTCCCTTAAAAATATACAGACGAATATAATGTCCATCCTGTCTGCGGTGATTTGATTATACAGTAAAGAGCAAAGCAAGGCAACACAGCGTAAGCCTCTTTTCGCCTGCTTTTATTGCCCGGATTGCTCGGTACGGATAGGTGATTCGCCTGCAGGATACATATTGTACCATTTACGCGCTAATTGTCCGATATACTCATCGTCATTCAGACGCGAGACCTCATATTTCAGTTGATTCAGCGTAGCTGTTACACTCTCATTGCTCTCGGTCTTACGGGCGAGCTGTGCACTCTTGTCTGCGATTGCTGCGCTCTGGGCAAAGAAAGTGAATCCGGCCCAGCCGAAGAAAACAGCCATCACAAGAATCCATATAAACTTTCTTCTCTTCGCGCCTGCGGCCGAAGCACTCTGGTTCGTATTCTTCTCTTCCGCAGAGAATCTGTTCATTTAAGCTTACCTCCAGTTCCAGGGTTCAAGGTCAGCGCTTCCGCCACCCTGATATCCACTTGGTGATCCTCACGATCCGGGCGCTATGAACGAACCGGGATGTATACGGAGAGGCCCACCTTACAGGAAGTACCCAGATTGGCTTGGTTAGACGCAGCAGCAGCTTAAAAATATAAAGAAGGACCCGGCCGAACAGCAGCACTGTTCCCTTAATCAGGCGCCACAGCCAGAGAATCGGACCTCCGATAACTATGGTAATGAACCGCCATAGCTTCCTGCATGCATACTGCACCCACTGAATTAACCTTACCACAAAACGCTGCACCGTAATACTGAAGATCAAAAAATAGATCCATACACCTAGAAAGAGGCCAAGAACGACATAAAACCTCAATTGTCCCTGGTTTCCGGCATAAAGCATGCGAAAGACCAGCAGGGCCGCCCCTATCCAGTACAGCAAATCCAGCAGCGCATTCAGCCAATTGGGAAATCTCAGCTTCTGCGACAGCACCCGGTAGCTGTCATAGGCCAGTCCCATGGCAATGCCGGACAGAATCATATAGAGCAGGGTGATCCATTGAACGGAGGGATTCATTTAAACAGCTTGCGGAGAATCCCTTTATTTTTGCCTTGCGCCCCGGGGTCAAGATAAATCAGGGAATGAACATTGCCTTCAAGGGACAGCATTCCATTCTCCAGACTTAGATTCTTGATATGTAAATGAGTCCCCCGAATGGTCAATTGGCCGAGTTCTGTACTTAGCAGAAACTCCTCGTTGTCAAAGCTCTCCACATTCTGCACACCTGTCAGCTCAATCTGCTTACGGCTGCGCATGTGCAGATCATGCTGTTTGTTGACTTTAGTTGGCTCCATCATAGCATGTACCCCTCCTTCTTGGTTCTAATCTATGAAGGAAGGACAGGGTATAGAACAAGAAAAAAGAGGCATCCCGCTCCGCCGTCTTCCGGCTTCAGGAATACCTCTTAACCTTATGCTGCAATCATTTGCTGCTACCAGTCGAGTCCCGTGCTTTTGGCAACAGGCTCTTCACGGAGCAGGGTATACATTCCGGCGGCCTCGTCCTTGCGGGTGGTTTCCACCAGCTTTTCCACTTTGACCGTCACAAGCTTTTGGCCGAACTGCACGGTAATCTCGTCACCGATCTTCACCGTGCTGCTCGGTTTGGACTCCCGTCCATTGATCAACACCCGGCCCTGTTCGGACACATCCTTGGCCACGGTGCGGCGCTTGATCAGACGGGAGACCTTCAGGAACTTGTCCAGACGCATTAGTTAACGGCTTCTTTGAGCTTGTTACCTGCCTTGAAGGCCGGCACTGTGGATTCAGGAATTTCGATAGGTGTGCCCGATTGCGGGTTACGGCCGGTGCGGCCGGAACGTTTGCGCGTTTCAAAAGTACCGAAGCCGATCAGCTGTACTTTATCTCCGCTTGCCAGAGCTTCTGTAATTTCGCCCAGCATTCCGTTAAGTACGGTTTCTACGTCTTTTTTGGCCAATCCGCTTTTCTCGGAAATGTTGTTTACCAGATCTGTCTTGTTCATAATTTGAAGTTCCTCCTAGGATACAAAAAATAAATGAAAATCAGGTTTACCGGGGAATCACGGCAAATCGTCATTTCGTCTTTATGATATTCTGGATTCCGCCCTCAATTCCTGCCACGATCCGCCGTTTTTTTTGAAAAAGTAACATCGTGCGTAGGATATGGGGGTTATAGCACTATAACATTATAAACCTCTCAATGCATTTTAAATCAGAGATTCGCGCCAATAGTCACAGCATTGCCGTGAAACGCGCGGGATATACGCCGAAGACTATAATTCTAAAATCTATTGCTTCCGCTCTTCTGTCTTGGCTTCCTGCCAGAGGGCCTCCATCTCTTCGAGCGGGCTGTCCTCCAGCCGGACCCCCTGATCCCGCAGACGCTGCTCAATATACTCGAAGCGGGATACGAATTTGCGGTTGGTGCGGGTCAGCGCTTCTTCCGGATCGGCTCCGATGAAGCGGGCCACATTGGTGGCTGCGAACAGCAGGTCGCCCAGCTCCAGCATCTGCTCCTCGGCGGACTGTCCCGTCTCAATCGCTTCCTGAAGCTCGTCAACCTCCTCGCGGATCTTGGCCAGCACATCACTGGTGTTATCCCAGTCGAAGCCGACGCGGGACGCCTTCTTCTGCAGCTTATACGCCTTCATCAGAGCCGGCAGATCCCTCGGAACCCCGCTGAGTGCGGACAGGGCTTCGGGCTTCACGCCTTTGCGCCGCTTCTCCTCAGCCTTCATCCCTTCCCAGTTCTGCAGCGCCTCCTCGGCATTGCCCGCCGCCTGATCGCCGAATACATGCGGATGGCGGAACAGCAGCTTCTCATTCAGCCCCTCAATGACATCGTAGACACTGAAGGTTCCCAGCTCCTCTTCCATCTGGGAGTGAAGCATAATCTGGAGCAGCAGGTCGCCCAGCTCTTCCCTCATATGGTCCGGATCATCCTCGTCAATTGTCTCCAGCACCTCATAGGTCTCTTCGATCAGATTTTTGCGCAAGGATTCATGCGTCTGCTCACGGTCCCAGGGACAGCCCTCGGGGCTCCGCAGAATATCGACAATCTCATGCAGCCGGGCAAAGGTGCGGTTACGTGCTTCATCCGTAAGGCTCGCCGGAACATATACCAGCGACAGATTACCATAGCCGTCCAGCCGGTCCAGCTCGTACAGCGGCACCCGGAGAATCTGCTCTTCGCCCTCCACGCCAAGCGCATGTGCGGCAATGACCTCATACTCGGGCGGGTACAGCTCCATCAGGCAGAGCTTGGTCTCGGACGCAGTGAAGCTGTCATAGACCTGCCCGATCAGGGTGTGCAGCTCCGGGTGAAGCTGGGAGCTGCGGATACCGGAGGCGTCCAGCAGCTGGAAGCCTTCAATCGGATCAAAGCCCAGACGGACGAACGCTTCATCCAGGAAGCTCTCGCCGCCGAGGATATTCAGCTCAATGCCCGCCTCCGGGCAGCGCCCGCGCAGCAGGGAGACGGCGGATTCGGCCACCATGGGATGCCCCGGCACGGCATAGACGATCTCCGTGCCCTGCGGAGCGGATGCAGCCTTCTCCATTAGCGTTGCCGCAATGGCTTCATAGACCTCAGGGAAGGACGACAGCGACTCATACAGCCCGTCGAAGGACTCCCAGAATATCTCCATCTCCGCCAGTGCAGCCATGACAGGATGCTCTGCGGTCCGCACGTATACGGCCGAGGCCGCCTTCAGCTTCTTGATAATGCCCAGTGTCAGCCGGTCCGGGTTCCCGGAGCCCAGGCCGACGATCGTTAATGTTGCGCTCATGCCATTCTGCTCCTTCCAGGCAGCCGCCTGCTGCTGTTCGCGAAAGGCGGCTGCGCTATGTATCTATTGAGCTGCGCCTTATGGGAACAGGCGCAGCTTCTTCAGCTTGTCCGCTAAGCGCGGGCCGAAGCCCGGAAGCTGGCGCAGCTCGCTCTCGCTGAGCAGCCGCAGCGCCACTGCGCCGAGTGCGAAGACGGCGCAGCCTGCGAGCACGCCGAGCAGGCTCTGCGCCAGGGCCGCGGTCCGCCCGCCGCCGAAGCCGGCGGCGTCTGCCGCCCAGGCTGCGCCGTGGCTCACGGCCGCGGCGGCCAGCGCGAGGCCCGCGAGCAGCGCCGCGGGCTTCAGCAGGACATCTGCGGCGCGCAGCCGCAGATGTCCCTGCCGGTAGAGCAGCAGCACGTTCAGCGCTGCTGCGAAGAGATGTGCGGCCACGCCAGCGATGGCCGCACCGGTAATGCCCTGCTGCGGGACGAGCAGCAGGTTGAGGGCCGCCTTAAGCACAGCGGCGGCCAGCAGGGTCAGCGCCGGCGCACGCACGGCGCCCAGGCCTTGCAGCAGCGCGGCGGAGATGATGCTGACCGTGCCGCCTGCGGCGGTGAAGGCCAGCCAGGTCATCGCGCCGCTGCCGGCGGCGTCCCCGTACAGAGCCGTGTTCACCGGCTCGGCAAGCACGGCCAGGCCTACGGAGGCGGCCAGCCCGAGGAGCCAGAACCAGCGCAGCGACAGCGTGATGCGCGTGCGGATCAGGGCCTCATCCCGCTGGTACTTCGCTTCAGCCAGTGCCGGGATGAAGACGACCGAGAGCGAGGTCGCCAGCATCGTTACGATCTGCACGAGCGGCAGCCCGCGGTTATAGATGCCGAACTGGGCCATCGCCGCCGTCTCGCTGCTCCCGCTCCCCGCCAGCAGACGGGGAACTGTGAAGACATCGACCAGTCCGATTAACGGAACAGCCAGCGCACCAAGCATCACCGGGAGGCCATAGGCTAACAGCTCGCGGGCAGGAATGCCCTGCTTATCCCTTCGTACGGCCGATGCCGTTCTGTTCTGAAGCAGAGCTTGAGGCAGCCTGTCGGGCAAGCCCCGGCGGTGGCTGCGCCAATACAGCAGCATCACGCCGAGACCGGCGATCCCGCCCCCGGCTGGACCCAGCATCGCACCCGCAGCGATTCCTGCCGCATCTGCGCCAGCGCCCGTTAGATACAGCAGAAGCGCGATCATGACCGCCACGCGTACCGACTGCTCGACCACCTGTGACACGGCGGTCGGCATCATATTATGCAGTCCCTGGAAGTAGCCGCGCAGCGCCGCCATCAGCGGCACCACCGCCAGCCCCCAGGCACTGCTGCGCAGCGCCGGGACAATATGGGAGCTGCCGACCCATACCGCAATGAGCGGAGCCCCGGCGTAGACCAGAATGCCGAGCACCAGGCCGCTGGCCGCTGTAATTCCGGCGGATAGCAGCAGGACCCGCCGCCCCTTCTGCGCGTCCTGTGCCGCCGAAGCCTCGGCCACGAACCGCGAGATGGCGGCAGGCAGCCCGAGCATCGCCACCGTAACCAGAATGGTATACAGCGGATAGACCGTATTGTAGATACCGAACGCGGCGTCACCGCCCAGATTCTGCAGCGGTATCTTCTGGAGCGTACCGATCAGTTTCGAGAAAATAGCTGCCGCGCTAAGAATAAAAGCGCCCTGCAGCAGCTTCGAGCCTTGCGAATTGGATGTCATCGTTTACCTGCTTCTACAGCCATAACTGCCATAATATAGAGCTTGCTTTAACCTAAGCAAATGAATTTCTATATTATAACTTATCTAAGGGTAGAAGTGTAAATGACCATGCGTCTATTCCTTAGCTTGCCGATTCACAGCAAAAACCCGCCATTCCCTACGGTCATAATAACCTAAGGAAAAGCGGGACTCTCCAGCACCAGCTGATTACTGCTCCATTTGCTTGCCCAGGAAGGCTGCGGCTGTCTCCGCCATTTTCACTTCCATCTGGGCCATCTTGACTGAATCATCCTTATTCAGCAGCACTACGCAGCCGATCGGATCTCCTCCGGAGATAATAGGCGCTGCCACATAAGTGGATAACAGCTCCGTGTGGTCCTTGCTGATGTCATAGCTGCCTGCATTGGTCTCAAGCATCGTTTTACGGCTTTCCATTACCTTTTCCAGCAGCACACCCACTTGCTTCTCCAGATAATCCTTCTTGGAGCCGCCGGCGAGCGCGATGAACGTGTCCCGGTCCGTAATCATGGTAATATGCCCTGTTCCTTCATACAGCGACTCTGCATATTCCTTGGCGAAATCGCCCAATTCACCAATCGGTGAATATTTTTTCAATATAACCTCACCATCGCGGTCAACAAAAATTTCCAGAGGATCGCCCTCACGAATCCGTAAGGTGCGTCTGATCTCTTTGGGGATAACAACTCGTCCGAGGTCATCAATACGTCTTACAATACCAGTAGCTTTCATTTCAAATGTTGCCCCGCTTTCCTTAAGATGTATGGTCCAACTACTGTCCATTATGGGAATGGTTAATCCCGGTGATTTATCGTAATATCTGACCATAGTATTCATCTCTTCCCAGTTCCTTATACATCCGTCAGTCCGCATATAATTGTTCATGGAGAATGAGAACGCCCCGGCCCGGCATCATTCCAGTTATGATCACAAATAGTCATTTCTATACCGCCGCAGTATTTTCCCCGTTTTGCTCTATTGCGGCAAAAAAAACCGCCCGGATGCATGGCGCATCAGGCGGCTTGTCCAGCCTAAATTTATTTAGCGGCTTCTGTAGCAGCCGGTGTATCTGTAGCGGCTGGCGTGTCACTGCCCGCAGCCGGAGCCGGTGTGGCTGTGGCTCCCGCGCTGCCTGCAGCAGCAGAGCTCTTCGGCAGATTGATTTTAATCTCCAGACTATCCAGTTCCTTCTCCAGGAAGGTCTCCAGGCTGGCAGAAGCGGCAGAGTTCTTCACAGCCTTCAGCTGGTCGGCAGTCAGCGTATCGAAGGTAGTGTCCTTGCGGGCTTCCACCTTGATAATGTGATATCCGTAGGTGGTCTTGACCGGCTCACTGATCGTATTCAGCGGAAGACTGTGGGCCGCAGCCTTGAACTCTGCTACATATTCTACCAGAGCCTTGTCCTTATATTCACCGCCGGTTTCCTTCGTGCCGGTATCATCCGAGTATTCCTTGGCAACGGCTGCAAAGTCTGCCCCGCCATCCAGCTTCGCCTTCACTTCCTGGGCGCGCTTCAGCGCATCGGCATCCGTCCGCTCTTTACCGGCGCTATCGGTCAGGCCCACCAGGACATGGCGCAGAGTAGCCACACTATAATCAGCCTTGGTGGCTTCATAATGGGTCTTGACCTGCTCGTCCGTTAATTTCAGCAGCATGTCCTGATATACGGTAAGTACGCGCTGCATATAGGAACGCAGGTCCGACTCGCTTAGATCCTGTTCCTTCAGCGTGCTCTTGTACTTATCGCCCAGCGCAGTCTTGATAGAGCCGATCTGAGTATCGACTTCCTTCTCCGCAGCCTTCTTCGCTTCATCCGTGGCCTTGTCCGCCAAGTATTCGAACGCGACCTCCTGCTTCAGGATGGACTCCTTGAACATATCGATCTCCAGATACTGCGCCTGCTCGGGGGACAGGAATTTCATTACGCGGGTATCCAGATTGAATTCCTTCTGGGTAATGGTGCCGCCCTTATACGTTGCCACCGCAGTATCATCACTTTTATTGCTGCAGGCAGCAAGCATGGAGAAGGACAGGGCTGCGGTCAGCGAGACCACCAGTACCTTCCAGGATTTTTTATTTAACGACATTGTGTAATTCTCCCTTCGATTTTAAAGACTGTTTGGCTGCCGCCAGGAATTGCTCCAGCACATCCAGCAGCTCCTTGTCACCTAAATCCTTCGCTTTGATCCGGATCGTTGCCTTGGCATCCTTATCAAATTGTACACGCCTTTCGAAGCTATTACCAACTTTGGCGAGCTTTGCCGTATCAAACGCCCCGAGGCTGCCCTCGTGGAAATTAAGCAGGGCATCATCCCCGCGCCGGACCATGGATTCCATGCCGTACAGCTTGCCATACACCTTCAACCGGGCCACAGAGAGCAGATTAATAACGGCTTCCGGCAATTCGCCGAACCGGTCCAGCAGCTCATCCTCAAGCTCGGAGGCATCTTCGAAGGAAGCCACAGCAGCAACCTTCTTATAGATTTCTATTTTTTGGATACTGTCGTAAATATACTCGGAAGGAAGATACGCGTCAATCGACAAATCAATGACCGTATTCCCCTGCTTCAGGGAAGTATCCTCCTCGCCAAGCACGCTCACCTTGCGTTTGCGGATTTCCTCCGCCAGCATCTGTGAATACAGGTCGAAGCCGACCGAGGCAATGAAGCCGTGCTGCTCCGCCCCCAGCAGATTGCCTGCTCCCCGGATGGAGAGATCGCGCATAGCAATTTTGAAGCCTGAACCGAGCTCGGTGAATTCCTTGATGGACTGCAGGCGCTTCTCAGCCACCTCGGTCAGCACTTTATCGCGCTGGTAGGTGAAGTAGGCGTAAGCAATCCGGTTGGAACGGCCGACGCGTCCGCGCAGCTGATAGAGCTGGGACAGACCCATTTTGTCAGCATCATGAACAATCAGTGTATTTACATTAGGAATATCGACACCGGTCTCTATAATACTGGTGCTAACCAGCACATCATACTCTCCGTCCAGGAAGTCGAGAATCGTCTTCTCAAGCTCCGATTCCGACATCTGTCCATGCCCGATACCCACTCTTGCCTCCGGCACCAGCATGGAGATCTGCGCCGCCATTTCCTGAATCCCCTGTACACGGTTGTACAGATAATAGACCTGCCCGCCACGGGCCAGCTCGCGCTCCACTGCTTCCCGGGTCAGCGTCTGGCTATGCTCCACCACATACGTCTGTACGGGAAAGCGGTTCTCCGGTGGTGTCTCAATAACTGACAAGTCACGCACCCCGAGCATCGACATATGCAGCGTGCGGGGAATCGGTGTGGCTGTCAGAGTCAATACATCGACATTGGTCTTCAGCCGCTTCAGCTTCTCCTTGTGGGTCACGCCGAAACGCTGCTCTTCATCGACAATCAGAAGGCCGAGGTCCTTGAAGACCAGATCCTGTGACAGCAGCCGGTGTGTGCCGATAATAACATCCACTGTCCCCTGGCGTACTCCCTTGATCGTCTCATTCTGCTCCTTGCGGCTGCGGAACCGGCTCAATACCTGAATATTCAGCGGATAATTGGCGAAGCGCTCACGGAAGGTCTCGTAGTGCTGCTGCGCCAGAATCGTCGTCGGCACGAGCACAGCCACCTGCTTGCCCTCTATAGCAGATTTAAAAGCAGCCCGGATCGCCACCTCTGTCTTGCCATAGCCTACATCACCGCAGAGCAGCCGGTCCATCGGACGGTTCTGCTCCATATCCTTCTTGATCTCTTCGATCGCCCGCAGCTGGTCACGGGTCTCCTCATAAGGGAACATCTCTTCGAATTCGCGCTGCTCCTGCGTATCCTTCTCGAAGCCATAGCCAAGCGCGCTCTGGCGCTCTGCGTACAGCTTGATCAGATCATCGGCGATATCCTGAACCGAGCTCCGTACCTTGCTGGTCACCCGGGTCCATTCATTGCCGCCCAGCTTATAGACCTTCGGCTCCTTATCTTCCGAGCCGACATATTTCTGAATCAGGTCAATCTGTTCAATCGGAACAGAGAGCTTGTCGCCTCCAGCATAGAGGATATGCATATAGTCGCGGTGAATGCCGCTGACCTCAAGCGTCCCGATGCCCATATATTTACCGATCCCGTGATTCTGGTGAACCACATAATCCCCGATCTTCAACTCGGTATAGCTCTTAATCCGTTCGGCATTATCAATGCCCTTCGAGACCTTACGCGCCTTGCGCTGCTTCTGCGAGAACATCTCACCCTCAGTGATCACCGCGAGATGAATCGAAGGAAGCTCGAAGCCGGAGCCCAGGTTACCCTGCAGGATCGTCGGCTCCTCGATGCCATAGTCGTCCAGTACCCGGCGGATACGCTCCATCCGCTCCTCGCCATTAGCCAGCATGATCACCTTCACGCCGGACTTGTGCCAACGCTCCATCTCGGACTTCAGCACATTCATCTGGCCATGGAAGTCCTGCATTCCGCGGCTGATGAAGCCCAAGATATTCTGTGGCTGAATATGCGGAACCTGACGCAGAAATATCGACATAAACAGGCTCTGGAACGGACGCTGGTACATAATAACCTCGCTGTCGACAGAGAGCTGCAGCTCAGGCAGCGTCTTGCCGTTCTGCAGCAGGTGCAGATTCCATTCCGACTCATCCCGCTCCAGCTGCTTGGCGGTCTCCAGAAGTCTGGCCGGCTCATCCATGACAAGCAAAGTATCCTGAGCCATATAATCATACAGATGAATGCGTTCAGGGTAGAGCAGACTGATATATTTATAGACTTCCGGGAAATAGGTGCCCTGCCGCAGCATCTCCAGCTCCCGGCCCATCTCCTCACGCAGACGCAGCTTGGCCTGACGGTCACTCATCTTCTCAAGCTGCCGCTCCAGCATTGCAGACGCAGCGGTAGAAGCCGCATCCTGGCGGAGCTGATCGAATATAATCTCCTTGGCCGGTGTAATCTTCACACTGCGGACCTTATCGATGGAGCGCTGATCCATAGGATCGAAGGTGCGGATAGAGTCTACCTCATCATCAAACAGCTCCACCCGGTAAGCCAGTGGAGAGGTCATGGGATAGAAGTCGATAATACCGCCGCGTACACTAAGCTCACCGCGGTTCTCTACCCGCTCCACCCGCTCATAGCCCATCTCAATCATGGACATGAGGAAGTCATCCAGTGGCAAGGTTCCGTCCTGCGAAACCGTAAGCTGGGCTTCAGCCATGACATGCGGAGCGGGGAGCAGCCTCCGAACGCCGGAGTAGGGAACGACCACAATCCCCCGGAAGCCTTGGGCGCAGCGCGTCAGCACATCAATCCGCTGGGCCAGCGTCTCCGGGCTTGAGACAGCGGCCTCAGCCGCCACCAGCTCATTCGCCGGGTAGAGCAGCACTTGCTCCGGGGAAAGCGCTTCCTGCAAATCATCAACCATCTTCTGGGCTGAGAACATATTATGGGTCACAACCAAGAGCGGACGCTGCGTCTCCTCATGCAGGGCAGCCAGCATGATTTGTCTGGCCGAGCCGGACAGACCGGAGATAAGCTGTTCCTTCATCCCTGCTGCGATGCCACGGGTGACAGACTGGAAATCAGTATCCTTGGAAAAAGCTTCTATAAGACCTTGTAACAACAGGTGCACCTCTCTTACTAAACAGGCTGACAGCGGCAATGCCGCTATCACCTATTATAATTGGAATCGAAAACAAGCCTCAGCGGATAAGGCCAAGGCTTGCGGATGACGATAGAGACAGGCGCTTCCACCTTACTGAAGCGGACTGGCCAGCAGGCTGAGCTCGGGGTTGTTATCCAGCGCCTGCTTGCAGTAATCGCAGGTCACCTTCACCGTAATCTCGCCTTCTGAATCATACGCTATGATATCTCTGCGCTCCGCAGGGGTCAAGGATTGCAGCCCCAGCTGCATCTCTGTAATATCGCTTCTGCCAATGCTTCCCAAGAACGTCCGGCAGTGCCTGCATACATAGTGTATTGCCATCTATATGCCTCCTGAAGGTAGTATATACCTTCAGTATGCCCCGCCCGGGAGGGCTTTAGCCGCAGGGTCCTGAACCCTATGCCTTGTATTTCATCCGTTGAATTTGGCCATGGTCTGTTCAAAGGTATGCTGCAGGCTATATTCCACAGCATCGCAAGTATCACTTATCATGCTCTCAAGCCTTGCTCCATCCTTCTTGGCGAAGGTAGATAGTACGTAGTCAACTATAGCAAAGCCCGGCTCCGGACGGGATATGCCCATCCGCACCCGGTTGAAGCTCTGGGTGCCCGTATGCTGAATGATGGACTTGATGCCATTGTGCCCGCCGGCACTGCCTTGATAACGCAGCCTGATCTTACCCAGCTCAGTATCCAGGTCATCATAGACCACGATCATATCTTCCAGCTGGACCTTATAATAATCCATATAAGCCCGTACCGCTTCCCCGGACAGATTCATGAAGGTCATCGGCTTGATCAGCACCGTCTTCACACCGCCGATCATCCCTTCACCGATTACCGATTTGCATTTATTCTGGTTAAAGGCAATTCCGTGTCTGGACGCAAGCTCATCGAGGGCCATGAAGCCGACATTATGCTTGGTCTTCGCGTATTGCGTTCCGGGATTCCCGAGTCCAACAATCCATTTCATATTTAAGGTTTTTCCTTTCCGCCCGGTACTCTCAGCAGAAGAGTTCCGTTTTTGGTACAATAAGTTTATACTCCGGAGACAGGTGATGAACATGCCACATCAGGGCGATATCTTAACACTGCAGCGCCATTTCCAGTACCATATTCAATATGCTGTGCCTGTTGAAGTCTATAGGGGGAACGCGCACGTAGACATCGGTGTGATTACAGCGGTGGACGAAGGCTTCGTAGAGCTGCAGGGTACGCTGTACAACCGCAGCCTCTTCACCTTCATCTCCCGTCCGGGATATTGAAGCTTATACGAGCCTTTAGTCCCTCCCGCTGCATCACGCCGATAAGGGTTACATCTTCCGCTTGACGAAAGGTGTAACCCTTTTTCTGCTGATCTGCCTGCGGCCTATTCGATTTCGAACAGCTTACTGATCGACAGCTCTTCATGCACGCGAATGATAGCTTCACCCATAAGCGGGGCCACGGACAGTACCTTGAGCTTGGAGGTCGGGTTGCTGCTGCGAATTGGAATGGTATCCGTCACGATAATTTCTTTGATCGGAGAGTTTTCCAGACGCTCATGCGCCGGACCGGATAATACAGGATGCGTACAGCAGGCGTAGACTTCTTTCACGCCGCCTTCCATCAGGGCATTGGCTCCCAGAACGATCGTTCCTGCCGTATCGATGATATCATCGATCAGGATCGCCGTTTTGCCTTCAATATTACCGATAATGTTCATAACCTCACTGACGTTCGGTTCAGGACGGCGCTTGTCGATAATCGCCAGCGGAGCATTAAGGAAGTCAGCCAGCTTTCTGGCACGCACCACGCCCCCATGGTCAGGAGAGACGACCACCGGGTTCTGAATTTGCTTCGAACGGAAGTATTGAGCCAGAATCGGAACACCCAGCAGATGATCCACAGGAATGTCGAAGAAGCCTTGAATCTGCATCGCATGAAGGTCCATAGTAATGACGCGATGTGCACCCGCCTTCTCAATCAGGTTCGCTACCAGCTTGGCCGTAATCGGATCACGGGAACGGGCCTTACGGTCTTGACGGGCATACCCGTAGTAAGGAATCACGACATTGATGCTCTTCGCGGAGGCACGCTTAAGCGCATCTACCATCACCAGAAGCTCCATCAGATTGTCGTTCACCGGTCCGCAGGTGGACTGAACGATATAGACATGACAGCCCCGGACACTCTCCGACAGCTTAACCTGAATCTCTCCGTCACTGAAGCTGGTCGTATGGGACTCGCCCATCGGAATGCCGATATAATCAGCAATCTGGCTGGCCAGCTTAGGATTGGAGTTGCAGGTGAAAATCTTGAGTTTGGAATCACAATAAGTCATAAAATATAAACCCTCCGTGACGGAATTTAACTGGCCAAAGCACCGGCGCGGATGTGCAAGAAGTCCGTCCGGCGCTCTAAGCCTACAGCTGCTTTCTGCTTACACGCTTTACGATGGACTATGCTGGTCTTTCTTCGCCTTGGCCCGGGAGCGGATCTTCTCTGCATATCCCGGCTTATTCTCCTGCCTTGCTCTGGCAATCGCCAGATCGTTCTCCGATACCGGACGCGTAATCGTGGAACCGGCGACAATGAATGCGCCCTTGCCCACTGTAACCGGAGCCACAAGGTTCACGTTGCTGCCGATAAAGGCATCATCGCCAATCTCGGTTCTGAACTTATTATAGCCGTCATAATTAACGGTGATCGCGCCGCAGCCGATATTGACATTCTTACCGACCTCAGCATCACCGACATAGCTTAAATGAGATACCTTGGAGCCGTCGCCGATTGTAGCATTCTTGATCTCTACGAAGTCGCCGACCTTAACACCCTCACCCAGAACGGTACCGGGACGTAAATACGCAAAAGGCCCAACGGAAGCCCGTGTGCCGACCTGAGCCTGATTCAGCACGGAATGCTTCACAGCCGCTCCGTCCATAATCACGCAGTCTTCAATTTCACTTGCCGGACCAATCACACAATCTTCGCCGATCACTGTCTTGCCCTTGAGTACCGTGCCCGGATACAGCACAGTATCTGCTCCAATGACAACATCTGCTCCGATGTAGGTTGAAGCCGGATCGATGATAGTGACTCCGCCGAGCATATGGCCCCGGTTGATGCGCTGACGCATATAGCCTTCGGCTTCAGACAACGCCAGTCGGTCATTCACACCAATGGACTCTGCTGCATCATGGGCCTGATAGCCCAGAACGATATCGCCCTGCGCCCGGAGTATGCCGATAACATCCGTCAAATAATATTCCTGCTGGTTGTTGGTATTCGTAACCTTCTCGAGAGCAGCAAAGAGCTTCGCGTTATCAAAACAATACGTCCCTGTATTAATCTCGTTAACCGCAGCTTCACTCTCTGTGCAATCCTTCTGTTCCACAATCTTCAGCACTCCGCCGTCTTCGCCGCGGATAATCCGTCCATATCCGGCAGGCTGCTCCATAACAGCAGTAAGGACCGTTGCAGCAGCATTCTGCTCTTCATGCAGCACCATCATGCCTTCGAGTGTCTCGCTCATGACAAGCGGCGTATCTCCGCAGATGACAATGGTGGTTCCTTCTTCGCTGCCCAGAAGATCCTTGGCCTGCTTGACGGCATGGCCGGTTCCAAGCTGGACATCCTGGAGCACATATTCGGCATCCTCGCCTAAATATGCCTTAACCTTCTCAGCGCCGTGGCCTACAACAACTACATTACGCTGGCATCCGGTTGCCTTCACTGTATCAAGCACGTGCCCTACCATCGGTTTACCGCAGACAGGGTGCAGTACCTTGTATAATTTAGATTTCATGCGCTTGCCTTGACCTGCAGCAAGTACAACAGCCATTCTTTTCAAGAATGCCAACCTCCCACTTCTTGAACTCACTACTGAATATATCTCATTCCGGGCAAAAAGAAAAGAGAACCATGCAGGCATGGTTCCCTTTTCTTCGAACCCCAATAAAATCCCCCACAATGTGGGGCTTTGGCTCCGAGGCTGACCCGGGTACTTTGCGGGGACCCCGAAACATATAAAACGGTATGGCCTATTGCCGCCCTGGGGAGGCAGCAACTTCCAGAGAGTCAGCGGTTCACCGCTTAAGCTCCCTCTTCAATAACTTCCTCTTCTTCCGTAGCGGCACGTTCGTACTCGGCCAGAACCGCAGATTGAATCTTCTCGCGCGTTCCCGAAGAAATCGGGTGTGCGATATCGCGGAATTCTCCGTCAGGTGTACGCTTGCTGGGCATTGCAACAAACATCCCGTTATTCCCGTCGATGACGCGAATGTCATGAACAACAAACTCGTTATCGATTGTAATGGATGCGATTGCTTTCATTCTCCCCTCAGAGTTGACGCGGCGGAGTCTGACATCCGTAATTTGCATGTGTGTGTTCACCACCTTTTTCCATCAGAGACTTGGTGTATAATTCCACACAGCAAAGCGAATTCCTTCTTTTTCATTCCAAATAATGCCTGATTAAGAAGATTATTTTTGCAGAATCGTCGATTTCGACAGATTTCGTGCAGTTATCTTAAGAATCCTCACAGTTTCGACATTATGCGCGACTTTTCAGAACCGGCAGTATCCCTCGTTCAGGAGGAGAAATAGTTGCCCGGAAACGCCGAAATACGCCGCACCTTGGAGTCCACCTCTGTCAGCTTCACCAGCGACACGTAGTCATGCAGCAGACGTTCTTCATTCTCCACGTCGCCGGACTCTACGAGCACACCTACACCTGCGACCTCTGCATTGAACTCACCCAACAGATCGACCATTCCGCGTACGGTGCCGCCCGCCTTCATGAAGTCATCGACAATCAGCACCCGGGATTTCTCGCGCAGTGCCCGTCTGGACAGGGACATCGTATGGATGCTCTTATGGGAGCCCGATACATAGTTGATGCTTACAGCCGAGCCCTCGGTTACCTGATGGTCACGGCGGACCAGCACGACCGGCAGCCCCAGCTGCGCTGCCGTTGCGTACGCCAGCGGAATTCCCTTGGTCTCCACCGTCATGACGACATCAATCTCCACGCCGTAGAAGGCGGTGGCAATGATCTTGCCGGCCTGCTCCATCAGGGACGGGAGGCCGAGCAGATCCGACATATACAGATAACCGCCGGGCAGTATCCGGTCGCTCTGCTCAAGCTGCCCGCACAGACGGTTCACGAAGGCAAGCGCCATATCCATAGGCATGCGCGGAATATAACGCACTCCGCCCGCTGCCCCGGCCAGTGTCTGCAGCTCGCCCATTCCTTCGCCTTCAAATACCTCTTTTATAATAGCCAGGTCCTCGCTGACCGATGACTTCGCCGCACCGTACCGCTCTGCAAAAGTGGACAGAGGCAGCAGATCATGCGGCTTCTCCAGTAAAAATTGGGTCATGTCAACTAACCGTTGGCTTCGTTTAAGTTTTTTCACGGAACGCTCCTCGCCTTATAAGCTGAATTTAAGAATAATGCATGCTTGCTTCTTAAATTCACTTTATACAAAACCGAATATTACTATGAATAATATCATTATTGTACGGATTTACACAAGCGAAAACCGCTCTGCCTCCGTGATCAGAGGATGGTCCCGCTCCGCTTAGCTCAGCGAACGCACTGCATAGACTTCCTTGCAGAATCCGCGCAGCCCGTTATAGATTCTCGCCACCTTGGAGTGCTTGGAGACAAGGCCAAATACGGTCGGACCGCTCCCCGACATCAGCACGCCGTCCGCCCCCAGCTTCAGCATCGCTTCCTTGAGCTGCTGCACCTCAGGGTGCAGCTTCAGAGTCACATCCTCCAGCACGTTGCCAAGGCCCTCACAGACGGCTGAGAAGTCACCGGCCTCCAGAGCCTGCTGCATGCGGAGCGCGGACGGATGCACCGCTATGTTGCCGGCGCGTACGCGTCCGTATACCTCAGCCGTCGATACATTGATCGGCGGCTTCGCCAGGATGACCCACATTTGCGGAGGATTCGCGATTGGGGTCAGCCGTTCGCCCCTGCCCGTAGCCAGGGCAGTGCCTCCTGTGACGCAGAACGGGACGTCTGAGCCCAGCTCAGCGCCCAGCTCCTGCAGCTCCTGCACCGGGATGCCCAGGCGCCAGAGCCGGTTCAGGCCGCGCAGCGTAGCCGCGGCATCGCTGCTGCCGCCGGCGAGGCCGGCAGCCACCGGAATTCTTTTGTCCAGATGGATATGTACTCCGCTTCTGACGTTATACCGGTCCTTGATCAGCCTTGCCGCCTGGAAGGCCAGATTCTTCTCATCCAGCGGAATATATCCGGCCTGGCTTGAGATAATAATCGAATCCCGCTTCAGCTCCGACAGCTCCAGACGGTCCGCCAGATCGACCATTGTCATTATCATTTCCACTTCATGAAATCCGTCAGCCCGCTTATGCAGCACATCCAGCATCAGATTAATTTTTGCCGGTGCCTTCTCATACATTTTCAAGGCGTTCACCCACCCTCAGCTTTTCCCGTACAAAACAACTTAACATATTATATGAGAAACTGACAGTGAAGTCCATTAAATAAACATCCGGTTCTATGAAGCAGAAAAGGTACCGCCCGCAGGCGATACCCGGTGCGGCATAACACCGCTATAGCCGCTTACAATTTCCGCGCAGCAGCCTGCTCTGCCAGCTGAATCGCGCGTTTCACCATATTCCCGGCGTCGACTGCCCGGATTCCGCCCCAGCCCTCCTGCTCAACCGTTTCGTAGAACCCAAGCTCCTTGGCCAGCTCCGTCTTCAATTCCTCCGACATCATGCTTCGTCTTCTGCGGCTCATTACGAATTCCTCCCTTGTATGCTGCTCTATGATGAACGTACTGCCTATGTAGTATGCAGCCGGGAGGCCAGTGTCATGCAGCATAATTCAGGAAGACCCCTACATGCAAAATAACCCCACAAAGTGGGGCTTTAGCGTAGGTGTTGACTCAGGTACTTTGCGGGGACCCCAAAACATAAAAATTCTATCAAAAAACAGCCCCCCCGCAGGGAGACTGTCATGACGCTAAGCTTTGATATACATAATCCGCATCTGCCCATCGTCTTCGGTAACTGTGATTTCCACAGATTCAGTAAGTATATCGGCATAGCTATAGGAGACACGCTTGAATGTCTGCTGCTCCTGATCGAGTTTGACAATAAATACAGAAGGGTACGTTTCTTCCAGGACACCGGTGCGTTCAACGGTCTTCCGACGGCCACCGTTAGCCCGCAACGTGATCTTATGACCGACGTGAGCTTCAAGACTGCGTTTAATTTCTAACAGCGCGTTATTAGCCATTACCTGACGACCACCTCTTTCCTTGTCCATTATACAACCTCTATAACCACTTGTCAAATTAAATAAATAATTATAGATGATGAGAAAAAAGTTGTCAACGGAATTTTTTTAGACGGGGATATTCCTGACTTAAGCACCTTGTTATCAGTAATGATGACTGGCTGCTCCCTAACCCATCTTGTGTCCTAAGCGGCTTCCGTGGCAGCAAAATAGGATAAGCACGAATGCTTACCCTATTCCTTCCGCCTGTTCAGTTATCACTTGAATGGTTACAGCACCGAAGGCGCTACCTTCAGCGTAGCCAGGTTCTGCAGCTGAGGCATTCCGATCCGGAAGCTGCCCCGCGTCTCGATTCCGCCCATCCCCTGATTGCCGCTGATCGTATGGCTCAGCACATCGCTTAAGTTCACCGTATCCCGGATAGAGGTAAAAGAGGCCTTGGCCGCGATATACACCGGGTCCAGGGCATGAATGAGTATTCTGCCCGGGGAGCTGGCGAAGTTGGCACCATTGCCCAGGAGAGCCTCGAAGTGCGACTGGCAGGCTCCGGCTACAATCGTCAAAGCATCGAAATTCCGCTCATATTCACGGGCCACCCGGATGGCTGCCACAAAATTCTGTGAATTCTTATAGCTGCTCAGACTGTACAAATCATAATTCTGCTGTTGCTTAAGTACTCCATCATGGCCGGTAATCACTACGATATCGGGACGCACACGGGGCAGCAGACGGTACAGCGTCTCCGCCATTTTGGATTCGTTGACATGATGTCCCTCCGCCGGTATGCGCAGCTGCTCGTAGAGGCTCAGGCTCTTCTTCAGATAGAGTGCATCACCATCCAAATGCAGGACCTTACCCGGCACTTCAAAATAAGCCGTTTCCTTCGGAGATTGGCCCCAGGTTCCCGTGGACCCCGACACGCTCTCTCCGCTTCGCTGGCTCTGCACCTGCCGGTCTTTACGCAACCAGGTTAGAGATTCTGTTGCCTTGATCTGCGCACGCGCTCCCCGCTCGGTAACCCGTGTAGGAGGCACCTGAACCAGATCCTCCAGCGGGGAATCCGCCAGCAGACGGAACTCCGTGCCTTTAATGACTGCTCTATTCTGCAATATATTGTCTACCCGGAAGGTCACATCGCCGCCATAGGATTTACGAATGACCAAGTCTCCTAGATTCATCACAACACCACCTCTACCCCATGTTATGGGCAAAGGCCCCGGTTGGTTCATCCGCCGGGAGGGTTTTCTGTATTCTATGCGATGCCTGCGGCCAGAAGAACCGCACTGAGCCGTGCATACTCCTCAATGCTAAGCGTCTCGCCGCGCCGCGAGGGTTCAATGCCGGCTTCGGAGAGCAGCGCCTCCAGGCGCTCCCGCCCTTCTTCCGGGAAGAAGCGTGCCTTAAGATTATTGGCAATCGTCTTGCGCCGCTGGGTAAAGGACGCCTGAACCACACCAAAGAAATGCTTCTCGTCCGCTACCTCCACCGGAGGACGTTCTCTGACCTTCAGCCGGATCACAGCCGATTCCACGTTAGGCTGCGGGATGAACACCGTACGCGGCACCATACAGACCAGCTCAGGCTCGCTGTAATACTGGACGGCAATACTCAGGCTGCCATACTCCTTGCCGCCCGGAGACGCCGCCATACGCTCGGCAACCTCCTTCTGGATCATGACCACGATATTATCCAGCGGCAGCTTCTCCTCCAGCAGCTTCATGAGGATAGGTGTAGTCACATAATACGGCAGGTTAGCTACGACACTAACCCGGTCCCTGCCCGCGAAATCCTCAGCGAACAGCTCCTGCAGATTCACCTTCAGCACATCGTCATTACGGATCTTTACATGGGGATAAGGCGACAGGACATCCCTAAGAATCGGAATCAGCCTGCGGTCAATCTCTACCGCAGTGACGGCCCCGGCCGTCAACGCCAGCCGTTCCGTCAGTGCTCCAATCCCCGGCCCAATCTCAAGCGCACCGGCTGTGCTGTCCAGACCGGCGGCATCCACGATTTTGTCCAGAATATTCTGATCGATCAGAAAGTTCTGGCCCAGGCTTTTTTTGAAGGAGAATCCGTAACGCTGAATTATCGCTTTGGTTCTTGTTGGGGACGAGATATTCTCGATACCGCTCATGAAGTAATGCCTCCCTGATCAATTTGGGCGAGGGCCTGCGCGAACTCTTCGCGGGTAATGCCAAACATCGCCAGACGTTTGTACAGCTGCTTGCCATTGCAATAACCGATACCGAGCAGATTGCCAAGCTGCATTCTGCGCTCAGCCGCCCGGGGATGCACCATCAGCCCTGCGGCCATAAGCTCATCCAGCCCGATGATGGGCGGTGCCCCCTCGAAGGAGGTATGTACATGCTCCAGCGCATGGCGGATAGCCTCAGGCGAAGCATTCTCTATTCCGATATCTCCTTTGCGCGTTGCATCCTTCTCAGGGATGAAGGCATGCTTGCAGCCCGGCACCTTGGCTGCGACGATTTTGCGGATTCGCTCTCCAGCATGATCCGGGTCGGTAAGAATGATTACACCCCGGCGCTCCATGGCCAGCTTGATCTTGGCAATGACCCTGCTATCCACTGCCGAACCCCCGGTTTCAATCGTATCGGCTTCAACCGCCCGCTTAACGGCAACGGTATCACTTTTCCCTTCAACCACAATTAGCTCTTTAATCATAAATATTTTTACTCCTTACTCCAGAACGCAAAAAGAAGAGGATTCGCTCCCCTTCTTTTTGGCTAAAGAATGTATAAGTGATGAGCGGCAGCTCTCTGAAATTTCGTAAGTGCTTCCCTCACTATATCTTATTAACCGCTAATTTGCAAAAGACTTTACGTTTAGTTCAGCTCCGGCTTCACAGGTCCGATCACATAGAGTGTGCGCGACTTGCGGCCGAAATTACGGGCATGACTCAGTGAATCGTAATAGACATCCACCTTGTTGCCTTTGATGGCACCGCCGGTATCCTCTGCTCGGCGAAACCCTAATCCTTCAATATACACCCACCAGCCAATTGGTATAACCCTAGGATCTACAGCAATAGTGCGGCCTTCCGTTACGCGTGTGCCGGAGGCAGTACGTGTTCCAATACCCGGTTCCTGCGACGAATACGCGGTCATGGATACGTTTTTGATCATTCTTTTGTACTCGAAATCCACACCAGCCTTACTGGTAACATTGCTGGCCTTTGCGCTCGCTTTAGATGACTTGGAGGTTGTTACAGGTTTGGAAACTTTGGCAGTAACTACGACGGGCTTAGGAAGCGGCTTGGTTCCAATGGCAATGACTTTGTCCTTGGTAACCGTCTGTACTTCCTTGCCGATCATGCGCATGGATGCCAGCTCGCCATCTTGATAGATCTTCTCGATGTGCTGGACCATTACGCCAGGCTTACCTGCCTGTGCCACTCTTACGGTTCCCTTGGTCAATGAGGGGTCTGCTGTCTTAATGACCCGGAAAGGCAAATTAGTTGTCCGTTGAACCACATGCTTGTTAATCCGGACAATTTTGATTTCCATGTCTGCAGATACTGCGGTTTCTAGCGAAGGGTAAATCTTGTCTAAGCCTTCCAGGCTGTAGCCCAGCTTGTCGATGGCCTGACCAATGGTATCCTCGGTCGTAAATAACGTCTCGGTCTTTCCGTCTACGGTAAGAGCGAACTTCTGCGCAGTGTTAATCACGATACGGTCGCCGTCTTTTATTTCATCACTAAGGCCAATAGATAATTCATCATGCGCCTGCAGCGAAATCTGTTCCTTAGCCAGCACATCACTGAACAGCGTTTCCCGCGTCTCCAGTGTCTGTACCTGTCCGTCTATTACTAGGGTAATTTCTTTCTTGCTCTGACCGTGTACGTACAGCAGTATTAACAGTGCGATAACAATCGATGCCACACCGGCAAGTAAAACTACGCGGGGATTCACTTGCTTCAACCGTAATGCGAAAGACCTGCTGGATGATTGCGAATCATGGGATACCTCTGGTTGGAATACGCCCACTCTTTCCATCCTCCTTACATAGCCCCGTCGTCCAAGTTAGTTCAAGGTGACTGTATCACTTCTGACGAAACTAGGTTTGAGTTTGCAACAGGATACGCCCGCACTTGCTTCAGCGTTTCCTGCTCATGGATCGCCTGCTCGGCATAGTTACTCCGGAGATCTGTTATATAACAGTATGCCGGGAGCATTCTCATTATTCAAAACAAAAGAAGCCTAAAAAGAGCTCATAGAGGACTCTTTCGTGGCTTCCCGGTGTCGAATACGTCGGAATGCTTATGCACGAGGTTTCCTCTCTTACTTGCGCTTACGGGGTTAGCTGTCGGGTTCGGACATAAGAGAGACGCCCTATCTCAGGTCACCCGCTCACGGCGGTTGCCCTCAAATTCACCCCAAAGACCACGTAAAGAAATCAAATAATGCCTGCGGCAATTCTGCGTTGTACTCTGTACGTTCATGCGGCAGCGCATTATTGGTTCCCCCGTTCTCCATACGGAGACTCAGCGAGACGATCCATGAAATTAGTGACTGTCACAGTTACAACAGCTCACTGCACTGAAAAGATGATATCCTGTTTTGATACATGTTGTAAAGGACGATTCAACCACGTTTACGTAAAAAAATGATTAAAATATTGTAATAATCGGCCGTTTTTCCGTCATAAAAGTTTAATATATCCGCTATACTTCATTTTTCACCGCTTTTACTCCTGTTTTCAGAGTATCCCAAATCGTTCCAGTGCGTTCGCATACGTAATTTCCGCCAATTCCTGTAATTCAATCCCTTTTATTGCCGCGGCCGCCTCCGCTACCAGCCTCACATGAGCGGTCTCATTTCGCTTGCCCCGGAAGGGGTGCGGAGTCAGATATGGGGAGTCGGTTTCGATCAGCAGCCGGTCCAGCGGAGTCTGGGCAAGCACCTCTTTGGGCACCCGGGCATTCTTGAACGTAATCGGTCCTCCAAAAGAAAGATGGAAGCCCAAATCAAGACACATCTTGGCACTTTCCCAGCTCCCGGAGAAGGAGTGCATTACGCCGCCAACCTCGCCCGCCTTCTCCTCGCGGAGTATACGGATCACATCTTCATGAGCATCACGGTTATGAATGCTGATTGGCATCTTCAGCTCACGGGCCAGCCCGATCTGCTTGCGGAATACTTCATGCTGCACATCCTTAGGAGAGGTATCCCAGTAGTAATCCAGCCCAATCTCGCCGATGGCAACCACCTTGGGATGAGCGCATAAGGAGGCGATCCATTCCAGGTCTCCGTCCTTCATCGTGATGGCATCCTGGGGATGCCAGCCAACGGCTGCATAAATATAATCATATTTCTCGGCAAGCTGCATGGTGGTCGGTATCGTATCCCGGTTAAAGCCGATGTTGATCATCTTGCTGACGCCGGCTTCCAGCGCCCTGGCAATGACCTCTTCGCGGTCTTCGTCGAATTGTGGAGCATCCAGATGGGTATGGGTGTCGAATAACTGCATTACATTACATCCTTTCGGCCTGTTGTTGTATCTATAATTTCAAGCATGATCTGATTATTTGGCAAAAATCTCTGCGATGGACGGCGACAGCTGTGGAAGGGCTTTCTGCAGTCTGTCCTGCGGAAAATACAGATGGTATCTGCCGCGGTGAATACCACTGATAGAGCGAACAATATCCGAGACCTCCGAGATTTCCCTCAGCCGGTCATGCTTGTCCAGAAGCAGGATCTGCTTGCTGTCAAAGCCGTCTCCCGGACGGAACACATCATAGGGAAGATCGGTGGGATAATCAATTTCCAGATCATAATCGGGCCGGAGTCCCGCACCGGCGAAGCTGCGGCGGATTTCGTCAATCGTGTCAGAATCCAAATGCTCCATCTCCACATATTTATACAGTTTACGATGGATAAACCGGCTGCACAAGTCGCTCAGGATGTCATCCTCCTCCAGCGTCCACTGCATGAAGGCAGTCTGCATCAAGGCTTCATCCAGCAGCAGGTACTGCCCTACCGTTACCTCTCCGCTGAACAGATCACTTAAGGGCTCGATCATGAAGCGGAAGGTATGCTGCTGCTGCACCAGCTCCTTGGCCCGGCGGAGAATCTGCCTGAGAATAATCTCAGAGCTGCGGGTTACCGGGTGGAAATAGACCTGCCAGTACATCTGGTACCGTGACATCAGGTAATCCTCAATCGCATGCATCCCCGATTCCTTCACAACCACCCGGCCGTCATAAGGGCGCAGCATCCGCAGAATCCGGTCGATGTCGATGGTTCCATAATTCACCCCTGTATAATATGCATCCCGGAGCAGATAATCCATCCGGTCCGCATCCAGCGGTCCCGACACCAAATTGACAACAATTTCATGCTCATAGGTTTTGGAGATAACCGAGGCTACTTTACCGGGGAAATCTTCAGCCACATCACGCAGAATAGCCGTAATCTCTGTATCCTCCAGAATGATACGGCAGGTCCAGTCCTCATGATCCATTTCGAAAGCTTCTTCTATAGAATGGGAAAATGGGCCATGCCCCAAATCATGCAGCAGTGCCGCACACAGGGTAAGCAGTCGCTCCTCCGGCATCCAGTCCTTATAGCCGCTCCGTTCAAACTGGGAAATAATCCTCCGCGTAATCTCATATACCCCCAGAGAATGGGAGAACCGGCTGTGTTCCGCCCCGTGAAAGGTCAAATAGGAGGTGCCCAGCTGCCGGATGCGCCGCAGACGCTGGAACTCCATCGTGTTGATCAATCTCCAGATAATAGTGTCCTGTACATGGATGTAGTTGTGGACCGGGTCCTTAAATACCTTCTCTTCTGACAGCGGTTGCTTCATGAAATCATCTCCTTTTCTTGTTTTATATAATATATTGTCGCTCTTTGTCGAATATTAGCGATTCATATACTGCCAAATCGACAAACATCTTCATAAGCTTTTTTAGAGTGATTTGCCCGATCAAACGCGGAATAAATGTGGTCTCAAAAGATTCCTTAAAATTAGCCTGAAAAAAGGTTGACTGTTTTGGGAATGGTTGGTATTATAAATATCATAAAACAGTGAAGAATGTCGAATAATGACGCTTTTGAACATTGAGAGGAGCAACGATTGTAATGATGAAATCAACAGGAATTGTACGTAAGGTAGATGAGCTTGGACGGGTCGTTATTCCAATTGAATTGCGTCGCACCCTAGGCATTGGAGAAAAAGATGCGCTCGAAATTTACGTGGACGGTGAGCGGATCATGCTTAAGAAATACGAGCCTGCTTGCATTTTCTGCGGCAATGCTGAGAATGTAACTTACTTCAAAGGTAAAATTGTTTGTCATGAATGCATTTCGGCTATCCCTACCCCTGTGACAAACTAAAATAAATAGGGTATAATAGGAACTAATCCAATTGTTAATTCTAACCTTTTTATATCTCCTTGGCCTCCCGTTCGCGCGGGAGGTATTTTTTTGTGTGTACCCTCCCAAACCCTCCCTACAGGGAGGGCCCCAAGGCCCCGGCCCTCTGGACACCCGGAAGCTTGGGGGATCTCTGCAGCTGGCGCGGAAGGAAGCGCGGGTCGGCGGTGGACCGGCCCTTTTCGGACTCCCTGCGGTCATCCCTCAGGCCTTGCCATGCGAAGGGTTTCGCCATAGGCAGGTGCCTATGACGGCTGCGCCGGGTGCTCCCGTGTCATAGATGAGCGTAGAACGCTCTCCCTGCGGGATACGCTTTACTATAGAATGACTAGCGACTTGGATGCTGGATGGTTACTGGCTGCTGACTTTCTTTTTGCCAGAACTTGCTATGTGGAGCGACTAGTACAGTGTCAGATAATGAAACCCTATCATCCCAAAAAATCTAACGGACCGAAAAGACCTTATTCCCACGAGAACGTCACCTTTTGCAGCGTAACGGACTCAGGCGACCTTATCATCTTTCTGCGAGACGTTTTGGAGCTGAATTGCAGGCGATAAGGTCCTTGCGGTCCGTTAATCACTCAAGTGACGACTTTCTTCCCGGATAAGAGCACCTCAGTCCGTTACACTAAGCCAAACGCCCCTAAGGTGAGAATCATTATATAAGAAAAATGGTCTTGAGAAATTTGGATAACTGTATTCTGTACAGCTATTTATTGCTAAAACATCCATTTGATCATTATAAGTGTACTTTGAACACTTATATCCACATAATTCTTCCAAAAGATTTATTTTCCTATACATATAAATGTATAAACTACAACTATAATCAATAAATGGAACAAGACAATCCATATAAGTGTACGAAATACATTTATTTCATTGGGTAATCAGATGGTTAAACCCATCTTTAGGTTTTACTGGAATTGTAATAACTACAACACCGCAGTGTTCTAACCCCGCTCCAGGAGTTCATTATAAATATCGCGCTTGGACAGGCCACGGTCGGACGCTGCCTTTTTCATCGCATCCTTACGTGTTAAGCCTGAAGCCTCATAATGGGCTACATGCTCCCCGGTACTAAGCTGACGCCACCAGGAAGACTCGGCCAGCTCGGCCTCCTCTTTACTCTCTCCCTCAAGGACAATTACGTACTCTCCCAGCGGGGGATGCTCCTCCAGCCAGGCCAGGCACTCCTCAATGCTTCCGCGCAGGAACTCCTCATACCGCTTAGTCAGCTCACGGGCCAGTGTAATCCGGCGGTTGCCGAAGGCCTCCTGCAAATGAACAAGGGTCTTGGCCACGCGGTGCGGCGACTCATAGAAGAGCAGCGTCCCTTGGGCAGAACGCAGAGGTGCCAGAACGGCCCTTATATCCTTGCGCTCTCTAGGCAGGAAGCCGACGAACGTGAAGCTGGCGGTAGGCAGCCCTGAGGCAATCAAAGCCGACAAAGCGGCATTCGCTCCAGGCACCGGAATCACCGGAATCTGATGGCTGACAGCCAGAGCTACCAGATCGGCACCAGGGTCGGAAATCGCCGGCAGACCGGCATCGCTGACGAGTGCCAGATTTTTACCTTCTATTATATAGCGTATCAGCTCCGGCCCACTGGCGGCCTTGTTATGCTCATGGTAACTGAACAGCATGGACGGTGTAATTTCAAAATGGCTCAGCAGCTTACGCGTCTGTCTCGTATCCTCAGCTGCGATAATATCGCATTCCTTCAGCGTGCGTACTGCCCGGTAAGTCATATCCTCCAGATTGCCGATCGGCGTAGCCACCAGATACAGGCATCCGCATCCTTCGGGCTTCGCTCCGTCATGGTTATTTTGAAAGCTGCTTTGGCATTGTATGGTCATTGGCTCGTATCCTCTTTGTTCCCATAATAAATATCCATAATCTCAGGGCAATATTGATTGTCCTCATTATATACGATTAAAGGCGGTTGTAAACGCACCTCCGGCTTCCCGTCACGCGCGGCCTCGATCAGAACCATATTCGCTTCCAGATGGGCGCGGGGATGTACAAAGCGGATCAGCTTCGGTTCCAGCCGGTGCTTCCGCATCAGACTGATAATATCCACGAGGCGCTGTGGCTTATGCACCATGCTGACTTTGCCTCCGGTACGGACCAGCCGGACACAGGCCTGAATGACCTCCTCCAGGGTACAACCGATTTCATGGCGGGCCATCGCCTGATGGGAATTCAGCTTCAGATCGCTCCCGTTCAGCGGCATATAAGGGGGATTCACCGTGATCGCATCGTATACGCCATAGCCCGCTGTAAGATGAAGCTCCCGCAAATCGCCCTCATGAATCTGTACCCGCTCCTCCAGACCGTTAAGCGATACACTGCGCCGGGCCATGTCTGCCAGACGGGGCTGAATCTCGATTCCTTCAATAGAAGCCTTCGTCCGTGTAGTCAGGAGCATAGGAATTACTCCGTTACCCGTACACAGGTCAAGCACCCGTCCACGCGGCGGTACACTGGCGAACCGTGCCAGCAATACGGCATCCATCGAGAAGCTGAACACTTCGTCACTCTGGATAATTCTCAGATCATGGGTGAGCAGGTCATCGACCCGTTCTGCTTCATGTAAGGGTACTGGTGTATTGTTCATTGAATGGGTCATTGTAATCTCCTTCTCTACATTCAAAAAAACCGTAGGCGACAATCTCCTACGGCTGGATATCCTCATTTATTAAGAAAAGAAAGGCAGAATAGACAATCGCCTTCCGTCCGCAAATGCCCAAAGTAGACATTACAGATGTGGAAGCCTTCGTGATACAGCCGGGCCAGATTATCGTAGCCTTCCCCGACAACCTCCTCTTTCCCTTCGGCAGCAAGTATAGCCTCCGCCTCCGCAGACAGTGCGGCCTTATCTACAGGCGCTTCCCTTTTCAATATGATACGAAGTTGCTCGTTCTCCAGACTCAGCTTCTGATTCGCTTCCATCAGCTCTTTGACCGTCTGCTTCCAATCGCCCAGAGTGGTGCGCATTTCATCCATCTGCGCTTCCATCTCCTGCATGTGTGCAAATATATTTTTCTTCTCCAAGTTTCCACCCCGAAAGTAACCTTATAATGGTTTACTTGACGACAACATCATCCATTGGAAGTTCTTTAACTTTGCCCACTTCAAACAGCTGCACATGAACCGTGCGGCTGCCGGCATTGATACCGACTACCTTGCCGTCACCCAGTGAAGTAACGACCATTTTGCCTACAGCCGGCATTTCTTCCTTCGTGCTCTCATAATTATCATGCTCAAACTTCAGACAACACATCAGCCGTCCGCATAATCCCGAGATCTTGGTCGGGTTAAGCGACAGATTCTGATCCTTCGCCATCTTGATGGACACCGGCTCGAAATCGCCAAGCCAGGAGGAGCAGCAGAGCACCCGTCCGCATGGGCCTAATCCACCCAGCATCTTGGCTTCATCACGCACACCAATCTGCCGGAGCTCAATGCGGGTACGGAAAATACTGGCCAGGTCCTTCACCAGCTCGCGGAAATCCACGCGGCCCTCGGCCGTGAAATAGAAAATAATCTTGTTACGGTCAAACGTAAACTCCACATCCACCAGCTTCATTTTGAGGCCATGATCGCGGATTTTATTTAAACAGGTGGTAAAAGCGTCCTTAGCTGCACCTTTGTTCTCTTCCACCACGCGCGCGTCGGTTTCACCGGCAATGCGCATGACTTTCTTAAGCGGCAGTACAACGTCAGCTTCCTGCACCTCTTTTTTGCCAACGACAACCTTACCGTATTCGACCCCTCTTGCAGTCTCGACAATCACGCATTGATCGCGTTCAATCGGGAAATCAAGCGGATCAAAATAATATATTTTACCCGCTTTTTTGAAGCGGACACCTACTACGCTGTACAAAAATTAACCCCCTTGTTTGACGGTAAAGGAACCCTTAAGCAAGACTGCTTCCCTGATGATCCATGCTTGTCCTTCCTCGTCCGCTATACCCGGTCTTTCCAGGTGCTGAGGATTATATCCCGGAGGATCTATTATAAATAACCCGAGCCTCTAGCTTTCCAGCCGGATTAAAAACTGCTCCAGACACAGCTGGGCATTGGCATTGGAACGCAGCTTCCGCTTGCTCTCCGCCGCATATTCCATATAAGCCACCCACTGCTGCGTACTCCTCTGACGGGCAGCCCTCGAAATAAAGTCTAACTGATCTATGAAAACGATACTTTCGTGCTTTCGGTACAGGAAGTAGAGCATATCTTTGAACCATAAGTGGAACATGCTGAATAGAGTGTCCAAATGTTCACCAAGTCCGGTCTTGAACAGCTTCGAACCCGCGGTTGCTACCGCAGTGCTGCCCTTGCCCAGAGACTCCTTCGCTAATTGTAACACTAGATTTCTCATTTCTGCAAACCAATTCTGTGCCAAAAGTTCCCTGCAGCCGTCAAGACCGGCCGTCAGTGATACCGCGCACCGTGCAAGCGGCACCGGAACCCCTTCTCCGGACAACGCCTGCAGCATAATATCCGGATGCAGCGGGCTAAACGGAATGCGCTGGGTTCTGGACTGGATCGTCGGAAGCAGGGAACTGCTGTTATCCGAAATCAGAATACCAACCGCCGGGGCAGGCGGCTCCTCCAGAAATTTCAGCAGACTATTGGCGGCTTGCACCGTCATTTTGTCCGCTCCTTCTATAATATAAACCTTCGGGTTAATCCCTTCCGAGCGGTAGGAAAAAACACGCTGAAGCTCACGAATCTGGTCGATCTTAATACTGGCCCCGTCGGGACGCAGCAGGGTTAGATCAGGATGATTGCCATGCTCCACCTTGCGGCATTCCAGGCACTCTCCGCAGGCATCATCTTTGCTGGCGGTACAGAATATCGCCTGGGCGAACGTCAAAGCCATCTTCACCTGCCCGCTGCCTGCCGGACCCGTGAACAGATAGGCATGGCTGACCGCATCCTTGCGTAAGGCATTCTGAAGCAGCCGCTTGGCGTCCTCCTGGCCTAATAGTTCATGAAAAGACATAGGTTCCTCCAAGTTGTCAGAAAGAAAGGTTAATCAGCAGCCCGCGGATCTCTCCAACCCGTCCCAGGAGATCGATCCGGCCCTGCTCGCTGTCCAGCAGATCATCAGCCATATTCAGCAGAGCGGCATCAACCTCTTCGAGCAGCTTGTAGCGTTTGCCACGGCCCCGCCGGTCCCAGCCTTTGGTGTCCTTCAGGATCACTCCGCGGCGGGCCGTCTCCTCCAGAAACCGTTTGATCAGGTTCCGGTAGATGGATAGCTCACGCACAGTCATGGATTTGGAGAGCCGGTCGCCTTGCAGCTGGATATCTTTGATCTGACGGTTCAACTCATCTATAGTTTTCTGCTGGCTTTGCTGTTGAAATACATCGTTGAAGTTTTTTTGCTGGACCGGACGCCTCTCAGCCTCCGTGGTCAGCATTTCGCTTTTTAAGGGCCTGTAGCCCGGGTTGATCTTCATTATGCTCAATAATGCTCGAAACGATCGACGGGAAGTACGAATACGGTAGCTCCGCCCACCTGCACTTCAACAGGAAGCGGCAAATAGGAATCTGTCGTGCCGCTCATCGGCGTTACAGGAGTGACCAATTGCTCACGCACTTTGCAGCTGTTACGGATTACACTGAGTACGGCATCCACCTGAATATCATCTACCCCAATCAAAAAGGTAGTGTTACCCGCACGGAGAAATCCGCCTGTACTGGCCAGCTTGGTGGCACGGAAGTTCGCCTTCACCAGTTCACTGGATAGCCGGTTGCTGTCTTTATCCTGGATAATTGCAATGATCAAATTCATCTTCGTATCCCCTCCTATTAGTTATGTTCACAGGCTTTCCGCACAACATCGATTCAATCTGCGGAGAAGCCCTGTTCAATCATTATACCTCTATTGTTTATTTGACAAAACACCTCAGAAATCCTTTAATATCCTGTCCTTCAGTACACGTACAATATCCTGCTCCACCATATGGATGGGACGACCCGCATCAAGCACCACAATCCGCTGCGGATCAGAGCTGGTTACCAGCTCATAGCCCGCCCGCACCTTCTGATGAAACTCCAGGCTCTCCAGATCCAGCCGGTTCACTTCCCGGTTCTGGTTGGCGGCAATCCGCGACAGGCCCACCTCAGGATCTACATCCAGGTAAAAGGTAAGATCGGGCATTCTCCCGCCGGTCGCAAACCGGTTAATCCCCCACACCTCTTCGATGCCCAGCCCTCTGGCGTACCCTTGATAGACCAGACTGCTGTCTACAAAACGGTCGCAGAGCACGGTAATTCCCTCCTGCAAGGCAGGCTCGACTACCTCCGCCAGATGCTGGCTTCTTGCCGCCGCATACAGGAGTGCCTCTGTCCGGGCATCCATAGCCGTATGTGCCGGGTCGAGAATAATAGAACGGATCTTCTCGGCGATCTCTATCCCTCCCGGTTCGCGGGTGATTAAATAGGGCATGGAATGGTTCTGCAGATAAGCTGCCACCCTGCCGAGTACGGTTGTTTTACCGGAGCCGTCGCCTCCCTCCAGTGTAATGAAGAATCCTTCTCGCTTCACTTATGCTTCTCCGCCCTTCTGAATGTTGTATACCCTAATATGCTGTAAGGCCGGATCAGCACAGGCCTGAAATTTCGCCCCGCCTATTCTCAGACGGATCAGCCTGTCACAGACAGACGCTGTAATGCTCTCTCCGGGATATAAGAGCGGGATGCCTGGCGGATAGGGAATAACCATCTCTGCCGCAATCCTGCCCGCGCTTGCCTCAAGCTCTATACTCTCTGTCTCCCCGGCAGCCACCGGCCGGATCGAGAACGCGACCGGAGCCGATACTGCCGGAATGTCGAAATTGTTCCACGTGGAAATATCACCGGAGAAGGTTGAGTCCCCTGCTCTGCTATTATATGACGCTGCCTGGGCTGCGGTCCGTGCGCTGGAGAAGGATTCTCCGCCTTGGGGAGCGGGAGCTGCGGCAGTGTCTGAGTAAGCAGGCTGGCTGGGGCCGGAAGCCCGATCACAACCGGGAGCCGATCCTGGTCCGGGAAATCGGTCAGGATCAGAATCAGGACCAGAACCAGAGGTAAGATCGAGGCCAGCGACAAAATCAAGGCCAGCGGTAAGATCAAGGTCTGAGGGGGCTGCGCTCCCGCCGGTCTGCTGCGCTGCCAAGGAGGTCTGCGCTGCAATGTCCTGCAGCGCTGTCAGCAGCTCCGCTGCCTCTTCAGCCTTCGAGCCGAGGCTGAAGGCCAGAACCACGTGCCGGTCGTCGCTCATCTCCGGCACGATTCCCCTCTCTTCGAGCCTGCGCTGCAGCTCGAAGCCCCCCAGGACCCCCGCGGCGTCATATATGACCGCCTTGAAGGGGTCCTGGGTCACGTACGCCGCCCCGCGCAGCGGCAGCGTACTCACTCCTGCGGCGCCCGCCCCGCCGCAGACAGGCTGCTGCGGCGAGCCCGGCTGCAGCAGCCCGAAGCGCGGCAGCGCCGCCAGGCCGCGCCGCAGGACATCCACGGCGGCGAGCCCCGCCGTGAAGGCACCGACGCCCTGGCTGTGCAGCAGGCGCCGGGCCAGATCGAGCGAAGCCATCACGGGGTAGGATGGGCTGGAGCTCTGCACCATGGCCAGGCGCTGCCGCAGCAGCGCGCGGTCCAGCCATGGCCCTTGCACATGCAGCATGGCGCCCATCGTCAGCGCCGTCAGCATCTTGTGCGTGGACTGCACCACGCCGTCCGCGCCCTGGGCAAGCGCCCCCGCCGGAAGCGCGGGGTGCTGCCCGTAATGCGCCCCGTGCGCCTCATCCACCAGCAGCGGCACGCAGCAAGCATGACAGGCCTGCGCGAGGGGCGCTAGGTCACTGCCCATGCCGTAGTAATTCGGCATGGTAACCAGAACCCCGGCAGCCTCCGGGTAAGCGGCCAGTGCCGCCTGCACCGTCTCAGCAGACGGAGCCACCGCAAGGCCGCTGCCCGGGTCGATCTGCGGCTCCAGGAAAACTGCAAGCGCTCCCGCCAGCATCAGTCCATGGATCACGGACTTGTGGACGTTGCGCTGCAGAATAAGCAGACTTCCGGGCGCAGAACAGACCGTCAGAATGAGAGCCAGATTCCCTGCGGTACTGCCGCCCACCAGCATATAACTCTCCTCCGCGCCGTAACAATCGGCTGCCAGCTCCTGGGCTTCCCTTATTACCCCTTCCGGATGATGAAGGTCATCCGTTCCGGTAATCTCCGTCACATCGTAACGCATCACTTCCGTGAGATATCCTGCACTCTCTGCACTTACAGCACTCCGGTAAGCCTCCCCGTTCTTGTGACCCGGCACATGATAAGATATATTACCCTTATGTCTATATTGTTCCAGCATTTCGTATACAGGTGCCCTGCCAGGCTGTAGCTTGTCCATAGATTCTTCCTCCCCTGGGGGTTACCTTCTATTTTAACGCAAATACACCCACACGCCTATCACTTCCGCAAAGGATTGCACGCAATAAAACGGCTCCCCTCACCCGGTCAGGGCGGAGAAGCCGTTAAGAGGAACCTTGTATTTGCAGCCAACGCGACACAGATTCACCGCCCGCTCTTTATATGTTGCTTGTTACAGGTACTGCAATTCGTGCATTAAGCATGCATACGCAGATTGATCTTCTTCATCCGGTTAATGAAAAAGTTGTACTTCACATCCTCAGCCTCCGTACGCACCATCTCACTCTCACAGTCCTCACAGATGAAATGCGCGACAATCACAATGCCTTCTTCCTTTTCCTGCCCGCAGATAATGCAGGCCTGCCCGGTTTGCTGTTCCATTTTCATCCCACCTTGACTCTTTTAAGAACAGTATGGTACACCTTCTATCATTTTAAACCTTTTCATAGTTTTTTCCTAATCCTTCATAGCCTAAAATATATATATTCGCCCGCTGCCCATTCGGTGAATCTGAGTCCGTTGTTTAATAAAAACGCAGGAGCAGGCCGATAATAATAACAAGAGAACTTGCGAGGAGGTCCGAATTCCAGGTATGGAACCAAACACCAAAGGTGCCGCTACATTCTATCAATACAAGCTTATCAAAAAAATTACTATTACAGCATTCCTGCTGCGGGTCTATGTCACCCTGCCCTTTATATGCCTTGTGCTCGAAAGTGTCTTTCTCTCCTGGCTTAGTATTCTGTTCATGATTATAGCCGGACCTGTCATGCTGTGGATTCAGTATGTCATCTCACGCTCTGTGCTGCTGATTAGCGGACACCCTATCGCCAAGCGCTGGAGATTATCCCTGCGCCTGCCCTGGCCCGGTTACATGCCCGATCAATATATCAATTACGGCATCTTCCGCACCGTACAGCTGCATAACCTCTGGATCGGTCTTTGTATAGCCGCACTCTTCATCGTCTGGGCTCCGCCAGCCTTTACGGTTTCGCTTGCGGTATGCCACCTGTGGCTGCTGCTACCCCGTCTGTATGCGCTGCTGCGGTTAAAAAGTGTAGGCAAAGACGGGATGCTCAAGTTGGGTGCGGCAGACGCCTCCTATTACGCCCAGTAATCCCAACCAGATATACATAGCGCTGTATTTAAGCGGCCAAGCATGCAAGCAAAATAACCCCACAAAGTGGGGCTTTAGCGTAGGTGATGACTCAGGTACTTTGCGGGGACCCCAAAACATATAAATTCTTATCTTTCAAAAAAATCGCCATCCATAACCGGACGGCGATTTTTTATCTGTTCTTCAAGCCTTTGGTCGTGACCTTCTTTTCCTTCGGAATCATCACGATGAAATAGTCATCATGCACGGTCAGATGTACAACAAGTCCTTCTTTCTGAAAAACACGGGAGCTCCCGGAATCGTCTGCTTTCTGTTCCTGCTCTTCCCAGCCCCATGCTTTAATGGCTGCAAGATAAGGCTCCGGCACGCCTTTCTTCTCCTTCAACCCCGGCAAGGAGTACCGTACATAGTCCATGGCTACGTTTGTAGTTGTTCTGTCGGGTGAGCTTGCCTCTTTGGGAACGGGGAAGTCTTCCTCATTAAGTGCACCGTTAAAAGTATCCCAAGCTGGCTCCTTCGTTCCGCAACCCGCCAGCATTACTCCGACTATACAAAGAATAACTAATATCCACAAAGGTTGAGTTCGCTTCATACCTTAAATCCTCCTTACCTCTACCATGCATCTAAAGACGCAAGAAAATTCCAAGATAGAATTTATACGTAGTTCATTCGTATTAAGGCTTTTGCTTATTTATTGCACTTTTCCATTATACTTGGAACCATCGCCTCGTCGGTAACAAAAATGTCACTCGTTTGTAAGCGTTTTTATAATAAAACACCGCACCCCTGCCCGCTTTTTATATATACGGATATACAAAAAAGCCATTGTCGATAATTCGACAATGGCTCATGTGTGCTTGGCAACGTCCTACTCTCCCAGGACCCTTCGGTCCAAGTACCATCGGCGCTGGAGGGCTTAACGGTCGTGTTCGGGATGGGTACGTGTGGAACCCCTCCGCTATCGCCACCAAACGGGCATTTACAGCGTAAATGCTTCAGGAATTTGATTCCTGAAAACTGAATCCGAAACGAATCTGCGTGTTAGAAATTTGGATAAGCCCTCGACCGATTAGTATTGGTCAGCTCCATGCATTGCTGCACTTCCACCTCCAACCTATCTACCTCGTCGTCTTCAAGGGGTCTTACTAATTGGGAAATCTCATCTTGAGGGGGGCTTCACGCTTAGATGCTTTCAGCGCTTATCCCGTCCGTACGTAGCTACTCAGCCATGCTCCTGGCGGAACAACTGATGCACCAGCGGTACGTCCATCCCGGTCCTCTCGTACTAAGGACAGCTCCTCTCAAATTTCCTGCGCCCACGACAGATAGGGACCGAACTGTCTCACGACGTTCTGAACCCAGCTCGCGTACCGCTTTAATGGGCGAACAGCCCAACCCTTGGGACCTACTTCAGCCCCAGGATGCGATGAGCCGACATCGAGGTGCCAAACCTCCCCGTCGATGTGGACTCTTGGGGGAGATAAGCCTGTTATCCCCAGGGTAGCTTTTATCCGTTGAGCGATGGCCCTTCCATGCGGTACCACCGGATCACTAAGTCCGACTTTCGTCCCTGCTCGACTTGTAGGTCTCGCAGTCAAGCTCCCTTATGCCTTTGCACTCTGCGAATGATTTCCAACCATTCTGAGGGAACCTTTGAACGCCTCCGTTACTCTTTAGGAGGCGACCGCCCCAGTCAAACTGCCCGCCTGACACGGTCCCCGTACCCGCTAAGGGCACTAGGTTAGAACCTAGATACGATCAGGGTGGTATCCCAACGGCGCCTCCGCAGAAGCTTGCGCTCCTGCCTCACCGGCTCCCACCTATCCTGTACAGATCGTACCCAAATTCAATATCAAGCTGCAGTAAAGCTCCATGGGGTCTTTCCGTCTTGTCGCGGGTAACCTGCATCTTCACAGGTATTAAAATTTCACCGGATCTCTCGTTGAGACAGCGCCCAAGTCGTTACGCCATTCGTGCGGGTCAGAATTTACCTGACAAGGAATTTCGCTACCTTAGGACCGTTATAGTTACGGCCGCCGTTTACTGGGGCTTCGGTTCACAGCTTCGGGTTACCCCTAACCGCTCCCCTTAACCTTCCAGCACCGGGCAGGCGTCAGCCCGTATACTTCGCCTTACGGCTTCGCACAGACCTGTGTTTTTGCTAAACAGTCGCTTGGGCCTTTTCACTGCGGCCCCCTCGGGCTATTCACCCTACCGAGGCACCCCTTCTCCCGAAGTTACGGGGTCATTTTGCCGAGTTCCTTAACGAGAGTTCTTCCGCGCGCCTTAGAATTCTCTTCTCGCCTACCTGTGTCGGTTTGCGGTACGGGCACCTTCTCCTGACTAGAGGCTTTTCTTGGCAGTGTGAGATCATGACCTTCGCTACTATAATTTTCGCTCCCCATCACAGCCCAGCCTTAACGATGTGCGGATTTGCCTACACACCAGCCTCACTGCTTAGACGGACATCCATCAGTCCGCGTCACTACCCTCCTGCGTCACCCCATCGCTCATAGCGGATTACGGTGGTACAGTAATTTCAAACTGTTGTCCTTCGACTACGCCTGTCGGCCTCGCCTTAGGTCCCGACTTACCCTGAGCGGACGAGCCTTCCTCAGGAAACCTTGGGCTTTCGGCGGATCAGATTCTCACTGATCTTTTCGTTACTCATACCGGCATTCTCACTTGTATGCTGTCCAGCGCTCCTTACGGTACACCTTCAACCTACATACAACGCTCCCCTACCCCAGATACAAAGTATCTAGCCATAGCTTCGGTGGTGTGTTTAGCCCCGTTACATTTTCGGCGCAGAGTCACTCGACCAGTGAGCTATTACGCACTCTTTCAATGGTGGCTGCTTCTAAGCCAACATCCTGGTTGTCTGTGCAACTCCACATCCTTTCCCACTTAACACACACTTGGGGACCTTAGCTGATGGTCTGGGCTGTTTCCCTTTTGACAATGGATCTTAGCACTCACTGTCTGACTCCCGGCAAGAAGTAAATGGCATTCGGAGTTTGACTGAGCTTGGTAACCCTTGCGGGCCCCGCACCCAATCAGTGCTCTACCTCCACCACTCCATTCACCGAGGCTAGCCCTAAAGCTATTTCGGGGAGAACCAGCTATCTCCGAGTTCGATTGGAATTTCTCCGCTACCCCCACCTCATCCCCGCATTTTTCAACATGCGTGGGTTCGGGCCTCCAGTGCGTGTTACCGCACCTTCACCCTGGACAGGGGTAGATCACACGGTTTCGGGTCTACGTCCACATACTTAATCGCCCTATTCAGACTCGCTTTCGCTGCGGCTCCGGCTTCTCACCTTAACCTTGCATGTTAAACGTAACTCGCCGGTTCATTCTACAAAAGGCACGCCATCACCCATAGAAAGGGCTCTGACTTTTTGTAAGCACACGGTTTCAGGTTCTATTTCACTCCCCTTCCGGGGTGCTTTTCACCTTTCCCTCACGGTACTGTTTCACTATCGGTCGCCAGGTAGTATTTAGCCTTAGCAGATGGTCCTGCTGGATTCATACGGGGTTTCACGTGCCCCGCACTACTCGGGATCCGTCTCGGAGAGAACACAGTTTAGGTTACAGGGCTTTTACCTCTATCGCGGGCCTTTCCAGACCTCTTCACCTACTGAATTCCTTTGTAACTCCATGTGAGACGTCCCACAACCCCAAGAGGCAAGCCCCTTGGTTTAGGCTGTTCCGCGTTCGCTCGCCGCTACTGACGGAATCACTATTGTTTTCTCTTCCTCAGGGTACTTAGATGTTTCAGTTCCCCTGGTCTGCCTCTGCGTATCCTATGTATTCAGATACGAGTAACTGCGAATTACCACAGCTGGGTTTCCCCATTCGGACACCCCCGGATCAAAGCTTGCTTACAGCTCCCCGAGGCAGTTTCGTTGTTCGCCACGTCCTTCGTCGGCTCCTGGCGCCTAGGCATCCTCCGTGTGCTCTTAGTAGCTTAACCAATGCGTTTCCCCTAAGGAAAATCACGGTAGCAACTAATAACTATTTCAACTTGCTTACACAAGTTTCAGCTAAAAGATGTTCTAAAACGCAAATTCGTTTCGGTATCCAGTTTTCAAGGATCAAGGTAAAGATGAGAGCTTAAACTCTCAAAACTGACCAACGAGTGAGTAACAGGCCTAAACCTGAGTTGTGGAAGTAATACTTCCGATTTGAATGTCTTCATTGCAGAAGACGATTCTCCATAGAAAGGAGGTGATCCAGCCGCACCTTCCGATACGGCTACCTTGTTACGACTTCACCCCAATCATCTACCCCACCTTCGGCGGCTGGCTCCCTTGCGGGTTACCCCACCGACTTCGGGTGTTGTAAACTCTCGTGGTGTGACGGGCGGTGTGTACAAGACCCGGGAACGTATTCACCGCGGCATGCTGATCCGCGATTACTAGCAATTCCGACTTCATGCAGGCGAGTTGCAGCCTGCAATCCGAACTGAGACCGGCTTTGCTGGGATTGGCTCCACCTCGCGGCTTCGCTTCCCGTTGTACCGGCCATTGTAGTACGTGTGTAGCCCAGGTCATAAGGGGCATGATGATTTGACGTCATCCCCACCTTCCTCCGGTTTGTCACCGGCAGTCACTCTAGAGTGCCCAGCTTCACCTGCTGGCAACTAAAGTCAAGGGTTGCGCTCGTTGCGGGACTTAACCCAACATCTCACGACACGAGCTGACGACAACCATGCACCACCTGTCTCAACTTTCCCCGAAGGGCACCTGATGCATCTCTGCTTCGTTAGTTGGATGTCAAGACCTGGTAAGGTTCTTCGCGTTGCTTCGAATTAAACCACATACTCCACTGCTTGTGCGGGTCCCCGTCAATTCCTTTGAGTTTCAGTCTTGCGACCGTACTCCCCAGGCGGAGTGCTTACTGTGTTAACTTCGGCACCAAGGGTATCGAAACCCCTAACACCTAGCACTCATCGTTTACGGCGTGGACTACCAGGGTATCTAATCCTGTTTGCTCCCCACGCTTTCGCGCCTCAGCGTCAGTTACAGCCCAGAAAGTCGCCTTCGCCACTGGTGTTCCTCCACATATCTACGCATTTCACCGCTACACGTGGAATTCCACTTTCCTCTTCTGTACTCAAGTCACCCAGTTTCCAGTGCGACCTCAGGTTGAGCCCAAGGTTTAAACACCAGACTTAAATAACCGCCTGCGCGCGCTTTACGCCCAATAATTCCGGACAACGCTTGCCCCCTACGTATTACCGCGGCTGCTGGCACGTAGTTAGCCGGGGCTTTCTTCTCAGGTACCGTCACTCCGGTAGCAGTTACTCTACCGGACGTTCTTCCCTGGCAACAGAGCTTTACGATCCGAAAACCTTCATCACTCACGCGGCGTTGCTCCGTCAGGCTTGCGCCCATTGCGGAAGATTCCCTACTGCTGCCTCCCGTAGGAGTCTGGGCCGTGTCTCAGTCCCAGTGTGGCCGTTCACCCTCTCAGGTCGGCTACGCATCGTCGCCTTGGTGGGCCGTTACCCCACCAACTAGCTAATGCGCCGCAGGCCCATCCCCAAGCAGCAGATTGCTCCGCCTTTCATTCTCTCCTCAGGAGAAGAAAGAAATTATCCGGTATTAGCTACCGTTTCCGGTAGTTATCCCAGGCTTGAGGGCAGGTTGCCTACGTGTTACTCACCCGTCCGCCGCTAAGTCTGAAAGGAAGCAAGCTTCCTTTCACACTCCGCTCGACTTGCATGTATTAGGCACGCCGCCAGCGTTCGTCCTGAGCCAGGATCAAACTCTCCAAATTGGTATTTAGAAAGAGCGATTGCTCATTTTGAAACATCTGACGAGAATTTACATTCTCTAATTTTGGATCTCACCGAAGTGATCTCCAGATACTCACTCGTTGTTCAGTTTTCAAAGATCAAGCTCGTTGTTAGCGGCGATGTTATCGTCACCAGCAACTCTTATAATATATCACGTTCAGCCGATCAATGCAAGCTCTTTTTTCAATTTCTTGTTCGAGCTCGGCGTGATGTTTCGCGGCCAGAAATAGAATATATCACGGATAGAGATTCATTGCAAGCATTATTTCATACTCATTATCTAAAAGCTACGCTTCCCCTAACCAGCCATAGCCCGGCAAGCAAGTTAGCATAGCTCTACTCCTTTGTCCGTGTGCTTAAGCAATAATCTCCTTAATATGCAGCTCCCGTTCATTGATGAGATTAACGATGTTTCCTTCAACCTGAACCATGGGTCTTGTCGGGTTGTTACGGTCAGTAAAGATGATTTCCCCATGACGCCCATCGCTGAGCCGTATCCGTGTACCGTTGTAAAGGTCTGTCGTCTTTTGAATGAAGGTCTGTACGATTACCGGATCGAGCTTCCCGAAGCTCTCCTTCTGCAGCTGCTCCAATACCAGATAAGGCGACTGTGCCTTTCTGTAGGCTTTTCCCAGCGTCATGGCATGGAAGATATCGGCGACTGCCACAATCTTGGCGTAGAAATGAATCTGGCTGCCATCCAGCCTAAGCGGGTACCCTGAACCGTCTATCTTCTCATGGTGTTGCAAGGCGGCGAGTCTAACCCCTTCGTTAATGGCTGTAACATTGCGCAGCAGCTGATAACCGTATGTAGTGTGCCTGCGTACCTCGTCAATCTCTGCACCGCTTAGAGGGGTTGGCTTCTGCAGCAGCGCTTCGTCTACCTTAATGTTACCTATATCGTGCAGCAAGCCGGCAAAAGCAGCCTGCATCCAGTCCTTCTGCGGATATCCGCACCACTGGGCAATTCGATAGGAGGTCAGGGCAGACAAGACCGCATTATGATAGTTATATTCCTGGTCAATCAGCACACGCGGCGCAAACTTTAAGACATGGTAATCCTTCAAATGGGTGATCAGCAGCTCCAGCTGACTCCGCAGTTCGAAGATCGGCAACGCCGCAGCGGCCGCTGCGCGGTAGCTTTGCTTGATTAGCACCAGCATTTTCTCATACTCATCGTGAAGCGGAGAATTGCTCTTGGACAGCACCGACTCATTAATTAGAGCCCCCGCCTTGGCCGCTTGCTGCTTCACTGCCGGTCTAGCGCTCTCTGCCGGTTTGTCTTCCCCATGCGCCCCTTCAATCTCGACCTGTCCGATCAAAAAAGCCTGCAAAATTTCAATATCCCGGGGGAGAATGATCTTCCCCTTCCCGAATAATACTCCCCCTAAAGGAGTAATTACATCCTTTATAATCTTTGAACCCGCTTTAATCTCTCCAACGGATATGTTTGGCATACCTTAAGCCCCTTTATGTCGGTGACACCTGTAATTCTCTAATTATAGTATGGAACCCGGGAAGCGGCTAGATAGAGAATTCCCCGTTTACTCATTGCGAGGGTACAAAAAAAGAGCATAGGCTTCTGTAGATCAGAAACCCATGCTCTCCTGCAAAATATTATTCGAGATTGTCGTCTTCGTCCACAGCGTCCGCTTCAGGCTGGCTGGCTTCGCCATCGCCTTCTGCCGGAACTTCTTGAACGAAGTCTTCGCCATCCTCATGCTCAGACAGCTCTTCATCCTCTTTGTCCGCTCTGCACAGTGTAGCTACAGCATCATCCTCACGGATATTAATCAGCTTAACGCCCTGCGCATAACGGCCCATGGTGGATATTCCGTCCATGCTGGTACGGATCAGGGTACCGCTGGTCGTAATAATCATCAGGTCCTCGTCCTGCTTGACGACCTTCAGCCCGACAACCGGCCCGTTCTTATCCGTAAGGTTAATGGTCTTGATGCCTTTACCGCCGCGGGTCTGGGACCGGTAGTCAGCAGCAGGTGTCCGCTTACCATAGCCCTTGGTGGTTACGATCAGCACCTCAAGCTCCTGGTCTACGCAGTCCATGCCAATAACATGGTCATTGGAATCAAGCGTGATCCCCTTAACCCCGGTAGCGCTGCGGCCCATGGAACGCACATCATTCTCCGAGAAGGTAATCGACATTCCGCGTGCAGTACCGATAATCAGATTCTGCTCACCGTCTGTCAGCTTCACCTCAATCAGTGAATCCTCCTCACGGAGATTGATTGCAATCAGGCCACCCTTACGGATGTTGTTGTAATCTTCCAGAGGCGTCTTCTTCACAATTCCCTCGCGGGTAGCGAAGAACAGGTACTTGTCACTGTCCGCTTCCTCTACCTGGATGACCGCGCTGATCTTCTCACCCTGCTCAATTTGAATCAGGTTGATGATCGGCGTTCCCCGGGCAGTCCGTCCAAGCTCCGGAATCTCATAAGCCTTAATCCGGTACACTTTACCCTTATCAGTGAAGAACATCAGGTAGTTATGGGAGTTACTCACGAAGAGATGCTCCACAAAGTCCTGGTCCTTGGTGTCCATCCCGATGACACCGCGTCCGCCGCGCTTCTGGCTGCGGTAGGTGTTGACCGGAAGACGTTTGATGTAACCGGTGTGGGTAATCGTGATAACAACCTCTTCACGCGGAATCAGATCCTCGTCGAGGATGCTTTCTTCCCCAACCGTAATTTCTGTACGGCGGTCATCGGAGTACTTATCCCGAATCTCCTGCAGCTCATTGCTGATAATATCCAGCACAAGATGCTCATTGGCCAGAATCTCACGGTATTCGGCAATTTTGGCCAAAAGCTCGTTATATTCGTTCTCGATCTTCTCGCGTTCCAGACCGGTCAGGCGCTGCATCCGCATATCGAGGATCGCCTGGGCCTGCTCTACGCTTAGACTGAAGGTCTCCATCAGACCTTCCCGGGCAATGTCGGTAGTGCGTGAGGCGCGGATCAGGGCAATGACCTCATCCAGATGATCCAGGGCAATACGCAGACCTTCCAGAATATGCGCCCGTGCCTCCGCCTTCTTAAGGTCGAAGATCGTCCGGCGGCGGATGACTTCGATCTGATGCTGCAGATAGTGATACAACACATCGCGCAGATTCAGAATCTTCGGTTCATTGTTGACAATAGCCAGCATGTTGATCCCGAAGGTGGACTGCATAGAAGTATGCTTGTAGAGATTGTTGAGTACAACACTCGGATTCACATCCCGTCTCATTTCAACCACTACGCGCATTCCGTTACGGTCAGACTCATCACGCAGATCCGTAATGCCCTCGATGCGCTTCTCACGCACCAGCTCCGCAATCTTCTCCACGAGCCGGGCTTTGTTGACCTGGTAAGGAAGCTCATGCACAATAATCCGGGCCTTGCCGTTATTCTCTTCAATGACCGCTTTGGCACGCATGGTAACCGATCCGCGTCCCGTGCGGTAGGCCTGACGGATGCCTTCACGGCCCAGAATATATCCGGCCGTCGGGAAATCCGGGCCTTGAATATATTCCATAAGCTCCATAGGCGTAATATCAGGATTCTTGATCATCGCCTGCACACCGTCAATAACCTCACCGAGGTTATGCGGAGGAATGTTGGTTGCCATCCCCACCGCAATCCCGCCTACACCATTGACCAGCAGATTGGGATAACGTGCCGGCAAGACTACAGGCTCGTTCTCTTCACCATCATAGTTGGGCGCGAAGTCAACGGTCTCCTTGTTCAGGTCACGGAGCATTTCTCCGGCAATTTTGGACAAACGTGCTTCTGTATAACGCATTGCAGCCGCCATGTCTCCGTCTATGGAACCGAAGTTACCATGACCGTCTACAAGCATATAGCGCATGGAGAAGTCCTGTGCCATACGTACCATTGTTTCATAGACTGCTGAGTCACCGTGTGGGTGATACTTACCGATAACCTCACCGACGATTCTAGCTGACTTCTTATGTGGCTTATCCGAGGACATACCAAGTTCCGACATCGCAAACAAAATGCGTCGGTGAACAGGCTTAAGTCCATCCCGCACATCCGGCAAAGCCCGGCTTACAATGATGCTCATTGCGTAATCCATAAAGGATTCGCGCATTTCCACGCCAATGTCCCGATCTTTGACTTGCGGGTTATTTTGTTCAGCCATGAGTTGGTGGACCTCCTTCAGTTAAAAACCGCTACCCTATATTATATTACTTTCACAAAACCAGCACAATTAAACATGATAGCCTGTTATCGTCTATATTGATTTTCTTTTAGTACGGATAAGGGTATACGCCCTCTCCGCTGCTGTCTTCAGTACATAGACTGTAGAGACAAGAGAATTGGCTTCATGCCCCTGTTTTCGTCCCAAAAAGCATAATCTCATATCCTTATATTATAACATTTTTTTGTTTGCTTGTCCTGAAAATTCGCTATGCGTAAAGAAACGGAGGCAGAACATGAAGATTCAACGCGTGTCCAGCAAATGGGCAAAAACGAAAGTCATTCTGCAAAACCGTCAGCTATCGGTCTATATTCCGGAAACGCGCAAATACGGCCTGGAGGATCTGAAAGAAATGCTGCATCTGCATGGCACGGTATATATAAAGCCCGACCGCGGCACCTATGGCAGCGGAGTGATGAGAGCCGAGCAGAGGGTTGTACACTTAAGTCCCAGCGGGCAGCAGCCGGAGACCCGTGAACCGGAGACAGCAGTTGCAGACATTGAAGCAGAAGTACCGGCAGAGCCGAAGCTGATGTATATTCTCAGGTATGCGAAGGACGCCGAGGTCTTTAATAACCCTGAAGAGCTTCATGCCGCACTGGTGCCGCGGATTAAAGACCGCAGCTATCTGGTCCAGCAGGGCATTGATCTGCTGCAGCATCAGGAGCGCCCCTTCGACCTGCGGGTGCTTACCCAAAAGAATCCCCAGGGCAGCTGGGAGACTACAGGCATGCTTGGCCGGGTCGCCGCACCGCAGAAGGTGATCACGAATTATCACAGCGGGGGCAGTGTTTTTCCGGTAGATGCCCTGTTCAAGGAGCATATGACCTCTGACGAAATGTCTGCGACTACCCAGCAGCTCAAATCGCTGGGCGTTCGAATCGGCGCACAGCTCGAAACGGCTTATCCAGGCCTTAAGGAGCTGGGGCTTGATGTAGCCATCGACCAGCATCACGATCTATGGCTGCTTGAAGTAAACACCTTACCCTCCATCATTGTCTTCAAATTGTTCAAGAACAAAGCAATTTACCGCAGAATCCACCGTTACGCTGTGGCCTATGGACGTTTGAAGCCTAACCGGAAGTCCGTGACCAGCCGCCGCAAGCGAATATCAAACTTCTAGCTCTATGTATTCAAGCGGCAGGATATATCCCCCTCTTGATTACTAAAAAACCTCCGGCTTCATCCGCAAGGGATAATCCGGAGGTTCGCTATGTGCGGCTTAAATATCCAGGTTCTTAACCGATTGCGCATGCTCCTGAATGAATTCACGGCGCGGTTCGACATTGTCACCCATCAGGGTATCAAAGATGCTGTCCGCCAGCATGGCATCCTCAATGGTCACCTGCAGCATGGTGCGGCTCTCAGGGTCCATCGTCGTGTCCCACAGCTGAGCGGCGTTCATCTCACCCAGACCTTTGTAGCGCTGAACGTTAACCTTCACGTTCTCACCGAAGGCAGCAATGATCTCATCGCGCTCCTTCTCGGTCTGTGCATAGCGCACAACCTTGTTGCGCTCGATCTTGAAGAGCGGCGGCTGGGCGATATAGATATACCCTGCGTCAACAATCTTCCGCATGTAGCGGTAGAAGAAGGTCAGCAGCAGTGTTCGGATATGGGCGCCGTCGACGTCCGCATCGGTCATGATGACAACCTTGTGGTAACGCGCCTTCGAGAGGTCGAAATCATCACTGATCCCGGTCCCCAGTGCGGTGATAATCGCCCGGATTTCCGCATTGGACAAGATCCGGTCCAGCCGGGCCTTCTCCACGTTCAGGATCTTGCCGCGCAGCGGCAGGATAGCCTGGAAGTGACGGTCCCGGCCCTGCTTGGCAGATCCTCCGGCCGAGTCACCTTCGACGATGTACAGCTCACTGATGGACGCATCCTTGGAGGAGCAGTCTGCCAGCTTACCCGGCAGGGCGCTGACTTCAAGCGCACTTTTGCGGCGGGTCAGCTCACGGGCCTTTTTGGCCGCTTCACGGGCACGGGAAGCCTGCAATGACTTCTCCAGCACCTTACGTGAGACGGCAGGGTTCTCTTCCAGGAACTCCTGCAGCTTCTCGCCGAACAGTGATTCTACAATTCCGCGGACTTCACTGTTGCCGAGCTTGGTCTTGGTTTGGCCTTCGAACTGCGGCTCAGGGATTTTGACGGAAATAATCGCCGTCAGACCTTCACGGACATCGTCCCCGGTCAGATTCTGGCTGCTATCCTTGATCACGCCGGCCTTGCGTGCGTAATCATTAATGATCCGCGTCAAGGCGCTCTTGAAGCCGGATTCATGCGTTCCGCCCTCGTGGGTATTGATATTGTTGGCGAATGAATAGATATTCTCTGTATATGAATCGTTATATTGGAGAGCTACTTCAACCGCGATCATATCCCGTGAGCCTTCCACGTAGATCGGATCCTCATGAAGAGCTTCTTTTTTCTCGTTAAGGTATTTCACATACTCCACAATACCGCCTTCATACTTGAACGTATTGTTGACTCCGGTCCGTTCATCCAGCAGTGACAGCTCAATGCCCTTGTTCAGGAAGGCCAGCTCGCGGATACGGGTAAGGAGCGTGGAGTATTCAAAAGTAGTGGTTTCGGTAAAAATATCCGGGTCCGGGTGGAAGGTAGTGGTGGTCCCCGTCTCCTCTGTATCCCCGATCACTTTGATGTCATATTGCGGCACGCCGCGGTTGTACTCCTGTTGGTAGACATGCCCGTCACGTTTAACAGTGACAACTACCTTCTCGGACAAGGCGTTAACTACAGAGATCCCTACGCCGTGAAGACCGCCGGACACCTTGTAACCCCCGCCGCCGAACTTACCGCCTGCATGCAGGACAGTCATGACCACTTCAAGCGTGGACTTCTTCAGCTTGACGTTCTCACCGACAGGAATTCCTCGCCCATTGTCAATAACAGTCACACTATTATTTTCAGTAATTATGACTTGAATCCGGTCGCAAAAACCTGCCAGCGCCTCATCAATACTATTATCGACAACCTCCCAGACCAAATGATGCAGACCTTTGGAGCTGGTGGAGCCAATGTACATGCCGGGACGTTTCCGAACTGCTTCCAGCCCTTCCAGTACCTGAATCTGGCTCTCATCATATGTCGGTTGATTCATTGACATGCCTTCACCTACTTCTTTCAGATTATCTCTTGTAACTTACGAAACCTATATTTCTAACAAGATCTTGGCTCTTTTTTTGAGAGTGGAGGAGGAGATCGGGGAGTAGTAGACAGTATTCCTGGTCACGACAATAGACTTCGCTTCCTCTTCACCAATGCGTTCCAGCTTCTTATCCTGCTGGGAATGAGTCATAAACTGCTTCGATACCTTGGAGGATTTCTCAATCGATATATCAAATATAGCAATCAGCTCTGAGGATCGAATAATTTTTTCTCCGCCCAAATGAATATACATGGTCTTCCTCCGCTCTTTATAACCCCACTTTGCCGCCATGAACATGATACAGGATTGCACCCTTTAGTTTATCAGCATTCAGTCCCTCAACACCGGTGGCAGTGATGAAGGTCTGCACCTTGCTCTGAAAGGTTTCGATAAGCTGGGTCTGACGATAGGGATCAAGTTCGGACAAAACATCATCAAGAAGCAGCACAGGGTATTCTCCGATCTCCTCATGGATCAGTTCAATTTCCGCCAGCTTGAGCGATAAAGCTGCCGTACGTTGCTGCCCTTGGGAACCGTAGACCTGAGCTTCTCTTCCGTTGATAAAAAAGGACAGGTCATCCCGATGGGGACCCGTCAGCGTCATGCCGCGCCTGATTTCCTGATCTCTTGTTTGTGATAACTTTAACATAAATTTGTCCAATAAGACAGCTTCATCTTCCTCTTCACGCTCACCAAACGAGGGGACATAGAGCAGCTTGAGCTCTTCTCCGCCGTTTGTGATGCCCCGGTGGATGCTTTCTGCCCATATCTGCAGCTTCTTTATGAATTGTTTCCTTTTTTTGACGATTTTAACACCATGTTCTACAAGTTGGGCATCCCAGATGTCCAAAAGCTCCCGGCCGCCAGCCTCCTTGCCCCATAACTGCTTCAGCAAATTGCCCCGCTGGAGGAGGATTTTCTGGTACTGCTGCAGATGAAACAGGTAGCTCGGCTGAACCTGGCCAATCTCCATGTCAAGGAACCGGCGCCGGATGCCCGGGGTGCCTTTAACAATCTCCAGATCCTCCGGGGCAAACATTACAACGTTCAGCGAGCCTACGAATTCACTGAGCCGCCGTTGCTCCAGTCCGTTAATTCTGGCCTTCTTGCCCTGCGGGGACAGGGTCAGCTCCAGCTTAAGATCCCCGTATTTGCGCTCTACTTCAGCAACAATCTGTGCAGAGCCCGCCGGGGCATCGAAGGAGATCAGCTCCTTGTCCTTGGAGGTCCGGTGGCTTTTGGTCATCGCCAGGACAAACAAAGCCTCCATGAGATTGGTTTTGCCCTGGGCGTTCTGTCCGAGAATGAGATTCACATCGCCCAGATGCTCAAGACGCAGCAGCCCATAGTTGCGGTAATCCTGCAGTCCGATATTTTTGACAAACAAGAGCCTGTTCCTCCTTAGGGTTACTCCTCCTTGACTCCGCCGCCCTCAACTTCAAACACGCCGTTATCCTGTACCTCTATTCTATCACCCGGGTAGAGCTTCCGGCCACGGCGTTCTTCAACCTCTCCGTTCACCTGCACATGCCCTTCCTGCAGCAGCGCCTTGGCCATCCCCCCTGTGGATACACAATCAGCGAGCTTCAGGAACTGGTCGAGCTTAATGTATCCACTGTGGATAACTATTTTTTTCATGATTTTAATCCTTTCAGCCACTTATCCACATGTTGATGGACAGGGCGTTAATTAGTTGTCCGGTACGGCAAAATCACATACAGGCTGCGGCTCTCATCGAGCGGTCTGAGAATAATCGGGCTCATCATACCGGTGAAGGCGATCACGAGCTGCTCACTCTCCACCACCTTCAGCACATCGAGCATATATTTGGAGTTGAAGGAGATGCGCAGCGGCTCGCCTTTGAAATCGATAACTTCCAGCTCTTCACGGACCTTCCCCAGCTCCGACGAACTGGAAGAGATCTCCACATCACCGTTTTCCAGGGTCTGCATCCGGACGATGTTCGTTTTCTCTTCACGGGACAGCAAATAAGCACGGTCAATCGATTCGCTTAATTTTTTTGTGTCCAAAGTTAGTTCTGTTTTGTAGGTGGTTGGAATAATTCTAGAAGTATCCGGATAAATGCCATCCAGAATCCGCGAATAGAACAGCACTTTGTCGATTTTGAACAGCACCTGGTTATCGGCGACGACAATATCCACCAGCATATTCTGATCAGGGATAATTTTGCTCAGCTCGTTCAGCGTTTTGCCGGCAATGACAATATTCGCGAACTGGATATTCTCTGTGCCTTCCAGGTGGGCAGCTCTGGTTGCGAGCCGGTGGCGGTCGGTAGCCGTGAACTTGAATTCATTGTCGGCCAGATTCCACAGAATGCCTGTCAGGATCGGTGTGGTCTCTTGGGTGGAGATGGAGAAGGCGGTCTGCTTGATCATATTCTTCAGCAAATCACCCGGCATGGAGATGGTTTCATTCTCCTCAATGCTTGGCAGAACCGGGAATTCTTCAGGATCAAGACCCACGATCTGAATCTCCGTAGAGCCGGAGGAGATATAGGTCTGGAAGCCTTCCTTGACTTCCATGTGAATTTCTTTGGAGGGAAGCTTCTTGATAATCTCAACGAAAAATTTGGCGGGAAGCACTACGCTGCCCGGCTGCTCTACCTTGACGATCGTCTGGCTGTCATTCTCGGCAGGGATGAAGGACTGAATGGAAATATCCGTATCACTTGCAGTCAGTGTAACGCCCTGATGGCTAACCTCAAACTTAATACCGGTCAGAATAGGGATAGTTGTTCTGCTGGAGATTGCCTTGGAGACATGGCCGATGGATTCGTTAAGCTCGTTTTTGAGAATGCTGATTTTCATGATTTCACTCCTAGCTGAAAAATTGGGAAATGGGTGTACGTAAATGCTCTTTGAAACCTGCTCTTAGAAGATGAATTATTATAGTTATTTAATAGTATTAGTAGTAGGGGCTCCGTTTATGTGGATAAGTGGCTAAACAGCATAAAATTAAGCCTACCCACATGTGTATAGATTGTGTATAGGCTCTTTGTTCCTCTTAGGAAGGATTTTTAATTTTCTCCGAAAGATTATTTACCACTTTATAGAGCTCCTGGTCCACCTTTAATTGCTGCGTAATCTTCTCATGGGCATGGATAACGGTCGTATGATCGCGTCCTCCGAAGGCCTCGCCGATCTTAGGAAGCGAATAATCCGTCAGCTCGCGGGAGAGATACATGGCAATCTGCCTTGGAAAAGCCACAGCCTTCGTGCGTTTCCGCGCTTTGAAGTCCTCCATGCGCAAATTGTAGTATTCACCGACTTTTTGCTGAATATCGTTAATGGTGATCATCTTCGGACGGCTCGAAGGGATGATATCCTTCAGCGCTTCGGCTGCCAGATGTGTCGTCACATCCTGGTTCGTCAGGGAAGAATAAGCCACAACACGGATCAGCGCGCCTTCAAGCTCCCGGATATTCGTGTCGATCTGGTTGGCAATGTACATCATGGCTTCGTTCGGGATATCCAGGTTCTCCGCCTTGGCCTTCTTGCGCAGAATGGCAATCCGCGTCTCAAGATCGGGGGGCTGGATATCTGTGATCAGTCCCCATTCGAACCGGGAACGCAGCCGTTCTTCCAGAGTGGGAATTTCCTTGGGAGGCCGGTCGCTGGAGATGATAATTTGCTTGCGTTCTTCGTGAAGAGCATTGAACGTATGGAAAAATTCCTCCTGCGTGGACTCCTTGCCGGCCAGGAATTGGATGTCGTCAATCAGCAAAATGTCAACATTGCGGTACTTGTTGCGGAAGCTTTCGCCGCGGTTATCACGGATGGAGTTGATGAATTCATTCGTGAACTTCTCGGAGGAGATGTAAATCACCTTGTTATTGGGGTTATGCTCCAGCACATAATGGCCGATCGCATGCATAAGGTGAGTCTTTCCGAGACCTACGCCTCCATACAGAAACAGAGGGTTATAGGCTTTGGCCGGCGCTTCGGCTACAGCAAGGGAGGCTGCATGCGCAAAACGGTTGCCTGAACCGATCACGAACGTGTCGAAGGTGTATTTGGGATTGAGCAAATGAGTCTGTGCCTCTTCGCGCGAAACAACGGGAGTAGGCGCACTTTGCTGAACTACAGGCTCAGAGGGCTTGTTCTCCTCAATGACAAATTTGACTTCCACCTGCTGTCCGGTAACTTCATATACCGTTGCTCCTACCAGTTTGGTATAGCGACTTTCCAGCCATTCTACGGCAAAGGTTGTAGGCGCCGAGATGATAAGAGCCTGGGAATTGAACGTCATGGCCTTGGTGGCCTTGAACCAGGTATCGAAGCTCGGCTTGCTTAGTTTGGTTTGAATAATCGATAATATTTGCTGCCATAATTCGGAAGTATGGCTGTCCACAGACTGTCACTCCTTTAAATCTTCCAAATGTGGCATCAGCCATGAAGTGGAAATGTCGAAGAAAATGGGTTGGTGCTGAATCTTATCCCCAGTATGCAACTTCAAGAGACAAAAAAATATGGATAAATTTGAATTGTTCACAACTTTATCCACAGCTTGTTGATAATTTATTGAACAAACAAATCTATTCACATTCAAAAGTAATACTATCATAGCAAAACGCCCCTTGTTTTTCAATGAGCGAGGCCATTTTATCCACAAATTCAATCACTTGTGTATAATTTTTAGGCACACCACTACATATTGTTGATAATTTGTTTACCGTTCGACAGTTTCCGCGGCTGCGCCAATTTTTTTATACACAGGTTGTGCTCACCTGTGAGCAAAATCCGCCCGGAATTAATCACAGGTGGATAACTGGACAAGCCTGTGGATTATTATTTTGGATGTGTTCCTTTGTGGATAAGCGGAGCAACCTGAAAAAGAGGGAGAAAGAGACATGGTTGACTTTTGGCGCTAATATATGTTTAAATATATAAAGGTGTTTTCTGTGAGGATATGTCTCCAAATTAAATTGATAATACTTGTAGATACTGTCCCTACTTTAAGGACGGCTTAGTCCGTTTCTGCTTATATGACAGTAATTATGTTCCTGTAAGGGAGGTGCAATACATGAGACCGACGTTCAGACCAAATGTTAGCAAACGCAAAAAGGTGCATGGTTTCCGCAAAAGAATGAGCACGAAAAACGGCCGCAAAGTGCTGGCAGCCCGCCGCTTGAAAGGCAGAAAAGTTTTGAGTGCGTAAGATAGGCCACTTTGGGACCACTGCTGTGGTCCTTTTTTACGCTTTATTTGCAGAATGCATCGGCTGTTTTTATTTCTCTTCTATATATAGCGCAGAACAGGATGACGCTCAGCGAGCAGAAACCCACGCATTACTTCTGCTGCTGCAACATTAAATGATAGGCTCTGCAGGGGATGTTAACGCTACTGCGGGGCTTTTTTTAAAGATATAAGAATTCCACAAGCTGTCTATGTTTGTTGGCAGGGGATCTCCAGGGCCGCCGCGGTAACTGTTTATGGTCTCCCTTGAATGACAATACTAATTAGAAGATGAAATTCCGGAGCCTGGAGCAATTCCGGTATTTGAATAGGAGATTTCCGTGCACAAAAGTCTACGATTACGAAACCGTGCCGACTTCAGCCGCGTATACCGCCATGGGAAGTCATTTGCGAATCATCAGTATGTGGTGTATTGGTTCCCCAGAAGAGAAGTGGAACGATTCCGGGTGGGCATATCCGTCAGCAAGAAGGTCGGGAATGCCGTAGTCCGCAACCGGATGAGAAGGCTGGTCAAGGAGATTGTCCGTCACCATGAGGCGGAAATTGCCGGCAATCTGGATATCGTTTTCATTGTCAGAAAAGGAGCGCTCTCCAAGGATTACGCCGAGCTGGAGAAAAGCGTGCTGCATGTGCTGCGCAAAGCCAAGCTGCTCAAGGCTTTACGCAAGTAAAAGAGCCTGAAGAGGGCTTGTTTATTTGTATCCATAATTATGTTATGATTTACGGTGCAATGGAATGTTTATGAGAGGGGTTTTGAAGTGTCTCTAATGAAGACTAAGCGAGGAAAAATGTTTCTTCTCCTCGGGTTAATGGTTCTAATGATCGCTGTTCTGTCGGGATGCTCTCCGTCTGCGACAACAGTGACGCACACTACGGAGGATTTGAAAAATGGAGGCTTCTGGCAGAGTAATGTTGTCTATTATTTCGCCTTAGCCCTGGATACTTTCGCCAAGTGGTTCAACGGCCAATACGGCTTTGCCGTTCTTGTGATGGTGATTATTGTCCGCACGCTGATTCTCCCGCTTACGATTAAGCAGGTGAAGAGCTCGCGCGCCATGCAGGCGATTCAGCCGGAACTTGAGAAGATTAAGAAGAAATATAAAGATGAGCCCGAAAAGGTACAGCAGGAGACAATGCGCCTGTTCCAGGAGAACAAGGTTAATCCGATGGCGGGCTGTCTGCCGCTGATCGTGCAAATGCCAATCTTTATTGCCCTATACAATTCCATCTACTACAACCCGGATCTCAGATTGCATGACTTCCTGTGGCTGCAGCTTGGCAAGCCCGACCACCTGTTCATTCTGCCGGTTCTCGCTGCCGCAACCACCTTCATTCAGACCCGCATGATGACCAAGATGAACCCGGTCCAACAGCAGGGTCCAATGCAGTTCATGATGATGGTCTATCCGGTTCTGATCTTCATCATGTCCTACAACTTCCCGGCTGCTCTGCCTCTGTACTGGGTATACAGCAATATTTACACCATTGTCCAGAACTACTTCCTGTACCGCAACAATGATAAGCACAAAGCAGCACTTGTGGCTGCGAATGCTACGGTAAGTGCAGGCAACAGCAAGGCCAAGGATGTTAACCTGACGAAGAGCAAGAACAGCAACTCTAACGCCCGCAAAGATGTAACTCCTGCTGCTAAAGGAAACGGAAGCAATGGGAAGAAGGGGGTCAAAAAGTCAAAATGAGCAAAGTCGTCGCGACAGGGAAAACCATTGAAGAAGCTGTAGAACGGGGACTTAATCAGCTTGGAGTTCACAAGGACCGGGTAACGGTCAACGTACTTGAACAGCCGTCAAAAGGATTCCTTGGATTGATCGGTGCGAAGGGTGCCAAGGTGGAATTGACCTTGATCCCGGAAGCCGCACCGGCATCAGCGGCGAGTGCTCCGCTACTGTCTCAGCAGACAACAAGAGAGAGCAATACAGAGGCGATCAGCGGTGTACCGCGCCAGGATTCCGGACACCCGGTAGAAGAAGCATACGGTCAGGCCGTTCATTTCATTGTAGATGTCGCCAAGAGCATGGGGCTTGAGGTGGAAGTTGAAATTGTTCATGCCAAGGAATCAACTGTTCTGCAAATTTCCGGTCCGGAGCTTGGGCTGCTGATTGGCAGAAGAGGACAAACTCTCGATGCTTTGCAGTATTTGGCTAATATTGTGGCCAACCGGTATTCTGACAGCTTCATCCGGCTCGTGCTGGATGCGGAGAACTTCCGGGAGCGCCGCAAGAAGACACTGGAGGAGCTGGCTGACCGTCTGGCCGGGCGTGTGGTGAGGACCCGCAAAGAGGTGGTCCTGGAGCCCATGTCCCCGCAGGAACGCAAGATCATCCATTCCAGATTACAGGATCACAAGCAGGTGAACACCCTCAGCAAGGGTGAAGAGCCGAACCGCCGCGTCGTTATAACTTTGAAGTAGAACCATATGCCGCAATGACTCCTTGACCTATGCGAGGAGTCATTGTTTTTTTGAAGAGACCATAACCAGAGGTGAATTACAACATGCTTAGTGACACTATTGCCGCTGTATCGACAGCCTTGGGCGAGGGCGGTATTGCCATCATCCGGGTTAGCGGACCGCAGGCAATCCCCCAAGTAGCCCCTTTGTTCAAAAGCCGTATCCCCCTTACGGAAGCTGATTCTCATACGGTGCATTATGGACATATCGTAAGTCTGCAGGACGGCGAACAGCTGGAAGAGGTACTGGTAACCGTCATGAAGGGACCACGCTCCTTTACCACGGAGGATGTGGTGGAGATCAGCGCCCATGGCGGTGTAATCTCTGTAAGAAGAGTAATGGATCTGCTGCTGCAGCAGGACATCCGGCTGGCCGAGCCGGGAGAGTTCACCAAGCGTGCCTTTTTGGGCGGACGGATTGATCTCTCGCAGGCCGAGGCCGTAATTGATCTGATTCGTTCCAAGTCGGACCGGGCTTTCTCGGTTGCCCTCAAGCAGGTTAGCGGCTCGTTATCCGCACGTATTCATGAGCTTCGGCACACGCTAATTGAGACATTGGCCCATATAGAAGTGAATATTGATTACCCCGAGCATGATGTGGAATCCTTAACTGCCGATTTCATCAAGGATAAGAGTCAAGAGGTTATGCAAGGCATAGATAAGCTGCTTCGAACCGCCAATGAAGGAAAGATTCTGCGCGAAGGGATTACGACAGCTATTGTGGGCAGGCCCAATGTCGGGAAGTCCTCACTGCTGAACGCGCTTGCCCGCGACAACAAGGCGATTGTGACCGACATTCCGGGAACAACGCGTGATGTGATAGAAGAGTACGTAACGATTAATAATATCCCGCTGAAGCTGCTGGATACTGCCGGTATCCGTGAGACGATGGATGTGGTGGAGAGAATCGGTGTGGAGCGCTCGAAGGCGGCTTTCAGCGATGCGGATCTGATTCTGCTGGTGCTGAATGCCAATGAGGAGCTTCATGAGGATGAACTGGCACTGATGGAACAAATCCACGGTAGACAAGCGCTGGTCATCATGAATAAAATGGACTTACCGTCCCGTCTGGACACGGGGAAGCTGCGCTCCTTTTTCGCTGAAGCGAGTATTGTACCGATGTCGGTGCTGGAAGAGGAAGGACTCGATAGACTGGAAGAGGCGATCTCCGCACTGTTCTTCGGAGGCAAGCTGGAATCTGGCGATCTGACTTATGTAAGCAATGTAAGGCATATAGCCTTGCTTAAGAAGGCACATAAATCATTACAGGATGCCTATGAAGCAGCGGAGATGCTGATTCCTATAGATATGATACAGATTGATGTACGTCTAGCCTGGGAGCAGCTTGGAGAGATTATTGGAGATACGGCGGCTGATTCGCTGCTGGACCAGATCTTCTCGCAATTCTGCTTGGGCAAATAAGAAGGAGGAACCGTTATGAATTATGATGGAGGCAGCTATGATGTTATCGTCATCGGCGCCGGTCATGCCGGCTGCGAAGCAGCTCTGGCTGCTGCACGGATGGGCTGCCGCACACTGATGATCACAATTAACCTGGATATGGTGGCCTTCATGCCATGTAATCCATCGATTGGCGGACCCGCCAAGGGCCATGTGGTGCGTGAAATTGATGCACTCGGCGGAGAAATGGGCCGCAATATAGACAAGACCTTCATTCAACTGCGAATGCTTAATACAGGCAAGGGGCCTGCGGTTCATGCTCTGCGTGCACAAGCCGACAAGTTCCTCTATCAGCACGCGATGAAAGAAACGATGGAAAAGACTCCTAACCTGACTCTGCGCCAGGGGATGGTGGAGGAGCTGATCACCCAAGACGGACGCTGCGCCGGAGTGGTGACGAAGACCGGGACGGTGTATCACAGCAAGACCGTTATTCTCACAACGGGAACCTACCTGCGCGGCAAGGTGATCATGGGTGAGCTGACATATGAGAGCGGACCAAATAATCAGCAGCCGTCCGTACGCCTGTCCGAGAATCTGCGCGAACTTGGGTTCGATTTGGTCCGCTTCAAGACCGGAACGCCGCCGCGTGTCCACAAGGATTCGATTGATTTCTCCAAGACCGAAATCCAGCCGGGCGATGAGAAGCTGAAATTCTTCTCTTTTGAAACCAAATCCTCGGATAATGAGCAGTTGCCTTGCTGGCTGACCTACACCTCCCCGGTTACTCACCAAATCATTAATGACAATCTGCACCGGGCGCCGATGTTCACGGGTATTATTGAAGGAACGGGTCCGCGTTATTGCCCTTCAATTGAAGATAAGGTTGTCCGGTTCAGTGATAAATCACAGCATCAGATCTTCCTGGAGCCGGAAGGTAAAAACACATCGGAATACTATGTACAGGGTCTGTCGACAAGCCTTCCTGAGGATGTGCAGCTGGCGGTTCTGCGGTCTATTCCCGGTATGGAGAAGGTAGAGATGATGCGTAACGGCTATGCCATTGAATATGATGCCATGGTTCCGACGCAGCTCTGGCCGTCTCTGGAAACCAAACGTCTGCCGGGACTATTCACTGCGGGACAAATCAACGGTACCTCCGGTTATGAAGAAGCGGCAGGGCAGGGGGTTATTGCCGGTATCAATGCAGCGCGTAAAGTGCAGGAGAAAGAGCCGGTGGTGCTGGACCGTTCGCAGGGCTATATTGGCGTTCTGATCGATGATCTTGTCACTAAGGGAACGAATGAGCCTTATCGCCTGCTGACTTCCCGTGCGGAATACCGGCTGCTGCTCCGTCATGATAATGCGGATCTCCGGCTGACACCAATCGGTTATGACATTGGGCTGATTACAGAGCAGCGCTATGAAGCCTTCCTTGATAAGAAGGGCCGGGTCGACCGTGAGATTATCCGTCTGCAGGAGACGAAGATTAAGCCGGTTCAAGTGAATGAAGCTCTAGCCAGTTATGGATCTGCACCGATTGTTGACGGAAGCAATCTGCTGACCTTAATGCGGCGCCCTGAGCTAGCCTACAGCTTCGTGGATCTGATCTCTCCTTCTCCAGAAGAGCTGGATGAAGAGATGAAGGAGCAGGTGGAGATTCAGATTAAGTATGCCGGCTATATCGAGAAACAGCTCCTGCATGTGGAGAAGCTCCAGAAGATGGAGAAGAAGAAGATTCCTGACGACATCAACTATAATGAGATTCATGGACTGGCCATGGAGGCCCGGCAAAAGCTGACCAAAATCGCTCCAATCTCCATTGGGCAGGCTTCACGTATCGGAGGCGTTACCCCGGCAGATATCTCGATTTTGCTGGTCTATCTGGAGCACTACAACCGTGTAACAGCGGCGAAAGGATAATCTATGGATACAACGGTAGCTGAGTTCACCAACCTGCTCAAGGAGCATGGGCTGGAACTCTCAATGAAGCAGCTTGAACAATTCGAATTCTATTATCAGGAGCTGGTCTCCTGGAATGAGAAGATGAATCTAACCGGGATCACAGAGCGGAGCCAGGTATATACCAAGCACTTCTATGATTCTTTATCTTTAGCCTTCTATGTGAATATGCAGGAGACGAAGAGTCTTGCTGATATTGGTTCGGGGGCAGGGTTTCCTGGAATTCCGCTAAAAATATGCTTCCCTGATCTTAAGCTGACGATTGTGGATTCACTTAGTAAACGGATTACCTTCCTGCAGCATGTCTGTGATACCCTGGGGTTGAAGGGTGTACAGCTCATTCACGGCCGGGCGGAGGATGTCGCCAGACAGTTTGTTCACCGGGATGCTTATGATGTAGTCACTGCCCGTGCGGTGGCCCGCTTATCGCTTTTGAATGAATTCTGTCTGCCATTCACCCGCAAGGACGGCATCTTCGCTGCCATGAAGGGGAGCGATCCGACGGAGGAACTGCAAGAAGCCAAGCGCAGCTTCAAGGAGCTGCGTGCTGAACTGCACAAGGTAGAATCCTTCAGTCTGCCGGTGGAAGAATCTTCCCGGCATATCATTCTTGTACGTAAGACAGGGGCCACCCCGTCCAAGTATCCGCGCAAGCCCGGCGTACCTGCGAAGTCGCCGCTTATCTAATTGTTTCACGTGAAACAACATTTGACAGTCTTCTGTTATACTGGATCAAGCTCATGCGAATGTGAGCTTGATCTTTTTATTTTTCTGGAAAGCTGGCTTAGTTGAGGCTGGTTTGCAGGAAAAATAGGTCATTATGGAGAATAGGATTATTAGCAGAAAAGTGATAGAATAATATAGTAAGACTTTTAATAGATATGATCAGAATGAATGCCAGGCCGTCTTTTAAGAGAAGTGGCTAAGAATGACTTATGGATACTTTTCTTACGCTGTACGATAAGCTTTTCGCATGAAAGGTTAAGAGGATCGTACTATAACGAAATTAGGTGGTTATGAACGGAATGAAAGAACAATTCACCAAGCTTTTTGGATTTACCGAGCGGAGCAGCGGAGAAGAGATCAAACAAATCCCGGTTCATGAGGTCATCAGCAGTCCGTATCAGCCACGGACTATTTTCGATGATGAGAAGATCGACGAGCTGTGTCAGACTATCAAAACTCATGGCGTGATCCAGCCGATCGTTGTTCGTATGCGTGATTCCCAGTATGAGATTATTGCAGGCGAAAGACGCTGGCGGGCAGTTAAAAAGCTGGGCATGGACACCATTCCGGCGCTTGTCCGCGAATTCAATGATTCACAGGCTGCATCGATCGCACTGATAGAGAACCTGCAGCGTGAGGGCTTAACCTCTATTGAAGAGGCGATCGCGTATCAGAAGCTGATTGACTTGCATCAATTGACCCAGGAGAGTCTGGCTCAGCGGCTTGGCAAAAGCCAATCCACCATTGCCAACAAAATCCGCTTGCTGAATTTGCCTGAACAGGTTAAAACTGCATTAATGGAAAGAAAAATCACCGAGCGCCATGCACGCTCGCTCTTGTCGCTAGACACTGAGGAGATGCAGCTAAAAGTTCTGGCTGAGGTTATTTCCAAGGAATTGAATGTAAAACAAACAGAAGCACGTATTGCCTTCTACAAGGCCGTTACCCAGACCAAAAAATCAAAACGGACCTCCTATACCAAAGATGTCCGTCTCGCTCTTAATACAATTCGTCAATCTATAGACATGGTGACCGGCTCAGGAATGGAGATTAAGACCTCCGAGAATGACCGCGGAGATCATTATGAGATTGTGATCCAAATTCCAAAACGATAATGGAAACAAAAAGCTGAAGGCGGCCCTGAGGTGTTGGCCGCCTTTTCTATGACTAGCTCCGAACATTATCACATATACACTCTAAGGATAAGTTGTTGTCTATTTATCTACATCTCCGCAAATGTGATGCCGTAGATCCAGATTATAATGCCGTTAACAGCTAAGAACTACAAGATGATTCTTTCTAAACAATTCGAGGTGAAATAAGTGTCCAAGATTATTGCCATAGCAAATCAAAAAGGCGGGGTAGGTAAAACAACAACCTCTGTGAACCTGGGTGCCAGCATGGCTACTCTGGGGAAGAGAGTGCTGCTTGTTGATATTGATCCGCAAGGCAACACTACGAGCGGCGTTGGCGTCAACAAAGCGGATGTAGAGAATTGCATTTACGATATTCTTATTAATGAAGTGAATCCGCAGGAAACAATACAGGAGACCCGGATTGAGGGCCTTCATATTATTCCGGCAACCATTCAACTGGCAGGAGCAGAGATCGAGCTGGTCTCTACGATATCGCGGGAACTGAAGCTGAAGAAGGCACTGAATGCAGTGAAGGCGAATTATGATTACATCATCATCGATTGTCCGCCATCATTAGGGATTCTTACCATTAACTCTCTAACGGCTGCAGACTCAGTGATTATCCCTATACAATGCGAATATTATGCGCTTGAAGGATTAAGCCAGCTGCTCAACACGGTAAGACTGGTTCAGAAGAATCTTAATCCGCATCTCAAAATTGAGGGAGTATTGCTCACGATGCTGGATGCCCGGACGAATCTCGGGATTCAGGTTATTGAAGAAGTAAAAAAATATTTCCAGGAAAAGGTATACAGAACGATTATCCCGCGTAATGTGCGCCTAAGCGAAGCCCCTTCACATGGACAGTCAATTATTACCTACGATTCCCGTTCCAAGGGAGCGGAAGTATATTTAGAGTTGGCAAAGGAAGTGATCTCTTATGAGTAAGCGTTTGGGAAAAGGCTTGGATGCATTAATACCTTCTCTGTCGATCAATGAAGACGATAAGGTAGTAGAGATCCCGTTGACGCAGCTTAGAGCCAATCCTTATCAGCCGCGCAAGGATTTCAATGAAGAGGCCATTCAGGAGCTTGCAGAATCCATAAGACAGCATGGTGTGATCCAGCCGATCATTGTTCGCAGTGTGTTGAAAGGGTATGAGATTATTGCCGGGGAACGCAGATTCAGGGCCTCGCAATATTGCGGCAAAGCTACGATTCCGGCAGTGGTCCGCAGCCTCAGTGATCAGCAGGTAATGGAGATTGCCCTGATCGAGAACCTGCAGCGTGAGAATCTTAACGCGATGGAAATAGCGGTTGCTTATCAAGGACTGATGGATCAATTCTCACTAACTCAGGAAGAGCTTTCTCTTAAAGTCGGAAAGTCCAGATCGCATATTGCCAACTTTTTGCGGCTGCTTAGCTTACCGGAAGAAGTGAAGGATTATGTTTCACGTGGAACAATTTCGATGGGGCATGCCCGGGCAATTGTGGCTCTGAAAGATCCGGAGGTCATCAAGCAATTGGCTGCTCAGTGTGTGGAGCTTCAGTGGAGTGTTAGAGAACTGGAAGAGGTAGTGAAGAATCTCGACCGCAAACCGGCTAACGGAATTAAGGCCAAGGTTGTGAAACGTGATCCTTATATTGATAATGTAGAGGAAGTATTACGGGAGCGATTCAAGACAACAGTCAAAATTAAACAAGGCAAGGAAAAAGGAAAAATCGAATTAAACTATTACAGTGCCCAAGACCTGGAAAGATTGCTGGAGCTGCTGGGGAACTGATTTGGATATTTGTACCGAAGACATATCCTGAGATATCCTTAATACGGATATGGAGGGGTATGTTTTTTAAATCGAAAAGAGGGAGGGCGGAAGATGGAGAGGCTGGTATATCTCGATCACGCAGCTACTTCGTGGCCCAAGCCGCCGGAGGTGGCTGCAGCTATGGTGGAGGCCTTGGAGCAGTCAGGAGCCAATGCCGGGCGGGGCAACCACTCACTGGCTATCGGGACGGGGCGGGTATTAGTTCGTGCACGAATGCTGCTGGCAGAGTTGTTTGGTATAGCGAATGCTCAGGATATCGCGTTCACTCATAACACAACTATGGGGCTAAATATGGCTATTAAGGGTACACTTCAACCAGGGGATCATGTCGTGTCAACGATGACGGAGCATAACTCTGTGCGCAGACCCTTGGAGTATTTGCGCCGGAGCATCGGGATTGAAGTGGATTATATACAGGCGGACCGCGAGGGCCAAATTAATCTTCACGAGCTTCAGCGGTTTCTGCGTCCTAACACCCGGATGGTGATCTGCAATCATAGTTCCAATCTGCTGGGAAGTATTCTGCCGGTTGGGGATATCGGTGACATCGTGAAATCGCATGGGGCTGTGTTCCTGGTAGATGCCGCTCAAAGTGCAGGGGCGCTTAATATTGATGTGGCGGCTATGAATATTGATCTGCTGGCATTTCCGGGACATAAAGGGCTGCTCGGTCCGCAAGGAACCGGGGGGCTGTATATCTCTCCTGTGCTGGATCTGGAACCGCTGATGCATGGAGGGACTGGCAGTCAGTCGGAGAACAGCGAGCAGCCAAGTGTTCGCCCGGACCGTTATGAGGCAGGAACACAGAATGCCGTCGGAATAGCCGGTCTGCTGGCTGGAGTGAAGGCGGTTAAGGCGCTGGGAGTGGAACAGATTCATATGCAGGAATGGAAGCTGACACAGCTGCTGATGGAGGGCTTGGCTGCTATTCCGGGCATGCGGATTCTGGGCCCGGCGCCGGGCGCTCCGCGCAGCGGAATTGTGGCTTTTGTCGTAGAGGGACAGGAGTCGGCGCATATTGCCCACCGGCTGGACCGCGAATACCAGATTGCCGTACGGGCAGGCATGCACTGTACACCGCTGGCCCATCAAGCAGCGGACACTCTGGATAGCGGAGCGGTAAGGGCAAGTGTAGGAGTGAGCTCCACGGAAGCGGATGTTCAGCGGCTGCTGTTAGCCATGAAGGAAATGTACGGCGTATCGCGTTCAAGCTAGTAAGTGGATAAGGATTCGGGTGGATTATACAGGTCGGTGTCGTTACAGCGTGGGAATTCTTATTTTTGTATAAAGGATGATTCAACATGTCGGAGTTAAATGAAATCATAAGCGAGTATTTATCGGCGTTCATCATGGGCTTTGCCGGGGTCATCATACTGATGGTCATTATGTTGATCGTCCAGGGCGCCAAGCTTCGCAGAATGCGGAGCCGGTACGAAGCCATGATGGGCGGGAATGGCATAGAGGATCTGGAGAATCTGCTGGTCAACCTGAAGAATCAGGGGGATATGCTGGAGGAGGTCCAGCTGGAGCAGAAGACGCTGCTTGAAGCGGCACATACCAAAATGCGCGGCATGAAGTCCAAGGTGGCCATGAAGCGCTATAATGCTTTTGGAGAACGCGGTAATGACCTGAGTTTCTCGCTTGCCATTCTGGATGACAACCACAGCGGGATTGTGCTGAGCAGTCTGCACAACCGCGAGAACTCATATATCTATGCTAAGCCGGTTGAACAGGGAGAGTCTCCGTATGCTCTGTCACCGGAGGAGAAGGAAGTTATTGCTCTCGCGTTGCAGCAGATCTAGCATGCAGGTTCCATTGCTTCAAGGCAGAGTAGAGGCTGGATGAAATAATATCCGACAAGCGCATCACCAGGCTTAATCTGGTGTTCTGCAATACGAAATATTCCATGAATCCTCCCACATTAACGATGCCGGTCAAATGGATATCGCCAACAGGGGGGAGCTGCTTGTTGACCCCTGCGCCGGGACGCAGCGGACCTTCAACCACCTGAATACAGCCGACGCTGGTGGACTGGCCGAGGCAGGCGTCAATGGCGATGATGAACGGGTTGGCATGCTTTTGGTACACAAGGCCCACTGTCTCTTCCAGGTTAATAGCATGTACCGGCTCCTCCAGCGTTCCGTAGAGATGGAACAGCGGGCTGTGAAAGCGGGCCAGTGTCGTGCCGACCAGAGGGCCAAGAGAATCGCCGGTCGAGCGGTCCGTGCCCACGCAGATAATGACAATGGGCGTATCCGGACGGGTGCGCGAAAAGTGGAACAGCAGACGGTGGGTAATGGCAGAATAGATATTGGGGTCGGCATGTGATATTTTTAAACAGGATGGTTCTTGCAGCGGTGGAGCTTTGGAAGAGAAATTCATATAATCGTCCTTTCTGAGGCGGCGACTGCAAATCATGGGAAAATCAGCTAAAAAAGCAGTCAGGCTGCCAGGCTGCTGATTATGCAAGGCTTACGTCCGCGGGAGCGTGTTCTGATGATCCTAGTATATGGATGGAAGTGGTTTTTTATACTATGGCGGCAATAGATAGGACCAATAGCCCAGAGGAGGCGTGGAGTGTGGAGGAGGAACTGCTGCTAGCGTTTGATTCGACCCAGCAGGCGCTGCGCGCCGAGATGCTGCTTGAATATGCGGAGATTGAAATCGATATCTTCCCTACGCCCAAGGAGATCACCGCCGGCTGTGCGATGTCGATCCAATTCTCCCGGAGTGCGCTGGATGAGGTAAGGGTCCTGGTCGAAGAGCAGAACGTAGAGATCCGGGGGATCTTCGCCAAGGCCGTTGAGGGTGCAGGGTATGTGGAAATAACGGAGAAGGAGGGGTTCGATGATTAACAGCTTACTTGCGGCCGACGGTGTTGAAGGTGTTGTTAATGATGCCGTCCGCTTCAAAGATAAATTATGGGACTGGTTCACCAATACGGATATGTGGGCCACGGTCCTGTTTTCGGGAATCAGAATTCTCTTGATTTTCATTCTGACCCGGGTGATTATCAAAGTGGTCTCCAATGTGATTGACCGGTCTCTTGAGCGGGAGACGAGGGGGAGGATGCTAGCGAACAACCGGCGTTTCTCCACTGTCGGCGGACTGATGAAGAATGTGGTTACCTTCTTCTGTAACTTCACCATGATTCTGCTGGTTCTGTCGGAGTTCAACTTCGATCTGAAGCCGCTGCTCGCCGGAGCAGGGGTAGTCGGGCTGGCTATAGGGTTCGGCGCACAAAGTTTGGTCAAAGATGTGATTACGGGCTTCTTTATTATTTTTGAGGACCAGTTTGCAGTCGGTGATGTGATCCAGAGCGGAACCTATAAGGGAACGGTAGAGATGATTGGCCTGAGGACGACCAGACTGTTAAGTGCTACGGGCGAGGTACACATCATTCCTAACGGCACGATTGTGAATGTGACGAATTATTCGCTGGCGAATGCACTGGCTGTAGTAGATGTTCCGGTTAAAATCGAACGCGGGCTCGAAGCCACCCTGGCCCTGATCGGCGAGGCGCTTCAGGGCATCGAGGAACGCAGTTCCAGTGTCATTGCCTACCCTAATATTCTGGGAATCCAGTCGATGAGCACCTCGGAGTATGTCATCCGCATAGCGGCGAATTGCCTGCCTAATGCCAGAGACGCTGCCGAGCGGCAGATTCAGAATGATATCAAGCATGCTCTGGAGAAGCAGAGCGCCCTGGAGGCTGCTAAGGCCGAGCAGGAGGCGCGTGAGCAGGCGGAGAGGGAGGCAAGAGAGGCTAAGGCGGCTCGTGAGCAGGAGCGTACAGAGGAAGCCCGCAGAGCCCGTGAGGAGCAGGAGGCCAGCCCAAGAAGGCAGGTGGCAGCTGCGCAAGAGGCAGAGGAGGGGGAAGAGTAATGGAACGCAAGGTATTCGGGCTGGGTGATATAGTACAGATGAAGAAGCAGCATCCCTGCGGAACGAACGAGATGGAGATTATCCGTATGGGGATGGATATCCGGATTAAGTGCACCGGCTGTCAGCACAGTGTCCTCATTCCCCGCGCCAAATTCGAGAAGAATCTGAAGAAGGTCCTGCATTCAGCGGATAGCGGAGCGGAGAATAATTAAGCTGGTGCAGGCAGCGAAACGCAAATGAATAACGCTTGCAATTGTGCGATTGGCATGATATGATAGTTCTTGCTGCGGAGAGGTACCCAAGAGGCCCAAGGGGGCTGACTCGAAATCAGTTAGGCGTGTCACAGCGTGCGTGGGTTCGAATCCCACCCTCTCCGCCACTTCAGCAATTATATTCTTAATTTATGAGACCTCCGTTCTGATACGGGGGCTTTTTTGTGCAAATATAAGAATTTTATATGTTGCACACGATTAATTATCCTTCTATTTCTCGCTGAAACGGTACCGTCCTGTAAAAGGACGGCAAAGCCGTTTCCACTTGCTGCATACTTCATCGTGAAGTCCGGATAGATAGCATGCAAAAAGAGAGACCTTCGCAGGTCTCTCTTCCAGAGGCAGTACATCAATGACGTTCGGAAATCTCTGTCTATAGCTACTACTGTGATTGGGTAATACTAAAGCTGTTACTCCTTTTTACAGAGCCAGCTTAACTCTCCCCGGGTACGATAGCTGCTGAATTCAGAATCCCTGTGATCGTGTTCGTCTGCGACGTTCAACGGAACCACACCTCTCTTTTGTACTGCCTGGGTCTAGTATGCGCAGCGTTCAAGGTTTTATACCTGGCTGCTGAAATTAATGGACACGGGCCTTCTCGACTTTTTTCCACTTGCGGTTCTGGTTGCTGGTCTCCGGGAAGGTGTCGCCTTTCTCCATTGTAATCCGCTTCGGATTCTGAATCTCCGTGTGGAAGCTCCGCGCTTCGCCTACCTCGGTGTAAACGCCCGGGTTGGGGGCTTTGTCGCCTTTTTCATACTCCGTCTGTTCGCCCATTGGTGAATAACCTCCTGTTATCGAATGATGAAGCGGTTATATTGTGGCCTTGACGATGAGGGATTACTCAGAGGTTATTATGGAATCCGCCAACACCTTTTTACTATGGTCCAGCATCTGGTACGTATTAATAAAACTTGCAATCCTCTGCTGGGTTTGGTATATTGATTTGGTGCGAGTCTATGTTTGTGCTCGTTCCTTGCTCCTGACCTGATCAGGGGCCGCAGACCATAAGGAGGTGAAAATTATGCGCAAATATGAAGTCATGTACATTATTCGTCCTGACATTGAACAAGAAGCCGTTCAAGCAGCAGTCGAAAAATTCCAAGGCATCATCTCCAACGGCGGAGAAATTACAAAGCACGATGTGCAAGGTAAACGCCGTCTTGCGTATGAGATCAAGAAACATCGTGATGGCGTTTTTGTTTTGGTTAACTTCAATGCAGAACCTGCAGTAGTTACTGAGCTTGAGCGTATCATGAAGATTTCTGACGAAGTAATTCGTTATCTCATTACGAACGACGTTGCCTAAGATATTGACAAGCTTTGTAACGAATCGCGCTATTAAGGAGGGGACCTAATTGTTGAACCGTATCATTCTGATCGGTCGGTTGACCCGTGACCCGGAACTTCGTTATACTCCTGCTGGTGTTGCCGTAACACAGTTTACGCTTGCCGTAGACCGTAACTTTACGGGCCAGAACGGTGAACGCGAAGCGGACTTTATCCCGGTAGTAACCTGGAGACAGCTGGCTGAGACCTGTGCCAATTATTTGCGCAAAGGAAGACTGGCAGCCGTGGAAGGACGCATCCAAGTACGGAATTACGAGAATAACGAAGGCAAACGTGTATACGTTACTGAAGTTATTGCCGATAATGTCCGTTTCCTGGAATCCGCGCAGAGCCGTGAAGGCGGAAATGCAGCAAGTGGCGGAAGTATGCCTGAAGAGCCAGCCTTCGGTGGCGGCGGTAACGGCGGGAACAGTGCTCGCGGAAATGGAAACAACAATAATTTCTCGCGTAACAACAATACCCAAGATCCTTTTTCGGGCGATGGAAAACCGATCGATATATCGGACGATGATTTGCCATTTTAATAAGGAAGGACTGAACTGAACATGGCTTTCAAACCAAGAGAAGGTGCGGACAACGACAAAAGACCGGCACGTCGTGGTGGACGCAACAAGCGTAAAAAAGTGTGCTATTTCACTGTGAACAAGATTACTCACATTGATTATAAAGACACTGAGCTTCTTAAGAAGTTCATCAGCGAACGCGGAAAGATCTTGCCGCGTCGTGTAACTGGTACAAGTGCAAAATACCAACGCGCTCTGACTATTGCTGTAAAGCGCTCGCGTCAAATCGCGCTGCTGCCTTACACAACAGAATAGGACGTTTTATGAAGCAGCCGGCTAAGCCGGCTGCTTTTTGTATGGGATAACCCCTAATTGACAAACGGATTCCAGCTGTAGTAAATTACAGGTATCCTATAACTAAAGGGGAAATTTTGATGTTGGTGAGCGTTCTTAACTAAGCAATTTCATATCGTTCCGGCTGTTAGCCGCCGCATGCTCTGATTTTGCCAGAGGCATGTCTTGTTGAAGTCTGTCCTGGTGACATCTCTGACTGAGTAGACCGCGGGCGGCTGGAATGAATGATTTAGTTAAGAACACACGCGAAGCGTCATGATGGCCTCTTGATCCGGCTATTGTTCTCTTTGTGATTAACCGTGCTCTTGCAGCACGGTTTTTTCTGTTTTCAGGTGTCCTGCCGACAGAGTCGGGACCCTGAGGCCAAAGAGAAGCAGCAGCAATAAGAGGGCGAAGACTGCCGTGGTGGCGGTTCTTTGCCCTCTTTTTGCGTTATGCGCAGTGGATTGGGATAAGAAATATACTTGTATACAAGGAGGAATTCAGCTTGAATCTGCAAAGTCTGCACACATTGGAATATGAGTCGATTAAGCAGGAATTGCTGCGTCATGCGGTATCTTATGAGGGAAGAAGGATTGTCAGTGAGCTTCAGCCGATGATCTATCTGCCGGCGATACACCGGGCGCTTGAGGAGGCGCAAGAAGCGAAGGAGCTGCTGGAACGCGGAGCCAGTGTGCCGATTCCCTCGCTGGAGGGCATTGAATGGGTGCTGTCGCTGCTTGGAACCGGCTATATGTATAATGAGCAGGATTTCACTGCAGTCTCGCTGTTTCTGAACAGCTGCGGACAGCTCAGGAAATACATGGCCGCCAAGGAGCAGATAGCGCCGCGCATCGCCGCTTACGGGGCATCCCTTCAGGAGCTGAATGGGGTTCGGGACGAGATAGAACGGTGTATCCGGCTGGGGGTCATTGATGACCAGGCCAGCAAAGGACTGGAACGGGTCCGCAAACGGCTGGCGGTCGCCAAGGAGCGCCTGCACCGGAAGCTGGAGAGTATCATGAACCGCCACAAATCTATTTTACAGGAAAGTCTGGTCAGTATGCGCGGCGGGCGGTATGTCATCCCGGTGAAACGGGAGTATCATAAGCAAATTAAGGGCTCGGTGCTGGATCAGTCCACCAGTGGGCAGACGGTATTCGTGGAGCCGGATGAGGTGGCCTCGTTACAGGGAGAGATCGGGCTCCTGACTGCTGACGAGGCCCGCGAGGAAGGAATAATCCTGAGTATGCTGACAGGGCTGTTAGAGCAGGAGCAGGCCGCTATCCGGCTTAATATTGAGGTAACGGGCATGTATGACTTTATTTTCGCCAAAGGGAAGGTTGCCCGGGTAATGGATGCGGGGCCGGTTGCTCTGAACGAACGCGGGTATGTGAGGATGAATGGAGGCCGTCACCCCCTGCTGAAGGATATGGTGCCGGTTAGTCTGGAGCTGGGTCAGGGATATAAATCGCTGATCGTAACCGGGCCGAATACAGGCGGCAAGACGGTGGTGCTCAAAACTCTGGGCCTGCTCGTATTAATGGCACAGTCCGGCCTGCTGGTACCGGTTGATCCCGGCAGTGACTTCGCGGTCTTCACCAATGTAATGAGCGTTATCGGAGACGGACAGAGCCTGACACAGTCCCTAAGCACCTTCTCGGCACAGATGAAGAGTATTGAAGGAATGCTCTATGATGCCGGCAGAGGCGTGCTGCTGCTGATTGATGAGCTGGCTGCCGGCACAGACCCTGGTGAAGGGTTCGCGCTGTCCATCGCGATTCTGGAGGAGCTGAACCGGAAGGGGGCTAATATCGTGGTAACGACCCACTTCAATGAGCTGAAGGCCTTCGCGGCGGCAACGGCAGGCTTCGAGAATGCACGGATGGAGTTCGATCAGAACACGCTGCAGCCGCTGTATAAGCTAACGATTGGCGAGGCTGGCGAGAGCTACGCGCTGCAGATCGCCGAGAAGCTGGGTATTCTCCATTCCGTTATCGAGCGGGCCAAACAGCTTGTGACAGAGCAGCAGGGACACAGAGGCGGCCACAGCCCGTGGACGGACGCTATCAGAGCTGCTCAGAGGGCTAAAGAAGCAGCGGAGGCTGAAATATCTGCAAAGGCGGATAGAACGGCTGAAGGACAACAGGTAAACGGTGCACCACAGGAGGCGCATACTCCAGTACCTGAATTTGCGATAGGGGATGCTGTCTATGTCAGCTCTCTGGGGCGCACTGGAATTGTCTATGAGAGGAAGGACAGCCGGGGGAGGGTCGGAGTGATGATTCAGAAGCAGAAGCTGAGCATTAACCATAAGCGGCTGAAGCCTTATCTGTCCAAGGAAGAGCTGTATCCTGAGGATTATGATTTTGATATTATTTTTGAGAGCAAGGAGACCCGGAAGAAGCGTAAGCTGATGCGGAAAAAGCATGTGGAGGGCCTTAGCATCATCCACCCGGGAGAGGAAAATTAAGGCGCTGCTGTAGCTGAAGTCTGCCCGCCAGGGCAGGCTTTTTTTAACATCGGAAGGGTTCTTGGATGCCCCGAAATAAATTAAAGACTTCACTTTACAGTGAATATTGTATATCCTCTATAATGTGGAATAATTAATTGTCCATAATCTGCATAATAGGCATTACAGTAAAATCCAGTGTGGAAACCGCTTACATTACTGTGTGATCCAACCCGGGAGGGAAGAAATATATGTCAAACCGACTCATCGGCAGACTGATGCTACCGCTTGCGCTCTTGGTGGCATTGTCGGCATGCAGCGGGCCAAGCCCGGCCGTCAAGAATGTTGTGGCGCGCCTTAGCCAAACAGCCGATGAACCCATTACAGGCGGGACTGTGACCTTCGGCTACCCGTCGGCTTTTCAAGGGATTTTTGAACCGGCATTCTTCGAAGGAGAAGATGATTCCAATGTGCTGGAGTTCACCACTGAGGCCATGTTCACTGTGAAGGATGATTTGTCCACTGCTCCTAATATCGCCAGCTGGCAGGAGTCCGAGGATCATACGGTGTTCACATTCACCATTAAGCCCGGGGTCCGCTGGCATAACGGGGATGAGCTGACCGTGGAGGATTGGAAGTTTGCTCTGGAGACTATCGCCAGCCCGGAGTATACGGGTTCCAGATACTATAGCGTTGAGATGATCAAGGGCGCAGAAGCTTACCACCAGGGCCAGGCGAAGGAAATTACAGGGCTTAAGGTGATGGACCCGTATACGCTGCGCATTACAATGAATTCAGCACGGGTGAACATGATTGACAATCTGTGGGCCTACCCGATGAACAAGCGGTACTTCGAGGGAGTGGCTGTTAAGGACATGCCGGACAGCGATCAGGTACGCAAGCAGCCAATTGGCACGGGTCCGTTCAGGGTAACCAGCATTGTGCCGGGCCAGACGGTGGAAATGAAACGGTTCGATAATTATTACAAGGGCGGAGCGCTTCTGGACGGGATTACTTATAAGGCGATCGACAGCAAGGATATTACCGCTCTGCTTGAAGCAGGAACTGTCGATATGGCGGCTTTGCCGCGTGATGCCTATGAGGCCGCGGGGCAATTGGATAATGTAGAGATTAGAGTCACACCAGGAATGTCGTTTGAATATATCGGGTTCAAGTTTGGACACTGGGATGAGACAGACGGTCAGGTGGTAATGGATAATCCCAAGTTCAAGGATAAACGACTGCGTAAGGCAATGTATTATGCACTTGACCGGCAAGGGATTCTAGATAAATATTCCTATGGCCTTGGGACGCTTATCGAGACACCTATCCCCAGCTCCAGCTGGGCCAAGATCGCGGATGAGGAGATCGACACCTATCCCTATTCTCCGGAAAAGGCTGGGCAGCTGCTGGATGAGGCCGGGTATCTGGATATGGACGGGGATGGACTCCGCGAAGATCCCGGCGGCAAGAAGCTCGTTATTCACTATGATGCGATGAGCGGCAGCAAGACAGCTGAGGCCCGGACGGCAGCCATTCTCCAGAATTGGCGTGATGTCGGGCTGGATGTGCGGCTCAGCGGAGGAAGCCTGAAGGAGCTGAATACCTTTTATGAAGCGGTGGAGTCGGATGATCCGGCAGTGGAGCTGTTCAACGGCGTGTGGGGACTGGCCAGCGACCCTGATCCTTCGGGCTTATGGCGCGCTGCCGATTCGTGGAATTACCCCCGGTGGACGTCGAAGCGCAGTGAGGACCTGATCCGGGAAGGAGTCAGCCTGAAGGCGTACGATAAGGACTTCCGGAAGGAAATCTATTATGAATGGCAGAAGCTGATCAATGATGAGGTTCCGATGATCTTTTTCGCTGAACGCTCGGATATTACTGCGGTGAATAAGCGCCTGCAAGGGGTAACAATGAACGCTTTAAGCAATATCATCAATCCGCAGAGCTGGTGGATTAAGGATACTGAATAGGCTAAGAGGACGGTCTGATCTGCTGTGTTAAGTGGCTGAACAGACTGTCTTTTTTTATTTTTTTCCCTGAAAAAGAATCGAAACGCCGTTTGCTGCGTCATATACTTTATGGAATATAAGCGGCTTAAATGCCAATGTTGTCGTTATTTGTTGTTTCTTTTTAGTTGTGAAGTGATTACAATAGAAATATTGTTTATGTGTCAAAGCCGTTTTCCAGGTTTATTCTACAATTAGAACGACCCGAATCCCGGAAAGGGGGAATAATACCATCTGAAGCAGGGCGGCGTACAGCAGCTAGAACAGCCCACTCATGACTGTCTTGGAAGCCCAAGCGGCCATTGTAAATAGATTACGTTCATAATATGTACATTCCACCATAAAGAAGGAATCAATAATGATGAATAAGCTTAAAAAAATAAAGAAAAGATACATTGCGCTCATTCTGGTACTGGTGATTGCCGCCGGAGGGTTTCTGTTCCAGAAGCCGCTTGCTGTGCTGGCCTTCGACCTCTTTTTGTCCGATCAGGTAGAGACCAAGCTGGCAAACGAATCTTATGTGCCTCTGGAGAATAACACCAGCAAGACACCGACTTCCGTTAAGGCTGAACCCGTGGCACTCAAAAGCGATCCGTTCTCTCTGATGCTTCTGGGTACAGATCAGCGGAAGAATGAAACCGCACGCTCAGATACCATGATGTATGCGGTGATCCGGCCGGAGGATTATAAAATTCTGCTGATCTCCGTTCCCCGGGATACCTACACGGAAATTATCGGATACAAGGACAATAAGAAGGATAAAATTACACATGCTTATGCGTTCGGCGGGCAGCAAATGTCCAAGGACACACTGGAAGCGCTCCTCGGCCATGATATTCAATATTATGCCACCATCAACTTTCAGGGGCTGAAGGATGCTGTCGATGCCATTGGCGGTGTGCCGCTCCCGATCAAGAAGGATATTGTCAACAAAGGCAAAGACCATGAGAAATTCACCATTAAGGCCAATAAGTCGAATTATAGCGGTGAAGAGGCACTTAACTATACCCGCTACCGTGAGGATAGCGACTTCAACCGGACCAAACGTCAACAGGTCTTTATTGATGTCGTAGCGAATAAAATGTTATCGATCAGCCAGATCGGCAATATTCCTGAGCTGCTGGATATCATGGGCGACAACTTCAAAACGGATATTCAGCCCTCGATGATCATCAGTCTCGCCAAGAAGTTCATGGGCGGCAAGGACATGGATATCTCCAGCTTCACGGTGATGGGGGAAGGCAAACGGATGGACGGGGTCTACTACGATGTAGTGAACGAAGAGGATCTGAATAAAGCCAAGGCGCTGATCGACAATTGGATGAACCCAAGCACACCGGTTGACCAGCTGATTGAGCCGGGCAAGGCCGGCAATGCGCTTGAGCCTTCGGCCACACCTGCAGTACAATAGGATTAGAACGGCCATTGTTGTCCGTGTAAAAACAGCAGCCATTCCCTCAAGGTTAATGGCTGCTGTTTACTGTCTTCATGCTATAATGGAATGGAACTTATTGCTGAGGGCAGACGTATTACTACGGTGGGCTTTAGTGCAAGGAAGGTAAAGTAGCATTCCTTCGGAATTCTTTGAGGAGGATCAAGAGATGAACATTGCGTTTTTTTTACTTCCGAAGCAGGAGGTCGCATGTGTTACCATGGATTCGACGCTGCGGCAGACCCTGGAACGGATGGAGTTTCACCGCTATACAGCAGTGCCGATCCTGAACCGCAACGGTGAATATGCCGGAACGGTTACTGAAGGTGATTTGCTCTGGTATATGAAGGAGTCGGGCGGCGCGGTCACTTTTGAGAATGCTTCCAAATTTCTGCTTAAGGATGTTCCGCTGCGGATGAACAATCTGGCGGTCTCGATTGATGCGGATATGGAAGATCTGATTAATTTGGCCAAGGTCCAGAACTTCGTACCGGTGGTCGACGACATGAAGCGGTTCATCGGCATTGTACGCCGGAGCCAGATTATTGAATACTGCGAGAAATTTGTCTCACGGCAATCGCTCGAATCGTTATAAGGTACCAAGGCCTGTATTTCCGGCGAAGCGGAATGCGGGCCTTTTTTGAAAGATGGAAGGCGGTATTCAGGGGCGGCAGGCGTCCGTGTGGCTCGGAAATTTTTATGCTATAATGGAGAATAATGCTTTTTGCCGGAGGTAGAGAGACAGTGCCCAATGTGCCGAAGGATCTGGATGTGGCCAAACGCGCCAAGGTAATTGAGTGGTTAAAGACGGAAGTTATTGATCAAGTCTCAAGGTTATTCAAAGCGCTGTGGGAAGGCAGTACCACGCGTGTCGGCGACAGTCTGGCCAGCCTGATTATGAGCTCGTACATCTTGGGGCGCAGACTCGGTATCCCTTATCGCGAGCTGGATGATTTACTGCTGGAGAAGCTGAGAAAGCACAGGCAGGAGGGCCATCAGCTGGAAGAATGGTACCAGGATATATCTGCATTAGAAGAACATATGCGTAAGAGGTGAATACTGTTGAAATTTCGCTGGACATCTGTGGCTTGGAGCGTAGCTTATCTGTTGCTGCTGTTATCCCTGTCAACCCCGCTTTTGCTTATTACAACATTCTTTATGATTATTCCGGCCATAGTGCTCTTTACGACCCTTAACACCAAGCAGTTCATTCTGCATCTGTTACCGGTTCTGCTGATTGTGGGCCTGATTACCCCGATGTATATCCTGATTGCGGCTTATTTCTTAATCCCGGCCCTTGTGATGGGACGATGGTACAAGAAGCGTGCTTCAGCGATTTCTACACTGATTGCCGGTATGGTCGCTATCCTAGCTGAATTCCTGCTGATCCTGCTGATCAGTACGACGTTCCTTAAGTTCAACTTGTACGACTATGTCTATGATGTTCTGAAGACCTATGCAGACTGGCTGGCAAGTATGGGGGCAAGCAATCCGCTGCTGTCCGAGATCGCCCTCTCCTCCGATCAGATTGGCCAGATGAGCTGGCTGACGATCCAGGCGATACCGATGACGCTGATCCTCAGTGCGTTCGTGATTGCGGTCATTACCCATTCCATTGTCCGCCCTATTCTGAACAGTATGGGATATGCGGTGCCCAAGCTGAAGCCGGCGCGGGAATGGAGACTGGCCAGAGCATTCATCTGGTATTATCTGCTTGGCGTCGTAATCAGCCTGCTGTTCGGCGGTGCCGACAGCGGCTTCATGCTAATGGTCTCGGCCAATCTGCTGCCGCTGCTGCAGATTGCGTTCAAGATTCAGACCATCGGCTTCCTCTTCTTCCTGGTGCATGAACGGAAGTGGAGCAAGATCATCGCTCTTCTGCTGGCCATTCCTGTTATTGCTCTGCCGGGATTCTGGATTATTGGTGTGGTGGACCTGGCGTTTCCGCTGCGGGAGCTTGTGAAGAAATCGAAACGATAGGGTGAGGGCTCATGCCAAAATTTCTGCAAAGACGCTGGCACGGCTATCATACCGTGTGGGCGTTCTTACTGCTGCTGGTCCTGATTATAGTAGTGAGTATCTATAACTGGGTCCTCGGTGTTGCCAGCCTCTTCCTGGCCGGCACATTGTGTTTCACCATGCTGCAGGCCGAGCTGTCGTTCCGCCGCAACCTTGTAGATTATATCAACGGCCTGTCCTTCCGCATCAAGCGGGTGGAGGGGGAGGCTGTAAGCATGCTTCCGCTCGGAATTATCCTGTACAGTGAGGACCGGGCGGTGGAATGGCATAACCGGAATGCCGGCCAGATCTTCTCCCGCAAGTCTCTTGTGGGTGAAGATATGCAGGAGCTGATGCCTGAGGTTATGGCTTCTCTGCAGAGCCTGCCGTCCAAGCGGGAACCGGTTAAGGAAGGGGTATTGAAGGAGCAGCGCCATGAGCTTACGGTGGATGACCGTTATTATGAGGTCGTGGTGATTCCAAGCGAACGGCTGCTGTATTTATTCGATATTACCGAGCTTGTGGTGCTGCGTGAGCGGTATGAGGAAGAGAAGCTGGCGATTGGAATTGTCATGATGGATAATCTGGATGAGGCCGCCCAGGGGATGGATGATCAGCAGCGCACTTCGCTAATCGCCAAGGTTGCCAGTGAGATTACCGAGTGGAGCAAACAATTCGAGGTATATCTGCGCCGGTTGTCTTCCGAGCGTTACCTGATGCTGCTGAATCACCGCAGCCTTCAGGCCCTGGAGGAGAGCAGGTTCGTGGTGCTGGATGAGGTCCGTGAGATGACGGCTGACCTCAAGGTGCCGATGACGCTGAGCATAGGCCTTGCCTACGGCTCGGAATCGGCCAGTGAGCTGGGAGCGCTTGCCCAGTCGAGTCTGGACATGGCGCTCGGCAGAGGCGGGGACCAGGCCGCTGTGAAGGCGGGCCAGCGGCTCTCCTTCTACGGCGGCAAGACCAATGCCGCCGAGAAACGCACCCGCGTCCGGGCGCGGGTGATCGCCCACGCCCTGCGGGATCTGATGCAGGAGAGCGACCGGGTGCTGATTATGGGGCACCGGATACCGGATATTGACGCGGTGGGGGCGGCGATTGGCCTGCTCAAGGCGGCACAGATGTACAATGTGGAAGCCAGCATTGTGATGGAGACACCGAATCCTTCGATTACCCGGATGATGGAGGAGATTCGTAAGGATGAGGCGCTCTACAAGACCTTCATCACGCCAGAGCAGGCTCTCCAGATGATGACGGAGCATACGTTGCTCATTGTTGTGGATACACACAAGGCTTCCATGACTATGGAGCCGAGGCTGGTGCAGGTTGCCAGCCGGATTGTGGTGGTTGACCATCACCGCCGGGGTGAAGAGTTCATCAATGACGCTGTGCTCGTGTATCTGGAGCCGTATGCGTCATCGACCTGTGAGCTGGTGACGGAGCTGCTGCAGTACATTCATGACAAGATTAAGCTCAGCCCGCTGGAGGCCACGATGCTGCTGGCCGGGATTACGGTCGATACGAAGCATTTCGCGCTGCATACAGGTTCGCGGACCTTCGAGGCGGCCGGGTTCCTGCGCCGGGTCGGGGCGGATACGATTCTCATTCAGCGCATGCTGAAGGAGGATTTGCAGGAATACATCTCGAAGGCGGAGATCATCAAGCATGCGCGTATGGTGTATGACCAGATAGCACTGGTGGTCACACAGCCCGGGATGAAGATACCGCAGCTGCTGATCGCCCAGACGGCGGATACGCTGCTTGGGATGACGAATGTGGTGGCATCCTTCGTCATCAGTGAACGTCCTGACGGCCTGATCGGCATCAGCGCCCGTTCTCTGGGTCGGATGAATGTGCAGGTAGTCATGGAGAAGCTGGGCGGCGGCGGACATCTGTCCAACGCGGCTGTACAGCTTGAAGGAACAACCAAAGAAGCGGAAGCCAGACTGCTCGCAGTGCTGGCCGAAATTGAAGCGAAAGAGGGGTTATTTGAATGAAGGTCATATTCTTGAAGGATGTTAAGGGTCAAGGCAAGAAGGGGCAGGTTAAAGAGGTGTCGGAAGGCTATGCAGCCAATTTCCTGCTGCCGCGCGGGCTGGTGCGTCCGGCTACAGACGGCAATGTGAAGACACTGGAGAACCAGGCGGCAGCCGAACAGCGCCGCAAGGATCAGGAGAAGGAGGAAGCGGTACAGCTGGGCAAAAAGCTGGATGAGCTGACTCTGACTCTGAAGGCCAAAGCTGGCGAAGGCGGCCGTCTCTTCGGCGCTATTACCAGCAAGCAGATCGGCGAGACACTGGCAGCTACTCAGGGCATCGTGATCGACAAGCGCAAAATTGAGCTGAGCGATTCGATCCGCCATGTAGGCACGTTCCAGGCAACAGTTAAGCTGCACACTGAAGTAAAGGCTAACCTCACGGTTCAGGTAACGGAGGAGTAGGATGGGTGGAGATCTCTTTTTCGATCGGGTTCCCCCGCAGAATCTGGAGGCAGAACAGGCCGTACTGGGTGCAGTTCTACTGTCGGATGAGGCGCTAATTACCGCGATGGAGCGGGTGAATACCGAAGACTTCTACGACAAACCGCATCAGATGATATTTGAGGCGATGGTGCAGCTCGGAGAAGAGAGCCAGCCGATTGACTTGATTACATTGACCTCCCGCCTCCAGGATAAAGGGGAGCTTGAGGATATCGGCGGGGTCAGCTATCTGGCGAAGCTGGCGCATGCGGTGCCGACTGCGGCCAACGTCGATTATTACGCCCAGATTATTGAAGAGAAGGCGATGCTGCGGCGGCTGATCCGCACAGCCACGCAGATTGTCAGCGAAGGCTATACCGGCGGCGAAGACGTAGGCATTATGCTGAGTGACGCCGAGCGGCGAATCCTGGAGATCTCGAACCGCCGCAGCGGCAGCGGGTTCATTGCCATCCGCGATGTGCTCATGCAGGTATTCGACCGGGTCGAGCTGCTCCATCAGAATAAAGGCGGAACCTCGGGGATTCCAACCGGGTTCGTTGATCTGGACCATATGACGAACGGCTTCCAGCGCAATGACTTAATTATTGTGGCGGCCCGTCCTTCCGTCGGGAAGACGGCCTTCGCTCTGAATATCGCGCAGAATGTGGCGGTGCGGGCGAAGGAGACGGTAGCCATCTTCAGTCTGGAAATGTCGGCGCCCCAGCTGGTTCAGCGTATGATTTGCGCAGAGGCCAATCTGGACGCCAATATTATGCGTACCGGTGATTTCAAGAGCGATGATGACTGGTCCAAGCTCACGATGGGCATCCAGTCGCTGTCCGAGTCCGAAATCTACATCGACGACACTCCGGGCATCACGGTTACCGATATCCGGGCGAAATGCCGCCGGCTCAAGAAGGAAAAGGGACTCGGAATGATTGTCATCGACTACCTGCAGCTGATCCAGGGCCGGGGCAAGGCCGGCGAGAACCGCCAGCAGGAGGTATCGGAAATCTCCCGTACCCTGAAGCAGATCGCCCGTGAGCTTGACGTTCCGGTTATTGCCTTGTCCCAGCTCAGCCGCGGTGTGGAGCAGCGCCAGGACAAACGGCCGATGATGAGTGACCTTCGTGAATCAGGCTCTATCGAGCAGGATGCCGATATCGTAGCGTTCCTGTACCGTGATGATTATTACAATCAGGATACCGAGAAGAAGAATATTATCGAAATTATTATTGCCAAGCAGCGTAACGGTCCGGTAGGGACGGTGGAGCTTGTGTTCCTCAAGAACTTCAACAAGTTCGTCAACTACGAGCGGGCCCATGCAGAACCATTTGCAGGTTAGGCAAACTTCGCACAATACACGAACGATCGCACATTTCAGTCTGTGATCGTTCGTTTTTATTTGACTTTAAAAAGTGCCGCTGTTACACTGATTATTGTGCTTTGGCGGCCTGCCCGCCTGTGTCCGGAGGGCTGCGTACAAGATGAAGCGCGTACAGAGCCCCTATGATAAGCGGAAAAATAATGGTGCTTGCTAGCACCTACGGAGGAATGTACATGTCAACGGTAGTCGTCGTGGGAACACAATGGGGAGACGAAGGCAAAGGCAAGATCACGGATTTTCTGGCGGAAAGTGCAGATGTGGTCGCCCGGTATCAAGGGGGTAACAATGCCGGTCACACGATTCTGATTGACGGAAAGAAGTTCAAGCTGAGCTTGATTCCATCGGGTGTATTTTATAAAGAGAAGACTTGTGTTATCGGCAACGGAATGGTCATTAACCCGGAAGCGCTGATCCAAGAAATTAATTATATTCATGACAATGGCTTCGATACGAAGAATCTGGTCATCAGCGATCGTGCCCATGTCATTATGCCTTATCATATGGTGCTGGATGCGCTTGAGGAAGACCGCAAAGGCCCGAACAAAATCGGTACAACACGCAAGGGGATCGGCCCGTGCTACATGGATAAGGCTGCCCGTAACGGCATCCGGATTGCCGATCTGATGGACGCTGAGGAATTCGAGCTGAGACTTCGTCCATTGATGGAAGAGAAGAATCAGGTGATCACTCAGGTATACGGCGCTGAGCCGCTGAATGTGGAAGAGATTCTGACCAAATATCTGGAGTATGCAGAAGTGCTGCGCGGCTATGTAACTGATACTTCGGTGGTACTGAATGATGCGATTGATGCGGATTCCCGGGTGCTGTTCGAAGGTGCGCAGGGCGTGATGCTCGATATCGACCAGGGAACTTATCCGTTCGTTACTTCATCGAATCCTTCGGCTGGCGGCGTCTGCATCGGTTCGGGCGTGGGCCCGTCCAAGATCCAGCAGGTTATCGGTGTGGCGAAGTCTTATACTACCCGCGTTGGAGACGGCCCGTTCCCTACAGAGCTGAATGATGCGACCGGTGATTATATCCGCGAGACCGGGCATGAGTACGGAACCGTAACCGGACGCGCCCGCCGCGTGGGCTGGTTCGACAGTGTGGTTGTGCGCCACGCCCGCCGCGTCAGCGGAATCACCGGCCTGTCGCTGAACTCGCTGGATGTCCTGAGCGGTCTTGAGACTGTGAAGATCTGCACCGGCTACAAGTACCGTGGAGATATTATCACCCATTACCCGGCAAGCCTGAAAATGCTGGCAGAGTGTGAGGCGGTCTACGAGGAGCTTCCAGGCTGGAGCGAAGACATCACTGCGGCGAAGACGCTGGAGGATCTGCCGGCCAACACACGCAAATACGTGGAACGTGTATCGGAGCTGACCGGTATTCCGATCTCGATCTTCTCTGTGGGCCGCAACCGTGAACAGACTAATCAAGTACTGCCAATCTATATCTAGACTGAAGCAGAACTAAATAGATACGTATAGGAGCAGGGGCCTCGGTGAGGCTCCTGTTTCTGTATGTCTATATGGATTGAACTAAAAATTTAAGCTAAAGGAAAAGTGACGGAGGGGAATTTTGGAACTGGAGGAGCGGTAGCGACCGCCTTTGTCTACGGATTTCAACCGTTAAAACGGTAAAAAATCATGAAATCTGTAGACAACAGCGGCCGGAAGTCCAAAACTTCTCTGGAGTCACGGCTAATTCCAAAGCATTAAAATCATTAGTTCAATTTATATAGATGTTTTTCAGCAGGTTAATCAGCTTTTCTGTGCTTCGGGGACGTTTCCCGGGCGTTGATCTAGTCAATACTGTGAGAATGGGATCAATAGCGAACTGATTCTTCAGAGATTGAATAGAGCAGGGTGTAAGGGAGTGATGTTGATGAAAATAGTGAAGCGTGCGCTGAGCGTCTGCCTGATTGTGGTGCTGGCGAGCGGCCTGTCCATGCTGACAACGGCCTATGTGGTGAATACGTATATCCAGTCGGTGCTGGCCAGCTTCGATATTAAGCTGGACGGGCCGGGGCCGGGAATCGGCGGCTTCGTGAAGAGTCTGACCGGTATAGGCGGCAGCGGAACGGCCTCCAAGGAGAACTCCAAAGCGGCCTCAAGCGGGACGAAGAACTCTGCGAAGGAAGCTGATGTGAGCAAGGTGGATGGGGCGAAGAAGGACAGCAGCGGCGGAAAGAGCGGCAATAATCAGGAGAAACCAATGGACGAGACGGTGCCGGACAATGCACTGCCTGTGATGGGACAAGCTTCGGCGGGAGAAGAACAAAGTGAGCAGGGACTGGACCAGAATCTGGTGATGACACCCGAGGCTATGAACGACTTGAAGGAGAAGCTCCCCGCGAGTGAGAAATCCAATATCTTCAATATCTTGATGAACAAGCTTCCCCCGGAGGAGATGGTTAAGATCTCCGCTGCTCTGGAGGGCGGCTTGACAGAGAGCGAAGTAACGGAACTACAGGGAATCATTGAGAAGTACGTGGATGAGGATGAATATAAGGCGCTGATGAAAATGCTTACACCAGATAGCGGAGGGACGAATCAGAATTAAAAATTGTCATTTTTTGGACACGATTTTTCCGTTTAAAACGCATATTTTGGGAATAAACCCGCGAAATTCGCGGGTTTTGCTGTTGGAGCAAAGTTGAAATTTTTCTTCAGGCTATGGTACAGTAAAAAAGGACTAATAAGGGTTAATATTTTGTAACCTTTTCACGTATGCGTCACACAGTCATATTCGTACTCATGCAAATCGGGTGCGCGAAGCATATACATTCTTGTTTTTACAGCCGAAAGGGAGAGTTCCATGAAAGGATTTAAATTTATGCGCCGGATGGGGAACCTGCGGAACCGCGTAGAAGCATCCGCAGGATCTGGTGCAGCAGGTGAACAAGGTAAGGATGCAATGACTGCGGGTGAACCCCGTGTCTTTCAGCCGGAGATGAAATTCCGTCGCCGGCGTTCATGGATACTGGCTTCTGCCGGTCTGGTTCTGTTGACCACCTTCCTGGTGGGGGCACAGAAGAAGCAGGTAGCAGCGAATACAGTAACCTATTACAAAGTGCTGGTGAACGGTGAGGAGATTGGAGCGCTGAACCAGCAGGCGGATTTGAACAAGCTTTTCGAGGAGAAGAGACGGGAATATCAGCTCAAGTATCCTGACTCTGTGATGGTACTACAGACCGGCGGTATTACGACCGAGGCCCAGCGAGCTTACAAGCCGGAGATTAACAGCGAGGCTACACTGGACAAGCTGGATGGTATGCTCAAGGCTTATGCTGTAGGCGTACAACTGGCTGTGGACGGGGAACCGCTCGGGATCGTGAAGGATCAGGAGACGGCGGCGGCGGTGCTTCAGGCCGTTAAGTCGCATTACGCTCCGCAGAATGCGGCAGCTCCGGGTGCGAAGCTGAAGAAGACAGCGGCCAAGGCGGGAGCGGCGGGTTCAGCCGCCAATGATCAGGTGGAGTCGGTCAAGATCCGGGAGGAAGTGAACATCGTTCCGGTGAAGGCAGATCCCAATAAGGTGCTTAGTGTAGAAGAGGCAGTGAAGATGCTGACCGAAGGCAGGGAGGCGCCGCTGCGCTATGCGGTTCAGGAAGGCGACACAGTCTCCGCTATTGCTTCCCGGTTCAATATCACTCAGGCGGAGATTTTCCGCAATAATCCCGAGGTGAAGGAGCTTAGTCTGCAGATTGGGGATGAATTGCAGCTAACGGTACCACAGCCTGACCTAACGGTAGTGACCGTAGAACAGGTAACCGAAGAGGTGGTCACGGAGCCTGAGGTTATTATCCGCAAGAGTGACCAGCTGCCGGCAGGCAAGCGGAAGGTAGTCCGCCCCGGACAAACCGGGCTCAAAACAATGAAGTACAGGCTGACCAAAGAGAACGGACAGGTGGTTCAGGAGGAGTGGCTGGGCCAGAGCGTAGTGAAGGCTTCCCTGCCTGAAGTGGTCTATTCCGCCACCAAGGTTGTAGGTGAAGGAACAGGAATGTTCGCCTGGCCGGTTAGCGGAGCGATGATCTCCAGCAGCTACGGCGAGCGTTGGGGACGCACACACAAGGGAGTCGATCTGGTATCGGGCAACCGCACGATCAAGGCTGCGGACGCTGGGACGGTCAGCTTCGCTGGTGTGCAGAACGGGTACGGCAATGTGGTGATCGTTAACCATAATAACGGATACGTTACGTACTATGGGCATTTAAGCAGTATTTCGGTCTCTGCCGGACAGAAGCTGGGACAGGGCAGCCCCATCGGAATTATGGGCAGCACCGGGCGCTCGACGGGGACGCATCTGCATTTCGAGATCCGCAAGAACGGGACGGCCATCAATCCGATGAAATTCCTGAAATAGTGAATAGCTGATAGGCTTCGATTCTATAATTCTCTGCCGTCCGGATGATTTCGGGCGGTTTTTGTGTCCCGCGGAAAGTTTCTGAGCAATCTCGGAGCTAAAGCCTCACTTTGTGGGGCTGTTTTGATGTGACACCAAGGCAGGTATGTTAAAATAAAGGAATCAGGGTTTCGAGTATCGTTAGAAAGGTGAAGCTGAGCATATGCAAATGGGAACGATTCTTGTAGTGGATGATGAACAACCTATTGCTGATATATTGAAATTCAATCTGGAAAAAGAGGGCTACGAGGTCATCTGCGCCTTCGACGGCAACAGTGCGGTGGAGCTGGCTCTGTCCAAGCGCCCCGATCTGATGCTGCTGGATCTCATGCTGCCCGGTAAGGACGGAATGGATGTCTGCCGTGAGGTGCGCTCTGCCCATCTGGATATTCCTATCATTATGCTTACCGCCAAGGATGGGGAGATTGATAAAGTGCTGGGTCTGGAGCTTGGTGCGGATGATTATGTGACCAAGCCGTTCAGTACCCGTGAGCTGCTGGCCAGGGTTAAGGCCCAAATGCGGCGCCAGCATAAGCCGTCTCCGTCGGAAGCGCCTAGTGAGACAGTGGAGAGCAAGCAGGGGGTCTATCATTTCGGATTATTCATTGATACGGATATGTACATGGTCTACAAGGATAGTGAGCCGCTGGATCTGACGCATCGTGAATATGAGCTGCTCTATTATATGATCCGCCATGCGGGCAAGGTAATGACCCGGGAGCATCTGCTGCAGGCTGTGTGGGGCTTCGAATATTTCGGCGATGTGCGGACGGTGGATGTGACCATCCGCCGGCTCAGAGAAAAAATTGAGGAGAATCCCAGCAAGCCGGAGTATATTCATACCCGGCGCGGACTCGGTTATTTGATGCATAGCCCCAAAAACGGAGGGTTGTAATGAAGGCACTGTCCTTTTTCCGGACGATTCAGGCCAGGCTTATCGTAATCTACGTGCTGCTGATTCTGATTGCGATGCAGCTGATCGGCGTATACTTTGTCAGCTCGATGAAGAACTCGCTGACGGATAACTTCACCAAGGATCTGAAGGCCCGGGCCGAGATGCTCTCGATCCTCACCGCTGACAAATTCGGCAGTGAGACAGGAACAGCCGATGAGGAATCGGCGGTGGAGAGCCTGCGCGGCATGGTGAATAATCTGTATATCAATGGTGCAGAAATTCAGGTGCTGGATGCGAGCGGCAAGATTATTACCACCTCGATCCCTTCGCAGAATGACTATGTCGGCCAGCGGAACACGCAGACCGTGGTCAGCCGTGCGCTGCAGGGGATCAGTGATAATGAGGAATATATCATCGCTGATGATAATGTGCGCAAGAAGGTAGTGGCGAAGCCGGTAATTTCCGGTGATAAGGTGGTAGGCGCCATCTATATAGCTGCCGATATGAAAGACTTATATGCCACCATGAGCCGGATTAACAGTGTATTCCTCTCGGGGCTGCTGCTGGCGCTGGCGCTCACGGCCGTGCTGGGGGTCATTCTGGCCCATACGATCACACATCCGATCAAGGAGATGACCAAGCATGCCACGGCTGTGGCCGAAGGGCGCTTCAACCGGAAGGTTCCTGTGTTCGGCAATGATGAGATTGGCCAGCTGAGCCAGGCCTTCAACTATATGACGGACCGGCTGCGCGAGGCGCTGCTGCAGAACGAAGAGGAGAAGGAGAAGCTGTCGTCCATTCTCGCCAATATGAGTGACGGTGTCGTAGCCACAGACGAGAGTGGCGCGGTGATTCTGATGAATACCCGCGCTGCCCTGATGCTGGGCGCGGAAGGACCGCTTCCGGCAGGAGCCTCGCTTGGCGGGCTGCTGGGGCTGGAGCCTGAGCAGTCTGTCTCGGTAACTCAGGGCGTTCCCCAGTCGGCTATGCTCCATCTGTCTCCCATGGGCGGAGAGGACCCCAATATTGTGCGGGTGACCTTCACCCCGATTCACCGCCGCGAAGGCGGACGGATCGCCGGGACGATTGCGGTGCTGCAGGATGTTACGGAGCAGGAGAATCTGGAGGAGTCCCGGCGGGAGTTCGTGGCGAATGTGTCGCATGAGCTGCGGACGCCGCTTACGACGATCAAGAGCTATGCAGAGGCGCTGGATGACGGCGCACTTGAAGATCCGCAGCTTGCCGTGCGGTTCGTCGGCGTTATCCGTAATGAGACGGAGCGCATGATCCGGCTGGTTACGGATCTGCTGCATCTGTCGCGGCTGGATTCCAAGGAATCCAGCCTGCGCATTCAGCAGACGGATATCACCGAGATGCTGGAGGATGTGGCGGACCGCTTCTCCTTCCAGATCCGCCAGAAGCGGATTCACATCAGCACCAGGGTGCGCAAGGATGTCGCTACAGCCTGGCTGGACCGCGACCAGATTGATCAGGTGCTGGGCAATCTGGTCTCCAATGCCCTCAAGTATACGCCAGAAGGCGGGACAATCCAGCTGGAGGCGCATAAGAGCGAGGACGGCATGCTGGCCGTGTCTGTCCGCGACTCCGGTATAGGGATTCCGAAGAAGGATATTGAGCGTATCTTTGAACGCTTCTACCGGGTCGATAAGGCACGCTCGCGGAACATGGGTGGAACAGGTCTGGGGCTGTCCATTGCCCGGGAAATTGTCAAAGCCCACGGCGGCTCCATTTCCCTGCAATCGGAGCTGAATGAGGGCTCGCTGGTCACGTTCACACTGCCTTTGATGAAGCAAAGGGGGAGTGAGGCGTGAAGGAGAGAATCAAGTCATGGATGCTGGTCCTGCTTATACTCGGAAGTCTCGTAGAGAGCTATTATCTGATCTACAGGCTGCCCGGTAGTGATTCGGCAGTGTTGTCGAAGACCTTATATGTGAAGACGGATAATATGGGGCCGGAGGAGAAGGTGGAGAACCTGCTCTACCCCGATAAAATGATCATTCATATGGGCGGGGACAAGCATACGCTGTTCTACCCCAGCTCCACCTTCTATAATCTGATTATGAACCGCCTGAAGGGCCGCAGCTTCGAGAGCTTCCAGCGGCGGTCCGTACAGGACTTCGACTGGGACAAGATCCGCAGCGAGAATCCGGGCATTGAGCTGTCGTTCGGGGCAGGCATTCCGGTAACGCTGCTGCAGCGGGTCATGCAGATCTCACCGGATTCGCTGTTCGAGGGGGAGAGCATTGACCGGATCTGGATCTATAATATCAAAAATGACTCCAAAGCCCATGCCATCTTCTTCAGCACACGCGGGGATATTGTGTACGAGGCGGCCAAGGCGGACCTTACGGTCCAGGATGTGCAGCAGCATGTGGACTTCGGCAAGAATCTGACGCTGTATACAGCCGTGAACGGTGAGTACTATGTTCCTGAGGCGGATGTTCCGCTGGTTAAAGTTGTGATGCCTGCGGGTATGTATACCATTGAGCAAATGCAGAGCAATCTGTTCTTCGATGCGGGCAGCACCAGATACATTCCGGAGAAGGATGGCTCCAAGATTTATACGGACAGCAAGCGCAGCCTGCAGGTAGACCAGGAACAGAACTGGATGAGCTATAGCGACCCGGCTGCACTGCCCGATGGCGACAGTACACCGGCAAAAGATGCGCTGGAGGCGGTGGATTTCGTGAACCGGCACGGCGGCTGGAACGGAACCTACAGGCTGGCTGCTACGGAGGAGGGCCGGCAGGACCGCAAGGTTTCTTTTCAGCAATATTATGGCGCTTATCCATCCGGCTCCTATCCAATTATGAGCAACCCGCAGCTTCAGTATGGGGTAATCCATCTGGAGCTCCAGCAGGGAACGGTCTCTTCCTATGAGCGCTCCCTGATGTATACGAATGAGGACAAGTCTGAGAAGACCATTGTCGAGCTGCCCGGCGGCGAACTGCTGAAGCAGCGGCTGGCGCAGATCGGCAGCTCCTTGCGGATTGTTGAGCTTACGCCTGCTTATATGCCTGCGCTGGCCGGGGAGAAGCTGCAGCTTCATCCCGTCTGGCGGGTTACGCTTAGTGATGGCAGTGAGCTTACATTGAATTAGGGCGGAGTTAAGCCAAGCGGACAGAATACCGATTCGAGGAGGGACGTTATGGACTGGGGAAGGGCCAAGAGTGTATTGATATATGCCTTTCTGGTGCTGAATCTGCTGCTGTGCTATCAGCTATGGATCGATGTGCGCGATCAGGTCAGTGCGGGACTTGACTTCACTTCCCTGTCCGCAGAGACTCAGGCGGTGATGGAGGAGAAGAATATCCGGCTGCTATGTCCGATTCCGGCTGCTACTCCGCAGCTGCCTGATATCACGTACCGTTATTCGGCCGAAGAGCAGAATGAACTGCCTGTGAAGCTTAAGGAGCCGATCGACAGCAAGCTGATGTACTCCTCGTTCTCGGAGTTGAGCAATCTGCTGAAGAGCCAGATTCCCGACATTGCCAATTACCGGTTCGATTCACAGGAGAGTGAGGTCGGCAGGTTCGTCCTGCATCCGCTGGTGGATAACAAGTGGTCTCTGTTCAGAGTGCGGCTGGAGCTGATTAACAGTGACCAGAAGATTGTGGCCTACCGCTGGCCGAAGATTGAGATCGCAGCAAGCCGGAGCGAGGATCTGCAGAAGGTGCTCCCGGCTTCGCAGGCGCTTAGCAGTCTGATCGAGAAGTATTTTCCTGCGGATGCCGCAGTGAAGGAGATTGAGCTGGGCTATTACGGCGAGCTGTTCAACTCCGAGAGCCAGGTGGCTTCGCCGATGTGGCGGTTCATGCTGGAGGACGGCAGCGCCTATTATATGGATGCGATCAGTGCGGACATTATCAGTCCGAAGACAACAGAGTAGAAGGAGCAGGAGAGATATGGGGATTTCATTTACAGTACTGTCCAGCGGTTCTACCGGGAATGTGACAGTGGTGCGCAATGGCGAGACCACACTTATGATCGACGCGGGTCTGAGCGCGAAGCGGATTGACGAGCTGCTGGCCATGCGCGAACTGACGGGAGCGGAGCTGGACGGAATTCTTGTGACCCACGAGCATTCGGATCATATTAAGGGGCTGGGCGCGATGGCCCGCAAGTATAATCTTCCGATCTATGCGAATTCGAACACCTGGGGAGCCATTGAGAAGGGGATTGGCAAGATTGAGGAGCATAACCGGGTCGTTATGGAAACCGGGCAGCACCGGGATTTCGGCAGTATGCGGGTGGAATCCTTCGCCATCTCCCACGATGCTGCAGAGCCGGTGGCTTACAATTTCTATGATGGCAAGGAGAAGCTATGTGTTGCGACAGACCTCGGGTATGTCAGCGACAAGGTGAGAACGGCCATATCGGATGCCGATGTGCTGGTGCTGGAGTCGAATCATGATATCGAAATGCTGCGGATGGGGCGTTATCCCTGGAATACGAAGCGGCGGATTCTCGGCGATCTGGGGCATCTGTCCAATGAGGCGGCAGGCGCAGCGCTCAGCGAGATTCTGAGCGGGCGGACCAAGCGCGCTTACCTGGCACATCTGAGCAGAGACCATAATATGATGGATCTGGCGAAGATGTCCGTGCGCGGGGCTATGGAGGACCGGGGCTGCTTTTACAAAGACAGTGAGTTCAGGCTCTGCGACACCTACTATGACCGGCCTACGCCATGGGATAAGGTGAGCCAGTCATAAGACGGTCAACCTCGGTAATCTTGTGCTCCAGCTCCTGGCGGGAGAATAGCCCTTTATCGATTAACAGCTCAATCATTGCATGCTGGACAAGAATCAGCTGATAATGTTCATCCTTAAGGTCCCCCAGCTTGCCAATGAATTGCACCAGATCTTTACTTGTTGAAAAAGATTCCATAGTCGGGCCCTCCTTGTGAAATGGATAGTAATGAAGCTGTGAATAATTTACATTTATTTAACATAGAAAACATGTGGGCAGCGCGGCTGCCTGTGATACAATCATATAGAGCGTTCTAATCCTATTGTAGTCTTTTAAGTTGCAAAATATTCCGGATACAAGCTGTTAAACTTTTTAGTAGCTTATTAGAATAATAGACATCCCTTGCGCTTAGAACCCACTGGAATGTGGTGAATAAATCAAGTGAAACCTTTTAGTACTTCGTGAAGTCTAAGAGATATAGCGGTTAAGCTCGGGCGTGGTTGCTTGGCGTTCAGTCGTGAATGCGGTGGCAATAGAGGGGAGAGAGTGTAACATGGGATTATTCGATGATGATTTCTATTCAACCAAGGTGTCACGGCGCAAAAGCGGCAAATCTAAATCAACCGGCGGTTATGCTGACGGCAAGTGGGCTGTCCGCAAATCGAAGCGGTCGCTGGCAACCTGGCAGATCTCGCTGATTAGCTCTGTCTGCAGTGCTGTAGCGGCTGTGCTGCTGTTCAGTCTGGTAACGGGACAGTTCGCCGCTGAGAGAGCTCAGGCTCCGGTGGTTATTGATAAGGTGGCTGCGAGCAGCGCAGATCCGTATGACCGGATTATTCAGGCTGCTGCACATATCCGCCCTGCGGTAGTGAGCATCATTAATCATAAACAAGACAATAAGGAACTTAATATTCTCGATGAATCTGCGCTAGGGTCGGGAGTTATCTATAAGAAGGATGACAATAAGGCATTTATCATCACGAATAATCATGTCATTGAGGGTGCCGGCAAGCTGGAAGTGGTTACAGTAGACGGCGTGACACACAAGGCGGAGCTGGTAGGGGCCGACAAGGTGAGCGATATTGCTGTACTCTCCATTGACGGCAAGGGAATCGACCGGATTGCTGAGATCGGGGATTCCTCCAAGCTGCGTCTGGGTGAGACTGTCATTGCCATCGGCAATCCGCTGGGGCTTGGAGATACACTGACTTCCGGCATTGTCAGCTATACAGAGCGGACGATACCGGTGTCACTGAACCAGGACGGCGTGTACGATTGGGAGCAGGAAGTGATCCAGACGGATGCGGCCATTAACGAGGGCAACAGCGGGGGCGCACTAGTGGATCTGGACGGCAAGGTGATTGGTATCAATACGATGAAGATCTCCGATACGGGGGTAGAGGGACTGGGCTTTGCGATTCCCGCCAATCATGTGGTGGATACAGCCAATGAGCTTACCTCCAAAGGCCGGATAGCCCGGTCATATCTGGGCGTCTATTCAGTGGATCTGAATAATCCGTATGTGCCGCTGGCCGACGACCAGCGCAAGGAGCTTAATCTTCCGTCTGTAGTAACCGATGGGGTTGTAGTTCTGGATGCGGTGGGACCGGCGAAGGATGCGGGTCTGCAGCTTAACGATGTAATTACGAAGTTCAACGATAAGCCGATTACCTCCACCCTGTCGCTGCGCAAATATCTGTACGATCATACCAAGATCGGCGATAAGCTGAAGATTACCTTTTACCGCAATGGTGAAGTGAAGCAGACCACGGTCCAGCTTCTTGAGAAGCCAGAGGAATAAAATTGGAAATGGCCGTATATAATAATGAGGCAGTCACGATTACGGAAACAGTTCAAGCCGTCCTTTTCAGGAAAAAAGAAGAGGGCGGGGCTGTTTCAAGAATAAATAAATGGGGTAATTGGTAGCATTGGGTATAAATATTACAATTTAATATGACTGGTAGCCCTTACATTGGGAAGTAGTCCTTATAAGGGAAAAAACGGAGGAATTAGGATAGAACAGCTTGCCTTTGTTATTAAGGTGTGGTAACATGAAATTATTCTTACATTGATACCTTATTCTCGCATTGAAAAGGGCTGTCAACCAAAGCTACAACCTTTCTCAATGTGTGAATTTTTTCTTTGTCTGAAGATAAAAAGAACATATTAATTTAAATTTGTGGAGGTAACACACATGCAAACAGGTACAGTTAAATGGTTCAACGCAGAAAAAGGATTCGGTTTCATCGAAGTTGAAGGCGGAAGCGACGTATTCGTTCACTTCAGCGCAATCACTGGCGACGGCTTCAAAACTTTGGACGAAGGCCAACGCGTTGAATTCAACGTTGTTCAAGGCAACCGCGGACCACAAGCCGAAAACGTTGTAAAACTGTAATTAATAGAAGGTACCGTCCCCGCTTGTGAAAGTTGGGACGGTCTTTTTTTATCATTACTTGCTTGCAACATAAAGGAAGGGAGGAACGGCAATGAACTACCGGAAAAAGCCTTTGGAGGAAGTACCGGAAGAAAATACCGCAATTTGGGCCTGTACCAATGAGGATTGCAATGGATGGATGAGGGATAATTTCGCATTTGAACATGCGCCTTCCTGCCGTCTCTGTCATTCCCCAATGGTTCGTAGCATGAAGATGCTGCCGCAATTGCTTAATTCAAATGGCGATCTCAAATCGCTTAAGAAAGGTATTTCCATTACCTAGACCAATACCTTTATGAGTCAAGACAACTATATATGCAGGGCACCTTCAAGACGGTGAAACCGTCTTATTTTTTTTGCTTTTAAATGCAAAATTGTGATATTTGTCACAAATTTATTGTTTTTTATGCCTAAACGGGGCGTATAATGTGATGATTATCACACTTTGAGTGATAGAAATTTGACAAAATAGACATAACGAAATGGGGAGAAGGAAGGGGAGAAATATGGATACAGTACTGCTGTCGCGTATACAATTTGCGTCGACGACAATTTTTCATTATTTCTTTGTGCCAGTATCGATCGGACTTGCGCTCATAATTGCCATTATGGAGACCATGTACGTAAGAAAGGGCAATGAAGAGTACAAAAGAATGGCGCAATTCTGGGGGAAGCTATTCCTGATTAACTTCGCAGTAGGTGTAGTAACAGGGATCTTGCAGGAGTTCCAGTTCGGGATGAACTGGTCGGATTATTCGCGCTTCGTCGGTGATGTGTTCGGGGCTCCGCTTGCGATTGAAGCCTTGTTGGCCTTCTTCCTGGAGTCCACGTTCATCGGAATCTGGATCTTCGGCTGGGATAAGGTATCCAAGCGGATTCATCTGTTATCCATCTGGCTGGTCGCCTTCGGAACGATGCTGTCGGCATTCTGGATTCTGCTGGCTAACTCGTTCATGCAGCATCCGGTCGGCTTCGCAATAAATAACGGTCGGGCTGAAATGAATGATATCTTCGCACTGATTACGAACGGCCAGCTGCTGGTGGAATTCCCGCATACAGTGCTTGCCGCCTACGCTACAGGCGCCTTCCTGGTAACAGGGATCAGTGCTTACAAATTGCTTAAGAAGCAGGACGTTGCTTTTTTCCGGAAATCATTCGAGATTGCAGCCATTGTAGGGGTTATTTCTTCCTTCGGCGTTGCTGTTGCAGGACATGCACAGGCTCAATATCTGGTAGAGACACAGCCGATGAAGATGGCAGCATCCGAAGCGCTGTGGGGTGAGAGCGGCGACCCGGCACCTTGGACCGTATTTGCCAATATCGATGTGAAGAACCAGACCAACAGCAATGAGGTTCAGGTTCCGTATCTGCTGAGCTTCCTGTCCTACAGTAAATTCTCCGGTGATGTGAAGGGGATGCTGGAGCTGCAGAAGGAGTATGAAGTAGCCTACGGACCAGGAGATTATATTCCGCCGGTCAAAACAACCTTCTGGAGCTTCCGGATCATGGTTGCTGCCGGCACGCTGATGATGCTGTTCGGGGTATATGCTATCTACCTCATGTGGCGTAAAAAGATGGACAGACCCAATACCTGGTTCATGCGCTTCATGTTCTGGGGACTGCTGCTTCCGCCGATTGCCAACACGGCCGGCTGGATTATGACAGAGATCGGGCGTCAGCCATGGACTGTATTCGGACTTATGACTACAGAAGACAGTGTATCACCTAATATTACGAGCGGACAGGTGCTGTTCTCGGTGATTTCTTTTACCGCGATCTATGCCATATTGGGTGCAGTGCTGGTCGGCCTGTTCGTCAAAGTGATCAAAAAAGGTCCTTATGCTATGGATAACGAACACGGTGAATCCCACGATCCGTATAACAAGGAGGGCTAACCCATGTCACTTAATGAATTATGGTTTCTGCTGATTGCGGTGCTGTTCGTCGGGTTCTTCTTCCTGGAAGGCTTCGACTTCGGTGTAGGGATGGAGACGCAGATTCTGGCTAAGAATGATACGGAGCGACGGATACTGATCAATTCGATCGGGCCGTTCTGGGATGCGAATGAGGTATGGCTGATTACGGGTGCCGGTGCAATGTTCGCGGCCTTCCCGCACTGGTATGCTACGCTGTTCAGCGGCTTCTATATTCCGTTTGTATTTGCTCTGCTGGCGTTGATCGCCCGTGGTGTCGCCTTCGAATTCAGAGGCAAGCGCGATTCCAAGGCTTGGCAGAAAACATGGGATGTCTGCATCTTCTTCGGCAGCTTCCTGCCGCCGTTCCTGCTCGCCGTGGTATTCGCCAGCTTCATCAAGGGCTTGCCGATCGACAAGGATATGCAGATGTATGCCGGATTCTTCGATATCGTCAATGCGTATACGGTGGTTGCAGGGATTACGGTTGTCCTGCTGTGTCTGGTGCACGGGCTGATGTTCACTACGCTCCGCACGCTTGGAGATCTGCAGGAACGGGCGCGTAAGCTGGCCCAGAAGCTGCTGATTCCACTGGCGGCGCTCTTGGTAGCCTTCGTTGTGATGACATATACTATGACGGATATCTTCGATAAACGCGGAACGCTGCTGTGGATTGTAGTTGTTCTCGCTGTCGCCGCTTATCTGCTGGCCGGATATTTCATGACTAAGAAGAAGGACGGCTATGCCTTCGGGATGACCGGCGCTGTGATGGCGCTGTCTGTTGCATCGATCTTCATCGGACTCTTCCCGCGGGTTATGATCAGCTCGCTGGATCAGGCGTTCAACCTGACGATTACGAATGCGGCCTCCGGCCAATATTCGCTGAAGGTGATGACGATTGTAGCGCTGACCCTGCTGCCGTTCGTGCTGGGCTATCAGATCTGGAGTTATTTCATCTTCCACAAACGGGTTCATGAGAAGGAGCATCTTGAATACTAATGGATAAAAATTTGCTTGGGTACAAAGGAGTTAAGCCTGTCTTTCTGCTGGTTGGCTTCCTGACCCTGGTGCAAAGCTTCTCCATTCTTCTGCTGGCGAAGTCGCTGGCAGAAGCTGTCTCTGCGCTGTTTGCGGGAGAACCGCTGAAGGAACAAGGGGCTAGAGCGCTCTTGTTCCTTCTTGCGTTTCTTGTGCGCCATGCCTGCGCTCTGCTGATGAGCCGGGCGGCGTACCGCTTCGCGGAAGCGACCGGCAGCAGCATGCGGAGACAGATGATGGACAAGCTGTTCCAGCTGGGACCAAGGCTGGCTGGCGACCGGGGGACCGGAAATATGGTCACATTAGTGCTTGAAGGAGTAACGAAGTTCCGAACGTACCTGGAGCTGATTATTCCGCGTATGGTCGGTATGGCGGTAACGCCTGCTCTGCTGCTTATCTATGTATTCACCCTGGATACGTCCAGCGGTGTCATTCTTACCTTAACGATGCCGATTATTATTGTATTCATGATCCTGATCGGGATGACAGCCCGCAAGCAGATGGACCGTCAGCTGAAGTCCTACCGTACCTTATCGAATCACTTCGTGGATTCGCTGCGCGGTCTGGAGACGCTGAAATTTCTTGGACGCAGCCGCAGCCACAGTGAGAGTATTGCCAAGGTCAGTGACCGCTATCGTTCAGCAACCATGCGTACGCTGCGTGTTGCCTTCCTGTCTTCATTTGCACTGGACTTCTTCACCATGCTGTCTGTCGCTTCGGTAGCGGTAAGTCTTGGTCTGCGTCTGGTTAATGAGCAGATGACGCTGGTTACCGGACTGACGATCCTGATTCTCGCGCCGGAATATTTCCTGCCGGTGCGGCTGGTGGGTGCAGATTTCCATGCCACACTGGACGGCAAGGAAGCCGGAGAAGCGATGAAGAGCATCATTGACCGTGAGACGGTCCAGGCGAAGCTGCTGGAGCCGGGTGGGCAGAAGGAGATGACAGGCCTGGGCGGAGCTTGGTCCGGCGACTTTTTCACGTGGAACAATAACAGCCGCCTGAAGCTTGAAGGGGTTGGCGTGACCTATGAAGCGGATGGAGTGTCGTCACTTGAAGCTGTTCATCTTGAATTCAGCGGTTATCGCAAGATTGGCATTATCGGAGAGAGCGGGGCCGGCAAGTCTACGCTTGTAGATATTCTGGGCGGCTTCCTTCATCCAACCTCTGGGACACTTACGATCAATGGAAACCGTGTCAGCGCGCTGACCGATGAGGGGTGGCGGAAGCAGACGGCTTATATTCCGCAGCGCCCGTATATCTTCAGCGGCACTCTGGCTGATAATGTCCGGTTCTATTATCCTGAGGCTTCCCAGGAAGCGGTAGCTGCCGCATTGAAGTCGGCAGGTTTATCGAAGCTGGTATCCTCGCTGCCAGAGGGATTGAACGAAATGATCGGCGGCGGCGGCCGTTCGCTCAGCGGCGGACAGGAGCAGCGTGTGGCTCTGGCCCGCGCTCTGCTGAGCAGCCGCCCCATTATGCTGCTGGATGAGCCGACGGCCCATCTGGACATTGAGACGGAATATGAGCTGAAGGAGACGATGCTGCCGTTATTCGAAGGCAAGCTGGTATTCCTGGCTACACACCGCCTGCATTGGATGATCGACATGGATCTGATTGTCGTTATGCAGCAGGGACGGGTGGCTGAAATAGGCACACACGACGAGCTGACTGCGCGGAAGGGTGCTTATTATGAGCTTATTCAAAGTCAATTGGAGGGAATCCATTGAAACGTGAAGGATGGTTTGCTCCCTATTACTCTGCCTACTTCTGGCGGTTCGTGTTAATTATCTTGCTGGGCGCACTGACGATCTTCTCAGCTTCTTCGTTGATGTACACCTCAGGCTTCCTGATCTCGAAGGCCTCGATTCCGCCGGAAAATATACTGATGATCTATGTCCCCATTGTTGGTGTGCGTACCTTCGGGACCAGCCGGGCTGTCATTCATTATGTGGAACGGCTGGTGGGACATGACACGATTCTGCGCATTCTGTCGAAGATGCGGGTCCGGCTGTACCATATGCTGGAGCCGCAGGCACTGTTCTTATCCACACGCTTCCGTACCGGGGATATTCTCGGTATGCTTGCCGATGATATCGAATATTTGCAGAATGTGTATCTGCGTACGGTCTTTCCGGGTATTATCGCGCTCTTGATCTATGCAGCGGCGATGATTGCGCTCGGGACGTTTGATGTGGCCTTTGCTCTGCTTATGGGACTCTATATGCTGGTGCTGGTTGTCGTATTGCCGCTGATCTCCCTCCTGCTGACCCAGAAGCGTCAGCGTCAGGTGAAGCAGGAGCGCAACCGGCTGTATCAAAAGCTGACAGATGCTGTGCTTGGCTTAAGCGACTGGGTAATCAGCGGGCGGCAGAACCAGTTCGTCGATATGTACGAAGCAGACGAGCAGGCGGTTGCCCGCGTAGACGGTTCGCTGCGGCGCTGGGCACGGCTGCGTATGTTCATCGGGCAGGCGGTTGTCGGCCTGGCCGTGTTGTCCTTGTTATACTGGGCGGCTGGACAGTATGCTGAAGGGGCGATTGCCGGAACGCTGATTGCGGCGTTCGTGCTGGTAGTCTTCCCGGTAGCGGATGCCTTCCTGCCCGTATCCGAGGCTGTGGAGAAAATTCCGCAATACCGGAATTCACTGGAGCGGCTGGAGGGCGTGGAAGCCGCAGCGGGAGATGCGCCGCTTAGCGCGGGAACTGCTGCTGGGAGTACCGGAGCGGAAGCTCAGGCTGACGCTGCGCTGCAGGCGGCTAAGGCCAGCGGGCAGGTTCAGATTGAACTGAAGTCGGTGGGCTACCGCTATGCGGCAGGTGACGACTTCTCTGTTCAGGGGTTGGACCTTGCGCTGCCGCAGGGGCGGAAGGTTGCAGTTATCGGCCGCAGCGGAGCGGGTAAATCGACGCTGCTCAAGCTGGTGCAGGGCGTGATAGCGCCCACCGTCGGCTCTGTGACGATTAACGGTATCGATGCTGCGGCTTACGGTGAGCGGATTCCGCAGCTCATCGCGGTGCTGAACCAGAGCCCTCATCTGTTCGACACCACGGTGGTGAACAATATCCGGCTCGGGGACCCGGAGGCTTCAGAGGCAGCGGTCCAGCAGGCGGCAGCCCTGGCGAAGCTGGATACGCTGATCTCTTCGCTGCCGGAGGGCTATGATACTCCGGTACGCGAGGCGGGGCAGCGCTTCTCCGGCGGAGAGCGCCAGCGCATGGCCCTGGCCCGTATTCTGCTGCAGAATACGCCGGTAGTCGTGCTGGACGAGCCCACGGTTGGCCTCGACCCGCGCACGGAGCGCGAGCTGCTGGCCACGATGTTCGAGGCAATGGCCGGCAAGACGCTGATCTGGGTCACGCATCATCTGGTGGGTGCCGAGCAGATGGACGAGGTCATCTTCATGGAGAACGGCCAAGTGGAGATGCGCGGCACCCATGCCGAGCTGATGGAGCAGCAGCCGCGTTACCGCAAGCTCTATGAACTGGACCGGCCGGGTTAATATCTGAATGGGGCAGATGGTGTGTAGAGGCTAGGATTAGAGCCGAGGTAAGTGTGTGAGTACAAAGGTAAAAGCTCTTCCTGTCCCGCTGGGGGCAGGAAGAGCTTTTTTGCACGTGCGCCCAATGTAATCGGAAAACCGATCACATTGGGCGAGTGCTGGGTGTTGGGGCGGGATGTAATCGGAAAACCGATCACATTGGGCGAGTTGCTGGGTGTTGGGTCGGGATGTAATCGGAAAACCGATCACATTGGGCGAAAGTGCTGGGTGTTGGGGCCGGGTGTATGCGAAAAAAGGTGCCTGGCTGTGGATGGGAGACGTTCAGGAATTAAGGTATACTGAAATGGATGATCCTGTCAGGATCAATTAGAACGGGGTGGAAGCATGTGATAACGGAGGGCTCCTGCGATTATAAATAAGGAGAGATTAATCAATGGAATCAACAACATGCGAATTAACATGGAATCTGGACCGGATCTATCCCTCGTTCGAGTCGGAGGGATTTCAGCAGGACCGCCGGCAGGTGGAGAGACTTGCCGGGGAGCTGAACACATGGTCGGCCTCGCAGCCCGTTAGCGGGCAGGCTCCTGCCGAACTGATGGAAGAGTTCCTTAAACAATATAATGCGTATCAACAGCTATATTTGCGTCTGTTCAGCTACGCGGAGCTGCGGTTCAGTGCGGACAGCCAGTGTGAGGAAGCTGTGAATCTGATGGACGAGCTGGAAGAGGTGACCAGCGGGGCGGGGGAAGCCCTGGTCCGCTACAGCAAATGGCTGGCAGGTGTAAGTGCGGATGAACTGGAGCGGAGTCTCCGTTCCAGCGCTTATCTGGAGCAGCATAGCTTCTATCTGCGCGGATTACAGGGTAAATCGCAGCATATGCTCAGCGCGGAAGGCGAGGCAGTAATTGCCCGGATGCAGCGCACCGGCTCCAAGGCTTGGGAGCGGCTGTACATGCAGACGCTGTCTACACTGCGGACCGATCTGGAGCTGGCCGGAGTGACCCGCAGTGTGACGCTGGCGGAGCTGCGGAATCTGGTCTACGATCCCGATCCTGCGGTACGGCAGGCGGCGGCTGAAGCAGAGCATGAGGCTTGCCGCAGTGTAGCGGAGCAGAGTGCTGCCTGTATCAATGCTGTCTCCGGTGAGGCGGCAGCCATCTATGAGCTAAGGGGCTATGCTTCCCCGCTGCATAAGGTGCTGGAAGCAGCACGGATGGATCAGGAGACGCTGGAGGTGATGCTTCAGGCCATCCGGGAGAGCCTGCCGGTCTTCCGGCAGTATTATGCCGAGAAGGCGAGACGGCTGGGGCATGCGGGGGGACAGCTGCCATTCTGGGATGTTTTTGCGCCCATAGGGACGGAGTCTTCAGCCCGCGTAACCTATGCTGAGGCCCAGGCGATGATTATCGCGGGGTTCAGCGGGTTCAGTCCTGAGCTGGGCGGGTTCGCCCGCAAGGTGTTCGGGGAGCGCTGGATTGATGCCGAGCCGCGCAGCGGGAAAGGCAATTTCGGGATGTGTGTCGATATCGTCCCGATAGGAGAGAGCCGGATTATTACGAGCTTCCACGGCCAATATATAGATGTGAGTGTGCTGGCCCACGAGATTGGGCATGCGTACCATAGCAGCCGTCTCGCAGGACATACAATGGTTAACACGGAGTACCCGGTGCCGATTGCGGAGACGGCGTCGATTTTTTGCGAGAGTCTGATTCATGTTGAACTCTTGAACTCGCTGCCTGCGGAGGAAGCGGATGCGATCCTGGAACGGAGTCTTTCGGATGCGGGGTATTATATTGTCGATTTCTATGCCAGGTACTGCTTCGAGAGCGCGCTCTATGCCCGCCGGTTATCCGGTCCCCTTCCATTAGAGGAGCTTAACGCATTGATGCTGGAGTCGATGGCCGCGGCTTATGGGGACAGTGTACTGCCCGGGTCCATTCATCCTTACCAGTGGATTAGCAAGGCCGGGTATTATATGGCAGGCAATGAGTTCCTGAACTTCCCGTATTCCTTCGGGCTGTTGTTCTCTAAGGGGCTGTATGCCCAGTACCAAAAGCAGGGGCAGGCGTTCGTAAGCCGCTATGAACAGTTCCTCTCAGCGACCAGTACCCGGAGCATTGCAGACGCTGCGAAGCTGATGGATATTGATGTACATTCTCTGGAATTCTGGCAGGAGGCGCTCGGATTCATTGCCGGGGATGTCCGGAAGTTTACGGGGCGGGAATAAGGGGGCGTTTTGCGCTGCGGGAGGTTCCTTTTTGCAGGGAAGTGTGGTAGAACAGTAGTATAAGTCTACGCCGCAGCGGCACAGAAAGGGATGCTTGATTGAATGTATGTAGTCTGTAAGGAACACGTAGAGCTGGCCATCGACAAATTTGTGGACGAGTACGAGGATGCACCAGATGTAGTCGATCTGAAGGAGACGGAGTTCTCGGACTGGGACCCGCCGGCGAAATGTGCGGAATGTGAACGAAATGCGGAATATCTGGTCGTCTGAGGACGGCTGGAATAAGAAACACCCTGTGGCCGTGAAGGCTGCAGGGTGTTTTGGCGTGCGGGCGTATGTGCGAGTGTGCGAGTGGTGCAGTTGCGGATTTAGCATTACCTAAAATGGATCTAGCAGTCTGCGGCTTTCGCCATCTCGGACAGCGGTCCGCGCCCACTGCCCCGCAGGTAGATGAAGGCGGAGCCAATCGCCACGATTGCCGCAACCGACAAGCCCCAGTAGATGTTGGAGTAAGCGGCTTGAAGCGGCAGGCTGCGCTGCCATTCCAGGGCGCTGGCGGCCATCGCGACGCTGAAGGCACCGCTGAAGAACTGCAGCAGCTGGAAGAGCCCCATTCCGGAGCCGATCTGCGAAGCAGGCAGGATACGCGAGATCTCATTCGACACACTGCTCGACAGTACAGTGAAGGACAGGCTCATGATCATATAGACGAGCATAACGGCGATCCAGGATTGTCCGGCGAATAGGGCGAACAATACGGTGGCGGCCAGAACCAGCAGCGGTGCGAAGCGCAGAATTCCGGTGTTGCCGTAGCGGTCAATCATCCGTCCGACCAGGCGGGAGACGAAGATGGCCAGCAGCGAGCCCGGGAAGATGACAAGCCCGGCATGACTGGCGCTGAAGCCGAAGCGGTGAGTCAGAATCTGCGGCAGCAGGAACAGGGTAGCAAAGCTGCACAGGTAAGAGGCAACCCCGATCAGCGCCAGTACCAGATATGGCCGGTTGCTGAACAGCGCAGGCAGCACGAATGGATCAGGAGTCGTGCGGATGCGCCCTACGAATAAGGCAATCGCGGCGATGCCGGCGATCAGCGCGATCCACAGTCCGCTGGTCAGGAACAGCAGCAGACCGGTGGTACCCACGCCGAGGAAGATCCCGCCCAGAACGTCGAATGAGCCGCGTGCCGGAACTTCCTTGGGCAGCAGGACCAGGAACAGCGGCACCAGCAGCAGAATGGCAGCAGTGACCGCGAACAGCCAGGTCCAGCCGAGGTATTCAACAATGGAGCCGCCGGCTACCGGACCCAGACCGAGTCCCAGAGAGACGGCCGACATGATCGTCGCCATGGCTTTGCCGCGCCGGGCCTGCGGAATGTAGCGGGTGAACAGGACAAGGGACAGTGACATCACGGCGCCTGCACCCGAGGCTTGCAGAATACGCGCAATCAGCAGGAAAATGAAGCTGGTGCTGAAGAATCCGGCCACAGCTGCAAGCCCTAAGGTGAGCAGCCCGATAACCAGCAGCCGGCGGATCGGCAGGAAGTCCGAGAGCCGGCTGTATGTGATTGAGGCAATAGAGAACATGATGGAATACCCGGTTACAATCCAGGAGGCGGACGCTGCGGTGATGCCGAAGGTCTCGGTTACATCAGGCAGGGCCAAATTGAACATCGCTGTGTTCATAATCACGAGGACGACAGCAACGCTGAATAGCAGAGTTAACAGTCCTTCCCGTGGAAGAGCCGCTTGCGGAGCAGCCATTGAATGCTCTTGATCGCCCTCAGAAGCAGGTGATGAGGTCATGAGAAAGCCACTCCTTCATTCTTTTATTGTATTGTTCGATTACTTACGAACTATTGAAATATAGCATGCGCTAATGTAAAATGCAATTAGGAAATCATCGTGAAAAGAAGTACTATTATATACTCTGAAGGAGTCTTATTCATGAAGCAGCTCCATCATCCGGAACGCAAGGACATTCAGCTCGCCTCGGTGCTCTATGCGCTTAGCGACCCGATCCGTCTATATGTAGTGTCGGAGATCTGTAACCACGGCCCGCAGTCCTGCAACAGCTTCAAGGTGCCGATTGCCAAGTCCACGCTGACCCACCATGCCCGGACGCTGCGCGAAGCGGGTGTCATTCATACCCGGGTGCAGGGTACCCAGCGTATTCTATCCCTGCGGACGGAAGATCTGGACGAGCGGTTCCCCGGGCTGCTGGATTCTGTATTGCAGGCTTACGTCAGACCCGGGCCGGATGAGGGATTCGGGGAGCCGGAAGAATAGATGTGGAGCAGATTAATGAAGTAATCTACACCCGGTGAGCAACAGAGGAGACTATGGTCTCGCCTCTTGCTCACCTTTTTGATGTGGATCAAGCTTCTTATAGGACTCATTTGCTTCCGCCAGTACCTCGGCACCGCCCGCCGCCAGGAACTCCTCCACGAACTCCCCGAATTCCTCCAGCGGACGCTCCCCGGTGATGAAGGCAATATACGCCTGGTCTCTTAGGTTAATAAGCCCAGGGCTGTTCCTGATCAGAGAGGGGGTAGCCACCTCCAAGGCATTATAGATGCCGTCGTGATCCAGCCCCAGGGTTGCCGCCCACTGCTCGCTCCGGCCGGCAGGAAGGATGGGCAGGGTCATGCCGATCCCCGCGCCGATCGTATTCTGGTAGCTGAACTTATGGTTATACGGCGGCAGCAGGATGATATCCTTCTTGTCCGTTCCGGCCCAGTCCCAGTGTGTCCCCTGAATACCGTACTGCAGAGATGCCGCTTCATCAGGGTCAGGATTTGCGCTGACGTAGTCCAGCAGCTGGAGGATCTTCTCCAGCTTGCCCGGCTCCTGGGTAGCATCCGCGCCAATGGCGGTGAAGCTCATCAGCATATCGTAGGCTTTGGAGCCGCGCCTGCCGTCCGGACCGCTGAAGGGCCGCCCGAAAGCGATCTTGGCCTGCGGATGCTTGGCGGTTAACTCCTTGACGTTAAACGTTGCTTCTACCGGAACCAGCCTCGCTGCCTTCTGGTCATCCAGTCTCCAGTCCGTATAATCCCCTGCCTGTGTCCAGTGATAATAATTGCCCATGGAGGTCATGCCAATCCGTCCGTTAATGAAGGCATGTGACAGATGCTTGTAGCCTCCGCTATTCTCCCCGGTGATGAACTCGGGATCGATGACCCCGTCCCGGTACCATTTGCGGAGATAACGCAGCGCTTCCTGCATGTCCGGCTCCAGAGCGCCAATGACCAGCCCCTGATCCTTCCGGCTGAAGTAGAGCTGATCCGTGAAGACCATCTGTCCGAATGCGCCGAAGACCACATTCATGCCCTCCTGCGACAAGCCGTAGGTGTCCCGGATACCGTTGCCGTCCGGGTCCTCGTTCGTAGCCGCATAGATGAATTTCTCGAAATCGGCCAAGGTGTCCGGCACCTTAAGGCCGAGCTTGTCCAGCCAATCCTGCCGGTAGACCACGGGGACCCGATAGATATTGGTAGGATTAATGACCGGAATGCCGTAATAGGCCCCGTTAATGCGGCCATATTGCTGATAGGCAGGTGCATTCTCGCGGATGGCCTTAAGGATATTGGGAGCGTAGGTGTTCAGCATATCCTCGGGAATAGGGGCGAGCACGCCCTGCTGCTGGTACTTCAGCAGATCCTGGGTCTGCCTGACACGGAACAGGTCGGGAATGCTGCCTTGCACCAGCTTCAGGTCGAGCAGAGATTCGTATTTGTTGTTCGGCAGATTCCAGAACTCCAGATCTACCTTGAACTTCTGCTCCAGCTCCCGCACGATCACTGCATCCTCCGCAACAGGCAGATTCTGATGCATGGTCCAAGAGATTTTGAGCTTCGGGGCAGAGGCAGCGGGAACAGCAGAATCAGCAGCGGAAACGGCGGCATCCTGCAGCCCTTGTCCAGGCGCGGACGGGAGGGAAGCTGGCTGCCCGCTGCAGCCGCAGATCAGCCCCAGGAGGGGCAAGAGCATTAATCTTTTATACATAAGGCACCCTCCTTATCCCATGCTAATCTCCGCCTGCGGCGGTAGTGTATTCACGGTTCGCAGATAATTCCCCGGCGTACAGCCGTAGATCTCCTTGAAGCGCTTGATGAAGTACGGAGTCGTTGCATAACCGACTGTACCGGCAATCTGTTCGATCGACATGTTATTGTTCTCAATCAGCCGCCGGGCCTCTTCCATCCGTATGCCGGTGATATAGTCGGTGTAGGTGATCCCCAGCTCTTCCTTGAACAGCTTGCTTAGATACTTGGGACTGATGAAGACCTTGGCAGATACGGCATCCAGCGATAGATCCTCGGACAGATTCTCCCCGATATAGGCCTTGGCCGCTTCAATGGCCGAGAGTGCACGGTCACTGTTCCGCTTCTGTGTCTCCATAATGAAGGTGCCGATAGAGGCCGCGAACCACTCCTGCAGCTGCCGGATATCCGGCAGGCCAATATATTCGTTATACAGATCCAGAGGCCCGTAGGCGGAAGGGGTGTAGCGGATGCTTTTCAGATAATCCGAGTACATAAATACGGTGTTCGCCAGCACGAAGTGGCAATAATCCGCCGGGTAGCTGCCTTCCCGCATGACGGCTATGAGCTGCTCCAGCGCGGCCAGAGTCTCATCCAGCTGACGGGTCTGCAGCTTATCCTTGAACCGCATCAGCACAGGCTGCGGAATCTCGTCAAGACTCTGCTCCTTCTTCAGCAGCTCCCGGTCCTTCAAGATCCTGCTCTCCGGCAGAAAATAAGCATACTTCATTAAAGTCTGCGCTTCAGCATAGCTGGTGTGGAGAAGGCTGATGGCATCCACCCAGCAGCCCTGCGAGAGCTGAATATCCAGCTGGAACTGCTGCTCCGCCGCTGCTGTAATCCGGTCCGAGAGCTGTTCGAGCAGCGTCCCGGAGGCTTCGAGCGCGCTGATAATGACAACTGTCTGCTTGTCCGGCAGCTCCTCGGCCAGAATACGGCTTCCGTGAAGCCGGATCGCCTCAAGCGTCCCGGTGATCCCGCTCATGGCTGCCTGCAAGCCGCTTAGACTCATGCGGGCATAGGCTCCACGGGTGTTGAGGAGCAGGCAGCAGTAATAACGGTGCTCCGGAGAGAGTCCCAGGAATTGGGGATCTACGGTTACGCTGCCTTGGGCAGGGCTGTCCTGAAGGAGATTCAGGATCATATTCTGCCGGATATGCGGACTGCTGGCCTCAAGCGTTCCCTCCAGTGTGGTGACTTTGTCGTTCAGGCGGATGAAAGCGGAGTCAATAATTCCGAATTCGTTAAGGGCTTGTCCCGGAAGTTCAGGTACCCCTGGCCCCGGGCCGTAGAGGTCCTTAATAGTGCGAAGCAGCCGCTTAAGCGGACTGTAATTCAATTTGGCCAGAATGCCGGACAGACAGATTCCTACCAATAGAGCAAGCAGACACAGGGAGAGGATGACCCTCTGGACAACGAGCCATTTCTCATAGAACAGGTTCGCCGGAGCCGCACTGAAGAGCTTCCACCCGGTGGTCGGCAGGTCCTGATAGGAGATGACGTAGGTACTGCCCCCGATCTCCTGGCTCATGTTCCCGGATGTTTCAGGAGAGGCTAGGGCATTCGAGATACTGGCAGCATAAGTATCGGCCTGAGCCGCAGCATCCGGATTCGATCCGGCCACGATTCCCCCGGAGGGCATAGCAATGAAGCTGCTCTGATAGCGGGCAGGCATCATATTCTGCAGAATGGCGCGCAGCGCACTCTCCTTCAGATCAATGGCAATCAGCAGCTCACTGGCTGCCCCGGGAGATTGGAACGGATAGCTGTGCACATAGGTGATCAGCTGGCTGCCGCTGCCGCCGGGGATGCTGGAGACGATATCGTCCGGCACGAACCGGGCCTCTGTCCAGAGGCTGTTACGGGAATTCAGGTTCATGCCGTTCACCCAATCCATCCAGTAGGCGGCACCCGCCTGCTTGTCTGCACGGAATTTCAGCCCATACAGCGAGGACAGCAGGAGATGCTGCCTGGGAGCATACAGATGTACAGCTTGAATCAGGTCCGAATGATTGGATACCTGCATGTTCAGCGACTCCTGGAGACTGCTTACCTTGCTGAGATTCGCTGGAAGTGAAGCATCAGGCAGCATACGGAGCGCAGCCCGCTGGTTCAGGGAGACTTCCAGATAGATCTGCTGCACCCGCTGAAGCACGGAAGCTTCAAGGGTACGGGCGGTATTGTCAAGGATGAGCCGGTTGCGGCCCTGAAGCTCTTCCTTATAATGATTCGAGAAATACAGATAGAAGGCAGAGCAGAGTAAGAGGACAATGACTAACACAACAGAGATGTATGAAGCGGCTAGGGCGGCAAAGGCAGAGTTCCATTTTCGCAAGATGTATTCTCCTCCCAGGCGGATTATACACTAGCCCCTCACAGATCTGTTCGGGATTCATGTTAAATCAATGTTAAATGGCCGGAAAAAAGCTGAATTGTTCCCAAAATCATAGAATTGCGAAATTGTGTTATTGAGCGGCGGTGGAGGCAGGTGCTATATTGAGTCCGATTCAGGCAATCAAAATAACAGGATAGGGGCTGACACATTGAACTTGAAGTCGAAAAGAAAGCTGTTGTCTGTTACGGCAGGTCTGGTACTCCTCACGAATTCGATCGCGGTACATCCTGCAGAGGCGGCCACGGGTAATTCATTAACCGGGCTGCCGGCTGCTCCGGCATGGGGACATTTCGTAGATACTTATAAGAATAACACACCTGTGAATACGGCGGTGTATTCCAACCCCTCGATCGGTGTTCTCTCCGGCTTCCTGGATCTGTGGACACCGGGGGCCACCTGGGATACCGGGAAGATGAAGAATCCCGATATACTGAATTATAACATTCAATATGTGGCGGATCTGTCTAAGACCCGTACTCCGGCAGAGGAGGAGGCCGCGTATTACGATGACCGGCGGAACCAGACCTATGGAGCGGCTGACGGCCTTGGACCGTTGTCTGAGGTGTACCGTTCGATGTCAGGAACCTTCACGACCATTAACAGCATCCCTGATGATGCTACTTCCGTGAAATATAGTGACGGCAATGACAGTAACAAGGCAGGCGATTCCAATTCCAGCTTGGGCAAAATGGTGGACCTGATCGGGATTGTCCGCGGCAATTATGCTTCAACGAGTCAGGCTAAGAATTTCTACAGCTACATGCGTCCTTTCCGCTGGAAGGATATCTCCGTCATTGTGCCGACGCTGGTGCCGGCGAGAAGCAGTACGCCTGCCACAGACGGTGGCTTCCCGAGCGGACATACCAACGCTTCCTATCTGGCAGCCCTGGCTCTGGCGTATTCTGTACCTGAGCGCTTCCAGGAGCTGATGGCCCGGGCCTCGGAGATGGGCAACAACCGGGTTGTCGCCGGGATGCACTCGCCGCTGGATGTTATGGGCGGACGGGTGACGGCCATGGCCTTCGCAGCAGGAGCGCTGAATGACCCGGATAATGCGGCATTGAAGCAGGCGGCCTATACTCAGGCTCATGAAGTGCTGCTTACACAGACGGGCACCGCAGAAGACCGGTTCACAGATTATGCGAAGAATAAGGCCCAGTATACGCAGCGGCTGACCTACGGCTTCCCGCAGATTCACTCCACGACTGAGCCTGCCGTTGCTCCTAAGGGAGCGGAGGTCTTGCTGGAGACCCGCCTGCCTTACCTGACTGCGGATCAGCGTAGAGCAGTTCTCGTTACAACGGCAATCCCTTCCGGTTATCCGCTGCTTAATGATCCCGAAGGCTGGGGACGATTGAACCTGTTCGCCGCTGCTGACGGGTACGGTGCATTCGCTGAGCATGTAACGGTAGCGATGGACGCTGCGAAGGGCGGCTTCCACGCCGCAGACCGCTGGCGCAATGATATCTCCGGGACGGGCGGACTGACCAAGGAGGGTACAGGCACGCTGAAGCTGGCGGGCAACAATACGTACTCCGGCGGTACAGAGGTGAACGCAGGTGTCCTGGAAGGAGACTCGGCAACAGCCTTCGGCAAAGGGAATGTGACGAATACCGGCGGCTCTGTAGTTGAGAACGTCTACGGTAAAATAGTGATTGGCGGCAGCTTCACCCAGGCCTCCGAAGGTACGCTTGTACTGAGCCTTACCGGAGCAGACGATGTCCTTGAGATTAAGGGTGAGGTGAAGGCTGACGGGAAGCTGAAGGTGAACTTCGCGAACAGCTACGTTCCAGGCAGCGGCCTGATTCCGCTCATTACGCATGGCGTCAGCCAGCGCAGCGGGCAGTTTGCTTCCGTGCAGGTTGAAGGACTGCCAAGCAAATATAACACCCAGGTAGTATACCTGAGCGATCAGATTGCGCTTAGTATTACAGATACGACAAGCGGCGGGAATCCTGGTCCCGGCGGTGGAACTGGCGGCGGAACGCCGGGTACTCCGGCTGGAAATACCGGAACAGTACCAGGCACCACTGGCACCACTCCAGGGAACGGCAGCACTACTCCGGCTGAACCGGAGAAACAGCCACAGAGCGGAGTTGATCCGTTCCAATCCGGAGTGGTCAGCAGAGAAGCGGTATACAAGACCGTGACTGAAGCTATTGCAGCCACGAAGAATCAGAGCATCAGCTTCAAGGACACCGCAGGCCACTGGGGCAGCAGCACCATCGCTACAGCCGTGAAGCTGCAGATTATCAGCGGCTATGCAGACGGCTCCTTCCGGCCGGATGCGCCGGTGACCAGAGCCGAATTCTCGGCGATGATCGCCCGTTCCTTCGGGCTAGGCACTACATCGGCGGCCTCTAAATTTGGAGATACAGCCTCCAATTGGGCGGCAGGCTATATCGGTGTCTTGGCGGACAAAGGCATCGTAACCGGCTACTCGGACGGCAGCTTCAAGCCAGGCGCGACCATTACCCGCGCTGAGATGGTCACAATCATTGGCCGTGTGCTTGATCTCGGCGTGCTCCAGACCGGCACTCCGGTGAGCTTCAAGGATGTCAGCAGCAGCTACTGGGCGGCTGACGCCATCCGCCAGGCTGCTTCGGCCAATCTGGTGAAGGGCATCTCTGCTTCAGCGTTCGCTCCAAAGAATCAGGCTACCCGTGCCGAAGCGGTGGCTGTGATCATCCGCGCGCTGGAGAGCGACAGCTCGGTTAAGGCTTTGATTGCGGGGTTGTAAGCGGCAGGGTTGTTAGCTGCAAGTGAGTGACAGGAGTAAGTAAGTTCTTATGAATAGGATGCAGGAAGTACAAGCCGCTGGCTTGTGCTTTTTGCTATGGTTACGGCTACTTAGCCACTTCGGGTGTCGTTTCGCGTGCTTTCATCACAATGTGGGCATATTTGACAAATTAAATCTACAAGTGTAATGTATAGAACAGATCTTGTATTTACACTTGTAGATCGAATGCCGCCGCCACGGAATGGAGCTGTAATGATGAGTACAACCCCGAAGATTTCGGAAGCTGAATGGGAAATTATGAAGATTATCTGGGAGCATCATCCGCTCACCTCGGAACAAATCACCCGGCTCCTGCCTGCATCTGTGGAATGGAGCGAGCAGACGGTGCGCACCTTCGTCACCCGGCTGCTTAAGAAGAACGCGATAGCGTATGAGAAATCCGGCCGGAGCTATCTCTATTATCCGCTGGTGTCAGAGAATGAGTGTGTCCGGGCCGAGAGCCGCTCCTTCCTGAAGCGCGTATTCGGCGGGGCCACCCAGTTAATGGTGACCAGCTTCCTGGAGGATGTCGAGCTGTCCAAGCAGGAGATTGAACAACTCGAACAGCTGCTGAGGGAGAAGAAGTCGCAGGGCACCAGCGGCAACTCAGGTAAGCAGGAATGAATATGGTCTACGGATGGTTTGCCGGTATCGCAGAACAGACACTCGCGGCAAGCATGGTGATTCTGGCTGTGTTGTTCATTCAATATGTTCTGCGGAGATTCATCAACGCCCGGGTGCGTTACCTCCTGTGGCTGCTTGTTATCGCCCGGCTGTTATTGCCTGCTGTACCGGACAGCCCTGTCAGCATGTTGCATATTCTTGGCAATAGTAAGCACTTCTTAACTACTGTCCTGGACAAGGGGCCGGGCACTGGAGCTTCTAAGGGTGATTATCAGGAGCTTCCGCCTGGAGAGGGAGCTAAGACTACATATCCGGCGAATAGTAACGTCCTGAATGAAGCGGGACAGACAGGCCCAATCGAACAGAACGATGAATCGGCAGCCGTTAACCGCAGCTCTGCGGGGGCCGCAGGCTATCCGCTCTGGATGAAGATAGGCACCGTGATCTGGCTGCTGGGCGCTATGCTTATGCTGCTGAATGGACTCCTGTACATCCGGCGGATGCACCGCGAACGCAGACAGCTTAGACGGGTGAATGCCCCGGAGATTCTTAAGGTGGTTCTTGCCACCAGACGCCAGTTTGGAATAAGGAGAGCGATACCTATCTATACCGGAGGTTCCGCTAACAACCCATATCTGTCAGGACTCCTGCGTCCATGGATCTTTGTCCCGGAGCAAGCTCTGCGGGAACTGGATGCTTCCCGGCTGCGGCACATCCTCGCGCATGAGCTTGCCCACTACAAGCGGAGGGATATGCTGTGGAACCTGCTAGGGAGCCTAGCCGCAACGATACATTGGTTCAATCCCCTGATGTGGCTGGCGATCCGGCGGATGAAGATCGATAGGGAGGTTGCGTGCGACGCCTATGTGCTGGAGGTATTGGGAGAAGAGGAGGCAATTGATTACGGGCTTACTCTGGTAGAGTTCCTGAAGCGCTTTTCAAGAGTCCGGGAGAGGCGGGAGCAGCTCTATTTCTTCAATCCGCAGCAGCGGCAACAGATCAGAAGAAGAATCAGTATGATTCAATCTTTCAAAAAAGGCTCCTACCGCATCTCCGCAACCGCTGTAGTTCTGGTAGCTCTGCTCAGCGTCGTGACGCTTACAGGTGTCTCTGGAGAAGCTGGTGACTCTGCTGTCACGGAACCTGAGGCCAATTCCGCTGGTACTCATGCAGAAGGCGTTGCTGTGGGGGAACGCGTAGATACGGCAACGGAGCAAGGGGAGACTCTGGTGCCGTTAACGAGCATAGATGAACAACAGACGGAGTATGCCATCAGGCATAATCTTCTGGTGCCGATGAATGTGGAGATTGAGCAAGATGGTTACCAGGTCACAGTGACGGGCTTCATGGCAGACAAGAACCAATTCCTTATCTTCTATACTGCGAAAGTGGACGGCGGTAGGTCACTATTCTCCAGTGATCCTCGTTTTGTAGAATGCATCATTACGGATGGTATTACTGGCAAGGTGATTAACGGCCGGACCCACGCGCTGGTCAGCAGCAGCAGCCCGGAGCCGCATATTGCATATGCGGTTGCCAGACTTAAGTTCGCGACTCCTTTGACGGACCTGCCCTCAAAGATTAAGGTGGAGTTCCATTTGCGCACACTGGCAGCCAATGAGTCCAACATTCAGGAGTCTCCGGCACTCCAGACAACCTTTGATGTGAGGGCAAATTACTGGAAGCAAGAGACGCATACAATCACATCGCCAGAAACGCTTAATGTAGGCGGACACAAGATCAGAGTGAAATTACAATTGACACCCTTAACAACCATAGCCACTTTTTATTCAGATGAACCTTTGTTTAAGAATAAGGAATTTATTAAATCATTCCATGAGAAGTACGGTTCACCCTTCCTGTGGTGGAGCAAGACTGGAACGGGAGACTATAGGCAGCAGCCAGGCACTTCATCAATTACGTTTACAGACTATGAAATGAAGATGGTTACAGAAAGCTATTATTTGTTGGATAAGTTGCAATCTCTGCGGCTGGATTTCATGAAGAGTCCGGCGAAACCTACTGGAATGAATGATCTTGAGCATACATACCAGATGACCTTTGATGTCCCCGGACAGGATCAGAGCTGATCCGGATGAAACAACCAACTTGTATTGAAGGAGAGTGTAACAATGATTAGAATGAAGCGGAATGAACTGGATATCTCACATGCGGCGCAGGCGCAGCCCATACAGGAGCAAAAGCAAGGGTCAGCGCCAGATAAACGGCGGTCCTCCAGGACCGGGCTATCTACCGCCATCGTCGCAGTCATGACAACCGCAGCGCTGGTGCTTAGCCCTTTTGCCGTGACAGGTCAAGCTTTGGCCGCCTCGGCAACCGCCGCGAAACCGTCGGCAGCGCTTGCCCCCTTTGTAAATCCCGAGATTCAGGGTTATCGACAGGTTGAGTATGCCATCAAACACAATCTGGTGCAGCCGCTGAACACAGTCGTCAAAAAAGACGGTTATAAATTGATAGTAAATGGTTTTATCGCAGACAAATATGAGCTGATCATCCTTTTTACAGCCCAAGCCGACAGTAAGAGAGCATTCGTGTCCATGCCGCCAAAGGGTCATAGTCTCCAATTGTCCGATGCGGTTACAGGCAAGGTCATCAGTGGCAAAAAATTCAATGATGCTCTAGTCATAGGCGCAAGTCCGGCAAAGAAAGATCATATTCTATATGGAATTGCTAAAATCCGGTTAAGCAGTCCATTGACCACGCCGCCCAAAAAAGTAGCTGCTGAGTTTCAGCTAGGCACCTTAACCGCCATTGAGCTGAATCAGTTAAAGGCGCTGGATGCTGAAATGCTCGCTGCCGCCGAAAAGGCCCATGCGGACGACCCGGACCAGACCTCATCGTTCAGCTACAGTCCTGAACTGCTAAAGAAGTATAACGCGCTCAAGTCCAACGTGAAGTATAGCCCTGTGCTGAAGGTGGCTTTTGATATCAATCCCAAGGTCTGGAAGCAGGAGACCCGGACACTGATGCCGGAGGAAACCATTGATGTGGCAGGGCATAAGATCAAAGTGAAGCTGGAATTGACACCGTTCACGACGGTAACCACACTATCCTCAGACGAAGCTTTGTTTAAAAACAGAGAGTTTATGGAGACCTTCTATATGGAATATAATCCATCGCTATTGGTCAAGAACGGAACCGGTGATTATAAATCGCAAGAGGGAGCTTCTGCCTATACCTATGCAGACCATGAGATGAGAATCGTGTCGGAAAGCTACTTCTTCTTGAATAAGCCGCAATCGCTTCGCCTGGATTTCACCAATATGAAAGACCGTAAGATTACACAGCAGTTGATTGTGGATATGCCTAACCAATAAGGGAAGGGCATCCGAAGTATCTTAGGGCCATCCGTGAAGGATGGCTCTTCTTGTGTCGGTATAGGGTGAGCGGGGATTGTCTCTTATGGAGGGCATGTTATGGACAGGGATGTGATAAAATACAGGGACATGACAAGATCAGACCGATGGAGGAACTATGTTAATTCAACTGATAAGCGTAGGAAAATTGAAGGAAAAGTATCTGACGCTCGGCATCGCAGAATATGCCAAACGGCTCACGCCCTACCTCAAGTTCCAGATGATTGAGGTGGCGGATGAGAAGGCCCCTGATAACCTCAGCGACGCAGAGGTTATTCAGGTGAAGGTGCGCGAGGGCGAACGTATCCTCGCGCAGATTAAGAGCGAGGCGCATGTCATTGCGCTCGCGATTGACGGCAAGCTCTGGAGCTCCGAGGAGCTTGCCGCCGAGATCGACCGGCTCGGCACCTACGGGACGAGCCACGTCGTCTTCGTCATCGGAGGCAGCCACGGCCTCTCCGATGAAGTCATGCGCCGCGCCCAGCAGCGCATGAGCTTCGGCCGCATGACGCTGCCCCACCAGCTCATGCGCCTGGTGCTGGTGGAGCAGGTGTACCGGGCGGTGAAGATTAATAGGGGGGAACCGTATCATAAGTAGGGCGAAATTAGTATTGAATTTTTCCAATGTAGTTATAGTTTTTCAAGATTCCACGAACTTACCCTGTTTACTACGCTCACGCATTCCGAGACTTACGTTCTGAGAGATTTGTACCCTTTTAAGTTGCGCTGTCGCACCCATCATTTGCAGCACAGACTTTCCCATCGTTCTATTGCGGAATAGAATAACACTGCGAAGCACATAGTAACAGCAGAAGCAGAGGGAGGGATTATAGATTTTGGGTACTCCAACAGGTAAATTACCCTGGTGGCAGTTAACTTTATTTGGTGTTGGCTGCACGATTGGCACCGGTTTCTTTCTTGGTTCCAGCATCGCTATCCGAAAAAGCGGATTATTGGTGTTGGTTATTTTTGTGTTAGCCGCTATAGCAGCTTTATTCGTTTATGAAGCCTTGGGTCAAATGACGATGCAGAATCCTCAAAAGGGATCTTTCCGCAGTTATGCCAAAGATGCTTTTGGTAGCTGGGCCGGCTTCAGTATGGGCTGGATCTATTGGTGTTCAGAGATTCTAATAATCGGGAGTTCATTGACTGCCTTGGGACTGTTCTCGCGGTTATGGTTTCCCAGTTGGCCACTTTGGAGTTTCACCTTATTTTATACAGTGCTGGGGCTGCTGGTTATTCTTCTAGGTAGCAGAGGGATTAATAAAGCGGAAAATTTATTTGCCATGATCAAAATCGCAGCTGTGCTGACGTTCATAGGGGTCGCCGTGGCCGCACTTGTGAGGGGGAAGGGAAACTGGGTTACGGTTTACAGCCTGGAAGCATGGCTGAATAAAGGATGGATAGGGGCCTGGAAAGGGCTACTCTATGCGTTCTATGCTTTTGGAGGCATTGAGGTGATGGGCTTTATGGCGGCGGATCTACGTAATCCGAAAGAAGCTCCAAAAGCAGGAAGATTTATGCTGTTAGGGGTGACCATACTATATGTATTGTCTATAGGGCTTGCGCTGCTATTCGTCAGTCCTGAGAAAGTAACTCCTGCCCAAAGCTCAATAATTGCTGCACTTGTAGCGATGGGCCTACCCATCCTTGTGTATGTGCTAAATGGAGTAATGATAGTGGCCGGATTCTCAATCCTCGTTGCATCATTGTACGCGGTCTCAACTATGCTGGTAGCCTTGGCTGAGGATAAAGATGCTCCTTCCTGGCTAGCGGTGACCAAAGGGAAAAGAAAACTGCCGATCTACGCACTTGGCATTAATACGCTGGGCCTGTGCGTGACGATTGTGCTAGGCGTACTGCTGCCGAAGCAAATATTCGAGCATATCACCACAGCGGCAGGATTAGTTATTTTGTACACTTGGCTATTCATCTTAGCTTCGTACCTTAAGTTATTGAAGCCGAAGATGGGGGGATGGATCAGATCGAGTATCGCTATGGTGCTGATTATTGCTGCCGTGGCAGGTGTACTCTTAGAGAAAAGCGGTCGTCCCGGCTTCTGGTCTAGCCTTCTGCTCGTCGGTATTATTATTTTGATCACTTGGTTTAAGCAGCATCACGGGAAGAAGCGCGGACAGCTTTTTTAAGCTTTCAAGAGTGGAATTTGGTTCCTAGTCCTTTGAACTTGTTCTTCATATACGTAAAGGGACATTTAGAGGGTGCACTTTCGTCATCGCGTAGAAAATATTGCTTCCATTCCAAATTGTTCTCCTGCCCATACCATTTAAGGGAAGGATGCGCGGGAATACTATCGTAGTCGGCAAGCTTCTTGCGGATTAGCTTCTTCATATTGCGGCCAAATGCAGTAGAATCATTAATATCTTCGAATACCCATCGAGGCTGAAAGGCAATCACAAAATAAGGAGTATGGCGGCTTCTCCGCAACTGATGTGCCGGGGTTGCACAAAAGGCGAAATATGGTTGCCCATCAAAGCAGAACTCCCAGGAAGGGTTCGAGGGGTCTGTAGAAATCTGATCCGGCCAAGGTACTGTATCTACCGCGCTGACGCGGCTCAGGACGGACCAGAACAAAGCTTCATTGTCCTCAATGGAGCGGCCCTCTGCTAAATCTTCCGGAGTTTCGAAAAAGAGAACAAGTGAAGCATATTTGCCGGTATCCCGCGAGCACTCGCCATATTGGCGAAGGAAATCGGCGACTTCCAAAGTTGACGCTTCGTTTCGTGGATCAGTTGCAAATCCAAAACGTAAATGATTAGACAAAAAACCCTGCCTTCCCGGAATACAGGGATATTTCCCTTCGGGATCTGCAATCATAGCTGTAAATTGGCGAAAAGCATCCTGTTGCCAGTCCGGTATCTCGGACATATGTTCATCCAGCCATTGCTTTGTTTTCAAATAGACCATCCTAAAACACCCTCCTCGTTACGCACAAAACATCCTATGCGCTAGAAGGGGGATGGGTGAAAGCATAGAAACACTCTTGCCAGGTGAACTTATTAGGCGAACAATTGTATAAATGCCTGATATCCGAAATACAGACCAAAGCTAAGCAAGCAAATGCCAGCCGCAAGGGAAATGAATCGAAGTACAGCAGGGCCGGTAAACTGATGGAATAAACTGGATATCATTGCCATTACCAGATCCCAGAATAAGATGCCAACAAAAATACCAATGCTATTCCACAGCACTTGATCGAACTGTTGATTCTCCATGCTTTTGGCCAGAATTGAGCCGTAAATACCTAACCAGAACAAAATGCTGAGGGGGTTCATCAGTGCCATCAGAAATCCAGAATGAAAGGCGCTGATGCTTGTCTGTTCACCGCGCAAGGCGGTTTGGGAAGCGGTATTCATGTTTTTTAAGGTGTCAATCCCGGTATAAAGAAGAACAAAGCTGCCGAAAGTCCACAGGAAGGTTTTCATGAATGGGGTATTAAGGAAGTGCGCTAGCCCAAAGTAGATGAGCAGCATGTATACTAAATCTGCACACATGGCGCCCAGTCCGATCATCCAGGATTGCAAGAATCCCATCCGCGCTCCCCGATCGAGCTGGGCTACATTGATGGGGCCCATAGGTGCAGATAAAGAAATCCCTAGCACTATATAGGTTAAAAAGCTATTCATGGACATCGCCCCTTGAATGAGAAGTATCTTGTACAAGTCATTCTATTCAAAAAGTGGGCCAGATAGAAGACGAGCTTAATGGATTCTAAAGGATCTTCACCGCAATAGGGGTACATTTGTAACCGTTGCAAGCACTTTCGGAGCAGGGGCAAGCAGATATAGCAATAATAAGGTCCATCTCAGCCCGCAATTCAATGTAATCACCTGCTTTAGATAGCGGACGCTCCACGCTAACTTTTCCGGAAGGCTCAATGACGGTATTCATAAAAAGATTGAATGGATAATGCTGATCGGGAGCGGGCAGACCAAACTCTTTCAGGGCTTCATTTAGGTTGTTGTAGCAGCTGGCGTGATCTTTTCTGTTATATAACACCTCATACATCTCGGGACGGCAGGCAGAATTAATGAAATCATGGCGGCCCACGGTGTCCTTCATAATTGTAAGTAAGGGTCTATATTGATTGGAATAGAGGATGTCTCCTGGCATTACATTTATCTTCCCGAGAGCATCTATCGTTACGCCGGGATCAATCCGCTCATTGGGGCGAGAGGCATTATAGGCAGTAAAATCAGCAACCTGCTCTCCCTCCACATCGGTCACTCGGACGATCTGCCCTTTGTCCAGCTTGAAGCCCAATCTCTGCGTTGCTGGTATCAGCCATTGTTGTTCAGTCATCAGTAATCTCCTCTTGGATGTTCATAGTCTATACAAGTTAGTATGGCTGTTTGTCAAAAAAGTCATGCATAGTAAGAGCCATTATAGCTATGAGAAAAGAGATCTATCTTATTAGGGGCCGGGGGAACCAACGCCTTAATAGCGACTAGTGGATAAGGTCAATCAATTAGGTGCCATTAAAATTTCGCTCTATAAATGTTACGGTAAACCGTATCATAAGTAGTAGTAAGCGGAAAGTTAGAGTCAGACATGTGACTGGTCTGGCTCTTCTTGATTTATGGAAAGTAAATTCACAATAGCGCTAAAAGGTATTTTCCTCGCTATGAGTACCTCTCTCTACATCCCCATCCTCCAACACAACTCCTCCAAAACCTCACTCGCCCGTCTCATCACTCTCTTCATATCCTCGTCCGTTATCATCTCTAACTCCTTCCCCTCCCCATTAACGAGGGCAAAAAAGTTCGTTAGAAACAAAAGCGCAAGCCATTGGTTTGTGCTTTTTGCAGTAGTTAACCGGGTTTGGAATTATTTTATAGACTACTTTTTGCGCCCCTATAGCCGTATACTCTTAAACGAAAGTCTAAAACAAAAAGGGGTGTGCCTATATGAATGACAAAAAAAACATCTTAGATCCAGGTCCGTTTTTTCATGGGACTAAAGCAGCATTGAAGATAGGAGACTTGCTTGAACCATTGTATGTATCCAATTATCAGGATAAAAAATCTAATCATATATATTTTACTGCAACCTTAGACGCTGCTAAATGGGGGGCTGAATTGGCAAAATCTAATTCAAAAGAGAGAATTTATATTGTGGAGCCCGTAGGTGATTTCGAGAATGATCCAAACTTAACAGATAAAAGATTTCCAGGAAACCCAACACGTTCATACAGGTCTAAATCGCCTCTGAAAATAGTAGCGGAATTAAGTTCATGGGAAAGACATTCCGATGAGGAAATAAATCATATGCTTACATCTTTGAAAAAACTGACTGAAGAAGGAAAAAATATAATATATGATTGAATCCTGCATTATTAAATGGGGTAATACCAGCGTCGCTGTCACCAAGTGCAAACGTATAGGTTATATTGGAAATTTGTTGATCCCTCATTCCGTCATGAGGTACTGATCCGCGCAGGACGTTGTACCCTCACCCCAAACCTCTTGCATCCTCACTTTGAAAATATGGTTGACGACATCGGCTATGGCATTTCGCAATTCGCAGAAAATTATGGCTTCAAACTTTTTCACGGTCTGATTCGTCTTGCATAATGAAAGGCGGTAAATAAAGAAATGCGCGCGCAGTAAAGAAGGAAGAGAGGCCTATTGATGAATAGCAAGCTATTTCACAAGATATTGACAGAATTTATGAGGGATTACAAGGAGAATGTGTACCGATTGGCTTACAGCTATGTAAAGCATCCGCAGAACGCCATGGATGTGGTACAGGATGCGATACAGAAGGCGCTGACCAAGAGCGATTCGCTGACAAAGCCAGAATCCATAAAGAGCTGGTTTTACCGCATCGTGGTCAATACGGCGCTCGATTATTTGCGGAGAGCAAAAAAGCTCGTTCCCGTTGCTGATGAGGTGCTGGAGCAGCAGGGAGTGAATGATCATGATGTGATTCAGGATTTGCATCTGTCAGAGACCTTAGAGGAGCTGCCTATGATGTATCGGGAAGTCATTATTTTGAGGTTCTTCGAGGATATGAAGCTGGAGGATGTGGCTCTCGTTCTCAATATACCGTTAAGCACAGTTAAATCCCGGTTATATCAAGCACTGAAAATTCTTCGCATCAATATGAAGCAAGAGGAGACCTATTAATATGGACAAAAAAATGGAAAAGCTCAAGCAAGATTATATGAATATACAAATCCCTACTGAATTGGATACGCTCGTCACACAATCGCTGCGGCCTGCCCCGCAGCGCAAACGCAGCATCAAATGGTACCTTGGCTCGGCGGCAGCTGCGATTGCTCTGTTCGTGTCTGGGGTGAATATAAGCCCGACGTTTGCACAATCCATGTCAGAGCTGCCGGCTGTCGGTGCATTGGTGAAGCTGGTAACCTTCACGGAATATACAGCGGAGGGAGACGGCTACCATGCGGATGTGAAGGTTCCAGCAATTACGAATATGCCCGATATGAAGTTGCAAGATATGTTGAACGAGAAGTATATTGCGGAGGATCAAAAGCTGTACAAGGAATTCATGGCCGAGATTGATCAGTTGAAGGACAAGGGCAGACCCAATATGGGAGTAGACAGCGGGTATGAGGTTGTCACCGATACGGATCAGCTTCTCTCTATTCGGCGCTGGGTCGTGCAAACGGCGGCATCCGGTTATGAAACGATGAAATACGATACGATTGACAAAAAAAATCAAGTGCTGCTCACTTTGCCAAGTCTCTTCAAGGATGGAAGTTATGTATCTGTTATCAGCGAAAATATCAAGGAGCAAATGTACGAGCAAATGAAGGCGGACCCAGATAATAAGCATTATTGGATAAAGGGCGAAAGTGAGGAGTATCCGACACGTGGATTCGACAGCATTTCGAAGACTCAGAGCTTCTACATTAATGCAGACGGAAAATTGGTTATTTCCTTTAACGAATATGATGTTGCTCCGGGAATTATGGGACCTGTTCAATTTGTAATACCGACAGAAGTAATTAACTCGCTGCTGGTCAGCCAGGAATATATTAATTAGGGCATAGCGGCAGGGCGGTCTGAAGTGGGGACATGCGGGAGCATCTCCTTGTTGACACGAAAGTAATTAGGTGCCATACTATGTGTATGAAGAACAATAGAAAAATAAATGACATGGAGGCTATTCCCTCCCTTGTACAATCCCAGCGTCAGATTGATCGCTATAACCTGGACATAGACGCCCAGGCTATACTCGTCGCGTCTAGGCTAATGGCAGCGGGAGCCCAGCTTGGTCAGGCCTCGGAGATTCATTTCTCCAGATTCGGCTTATCAACAGGCCGATATCGTGTATTGGCAGATCTTGAGGATTACGAAGGAGAAGAGCTGCCTTCGCAATTAGCAGAGCATCTAGGCGTTACACGTGCTACAGTGACTGGTCTGATCGACATTCTTGAACGAGATGGCCTAGTATCTAGACGCTTAAGCTCAAAAGATGGCCGCCAGAGATCGGTTATTTTGACGGAAGAAGGAGCGAAGAAGCTACGTGAAATGGCTCCTGAGCATTTCGCTTGGCTGGAGGCCACGGTGGGCTTACTCAGTATAGACGAGCGCAGCGTATTCCTCGACTTGCTAGGCCGGGTTACACAAGGCATCTCTGCACTTACGGACGAACCAGGCACGAAACCAAAGTGAAACATCAGTAATGAGTAGAATGGGCTAGTAATGCTAGCCTATTTTTACTCCTATATAGTTAGGCTCCTAATTATATTTCGCTGAAAGTATCGTTGATTGAATGATCTCTAAGAAAGAAGGGAGCAACGAAATGAACCAGATGAAATACCCGAATCAGACAGATGATGTTCATGGTATCAAGACTGTGGGTTCCAGAAAAAAGGCCTTTGTACTATGGCGTGAAGTTGTAATGGCCTATGTCGCTCCTGCCATCATGGCAGGTATTGGGGGATTGGTTACTGCTGATAGGGGGCTTCAGATAGGGGCATTGACCACAATCGGCGGTGCATCGGCCTTCATGGCCTTGATGCTGGGCCTTTTGTTGCGCAGCCGAGTGGGCCATATGCGATGGGTCATAGGTGCACCTCACTTGGTTGTGCTAGGAGGGTTCGCATTAGCCGGGTCCTTGTGTGGCCTATGCGTGGCATGGGTGATATCTGGTGTACTAGAACTTATGATGCCTGGCCATCACTTGGCCTGGGTCGATCGCGTCTGGACCGATTTCCCGTTGTCCGGATTCATAGCAAGCACGATAGTGACATGGCGGTGGCGTCTGGCCGTCACAAATAATTTTTTATCCAAAAGGAGAAGAGAAAAATGATAGTTATTATGGGAGCAACAGGTACGATAGGCAGTGCGCTGGTGGAACGATTGGTTGATCTTGGCGTGCCCGTCAGGGCTCTGAGCAGAGACCCAGAGAAATTGCGTCATCAGATCGGAGAAAAAGGCCGGTCGACTATCGAGGTCGCATCGGCAGATGCTGCCGACCCCGAATCGCTGCGCCGCGCATTTACAGGTGCCAGCCAGCTCTTCCTCGCCATGTCCAACAGTCCAAGACAAATCGAATTGGAAACTTCAATCATTCAGATTGCAGGCGAATCTGGAATCAAACACATCGTGAAAATATCCAGCCCTGCCTTTGAGCAGAGCTCTCCCGTCGCAGTCGCGGGCTGGCATCAGGAAATCGAGAAAGTGCTGAGGGAATCAGGTCTCACCCACACCGTGTTGCGCCCTTATGCGTTCATGCAAAACATCATGCGCTTTGTACCAACGATTACAACCCAAAATGCTTTCTTCGGCTCCATGGGCAATTCACCGTGTAACTACATTGACTGCCGGGATATCGCAGATGTTGCTGCAGAAGCCCTAACCAACCCTGAGGTATCAGGCCAAATATATACGCTTACGGGTTCAGAGATTCTCAGCTATCCTCAGATCGCGGACCGGCTATCCGTCCTGCTTAATCGGCCAATAAGTTACATCAACATGGAACCCCAAGAGCTACTCCGTAATCTTATCGAACACGGGCATATGCCTCCTTGGCTTGCGAACCACGTGGTGGAAATTCAATCCATGGCTACGGTGGTTCCAGAACGTCCAAATGACACTGTGCAGCGCTTGCTTGGCAGAGGGCCGCGCAAGCTGGAAGATTTTCTGCATGAGAGTGTAGACAATTTCCGGTAGAGGCACCATAGTTTAAGGAACATTCCGGTGAACCGTATCATAAGTAGGGGCAAGTTTTTTCTGAAAAGCTTAATTTACTTGGTTTTTGTTGGACATATCAAAATCAACATCTTCAATTAATTCGATAATCTCTCCGTTGGGACTGTGAATGATCGCGTTCTTTATCAGAAGAGGCGGTTCGCCGAGAGAAAGGTTATCCGGTTCTATAAAAGCCTTTGCTCCATGAGCAAGGGCTTTTTGATACATTTCATCTACATTATCTACATAGAAGGCAAAATGTAATAACGCTCCGTGAGCTATATCTTCTTCGGAAGATGCTTTCTTCCCTTGAGCTGGGATGACTGCATCGTTATCAAAGATCTCAATGCAGGTTCTTTGGTCAGGTGAAATCAGCATGGAAGCTTCTTTGATTTGAAATAGTGGTAGACTCCAATGATGCCCTAACTTGAACCCTAGAACTTCAATATAGAATGTAATAGTTTCTTTATAATCTCTGGCTTGGATCGCTACATGTGAAAGGCCTTTTACGCTCATCTAAAATCGCTCCCTTAAATAATATATGTTTATTATAGTTATATTAAAATGTGAGATACATACAAAAGATAAGGGTTTTATAGTAATATGGTTATTGAATACAAGGTGTTTTAGTTAAATGGGTTTATTTTATTAAATAGGTTCAGGGGGTTCTTGATTTGGAACATCTTATGGATGACATTGATAAAAAGATCATGGCATTACTTCAGTACAATGCGCGAATATCCATTTCTCAAATCAGCAAAGAGGTTTCGATGTCGCAACCATCCGTTAAAGAAAGAATGATCAAGTTAGAAGAAAAAAACATCATTTCTGGGTATAACACAGTTTTTAATTTACGGGATCTGAATCGGGGTACGACCACTTTTATTCTATTAAAAACAGAACATTGCCAAGAGATCACTGATTTTTGTAAGAATGCTATGGAAGTAACTGATTTATTTCGCATTAGTGGGGAATACAATTATCTCATTAAGGTACAAACCGCATCTATTGAGGAACTTGCCGAATTTCAAGATTACCTTATAAAGTTCGGACCTTCAAAGTCTCATATCAGTTTGAAAAATATATTGGAAAACAGGATTTTGCTCTAACCTGTTACGTGCGCAGCTTGTTCCCCAGCAAAGATGGTATGTTACAATAGCATTATTTGATGAAGCTCTGGGTGATGAATTTCAAGTATATGATGCGTGATGCACCACAGTTTGAAAAACGATTTGCAACAATGATGGAAAAAGCGAATATCTCCCGCTATTCCGATTATAGAACGCCGAGGAGAAGGTACGTGTGGCTAAAAATGTACTGAAGGAATTATTATAAAGAATCATTATGAATCAAGCCTATCTATTCATAATATAAACAACAGTGGCGGCCTTCCGGGCCGCCCTTTGTTTTCCCGATAGACCCGTTAAGCTTAAGGGATCAAAGCTTCATAACCTTCACCATCTGCGCCTCGAATTCGGCGTAAGTGATTTTACCCAAAGCCAAATCCATGCTGTGAAGGTAGATTTGTTCTGTTTTCGAATAGTCGCGCTTCACTTTCAGTGACTGCTCCTCCCCCTGGAGGGGCTCCAGGACATGACACTTGTTCGAATAAGCTTCGAAATAGCGGTAGCCGAATTTGCGTTGCGAGACTGCGTTCATATGAATGCCATCAGGATTCGCGGTCAACTCTGCTGCCGTTACAAAATAACAATTTTGCTGTTCGTTAGCAAAGCGCAACAATTGTTCATTGACCTGTCTATACTCTGTCGCTTGTTGTCCAAAACCAGTCTTCCCAAGGAAATCACCAAGTCCGCCAATAATTAACGGCACCTCATCAAGATTCAATTCATTTCTTAGGGTCTCGATGATAAGGGTTAACTTCTCGTAATACGTTTCATGCAGCGAATGATAACTGTTGCTCTCACCCTGGTGCCAAAGAATTCCGCAGATCTGACTGGACCGCAAGGCGAAGCGGGCTTCGGACAAAGCATGCTGAAAAAGAATGCCCTCCGGATGCCAATCATTCAAAGAGCTGCCACCTTCTGCACAAGGAATCAAACCAATTTCTTCGTCAGAATTCGCTTTCGACCAGGCATCGGCGAAAGACGCCGCCAGGCTTACTCCGGAAACCGGACGGTCATAATTAATCGGCTCTGTCATCATCTGCCACTGTCCGTTACGCAGCATTTTTATTTTTTCATTATATATAGGGTCGACTTCATGCAAGAATCCACGGCCTGCCATATTAGATTGACCCAACATTAAAAATGATTTTATCATTTAATTTTCACTCCTTTACCTAACTATTATAGACTAATTGAATTATTTTATAGTCTGAGCGTTGTTCTATGCTGGGTTCAGCAATGAATACGAAAGAAACGTTGTGTAATTTTGAGGAAGCGGTCAGCGGTAATATTCAAGAATTGGCTGGCTCAAGTCTTGAACAACTTATTCGAAATACGGTTCTCCATCTGCGTTCCTATTGGATAGGCGTCGTCTCGGCATCGCATGTACAACGCGGGGTTATTGCTAAAGCAATAAGCGGAATTAATAATTAGTTCAAAGTACACGATAAGACTTTGTCTCCAAATGCTTTAATATCCTCCAAGTAGTCGTACCCCGGTGGATTTGAACCTGCTTGGTTATACATTCTAACCGCGACTAGCCGATGTTCAGGAATAACCAAACAGGCACAGCCAGTTAGTCCCAGCATTTGATAGGACCCTGGTGGGAGTGTATTTCCTATTTCAGAAATAGCTCTAGGCTTATCCTGAACCCACCAAGCGAAGCCATTTCTAGGCAAAGTATCATCAAGATTTGCTGGGCTCTGATTGGTTGTAGCTTGTTCTATAACCTCTTTCGGAACAAGCTGTTGTCCATTGACGAGTCCACGGTTCAGGTGAAGATAACCCCACAATGCCAATTCACGGGCACTTACAAAAAGATTGGCTTCTCCCCCTTGTTCATCAGCATATTCTTCATTTAACCATACTAAATTGTCATCTCTATTCTTACACCAACCTGTCTCAATGAAATTGCAGGGTTTGAAAACATATTGTTGCATGACCCCTGACAGGGGCGCTTCAAATAATTTCCGTATTAATCTAATGAGCATATTGATTCCTATATTGTTATAATTCCAATTCGATCCCGGCGGGAAGAGTTTCTCTTGATTATTTTTGAGTCCATGAGTATGTGTTAATAAATGTCTTATTCTAACCCCTTCTACAGCAGCTAGGTTTAGATCTTCTAAGTATTCTGAAATATAATCATCAATGCTTGAAAGTTTATTTTGGTATAAGGCCAAGCTGATCGCAAAGCCAATGTATGACTTTCTTACTGAAGCAACATTAAATCGGGTTGAGGGCATCACTGATTGTATCTTTGAATTATACTCATATGAGCCAAAGTAGCTTTCATTAACAATGGTGTCATTATGGATGATAATTGTAGCGGCTGCGGAGCAGGAAATTTGGTTCTTAGCTCTAATTACATGGTTAGTAAGCGCCAAATATTTATCGTTTTTGGTATGTACTATTTCTTTTTGTAAAAACATAATCTCACTTCACCTCTAGGTGTTAACGTTGATAAGGTACAAAAGAGTTCTTATTAAGCTAAGTGGCGGTGCTGTAGCGGGTAACCGCAATTATTACAGCTAACGCGATGAAGACGATGTTCACTCCGAGTTCCCGGTATTCCTTACGGCTAACATGGAAAAGTGCCCCGCAAAGAACGATCACGGCCAGTCCCGTTGCGGCAATTGGCGTTAGCACAGGTGCGATTTTGGTGGCGTAAGGCAATATGATTCCAAGTGCCCCCAATAATTCGGCTAGCCCGATAAGAACCACAAGCACCTGTGGAACGTCTTTTACCCATCCCCAGGACGCTTTGGCTTTCTCATACTGGAATGCCTTTAACCCACCTGAGTATACAAAACCGATTGCCGTAATAACCTGCACGACCCATAACGCGATATTCATGACTATGACTCCTCCTGAGTATTTATTCGTTGCCCGCTACAGGTATAATAGTCCCTAAGAGGCAGCTCACGGAAGTAGGCACTTTAACTAAACATAGTAAACAAAAAGTAACCGTATTGAAGCAAAGGGTGGTGCGGACAATGAAATCATATTGTAAGTTTGAATCGGCGCTGGATATTCTAGCGGGGAAATGGAAAGCGGTCATCCTGCTTCAGCTTATTTCAAACGGCACAATGAGATTCGGTGAGCTTCAAAAGGCAATACCGGACATAAACAAGAGGATGCTTACCCAACAACTAAGAGAACTTGAATATAACGATATCGTTCATCGCGAGGTCTACAACCAAATTCCTCCGAAGGTAGAATATTCGATCTCGGAGTACGGCAAAGGTCTGAGTACGGTGCTACAGGTGTTAAACGATTGGGCAATTTCCCATATTGAACATATGAATAAGAAATAGTCGTCCAACGATGATCATCAAATGTATAAAGAAATAAGTGAACGTCAAGGGTCATCAGGGCCTTCGCCGCTATTAAAGAGAAGTACGGATTTATTGCATCAACACAGTAGCGCCAACACTTATCCAGTGTCCGGCAAGTGCTGCCGGAAATGCTGGATAAGCAAAGCGGTGCCCTGTTATTTACAACTGGAGGTGCATCAGTCCACCCAGTTCCAAGGACGGGGAATGTCGGAATTGCAATCTCAGGACTTCGTAATAATATCTTTAATTTGAACAGCGAATTAGCGGACAAAGGTGTGTATGCGGGTCACCTTTCGATCGGAATCTGGATGCAGCCGAATTCAGGAGTTCAAGACAAAATCGCTGATATTTGGTACGACATGTACACCAAAAGAGACAGAGTAGAAGAATTTATAAATTAACCAAGCAGCTCAATAAATAAGCCCCGCAAGAAACAAAAGCACAAGCCACTCGCTTGTGCTATTTGCCGTAGCTTAAGTGTAGTTCATATTCTATGATTAATGGTGCTGATTTTGAGCGGTTATTTGAAGTAGGAGGTAAGGATCATTTATGACTGAATTATTAGCGCCAGCAGGAAATATGGAAGCTTTGAAAGCTGCAATATCTAATGGTTGTGATGCAGTATACTTAGGCATGCAAAAATTTGGTGCACGCGCCTACTCATCTAATTTTGACTTGGAAACGTTAAAAGAGGCTGTTACGTATGCGCATCTGAGGGACGTTAAAATCTATGTTGCCATGAATACCATCGTGTTCGAAAACGAAGTGGAAGAGATGAAAGCGCAGATCCGCGAATTAAATGAAATCGGTGTGGATGGCATTATCGTCCAGGACCTGACGGCTTTCGATTATATCGTTAAAAACTTTCATGATATGGAAGCACATTGTTCCACCCAGATGGGAATAGACGATGTAGACGGAACTTTATTATTCAAAGAACTTGGTGCTAAAAGGGTTGTTCTGTCCCGTGAGGTTAAGATTGAAACAGTCAAAGAGATCAAAAGAGTAGCTGACATCCCTTTAGAGATTTTCGTTCACGGTGCGTTATGTGTATCTTATTCGGGAAACTGTCTAATGTCAGGACTAAGCGGCTTTCGGTGCGCCAATCGCGGAAGATGTGTGGGTTCCTGCCGTAAGGAATATGATCTGATTGATCAGACAACAGGTACATCTTTAGGCAAAAGCTATATTTTATCCACTAAGGACTTGAACACCATCGATTATATCGACGATTTAAAAGAAATCGATTCTTTAAAAATAGAAGGCCGAATGAAAGTGCCGACGTATGTGGCGAATGTGGTATCCAAATATCGCAGGGCTTTAGATCATAAAATCACCGAAGCAGATAAAGAAAATCTGAAGAAGACATTCAATCGGACCTTTACCAAAGGCTATTTGTTCCACGAGGACCGGAGGAATATTACAAACATCTCAAGACCTAATCACTTTGGTTATGAGATTGGAACCATTAGCAGGATTGAGAAGGACAGGTATGAAATCACACTTACACGTACTTTGAATCAGAACGATACCATTCGAATAAGCCATAATAATGAAGATGTTAATTTAACGGTTGCCAAGCTATACAACAAAGACGGCGACTTAATCAACACAGCAGATGATGTCTGCTATATCAAAGTCAAAGAAAAGATGTCCACGGGAGATGTAGTCTATAAAACGAAGGATTATTTCTACCACAAGGAATTAGAAGCGTCACTGGAAAAAGAATTTAAGCGGTTCGACCTGGATCTTAGAGTATATGCATATCCAGGTTCAAAGCTTGTCATAGAGGCGGAGGGCTTAGGCTTTAATTATTCCTATGAAAGTGAGGAAATACTGGGCGAAGCCATTAATAATCCAACCACCAAAGACCAGGTCATCAAGCAATTCTCCAGATTAAATGATACAATATTTGAACTTAATCATGTCGATTATGAGGAAGGCAATGCGTTTATTCCAGCCAAACTGTTAAATGCAGCAAGAAGAGATATTGTACTGGGCTTATATGATTTGAAGCTTAACAGCCAGCAGAAAAGAACCAAGGCTGTGTCTACAAAAGAAAAAATCAGCTTTGCCCCTGTAATGCCATACCTTACGGCCTCTGTAACGAATCAGGAACAGTATGATGCCTGCGTGAGCTGTGGAATTAAGGAGATCTATTTTGACAATGTGGTTAGAAGAAATCAGAATGATTATAAGGAACAAGAAGGGCAGCTGCTGATCGGCGGATATGGCGGCATTTATCACTATAGAGACACCAATCCGTTTGTTACGGACTATTCTCTAAACGTTATTAATGCTACTAGCTGCTATGAACTCTATAAATTAGGTGCCAAGCGAGTCACTTTATCTTATGAAATGAATAAGAGTCAAATTGAAGATGTATTGAATGCCTATGTTGAAGAAAATGACGGCTATCCTGCGCTGGAAATGATTGTGTATGGCAAGGCTCCGTTGATGTTCACCAAATATTGTCCAATGAGAAAAATGAATCAATGCAGAATTTGCAGAACGAAAAGCTATGAGTTAAAAGATGAGCAAGGAACGTTCCCGATCCTTTCCCATGAGGATTGTACAGCGACTATTCTTAACGGGAAGACGCTTAATCTGTTGGATGAGCTGCCGAATATCAAAGGAATCGAGGCGCTCCGGTTAAACTTCACAGTTGAATCTAAAGAGCAGGTTGTAGAAGTCATTCATATGGCCTCAGGCAAATTAAATGGCTCAATGAATCATGCTGTCTTTAATCCGGAAACCGACACAAGAGGGCATTATAATAAAGAGATTGTGTAAAGGATGACCTTCCGATGAAAATATTATTAGTTGAAGATGATAAGACGATCGCTTCGGGACTGGAATATTCGCTGCAGCAAGAGGGTTATTGGACTGTTCTCTGCCATAATGCCGCTTCAGCCCGAAAGGTGCTTGCCGAAGACATCGATCAGTTCACTTTGTGCCTGTTCGATTTACAGCTTCCAGACGGAACGGGCTATGAATTATGCAAGATGGTGAAGGAACGGCGGGATATTCCGGTCATTTTCTTAACGGTGATTGATGATGAGGTCAATGTCGTAATGGGGCTCGATATGGGAGCCGATGATTACATTACCAAACCTTTTCGGGTACGCGAGCTTCTCTCCAGGATCAAATCCGTCTTGCGGAGATACCAGAAGCTGTCCCACGCCGGAGCGGTCATCGACATTGACAATGTGCGCATCCATACGCTGGAAGGCAAAGTATATAAGAACGGTGCCGAAGTTTCGCTAACCGCCTTGGAATACCGCTTATTGCTGATCTTTGGCAACCACGTTGGACAGGTCCTCAGCAGGAATCAGCTCTTGGAGCAAATCTGGGACGTGGCCGGCGACTTCGTGAATGACAACACGTTAACGGTCTATATCAAAAGGCTAAGGGAAAAGCTGGAGGATCATCCGGAGCAGCCGGCTCTGATCAAAACGGTACGCGGTTTAGGCTATAAGGTTGGTGATTAGATGCTGCGCAATCGGGAAAATCTAGTATTATTGCTCGTCATGGGCTCGATCAGCTTATCGGCGACCGTCATTGCTGCTTTCATTTCGTCTGCCGCCGCAGCCCTGGTTATTATTGTATCCGTGCTGCTTACCGGCACAGCTGTATTATTCACAAAACGGAGATATTACGAGCTAGAGAAGCTGTCCGTCTATTTGCGGGAGATTAGCAGCGGCCAGGCTTCCCTTGACCCCCGCGATAATCAAGAAGGTGAGCTTAGCATCTTAAAGAATGATATTTACAAGGTGACACGCATGCTCTCCGAGCATCGTTCGCTATTGCAGCAGGATAAGCTTCAACTGACCGATGCCATCTCCGATATTTCACATCAACTCAAAACACCGATCACCTCTATGACAGTCATGGCAGATCTGTTAAGCGCCCCTGATCTGCCTCCACACAAAAGAACGGAGTTCACCCATCATATTCGCATTCAGCTTGAACGGATCGATTGGCTTGTTTCATCCTTATTAAAGCTAGCGAAAATGGATGCGGGAACGATCCCGTTCAAAAAAGATCGAATACACATGAAAACCCTAATCCAAAAGGCACTGGAGCCGGTTATGATTCCGATGGATATTAAGGGACAGACCGTTTCCATCACAGGGGATGACAACGTCTCTTTTGACGGCGATTTGCATTGGACTGCTGAAGCGGTTATCAATATTTTGAAGAATGGAGTGGAGCATACACCTGAGGGCGGTGCGATTACCATCACATTTTCCGACAACGTGCTATTTACGGAAATCGTTATTGCTGACAACGGAGAGGGCATTCCGAAAGAGGATTTGCCTTATATATTCAAACGTTTTTATAAAGGAAAGAATGCTAATGAAGGAAGCATCGGTATAGGGCTTGCGATGGCTCACAGCATCATTGCAAGCCAGAACGGCGTGATTGATGTAACGAGCGACAGCGGGACTGGTACAGAGTTTCGGATCAAATTTTATAAGCATGTCATTTAACAGCACTCCGTAAGTGACTGAACTGTCACCTCCAACGTCACTGTAAAGTCATTTTAGACAGATAAAATGATAATCATCAGATGAACGATGGAGGTACAACCATGCAAATGAAGCAGCAGCGCAAGATTACTTTTTTTATCACGATAGGCTACACCCTGATTATTCTTTATTTTATGTTTTTTGCTTTCGGCAGAGCGGATACTGTAGATCAAACCAGTCAGTACACCTTTATTTTTTTGCCGGACGATTTTTTTAGGGTGCCGGGTCTTTCCGATCTCCTGCATCCGACACTGATGGACTTGGTGGGTATTGGAAACCTTGCAGCCTTCATACCTTTTGGCATACTGTTCCCGCTGTTATACCGCACCAGTTTTGTTCGCTTCATGACAGGGTTTATCCTGTCCATTCTTGTGGTGGAGACCATCCAGGCCCTAACATTCCTCGGCAGCTTTGACATGAACGACGTCATAAAGAACTCATTGGGCGCTGCTATTGGATTCGGGGCGTACAAGATTGGCTTCCGTACAAAAACCTACTGGAGAAATATCACTGCTACGGGATTTGCCGGTGCTGTCTTAATGCTCGGCGTGTGGGGGGTCTTAGGAGTAGTGGATCAAGTGTTCACCAAAGAGTTGGCCCCTTTTGTAGCGATAAACGAATGGGAAGATAGTACCGGAAATCGATTAACGGGAACCAAACAGGACCGTCTTAAGATTGGCGGTCAAGACGTGACACCCCAATATAATGTGTATGGCATCGAAGGTAAAAAGAAGGAAACATATACCTATTCGCTAGACAATAAGGGAGAACTGTATCTTAGCTTGAATTATGGAATTCCTGATCATAAGGATGTTCAGGGCAGCCTTAAGGTTACCGTTGACGGGAATGAGCTCCTGTCTGTATCTGCAGAAGATCAGCTCCATGAGCCGGATAATAGGATCCTTCATCTCACCCGGGCTAATGAGCTCAAGATAACCATTGAGGGGAATGAAACCCTTTGGGATGTTGGATATAGAGAGATGGTGTATACCTGGAATTGAGCATCTAGGGAAGGAGGGGTGGCAATGGAGATTTTAACCATTGAAAATTTGTCCAAAATATACGGCACAGGCGAATCGGCGGTGAAGGCGCTTGATGATGTTTCCTTTTCGGTCCAAAAAGGTGAATTCGTCGCCATTATCGGACCTTCCGGATCGGGGAAATCGACACTCCTTCATATGCTGGGCGGTGTGGATCGACCGACTGGCGGGAAAGTGTATGTTCAGGATACGGATATGTATACCTTGGACGAAACGCAGTTGGCCATCTTCAGACGGAGGCAAATTGGGCTGATCTACCAGTTTTTCAATCTGATTCCCGTCCTGACGGTGGAAGAGAATATTACGCTGCCGCTCTTGCTGGATCAACAAAAGGTAGATCAAAAGCAATTGGCTGATCTTGTGAATACGTTGAATTTGCAGCATCGATTAAACCATCTGCCGAATCAGCTATCCGGTGGACAGCAGCAGCGTGTCTCGATTGGCAGGGCGATCATCGGCAATCCTGCGATCATGCTGGCCGACGAACCCACCGGGAATCTGGACAGCAGGAATAGCAACGAGATCGTCGTTTTATTGAAAATGCTGAATAAGACCTATCATCAGACACTGATCGTAATCACGCATGACGAACGGATCGCCCTGCAAGCCGACAGAATCATTTCGATTGAAGATGGGAGGATTGCCAAAAACGAGGTGATCAGGCGATGAATATTGTCAATACATTAACCATCCGGCATCTGAAGCAGAACAAGAGACGAACACTTGTGACTATTTTTGGCGTAATTATTTCGGTATCCATGATGACCGCTGTCATTACGCTTATTTTTTCCTTTGCGGATTTAATGATTAGACAAACTATCACAGATACAGGGGAGTGGCATATTCAGTATCAAGATATAACCAAGAAGCAGCTTGCGGCGATACAGGGCGATGATGCAACCAAAACGGTTGCAATCACAAGAGACCTTGGGTATGCCCCATTAGAAGGGGGACAAAATTCCAATAAGCCGTACTTGTTCATTAAGGAATATGATGTGCAAGGGTTCACACAATTTCAGATAGAAATAAGCAAGGGACGTCTTCCGCACACGGACAAGGAGGTTGTGATCTCCGAGTCTGTTGCAACAAATGGCAAAGTGAAGTACGAAATCGGCGACCGTCTAACGCTTCGCGTAGGCGACCGGTTCGAACAAGGGGGCGATCATCCCCTGGATCAGACGGAACCGCTGCGCAGGAAAGAAGGCACATTGACCGAGACATTACAGCATAGCATAATTAGGGATTATACGGTGGTAGGCTTCATTAAACGCCCGGTGTCGGAAAAGGCTTGGGCCCCGGCTTATACGATTATTAGCTATGTCGATGATCATATCATCGGGGGGGACGATCGGGTAGATGCGTCGGTTGTCTTGCAGCAGGTCAATCCGTTCTTGTTCGCACATGCGGAGAAGCTGGCTGAGAAAAACCAAATTGACACTATCCAATATAATAACGATTTGCTTCGTTATTATGGCTTGTCCAGCAGCGGGGCCTCGTCCAGCATGATGTTCTCCTTATCGGCAATCATTCTAGGGATCATTATCATTGGCTCGGTTGGACTCATCTATAACGCTTTTGCGATATCCGTCTCGGAACGTTCCCGCCATCTAGGGATGCTCGCAAGCGTGGGGGCGACGAAAAGGCAGAAGCGAAATTCCGTATTTTTTGAAGGTATCGTCATTGGTTTGATCAGCATTCCCATTGGCATCTTATGCGGTCTTGCCGGAATCGGAATCACCTTTTCGTTCATGAACACAATGATTGAAGGGGCATTATGGACTAGTGAAAAGCTGAGGCTTATCGTCACGCCGTTATTGCTCTTGATGACTTGTCTTGTTTCGATGCTGACGATTTTCGTTTCGGTGTATCTCCCGGCGGTTAAAGCCTCCAGGGTATCTCCTATGGACGCGATTCGCCAAACCACTGACGTAAAGCTTACGGCCAATGCAGTGAAGACGCCCGAGATCATTCGTAAGCTCTTCGGAATCGAAGCAGAAATCGGGCTGAAAAACTTAAAAAGGAACAAACGAAGATATCATGTTATTCTTTTTTCGCTTGTCATCAGCATCGTTTTGTTTTTGACGATATCGTTTTTCACGACTGGCCTGACACAATCTCTGGCATTGTCGCTGGAAGGCATTAATTACGATATTGAAGTGTCGTCCAGTAATGGCGAAAGACTAGATGACCAGTTGATGCAATCGCTTGTATCTCTGGATGGCGTCACGGAATACAGCGTGAGTCATGAGTTAGTCAGGAACGCTTGGGTCTATACAGCAAGCATCGCCGACGAATTGCAGGAGAAGGTTAAGCAGGATAAGAGTATGCTCCAAGACGGGAAATACCCTTACGAAATTAAGCTCTATGCACTGAATGATTCTAGCCTGCAAGCCTATGCCAGAGCGGCTCACGCAGATTACGAACAGCTTACGGATCTGGATCATCCCGCCGCAATCGTGATGGATACGATTCATTACAAAGATATAGATACGGGGAAATATATTCAGACGAAGTCCATATATGCGAATGTCGGACAACCTATCGAGCTAACGAGTTTTTTTAAAGCGGGCGGGGAAGAAACGAAGACAAATAAAGTGATAGTTGCCGCATTGACAGATAAGGCACCGATGGGGATGAGCCCGTTAGGCGTAGGCGGGTTAAATATGATCGTGTCAGAACGCGTCATGAATCGGCTGGCAGACAGCGAGGAGCTGGCTAACGCTTCGATGTACCTCCATTTGAAAAGCACGGAACCGTTGAAAACGCAGCAGGAAATTGAAGCGATGAATGAGACCAATCTGAATGTCTACAATGTAAATCAATCCAGAATAAGAGAAGAACAACAGATTCTGCTGATGAACGTCTTTTCTTACGGTTTTATCGTATTAATCTCTGCGATTTCCGTTGCGAACATCTTTAATACGATCTCTACAGGGCTGGCTCTTCGGAAACGGGAATTTGCGATGCTGAAATCCGTAGGCGCGACGCCAAAGGGGTTTGCAAAAATGCTGAACTATGAGAGTGTTTTTTATGGGGTCAAGTCGCTCTTGTATGGGCTTCCTGTCAGTTTCGCCGTGATGGTTCTGATCTATAAAGCATTTGCGAACAAATTCAGCTATGGGTTCACCCTGCCCTGGATGAGCATTCTGTCTGTCATTGTGTGTGTATTTGTCATTGTCAGCTCTGCGGTTGTTTATTCCGGAGCAAAAATAAAAAAGGAGAATATTATTGATGCATTAAAGCAAGAGAATATATGAAGTTCTGTTCAAAAGCCCACTTCTTTGAAGGAAATGGGCTTTTATTTATATTGATATATAAAACCTGTGGTCAAAGTGATATTAAATATTCGCTACCTGGTAATGATGGGAACCCATAATTCCTGCTCTATTTTAGCTCCTGGAGTTAAATAATTCTCTATACAAGGAAGATTTGCAAGCTCGTATCCAGATGTAGGAAGCCATTCAGTATATAAGCGCTGCCAAGCATTGACGTTATCGTTAGGGAAAACTACATATACAGAGGGAGGAAGAGTTAGTTCTTCCATATCGTTCGGTATATTTCCGTCATATCTACACCCCATAAGTAAATCAAAGGTATCCTCTTTAATTGCTGCATCTTTACCAAAGATACCAAGCAACCCTTCAAGTTGGCATTTTGGATTTTCCCAAGACATGTCTATCAGCTTTTGAAGAAACCCATTTGTTTGTGCTGTGGCCCACAATTGTGGAACAGTATTAAAAGCATCATCAGTTTTTACCGTTTCCCTTTTAACTGCAAAACGGAGGCTACAATCAATATTTTCAATTCGATACTCCATCTCAGAGACTCCTTTTATGGTAATCTGAAAGGACATGCGAGGATATGCTTTCAACTGAACATTGCTTTCACGAACGGAAGCAGGTGTAACGCCATGCAGTTGGCGAAAGGCTCTCGTAAATGCATCAGGGGAACTATATCCGTATTTCATAGAAATATCAGTAATCTTTGCACTATGTTTCTGTACTTCAAAAGCCGCCTTAGTAAGCCTTCTACGCCGAACATATTCAGCGAGAGTAACATTGGCTAAAGATGAGAACATTCGTGAAAAATGGAACTCGGAGCAGCAAGCAATTTTTGCAATATAAGAATAGTCAATTTCGTTATCAAGGTTACTTTCTATATAATCAATTGCTTTGTTAAATCTGTTTAACCAATCCATATACTCACCTGCCTTTCACTAATTACTATACAGCAGCTATCATTGAAATACCCTGCAATGCTTGCCTAAGTTTGCAGGAATATGCTATGTATTTGGAAACGATATTGATTAAGCCATAGAGGTGGAAATTATGAGTTTTGGAGAAAAAGATGCAGTACCCTTTGAATTCCTTGAGTTGGTTGGAGATGACGAGGCTTCATTGATTTGGGTGAATACAGCGAAGACCTATTATATTCAGGGTAAAAGTGGAGTAAATAAATATTTGAAAATCCAGGAAGCAGGACATGCTGAATCCTTAGAAAGACAAGCCCATAGGTTATTGTGGTTATACAATAAGTTACCTGTTCCGGAGGTTATTGATTTCGGTATGATCGGGAATTATGAGTATTTATTAACACTTGAATTGCCAGGCGTTCAAGCTTCCGATAAGCAGTATTCTTCAAATACAGAAGAGATAATCTCTTTATTGGCACAAGGTCTTCGGAGAATTCATGAAGTTTCAATTGAAGATTGTCCTTTTGATCATTCATTTGAACAGCTGATGAGCACTATTCAGTACAAGTTGAGTGGAGGGATTAAGTATGATTCGACGGAGCTGCACAGAAGATTTGGTGAGGAGAGTGTTGAAAAGTTGCTGCTTGAAGTCAACAATCATTCTCGGGGACTCAAAGAAGATTTAGTATTCACACATGGTGACTACAGCCTGCCAAACATCATCATTGCTGATGATTCTATAAGTGGATTTATTGATCTGGGGAACTGCGGGATTGCGGACCGTTATTATGATTTGGCAGTAGCGGAGAAGAGCATTATCAGAAACTTCGGCGAGCAATGGGTCAAGTTATTCTTTACATCCTATGGAGTTTCAGAGATTGATTATGCAAAAATAAGATTCTACCAAGTTGTAGAGCATCTGGTTTGGGCCTGATCAACAAGGTTATTATCTGTCTATATAGTATTTTAATTGAGTGGGCACAGGGAGGATACCGGGATGAGAATGCCAAGCGACAGCGAACTGACATTGCTATTCGAAGGAGATGGGCAACAGCTTGAGCAATTTACTTTTGCGTACAGCGTCATTGTAGATTGGCGAGAAGAGGACGAGGAGATCGTCAGGTTGTTCGGTAAACGGCTTCCAGATGAAACGGTTGAGGTGACATCAACGGACAAGGGACTGGACGTTACCTACAATGGACAACTGCATTCGATTGCGCTTACCTTTAGCGGACAAGACCGCTACATCACGATTCGCGGCTTTCAGGAGCTGATCCGGGACAAATACGAAATCCGGCTGTTTGAGGACTCATATTTTTCGGATACGCACGAATTTTTGATTTTACCGAAGCGGCAGTGGGAGGAGCTGGATGCCCGGTATCCGGCGCGGGTTAGGGAGATATTCCGTATCCTCAATGAGGAGTTGGATTTTCCGTAACTGGGCAAGTGGTTAACCAAGCTTCAGCAAGAATTCGAACAGTGTACGGGTTACCTGAAAAACATCTAAAACGGCTCAGGAAGGATATGCTTATGAAAATAATTACATTATGCGGTTCTACAAAATTCAAGGAGCAATTTGAACAGGCTAATGCATTTCTTACACTACAAGGAAACATAGTGATTAGTGTAGCCTTCTTTGAACAAACTGAAGGTTTTGAAATCACGGAAGAACAAGCGGAGTTACTGGGAGATCTGCATTTTAGAAAGATTGATATTTCTGACGAAATCTTCGTGATTGATGTAAATGGCTACATTGGCAACAGCACAAGAAATGAGATTGAGTATGCTGGAAAAACGGGTAAGGCAATCCGCTACTACTCTGATGGAGAGATTCCGCAAATTCTAAAACGCTACTGACATTACTCTGCCAGTAGCGTTGTTTAATTGAACCCTCTCTCTTTTTCTTAACCTACATGCGCCACAGCCCGCACCTCTACCCACTGTTCCGGGAATGCCAGGTAAGTCACCCCGATCATGCTCCCCGCCGGTCGGTGCTCTCCGACATACTTTTTGAACAGTCCGATCGCGGTTTCCCCGTGCTCCTGCGCATTCGTCAGATACAGCTCCACGTAAGCCAGATTATCCTTGGTCGCTCCGAACTCTTGTAACACGGTATCCAAATTCTTCAGCGTCTGTGTCATCTGTGCCTGAATATCGCCTGCTCCAACGAAGTTGCCCTCCGCATCATGGGAGAACTGTCCCGAGATATACAGGGTGTTGTCGGCAAGGTACCCCTGCGAAATCCCGTGATCCCAGAGGGTATGGTTGTACGTTCGAATGGTTGTCATTGCTTTAGCCCCTTTACTTCAAAGTAAAGCTATTATAGACTGAGCAAAAATAAAGGGATAGTACGCACAAAGAAGTGGGCTACTATCCGAAAGGATAGCGTGAACATGGGCATTTCTGATCTGAAGGGCAAGGAGACGGTGATCCAAGACACGCCTTTCGGTTATACGATGTCGGTGATCGGCGGGAAATGGAAGATGGCGATTCTGTATCTGCTGTCCGCCAAACCGTCGATTCGATTCAATGAGATGCAGAGACAGCTCGGAGCGGTGACATACAAGGTTCTCAGCGCGCAGCTTAAGGAATTGGAGGCTGACGGGCTGGTGAAGCGCGTGGAGTATCCGCAGATTCCGCCCAAAGTGGAGTATTCGCTGACACCGAAAGGGCAGACTCTGCTGCCTGTGTTGGAGCAGCTATGCGAGTGGGGAGCACAGAATCGGTGATGTTCATACATTCACATTAGCGCCAAAAGGTAATTTCCTCGCTACCCAGGCGGACGGATTCATGACCCTCATCTTTGGCCTTGCCGATGGATAGGATCATGACCGGAACATATCTGTGATCGTCCAGATCAAAGACGCTAACGATCTGATCGCGTTCAAAGCCTGCCATCGGATTAGTGTCATACCCATGGGCACGGGCGACCAGCATCATTTGCATCGCGAATAAACTTGCATCGATTTTGGCAATTTCGATCTTTAATTCTCTAGGGATTTGCGGATACATGCCCAGAATTTGCGTGACCTGCTTGTCGCGTATGTCTTTGGGCATCTTTCCTTGCTCCACAGCCGTATCATAGATTTTCTCTACATATAAATCGCTCTGCGTATCTCCCAGAATGATGAGCATCGCCGCAGAGGTATCATTTTGCCGTGTATTGAACTGGACTAGAGGCCGAAGCTTGTCTTTCCCTTCAGGGGAATGAACCACGATTATGCGCCAGGGTTGCATATTCGCGGAAGAGGGAGCCAAGCTTGCTTCTTGAATCATAGCGTGCATTTCTTCCTCCGAAATTTTGATGCTCTCATCGTACTGTCGTATGGAACGGCGGCCGGTCAGAATGTTGACAAAATCATTATTTTGAATAGATTCCAGCATAAATGCACTCCTTCTGATGTAACCCATTATTTTGACAGTATCGCTGTCCCGGGTTATCATATTTTTATTTTGAACTATGAACCTTGGTTTATAGCAAATATAAATTAATGATTTATTTAGAAGGAGCAGAGTATGAAAGCAAATGAAGTCTCCAGGCTGACGAATTTACCCATATCCACCTTGCGATTCTATGAACGCAAACAGTTGATCCCTGAGCAGTTCATATCAAGGGATGAGAATAATTACCGCGTATACGATGAAGGAGTGGTCACCTATTTGCAGGATTGTAGAATGCTGCTCACTTTGGGTTTAACCATCCAGGACTTAGTTTTACTTATCAATGAGAGCTCGTATATTAAGAAGGAAGCATTGGTAAAAGAGAAAATCAAAGAAATCCAGGAGTTAGAAGCCAAGTTGAATGCATCCCAAAAGTTTTTAGGTGATTTGCTAGAGGGCAGAGCGCATTTTCAGACCGGATGTGAATCTCAATAATAGTTTCGTTACCCATGTTAGGATCTACAGAGGTAGTTATCCGATCACTTCATAATGGAGGTTGTAAAATGGCTTTTCCAACGCATATTGTGTCGGCAGGCGGAATTGTAGAAGATGGGAAGGGAAATATCCTATTAGTAAAAGCCCATGATGATGGCTGGGTGTATCCTGGCGGGATAACTGAAATTGGAGAGAACCTTATCGATGGCGTGATACGTGAAATCAAAGAGGAAAGCGGAATAGACGATGGGTGGCCAAGGAGAACGTTCTGGATTTCATTACCCTGCCCCCCATCCGCTTACGGTATGAAGCTTATTTGAACTTTAACGGCTCTGTAAATTTCATAGAGTACGCCACCACAACAACGTCCGAATGTAGCGTCAAGCTACAAAGAAAGGTTTGAGGCGCTTAAGAGTGAATTTTGACCGGAGATCGGAATGAAATCTATACAGATATTTTTCCATTTCAGCCGTAGATTATTCCGTCGGTAGGCCGTCCGAAGACTGACTTCGCATCGAGAACGATAATATAGCCGGGAGGAGTGCGATGGCAACACCCATTGCGCCAGCCACGCCGATGGACTGTAAGGAAAGACTCTCCACCACAAGACCGCCAATGGCAGCTCCGGCAGCAATCCCCAACTGGATGAAGGAGGTATTCAAGCTCAGAAGAATGCCCGCTGCGCTTGGTGCCAGGCTAATCATATAGACTTGTTGAATGGGACCCGTAGACCAAGCGAAAAACGACCATAACAGCAGCAGGGGAAAGACAGCGATAGACGTATGGGCAAAGAGGGTCATAAGGATCAGAATACCCGCGTGGATAATCAAGCTTCCATTCAGCGTACGCGGAATACCTAATTTATCTGCACCAAATCCTCCAGCCTGGGCGCCCAGCAAGCTTGCTATGCCGAATGAAAATAGCGCGATGCTCACCATCCCATTGCTCATGCCCGTAATGTCCAACAGAAATGGTGTAATAAACGTGTAAACGATCGTATAACCGACCATCCAAAAGAAGCTAATCGACAAGGTTAGTAATAGCTGCGGTCTTTTCAACAGGGCGAGTTGTTCTTTGAGAGGTACCTTTGCTTCTCCCTGCGACTTGGGCAATGCCATTAAAATGACCAGCATGGCGATAAAACTAAGAGCGCCGATTCCATAAAAAATGATTTTCCAGTCGTAGGTGCTGGCGATGACTCTTCCCAGAGGAACACCTAAAATAAGCGATAGATTAAAACCCATCATGATGGTTGCTATGGCAGTGCCTTGTTTTCCAGGCCCGGCAATTTGAGCAGAAACCGTTAGGGCAACCACGGTAAAGACACCTGTACTAAGCGCTAAGATCACTCTCGCACCAACAAGCATCGGATAGCCCGTCGAGACCACCGTAATTAGATTCCCTGTAAAAAACAGCGCCAAAGCAGCCAGCATAAGTGTTCTCCGGCTTAGTTTGGAGGTAGCCGCAATGAGAATCGGAGTACCCACTGCGTAAGATATGGAGTAAACCGAAATGAGTTGGCCGGCCGCAGCAATAGTTACGCCTACATCTTTAGACACCAGATCCAATATCCCGGCGATTACAAATTCCGAGGTTCCCACTAAAAAACTGATAATCGCTAAAATATAAACTTTCCAAGATTTAATCATTTGATTGTTCCCCTTTCAGATTCTTGAGCTAGTTCCTTGCTATTATTCTATAATTCTAAAAATATAGAAATGTTATTTAAAAAAATTTACGCCAGTAAATATGGCGCAAACTTCTTTGCCACTTCTTGATCAACGCTGTAGTGAATAAATGAACCGTTCTTTTGCGCCTGGATTAAACCCGATTCCGTCAGTTGCTTGAGATGATGGGATAACGTTGAACCGGCTACATGTCCAAGCTGTTCACTGATCGCGGTAACGCATTGATTCTCTTGCTTAATTAGCATTAAGGCTATTTTTAGCCGTGTAGGCTCACCTAGAGCCTTGTATACTTTGACAGCTTGCACCAGATCATGATCGACATCAGCCATTAAAATCTCCTTTCCACCACCATTTCTATATTTGTGGAATTATAGAAATGATATTACCACCTAAATGCTGCGATGTAAAGTGAAAATGTAGCCGGGTGCATTTATCTTAAATCCTCCACAAAATAACAAATGTTCTTATTGGGATAATACAAAATAACTAATCGGTCGCCGTCATCGTATCCTATACAGAGAACCCTCAGGCATACGAACCTGGTTTTTTCTACAAACGGGAGCTTCCCTGCATACGGAAACTGCAGAAACTTACGGATATGAACCATATCCACACCATTGTGGTGGAGATTCATCCCACACCATCACTTTCCAACAAGGAGTAAAAATTATCGCGGTCTTCATCATCAAATTTGCCAAGCGCCTGTACCCTGACAAATTGATGTCCGCCATATATATCGATCTCCTCACCATTACTATTGTAGAGCGCGATTAGAGGAGTACTATAACGTGCCGGTTAACATAACGGAGCCCTTTATAGTTTTATATCCCAAGTATTTCCTCCCTGTGTTAATATAATTGAGACAGCACGAGCCATTAAATGGATTGGAGTGGTTAGAGTGAATCAATTTCTGCAAATGGGAGCAAATACAACTTTAAGTGCCGCAAAAGGTAGCATTACGATTAGCCACGAAATCTCTACTCTGGTAGACGTTTCTTTAACAGCCTTCCTCTTAACGGATTCGGATAAGGTACAAGGAGATAGCGGAATCATCTTCTATAATCAGCCCACAAGTTCCACGGGTGTAGCCACGCTTCAACCATCCGAGCAAGTGGGTAATACCAAAGTTCATAAGCTTAATTTCGACATGGATAAGGCCCCTGAAGGTATAACCAAAATAGCTGTAACTCTGACAGAGGATAACAGCACGGGATTTGCGAATGTGAAGAATCTGGCAGCAGAGATATGTATACAGAATACGGTTATTCAATTATCACCATCCAGCTTCACGAACGAGAATGGAATTGTAGTGCTTGAATTATATCTAAGGAACGGTCAGACCAAGGTAAAATCAATCTGGCGCGGATTTGATTCCGGGCTTGAAGGGTTATGCAAAAACTATGGTGTTGAGGTTGAAGCTGAGGCTGATGAGCCCATTGAGCATTCTGAACCTAAGATTATTCAAGAGCCTGTATCAAAGGAACCTGAGCCGGCTATGTCCATCAACCTTGAGAAGGTAAAGGGTAAGATCAATCTCGATAAAGGGCAGAAGCCGGTTATCATTGAGAAAACACCAGAAATTACGGCTACGGTATCTTGGGAGACTGGAACGGATTATGACATTTATGCTTTAGTCTATACAAAGGATGGAAAGCAGATTGATGTAGCTATGTTTGGTGCAACGGGAACACCTCCCCTCAAAAATTATGGTAAAGGGACAGTTGAGCATATGGGCGATGTGGGGAGAGGTAAAAAATCAAAGAAGACAGAGGTCATAAAGTTAAGACTAAGAGATGATGTTCTTGCGGTTGTTCCTGTAGTTTATTCAGCGCAATCCAATGGAACCGGTTCATTTTACAGATATAAGGTGTCCATGAGTATAGATAATCATAATGGAACCTCAGTTACGATTTCCGCCAAGAATGCAAATAATAATGATACGATCTATACCTGTGTACCCGGGATACTTCATAATACGCCAAATGGCGTAATTATTAGTCCGCTAGAGCTTTACAGTAGACCAAATTCAGAGTATAGGCCGATTCTTAAGGTAGGGGACTCCAATATGGTAGAAGTGATAATGGATCAAGGACCTTTAAATGATTATAAATAGGTTATCGAGAAAAGCTATGACCAATCATGCTTTTTACATATAACCTGCATTCTTTGCCCTCATGCTATACTCAGTACACTAAAAAGTTGTAAGGAGATGTAGCGATGATACCCTTTCGCAATGATCATGTAGGCAGCTTCCTGCGTCCGGCGAACTTAAGCCAGGCGCGTGAACAATATAAAGCAGGCAACATCACATATGAAGCCTTAAAAGCGGTGGAAGATCAAGAGATTATCCGGATTATTGAGCAGCAGAAGGAGAATGGCGTATTCGCAGTGACGGATGGGGAATTCCGCAGAAGCTGGTGGCATTTTGACTTTCTGGGCGGCCTAGACGGCGTAGAGCTGTATGAGGAGATCGACGGGCCCAAGTTCCATAATATGCAGACCCGTAAGGGTGGCATTCGTGTGGTGGGTAAGGTGGATTTCTCGAGCCATCCCTTTGTGGAGCATTTTGAGTTTTTGCTGAAGCATGCAGGTGACGCCGTAGCGAAGCAAACCATTCCAAGCCCCAACATGCTGATCTATCGGCTGGAGCCTGGGGCCAATAGTTATAACGACCGGGAGCAATTCCTTCAAGATACGATTGTGGCGTACCAAAAAGCCATTCAAGCGTTCTATGATGCCGGATGCCGGTACCTGCAACTGGATGATACAGCATGGGCAGACCTTTTCTCAGCAGCGGGTCACGATAAGCTGCGGGCAAAGGGTCTGGAACCGGCGGAAGAGCTCAAGATCATGCAGCGCATGATTAACGAAACCTTGGCTCATAAACCGGCAGACTTAGTTGTGACGATGCACATTTGCCGGGGGAACTATAAATCCAACTACTTCTCAAGCGGCGGTTATGATTACGCTTCTGAGGTCATATTTGGAGGCTTGAATGTAGATGGCTTATTCCTGGAATTTGACGATGAGCGTTCAGGCAGCTTCGAGCCACTGAAATATGTGAACCGGCCGGATTTGAAAATCGTGCTGGGTCTGCTCACATCCAAAACTGGCGAGTTGGAAGATAAGGAACAGATTAAAGCCCGGATTGCCGAAGCAGCAACCTATGTGCCCCTTGAGCAGCTGTGCTTGAGCCCGCAATGCGGATTCTCCTCTACAGAGGAAGGCAATATTCTAACGGAAGAACAACAGTGGCGTAAGCTTCGTTATGTGAAGGAAATTGCCGAAGAAGTATGGAAGGCAGACCAAGAGACCGTTATTGTGGAGGCCTTCATTAATGGTCACCATGTACCCTCCCGTTCGCAGTCAGCCAAAGAGAATCCGGCCAATCCGGCTGAAATCGTAGGTTATTTCCCTGTCACTACGAAGGAACAAGCGGTTGAGGCGATTGAAGCGGCAGCAGAAGCTTTTAAAATATGGAAGAAGACCTCGATTGATGAACGTATTACCCGGATGCGTAAGGCAATAGAGAAGATTAGAGCAGCGGAGAATGAAATTGTCCATCTGCTGTCCAGAGAGCATGGCAAGCCCCTCTATGATGCCCATGGTGAGATTTATGTCTCGTTAATGTGGATGGAGTTCGCTTGTAATGAAGCTGCATCCGTTCTACAGGAAGAGGTCCAGGAGCATGACCATGGTACAACCATCCTGTCCTATGATCCAATGGGTGTGGTGGCAGCGATCAGTCCATGGAACTATCCGATTGCGTTATCTACGATTAAAATTGCGCCTGCCTTACTTGCGGGTAATACGATTGTGCTCAAACCGAGTCCATTTGCACCGCTGGCGGCGGCGAAGGTGGCAGAGCTGATCGCGGGTGAGTTCCCGGCGGGTGTCATCAATGTCGTTCATGGGGATGCGGATGTAGGCGTTGAACTGACCAGCAATCCGCTTGTCGCCAAAATCGCCTTCACAGGCGGGACTGCAACGGCCAAGCATATTATCAAAGCAGCTGCAGATACGATCAAGGATATGACGCTGGAGCTGGGCGGTAATGATGCGGCGATCTTCCTGGATAGCTTTGATGTTCAAGATGAGCGGGCCATGCGCCGGATTGTTATCTCTAACTTCCTGACGACAGGCCAGATTTGTATGATTGCCAAGCGTGTCTATGTACACCGTTCTATCTATGATGCTTTTGTTGAGAAATATATCGAGGCGGCCAACCGCTGGATTCGCATTGGTGATCCCTTTGACGCCAATACGACAGTAGGTCCGGTGAATAACCTGAAGCAGAAGAATTATGTGCAGGGTCTGATTGAAGATGCGCAGAGGCGCGGGGCTAAGATCATTCCTCTCGGCCAAATTCTGGATCAGGAGCGGTTTGAACAAGGTTATTACCTGCAGCCTACGCTTGTTCTGGACTGCGATTACCATGATCCGATTGTGGTGGAGGAGCAGTTTGGTCCTACCGTTCCGATTCTGCCCTTTGATGATGTGGAGCAGGTGATTCATCTGCACAATGAGAGCATCTATGGATTGACGAGCTCGGTGTGGGGGCAAGAAGATGAGGCCATCTTGGTCGCACGTCAGCTCGAAGCGGGAACGACCATGATCAACACGGCTGCTGTGCAGGGGCTCGATGTCCGGTTCCCTTTTGGTGGCTTCAAGCAGTCCGGTATCGGCCGTGAATACGGCGCAGAGGGCATCCGCACGTATACAGAGCAGCATGTGATCAACGTTCCGAAGACACTGGATCTTCCTTATATCCCGGAGTAGAAAAGAAAAAAATGTAAACACCTTCAAGAGAATGAACTCTGTCGTAAGATAGAGAGATCCTTGGAGGTGTTTTTTGCGTTGGCAACTAGAGTGAGTTACCCGGTAGAGCAGCATTACGAACTTTTTGGAGAAACATGATATCATTAAGGAGCGGGACTGCTCAAAGTACGGGTTCAAGGAGATAAATTCATGAAGAAAAAGATTGCCTGTTTACACGCCCACTATTCAAATATCCAGTATATTCAAAACGCTCTTACCTCTGATGAGTTGGAATTGGTTCATTTTGTGGATCCTGGTTTGATGAGTAGAATTACATCAGATAAAAATTTCGATGAAGGACAAGCCAAAAATAAAGTCATCGAACAAATAGAATGGATATCACAAGCAAATGTTGAGGCTATTCTTATCACATGTACTAATTATATTGCTCTTCTTGAAGAAAACCGGCTTAATACATCTATTCCTATAATAAAAATCGATGAGCCTTTCTTTAGTTCTGTCTGCAGTATTACAGAACCACAGGTTCTATTATTCACTAATCCAGCAACCGTCGAAGGGACAATGAGAAGGCTTAATGAATTTGCTTCTATCCAGGATAAGCCAATTCATATTGAGGCACGTGTCATAGAGAATACATTTGAGCTAATCATGCAAGGTAAAAATGAGCAATACGTTGAAGAATTATCAAAGTACATAAAGAGGATACTTGCATCAGAAAAAAACAAGAAAATTTCTGTTGCTCAATTATCTATGGTGGAATCAGCCGTTAAAGTTGAGCAAGAGTTTAATGTGAGAATCGGGAATCCGTTGGATTCACTGATAATACATTTCGAGAGCATGTTGCTCAACTAACGGGCAATGTGAACATTAGGCAGACAACAATAAACCGACCAAAATCCTTAGTGGACTTTGATCGGTTTATTCCGTATTTTTCCGAAGAAAAATCGAACGAAATATTCTTTATTCCCCAATATATAGTGTAAGACCGAAGGGAGGGGTGATGAATGGAGCATCCAAAAGAATATTCTCAGCTCATTACGCTTACGCTAGCCGGCAGTCGTGAAGCATTTAGTGAGCTATATGAAGCTACGATTAGGGATGTATATCAAACCGTTCATTTCCTCGTTCGCGAAACATCTGAGGTGGATGATATCGTTCAGGAGATTTATATTCAAATGCGCAGATCTCTTGAACATTTTGACATCAGTCGTCCCTTTAGACCCTGGCTTATGGGAATAGCAGTGCGACAAATTCATGCCTACCGGAGAAAGAGATGGACGCATCTCCGAATTCTTAAGAAGGCAGAGCAGGTCAATTTGGTGGTGGAGCCTGAATTCACAAGTAAGATTGTCGACAAAATCTCTAACCACTCCTTGCTTGCTAGCGTAGATAGTCTTCCGTATAAGCTGAAGCAGGTGATTATTCTGCATTATTTAAATGAATTATCGCAGGAAGAAAGTGCCGCAATCCTTGAGATCCCTCTGGGTACCGTGAAATCCCGTATTCATGCTGCACTGCGCAAGCTTCGTCAGAAGCCAGAGAATCAGACTCTTTTTAAGGGAAAGGTGGAGGATCTGCATGAATTTCAATGAAAAGCTGCGAACAGTTCTGCAGGAAGAGGCCAGAAATTTAAATGCCCCACCGGAACTGAAGGAGAGAATACTAAATCAGACCGTAACCGGACAAGGGGGAAGACGAATGAAAAAGAAGTGGATCGTAGCAGGCGTTTTGGCAGCTACTTTATTAATTCCTACTGGAGCGTTTGCCGGATATCATTATCTGGCGGATAGTATGTATGGTTCGAAAGAAGCAGCGGCTACGATTGGCCTAAGCCAGCAGAAATATGAGGAGTTTGAGACCAAGCTTCAGAGGTTGAAGCATAATTTTAGCGAGGAAGAAGCTGCCACGGTTATGTCCTTATTGAAGGAATTAGGCGATTACAATCTGCTGGCGGCAGATTCTAAGGGGGTTTTTCACATAGAACAGCTTGATGCAGAAGAACAGAAGGCTTACAAGAAATTACTGGTGGAGCTTGAACCGTATTTCAAGAAAATGAACGAAACGGATAAATCCAAGGCAAAGGCATCTGGTACAGATCGTGGCGCTTTCTGGGATAGCTTGCTTGAGAAGGCTGAACAGAGGCTTACTGAACAGGAGTATAGGGAGCTTGAACCCATAATAAATGAGTTGAAAAGCTATGATGCCAAAGTAACTGATCCAGACGGAAGTGTTCATATGGATCGCCTGTCGACAGAAGAAATACAGGATCAACAGAAGTTATTGGAGGCGCTCACCCCTTATGTTAATAAGCTGGACTTAATGGTTAAAAAAGGCTTTTAAACCCTACTCCCTCAGTATGGTTTAAAAATCAGTCATTATGATCCAAAACTCGCAGGAGCTTTATTTATCAGCAAACTTTTCACGTTCCGCTCAGCAGTAATGAATAACAATGATGTGATCGGACGGAAGGATGAAGTGGAAACGGTACCGTCCTTTAAAAGGACGGTACCGTTTCCACTTGTACAGTTTAGTTTCGTACGCAGCGTTAATGTTATCCGCGCGATTTAGACTTCGGCTTCTCCAACCGGCTACGTTCACGCATAGCATTAATTTGCCTCGCATGTCTTTCGTCCCGGCGGCCTTGTCTCGTTCGGAGTTGGCTCAGCATAACGAGCAGGCCAAGGGCGCCGAATACATAAGAGATGATGGGATTCACTTCATTCCACAGGTTGACCCCGGCCAGAAGTAATACTGCGCCAATGATGGTGGCAATCAACCGCTGTGTGTTTTTATTCTGCGTCTCGATTAATTTTTGCTCCAGGGAGCTCGACAGCTTGACTCTTAAGCCTCCGCTATCCATTTTATCGATTGCCGACATGAACTTTTTGGTCGTTGGAAGGATGTCTTTGAGCATATCCTTGCCATCCGCTACAACTTTGGAGATGACACTTCCCCGCAGATCCCTCCGCACCACCTGTTCCACATAAGGCTTAACCGTCCCGACCAGATCAAGCTCAGGGTCCAGTCCGGTACAGAGGCCGTACACGGTGCCTATGGCTTTGCCCAGGAATGTGGTATTGGCAGGTAATTGAAACGGCTGAGAGTAGAGAAAATTGCGTAATTCCTCCACATTGTCGCCTGACGTCACAAAACTCAGGTCAAATGTATCGCCGTTAATTTGTTCGAATAATAACGTAAGGTTCCTGGAGAAGACCTCCAGATCTACATTTCGTCTTAAAAATCTCAACCGGTTCAGGGCATCGATGGCGCCGTGGGCGTCTTTCAGATATACGGCTAGCAGAAGGGCTACCATCTGGGTCTTCATATCCTTAGGAATTCGCCCGACCATTCCAAAATCAATTAAGGCGATGGTGCCGTCAGGCTGCACGAGCACATTGCCCGGGTGAGGGTCTGCGTGAAAAAAGCCATTCAATAGAATCTGTTCTACGAACATTTCAATCAGTGACGTTGCCAGTTGGGTCCGGTCCACACCCCAAGCCTCCAGCTTGGCGAAATCATTGATTTTGACACCCTCCATAAACTCCATGGTCAGCACCTGCGAGGTAGTACAGGACCAATGAATGTGTGGAATCACGACATCCTTCCGGTGGGCTAACTGCTGCTTGAATTCTTCGGCATTATGCCCTTCTTGCTGATAGTCGAGCTCCTCCATAATGGTGTCATGAAACTCATCATATACGGCATCAAGATCCATGAAGTCTGTAATCATCTTCTGGCGCTTCAATAACGAAATAGCGACCTGAATGGATTTCCAATCAATCGCGATAATGTCCTCGACCCCGGGCCGCATCACCTTCACGGCGACTTGCTCACCTGTCCGTAAGGTGGCCCGGTGGACCTGTCCGAAGGATGCTGCTGCAATAGGAGTCTCGTTGAACTCAGCATACATCTTGCTGATGGATACCCCGAGTTCACGCTCTACCTTCTGCTGGATCTCGGAGAAATCTACGAATTCTACAGAATCCTGCAGCTTGGACAATTCTTCAATAACTTCCTTCGGCAGCATATCCACCTGCGCACTCACATGCTGCCCAAGCTTGATAATTAGCCCGCCCATATCCATGGCGGTTGTCGTGAAATACACTGCCTGCTTGCGGTATAAGGCTTTGGTTCTCGCTGCAAAGCGCCGCCGTGACATCAAGTACTTCAGCTTGCCCAGCCACCAGAAATCCCAGGCGAACTTGAAAATCATCCGCATGGTTCTTCTGAAACGTACATCCTTCATCAATTTCAGGAATTCGCTCATTCTTGTTCATCTGCCACAGAGTCAGTATGCTGCATCCCAGATCTCTCCTTCTAAAATCCATGTGCCTAATTGTATGATATTTCATATCAGACACATATACAATTACAGGCTTGGGCGGCTGGCTGCTGATGACTCCGGTTCGTCCCGGAACGCCCGGCGGCCGAGCAAGCCGACGCAGAAAGCCAGCGATGTCAGAACCGCCGCCAGCAGATACAGGTTGACGATCCCGAACCGTTCGGCCAGTCCAGCCATGACCAGCAGCGAGATGCAGAACACCAGATGCAGCAGCGAAGCTTGTGCCGACAGCACCTTGGGCAGCATCTGCCTGCTGGTGCTGCGCTGGATGAGGGTACGCCGGTTAATCACCGACATCTCCGCAAACGGTCCCATCAGCAGGACAAGGACCAGTGCTATATACGGCTGGGTAGTCAGAGCATACACCATGGTGAGCAGACCATAGCCCGCCATACCGGTGAGCATCGCCCCCAGGTAACGGTCTCCGATGAGACGCACTGCGGACAGGACCAGCAGCCCGCCTCCGACCGTTCCTGCGAAATAGGCTGCGTTAATGAAGCCCCACCATTCTTCGCCTTGCTTCAGCGCCACCTGGACGAAGGCCAGTGTGAACGCGCCGACCCAGACCGAGCCCCCCAGCATGTCGATGATGTCCATGAAGGTCAGCATCCGCAGGCGGGGCATACGCCAGATGACTTGCCAGCCTTCAGTCAAGGTCTTCCATTTCGAAGCAGATGACGGTGCCGGTTCAGAGTCCGCCGGCTGCCCCTGTATCTGGACACTTGCCTCTGCCGGCTCTCTGACGCCAAGTGTAAAAGCGGCCGCCAGCCCATAGATGGCCGCTGTCAGCAGCAGCGCCGGGCTGGGCCCAAGGAATGCGACCAAAAGGCCGCTCAGTCCCCAGCCCGCAAACTGCACGACCTGATCACTGACGCTGATCAGACCGTTGGCTTGAAGCAGCCCCTCCTCCCGCGTGACGAGCCGCGGCACCAGCGCATTGCGGGCCGGAACGCTCCAGCCGTCCAGGAAGGACATGACGAAGACCAGGGCAAAGACCAGCGTGAGTGAAGCCGCCGCACTGTTAAGCTGCAGGTACAGAGCCAGCAGCACAAACAGCAGGAACTGGCCTGTCTGTGAGATTAGCAGCAGCGAGGGCAGCTTGATCCGGTTGATGAGCAGCGGCGCAATGAAGCCGCTCACCATCTGGGCCGAGCTGCGCATCAGCGGCATCAGTGCTGCCGAGACAAGGGAATCTGTACGGTCCAGCACCAGCACCGTCAGCGCCATAATATACAAGACATCGGCGGCATTCGCCGCCGTCTGAGTTGTCCAGAGATAATAGAAGGAACGTGTTAATAACCGTGGTCTCAAGGAAATCCGGGCCTCCATTTCTGCATCCATAACGTCAAATGTAAGATAAGGATAACAATAATGGAAATATCAGAGTTTGACAAACCTCAGAGGAAATGTGAAGTCGTTACACGGTTCATTTAATGTGACGGGTTAATGCCCAGAATATAAGCGCCGCAGCACTGACCATTGCACCGAGCAGACACACCCCGTTCCAGCCCGAGTATGCATACATACTGGTAGATGCAATCGATCCGGTAGCGCTGCCAATCGAATAGAAGACCATGTAACCGGCAGTAATCCTGCTGCGCGCTTCCGGGCGCAGATTAAGGATCATGCTCTGGTTGGTGACGTGTACGGCTTGTACGGCCAGGTCAAGAAGGATAATCCCGGCGATTAACGCGAGGAGCGAATGTGGAGTATAACTGATTGGCAGCCATGAGAGAAGCAGCAGAGATAGCGCCACGCCGGTGGTTTTTTGCCCTAACCCCCGGTCGGCCAGACGGCCTGCCCGTGCTGCTGCTAACGCCCCGGTGACTCCGGCCAGACCAAACGCTCCAATCGCAGTATGGGACAGGGACAGTGGCGGAGCGCTGAGCGGCAGCACCAGGGAAGTCCACAATATACTGAAGGCGGTAAAAATCAGCAGGCATAACACAGCACGGACTCGCAGCAGCCGTTCTTGTGCAAATAGCGTGAACAGTGAACGGAGAAGCTGCGGATAGGATAAGGACTCTCTGCGGGGCTCAGATTGCGGCAGCACCCTGAACAATACACCTGCCATGATTAACGTGAGTCCCGCCGAGACAAGGTAGACTGAACGCCAACCGGCCAGATCGGTTAACACACCGGCGAACGTCCGTGCCAGTAGAATACCAACGACAATTCCGCTGGTCACCACACCCACCGTACGTCCGCGTTCAGCCGGGGCAGCCAGGGTTGCTGCGAATGCAACAAGCGTCTGTGTCACTACCGCAAGCAGTCCGACCGTAGCTATGCCTATGAATAACACCATGCTGGTGGGGGCAGTGCCCACAACAACCAAAGCCAGCACGGATACCAGCATCTGTCCGGCAATCAGCCAGCGCCGACCCAGCAGATCGCCGAGCGGCACCAGCAATAGCAGTCCAAGAGCGTAACAAATCTGAGTAATGGTAATCACGATGCCGACCGATGAATGCGAAATCCCGAATTCGCTGGAGATCGCATCTAGTAAGGGCTGGGCGTAATAGATGTTAGCGACGGCCAGTCCGCAGGTGATGGCAAACAGGAGTGCAACCTTACGGGACATTGAAGATGCAGGCGTTGGCCCGGATGGTGCGGTAATGGCTTGCGGTTCTTTTATAAAGCTGACCAGAGATAACACTTCCTTCGACATAGGGATATAATAACATACTGATTGGTATGAAATAATTCCTGATTAATATACCGCTAACCAAAATTAATTGTCAAGGGGAAAGCGGGAAGAGTCGGATATAAATTGCTCTAATTGACAGGGGCTACTTCGTCAAATACAATCGAAATATACCATTCGATATGAAAAGAGGGAGTTCTATGGCCCGGCCGCGTGAATTTGATGAGGACAAAGCGCTGGATGCAGCGCTGCATGTATTCTGGGAAAAAGGGTTCGAGGCTGCCTCCTTAAGCGACTTAACCGCAAGAATGGGCATTCAGCGTCCAAGCCTATACTCTACCTTTGGAGACAAGAAGGGCTTATTTGAAGCTGCGCTGCGGAAATATACGAGTTCCCACGCTGCCTATGTCCGGGGCAGTCTGCACAAGCATTCTTCAGTGAAAGAGGCGTTCCGTACTTTTTTTGAAGATGTGGTGTCCAAAGAATATGAGAAAAGCCCGAGCACGGGATGCTTCTGCATCAATTCAATGGTGGAGCTTGCTCCCCATGATGAGAAGTTTGAGATCCTGACCAGAGAACATCAGATGTACCTCTCGGTCATCTTCCAGGAAACGATTGAACGGGGCTTGCGGTCAGGGGAGCTAGCTGCCGGGATTAATGCCAAGAATCTGGCGCAGACACTTGTCATTTCTTTAATAGGACTTACGGTGTTCCTGAAGTCCCGTCCTGACAGAGCAGTTGTTGATACTTTTGTAAAAGAGATACTTAACTTATTAACCATATCCTAATCAAAAGAGGAAAGGTGATGACCATCTTCATGGAATCAACTAAAGAGAGGGAGCTCTCCTTCGATATCCGCAGAACCTTTATCTTGGGTGCCTATATGCGGGAGTGGCAGATGCCGGAATATCGGGTCATTCTGAAGAAGCCCGAAACAGGAGCCTATGTTGAGATCTATTATTTTCCTGCAGTGGAGGGGGAAGAGATTGCGAGGTTTGCAACAGTAGGGTTATCCGCGACACACCGCCCAAATGGGCAAGCTGTGGGTACAGAGTGGGTGATGGCTCTGACCTCTGACTTAGGCGGAGAGTCTATGGACCGGATATTTACCTATCTCAGTGATCTTATCGCCCATCATATAGAGGCTGCCGGTGATTCGCGGATACCTAGGGTTATGGAAGAGAGCCCGCTTGCCCCGGCTAACTGGACAACCACTGCTTTTCTGCTGGATGAGCTGAGGGGAGAAAGTGAAGAGCTGGAGGAGATTCAGGTCGGGAGCGAGAGGGCCCAGATCCTATGGGCGCTGCCAGTCACGGCGCAGGAGGCCGCATTGATCTTAAGTGAAGGCGTGGAAGCGTTCGATTCCTACGTCGAGGATATCGAGCATTCCATTATTGATCCGCGGCGGCCATTGGGAAATGTTCACTAACAATGCTAAACTAATGATATATATCACCAAGGACAGGACGGAAGAGATGTAATGGGAAGAAAACAGTCTTTTACAGAGACAGAGCTGCTGGATACAACCAAACAATTGGTGCTTGAGCATGGATATGACGGGTTTCATCTTAAGCTGCTTTCACAGCATCTGTCAGGGGCCAGAAGCACTATCTATCAATATTATGCGAATAAGGAAGAGATTGTGGCGGCTTGTATGAAGCGCGTAATGTCAGCGGTACTAGACAAGGCTTTAGCCATTGATGAGGCTGATCCCATGGATGCCCTTGAACAGCTGCTGCTCATTTACGTGGAGGAGTCTGCGTTACATCAGCTTCTGGGTAATGCTAATAAGATCAATACGGCAAATTCCTCAGCAGCGGCGAGAGATCTTGAAGTTATTGAAGCAGGACATCAGACGCTTAAAATTCAATTGTCCCGCTTATTTGAACGCGCCCAGCAGAATCAAGACCTGCGGCAGGATATCCCACTTCCTGTACTTATTGGTGTGTTCTTTAACCTGATTGATACGCCGAATATGCTGAATATCCCTACTCCTGCTTGGGGTAAGCTGCTGTTTCAAATGTGGATCGGAGGGGCCAAGAGCTAACATGCGCCTTGAATATAATTTGACACAAGTGTCAAATATGGTGTTTAATTTAAGTGTCGGATGCCGGTGATGGTAACAGCAGGTTTAAATTGACACATGTGTCGAAAAATAAATAAGGAGTTGGCAAGGGAATGTTTTTAGCTGTAAAAGAATTGATGCACAGTAAAGTGAGATTTTTAATGATCATCATTATTTTCGTGCTCTTAGCTTGGCTGGTATTTATCTTATCAGGCTTAGGGAATGGCCTATCTACGCTGGCTGCGTCAACCTTTAAGACGATGAAGGCAGACTATGTCATTTTTGAAGAAGGGTCGCAGTCCTCAATGAGCAAGTCGCTGTTGTCAGATCAATTACTAGCAGAAGCGGAGCTGCTGCCTAATGTAGATGACGCTGCCCCGATGGGAACTACCATGGCAACAGCGATGAAGGCAAACAGTACAAGCAGTGAAGACAAGCTGGATATCGCGATTATAGGGATTAACCCGGGAAGCTTCCTGGAGCCGGCTGTCATTGAAGGGGAGAGCTTATCTGCTGAGAACCTTACGGGTGTCATTGTGAATTCGACCATGAAGGACGAAGGTTATGGCGTAGGTGACACTTTTCAATTAGACGGCACAACGGAGTCACTAACGATTATAGGATTCGTGGAGAATCAGACCTACAACCACGTGGCCTCCGTGTTCACTCCAATGGCCGAATGGCGGAAGATTGCCTTTGCGGCTCCGGGTTCGGATAAAGGCATTGCCGGGCCCGTTAATGCGATTATGCTACAGGGCAAGGATATCAACCCAGACGCTATGAATAGCGGGCTAACTGGGACGGACACGCTTACCCGGTCGGCAGCAGTACAAGGAATGCCAGGGTACAAAGAAGAGAACGGGACTATTCTGATGATGCTGGCATTTCTGCTCGCCATCGCCGCGTTTGTGCTTGGCGTATTCTTTTACGTAATGACGATGCAGAAAACCAATCAGTTCGGCATTATGAAAGCTATAGGTGCCAGTAACAGATTCTTAAGCAAAGCCATTGTATCGCAAGTGCTTGTGCTATCGCTGACCAGCATTGTAGTCGGAGTCTTACTGACTTATGGAACAGCAGCCATTATGCCGAAGGGTATGCCGTTTAAGCTGGAGACTACTCTTGTTGTCACGTATTCTGTGATCCTGCTGGTTATCGCTATGTTAAGTTCGCTGGTATCGGTTCGAAAGATTACCAGGATTGATCCGCTGAAGGCGCTCGGGAGGGCTGAGTAATGACAATGACTAAGGGATTACAAATGAGTGAAGTCACCAAGTATTATGCCGAAGGAAGCAACCGGATCGCAGCACTCGATCATGTGTCTATCTCCGTGGAGCCGGGTGAGTTCGTTGCTGTCGTTGGACCGTCGGGTTCTGGGAAAAGCACATTCCTGTCTATTGCCGGAGCACTGCTGAAGGCTTCAGAAGGAGAGGCCAAGCTGAATGGACATCCTATATCCAAGCTCACAGCACAGGAACTGGCGGATCTAAGGCTGAAAGAAATCGGGTTTATTATGCAATCCTCGAATCTGGTTCCTTATCTAAGTGTGCTGGACCAATTGCTCATCGTCAAAAAGATGTCAGGGAGGGTGAGCAAAGAAGATAAAGCGTTCGCCGTTAAACTGCTGGAAGAGCTGGGCCTGGGCTCGAAGCTGAACAGCTTCCCGGAAGAACTGTCCGGCGGGGAGAAGCAGCGGACAGCGATTGCCCGTGCGCTCATTAATAATCCCGGGATCATCCTGGCGGATGAACCTACCGCAAGTCTGGACACCAAGCGTGCCCATGAAGTGGTCTCCCTGATTGCCCATGAGGTGAGAACACGCCGCAAAGCGGCGATTATGGTCACACATGATGAGCGTATGCTTGAATACTGCGACAAGGTGTATCGGATGGAGGACGGCAGGTTATCTGTGGCAGAACTGGAGCCCAGCGTATAGCACTCGGAAAACAGGGAGAGTGGTTGCCATATCCGTTGAATCCAGCGAAGAACATGAGCTTTCCTTCGATATCTGCCGGTCGGTCATCTTAGATGCTTATATCAGGGTGTGGCAGATACCGGAATACTGGATCACTTTAATGAAGCCCAAAACAGTCCATGTAGAGATCTATTATTTTCCGGCGGCAGAAGAGAAGGAGGTAGCGAGATTTGCGACAGTCGGGTTATCCGCTAATCACCTATCCGGTGGACGAGCGCTGGGGACAGAATGGGTGATGGCCGTGCCCGGCGACTTAGGCGGAGAGACGCTGGAGCGGATTTTTACCTATTTATGCGAGCTAATCGCCCATCATCTGGAGGCTGTCCCTGATTCCCCGATGCCCAGGCTGATGGATGAGAGCCAGTACACACTGGCCTACTGGCCACACCATGCCCCCCTGCGGGGGAAGCTGATGGAGGAAAGTGAGGAGCTGGAGGAGATTCAGATCGGGGCTGAGGTCATCCGCATCCTGTGGTGGTACCATTCACGGGGGATGAGGTTTCATTAACCGCAAGTCGCTTGATCCTGATGGATGGAATTATTACACTTGTCATCAAAAGAAGAGGAGCTGCTGAGGGATGGACAAACCAATCAATCTGCTGGCCCAAAGAACAGACTGTATGCTGCATTATGTGGAGCCGGCTATAGCGGACATTCCCCGGGCAGGCTGGATCGGCGGGAATGCGCCCGAGTTTTTTGACAATCCAGCCCATCTCCTTGACCTGGGGGGCCGAACCTACCTGTTCTATCTGAGCTTCGTTCATCCGTTTCAACCCGGGCGCATGATTTCGATCTTCATTCCTGAAGAGTATGAGGAGTACTTGGAACATAACATGTACCCTGACTGCCCGATCAAGGTAATAGAACATCCTCTATCTGCGGAAAGCCATATAGAGACGTATACAAACGCGGGTCTGCGGAAACACCACATTACAACCGGAGAACCGTGTACTGATGATAAATCGGTAGAACGGTCCTTCTTGATCAAAGTGGGCGGGACGCCGAGACTTCTTCAGAATGAAACGTATTATTCCGCAAAGCTGGAGGAGGAGGCCTTCTCTTTCTTCTTCCAAGTCGATGAAGACGGCTACCCCGACACCTTGCTTCAAGGGGACGGGAGTTATCTTCTTGGGTTTGGAGCGCTGTATGTATACGCCCATATCGGAACGAAAGGAATAGGGCATCCGGTAGCAGGGTTCTGGCAATTCTCTTAGGGGCGGTTCGGCTTACTGATATCATTATTTATGATACTCACCTTCTCTTCTAATCATTTTACCTGACCGCTGTAACAGCCTACACTTTGTATGAAGCCACTACAGCGTAACAGGAGGATATGAAGATGAAGGCAATTACACTTGGACCGCAGGGTCTGCAATATACGGATCATCCGGACAAGCATCCTGAACAGGGGCAGGTTAGGGTAAGGTTAAAGACAGCCGGATTGAATCACCGGGATTTATTCATCATCGCTGCTGCTTCTGCTACAGAAGGTGCGTCTGGTCCGGTTCATCCTTGCGTGCTGGGTTCAGACGGGGCTGGCGTTATTGCAGAGACGGGTGAAGGGGTAACTGGCCTGTCTCAAGGGATGGAAGTTATCATTAATCCATGTCTGGGCTGGGATCGGGCGGATGAGGTGCCTGTGGTTCCTGACATATTAGGGTATCCTGCAGACGGGACTTTTGCGGAATATGTCATTGTGCCTGAGCAGAATGTTGTGCCTAAGCCAGCGTATCTGTCCTGGGAAGAGGCGGGTGTGTTACCCTTAGCGGCACTCACTGCTTACCGGGCGTTATTTACCAGAGGGAACCTGAGGCGGGGCGAGCATGTGCTGATTCCGGGCATTGGCGGCGGAGTGGCTACCTTCGCAGCACTAATGGCGGCAGCCGTTGGGGCGCGGGTCACAGTTACGTCCAGAAGTGAAGCCAAGCGTGCAGAGGCCCTGCAATTACCTGTTACTCAGGTTATAGACAGCAACAGTCCTTGGCGGGAAGAGCTTCAGAACAACCCAGTGGACCTGATCCTGGATAGCGTAGGTCCAGCCACATTCGGGCAATACTTCGAGGTCATCAAACCGGGCGGGAGAATTGTTATGTTCGGCGCAAGCTCAGGCGATGATCTCACCATTCCGGCCAGAGCGGTATTCTTCCCGCAGCTTCAGGTGCTTGGAACGTCCATGGGCAGCCATGAAGAATTCACCGCGATGCTTCAGTTCATGGAGCAGCATCAGATACACCCTATCATGGATAGCGTGTATTCCTTAGCGGAGACTCCGCTTGCCCTTCAGCGGATGGAGCGCGCGGAGCAGCTTGGGAACATTGCCCTGAGTATAGGCTAAGGGTAGAGAGACAGGACATAGAGACGCTACTGATTCGGCCCGATAGCCTTGCGCCAGCTCGATGTGATCGGTTTTTCGATTATGTTAATAACGCTACTGACATAACGTTGTCAGTAGCGTTTTTTTATCATTGGACATGTAAACATTCAAGAAAGGATGAACACTTATGAATTTCGCTTCGATACGTATCATTACTGACGACATTGATCGTTTGGTTGAATTCTATGAGCAAGTGACAGGGATGACGGCAGAGCGGCCTGCTCCTGTATTTGCCGAATTCGTCATGCCCACATGTACCGTGGCCATCGGCCACTCCAAGACAGCACAGCTATTCGGTACAGATGCTGTAGTGGCGGCCAGTAACCGCACGGTCATTCTGGAGTTCCGCGTCCATGATGTCGATGCTGAATATGTGCGCCTCCAGCAGGTTGTCCAGGATTGGGTACAGCAACCTACAACGATGCCCTGGGGGAACCGTTCGATGCTGTTCCGTGATCCCGACGGCAATCTGGTGAATCTCTTTCAGCCGGTGACGGAGGATGCGGTGAAACGGTTTGAGGGCAGGCCTTGACGGAAGCTTATGGGAGCGCCCTTATAGCGCCCCTGCATCTCTTGCCGTATAGAACGACGGATAGATCGGCCGGTAATGCAGCTCATCTCTAATCCGCGAAGTATCAACGATCATATCCCAAGGATCATAGGGCTGCTGCAAGGCTTCCGGCGTAGACTCGGCCTGATGAAGCTGAAGCATCTCGGCCACGGAGATCGGCGCATCATCAGCCACATTATAGATGCGTCCATCGATGCCCGGCGTGAAGGCAGCGAGCATCAGGGCCTGGCTGATATCCGCATGATGGGCCATATGAATGCGTCTGGCCGGATTCCATTGGCTGAAATAGGGCAGAACCTCCGCGATATGGGGGTCGCGCTCACCGTAGACGAAGGGAAACCGTACAATGCGCAGCCCTAAGCCCTGTTCACGGTGGAGAGCCAGCAGCGCCGCTTCAGCCTCAGCCTTACTCTGGGGATAAGCAAAAGCAGGCCGGAGTTCATCCTCCTCCCGGCTGGGCCGCGAATGGCCTCCCGGTCCATAGACGTGGTTGGTGCTCGCGAATACGAACCTTGGCACATCCGCATCCAGCGCAGCCCGGGCCAAGGACACGGCGCCGTCAATATTGGCTGTTCGGGTGGTCTGCTCATCTACACCCCGAAACTGGGCAGCCAAGTGCACTACAGCGTCATTGCCCCGCAGCGCATTAAGGTAATTTTCCGGCTGCAGAAGGTCACCATCGACACATTCAGCCCCTTGCCGGTGAAGCTCCTCCACCCTGGCAGCATCCCTGACCAGCAGCGTGACCTGATGGCCGCGCTGCAGCAGGCGCGGAACCAGTCGGCTTCCTACCTTACCTGTTGCTCCGGTTACAAAAATCTTCATCTTCAGATCCTCCTAAGTTGTTAAGCCATAAGAGGAGTATAACGGGACACACGAATAGCATCCTTCCTGCCTTTATCGTATGATTGGGAGTGTCAGGATAAGGAGGAAGGTTCCATGGAGAACGGATTATCCAGAACGTCATTGGGTGAATTTCTGCGTACGCGCCGGGAACGCCTTACGCCGGAAGATGTGGGGCTGGCCTCCTATGGGCGGCGGCGGATTCCGGGGCTGCGGAGGGAAGAAGTGGCCCAGCTTGCCCATATCGGAACCTCGTGGTATACCTCCATGGAGCAAGGCCGGAGCGTTAATCCATCGGAGGAAGTCCTTAATAACATAGCCAGAGCCCTGCGGCTGACAGAAGATGAACGCCAGCATCTTCATCTGCTTGCCAGACCGGTACAGCAGGACCGGGAAGCGGATCAGCACATTCCTGCGGGCATTGAACGGATGATACAGGCGCTTGGTCCGCATCCGGCTTTTGTGCTGGGGAGATATTGGGATGTGCTGCTGTGGAACCAGTCGGCTGAGCTTGTGTTCCGGTTACCTTCGTGTGCGGATGCGGTGCCGGAGAGAATCAATTGGATCAGATATCTTTTGACAGGGCTGGGGTCAAGCATAGAGGGTTGGGGAACCGGGGCCAAAGTCCTGATTGCCCAGTTCCGTGCGGATTACGCACGCTTCCCTGATGATGCGAGGTTTAAGCAGCTCATCGAAGAGTTCATGCAGAACAGCCAGCTCTTTCGCGAGATCTGGCCGCTTCATGAGGTTCAGGCTGTAGCAGACCACTACAAACAGAGATATGATCCCCGGATCGGCGAGATGGAGTTCGAGCATGTGACCCTGCAGCCTCCGGGTAACCCGGACCTGAAGGTGATGATCTACACAGCTTCAACCGAGACAAGTGAGCGGCTGCAGCGTGTGCTGGACACTATGTAATATTAGCTTTGGTCAACATTTCCAGGACTTTTAATGAGGCCTCCAGCTTTTTGGTTCTTGTATAGCAAATTATGATTTTCTTCTTTTGGGATAAGATGTGCTGCGATGAGGGATGGGCCCCATGCTCCCAAGCGAATAACATTTTTGGAGAAATCCTGCAAGAAGTGCAACAATGCAGCCCAATAGGAGCGGTATATGCCGAAATCCTGCACGAAATGCAACAAATTCAGCGCTAACTTGCTATCAGCATAGGAATTTGTGCAAATAATGCAACATTGTACCGCATTCAGTAACCTTGATAGAGAAATCCTGCAAAATGTGCAACAATGCTCTATGCAAGCGGTCGGTGAGAGAGATTCAACAAGCCCAGCCTGCGGAATACGCGGGCCGGGCTCTATAGATGCAGTTGTAGCGTTGCAGTAGTGGTTATTTTCGATGCGGACTTTCCTGCGGATAGCTCTGTTAATTTTCAAGTTCAATCTTAATTAGTCCCGTAACTCTTCAGCCACGATTTCAGTGATCCGCTCATAATCTCATATTCGCTCTGTGCATCACCTGGATGCAGCTCAATTCCCCCGGACGGGCCTAGGATAACCATATCTACACGGGTCTGGTCCTTAAAGGTAATGGTCCCGGTGTTGCTTGCCCCGAACGAATTCCCTGCATCAAAAGGTCTAAGCTCAGCATCCTGGATCATTTGGATCATTCTATTTGTTTCTTCTTCGCTTAATACGGTGGGGTTAATCATGCCGATGCTGATTTCCTGGACCTGCCCCGATTCCAGCTTCTCCTTGAACTGCTCCGACCAGCGGCGCTCTGCGTTTCCTGAGGCGCAGCTGGATACCACCAGGATGAAACCGGCGATTACCAGGACCACACCGGTTACCCGTTCCGCCCCTAAGGCCAGCCCGCTGGGCTCCGCATTTTTGAACCTCCAGCCCAGCCGTAAGTACCAGGCTACCTTCGGCCAAATAGCGATAACCAATCCTACGGCAATGAGGATAACACCAAGAAATCCTGTCACATCAATCACATCCCATGTCTGTTTATTCATATGTACTACGGGAGACTCTTCTTTCAGGTTTCTTTTATAGAAATGCCATCCTGCCCAGGGGGGCTTTAACTTTTGAAGGGAAAACGCGGCAGCTTACAGAAATAGTATATTAGACAAGAAAATCAACCCAATGAAAGGATAGAGCCATGAGTAACTTCATCCAGAAGCATTGGACGGAGGAGCGTGAGCTGCCGGGGATCAATTGTATTGCTTGGGCAGATGGCAGCATTACGATTCTAAATATTGAGACCTGTTACGACCCAAATACCCGTCAGCGCACAATGAGCTGTTCCCCCTTGTGTGACACAACGATTGAGAGCATTGTGAAGTACAATGATGATCCTTGGATCATCGTGGATGAATGGACGAGCCTGGATTATGAGGGCGGTACAATCTACGGCGGGGACGGGCAGATGGGGAACGAGGGCTTCATTGCCTGCACCGATACGGGCGGTGATTTGGTTTGGGCTTTTTTCTCGGATGTCACCAATCCTATTAAGCAATTAAGTATCGAAGCCCGGACATTAATCGCGGTGAATGAGCATGATGAGCTGAGGATCGAGATCAATCTGGATCATCTTACAGAGATGAGGCTGATCCCATGCCGCAAGTAGAATCAAGAAATGCCTTTTCCAGTATTCTAGAATGAACATAGAGCGGTTGGAACGAGGGGGTGAGCGGACGGTGTACGAGTGGCACAGGCAGATCCAGACCATTGTCGATGATATGGACCAAAGCATTAAGCAGCATAACAGTGAGGCCATAACGCTGCAATCTCTTGCTGACAAGCTGGGGTATTCGGAGTTTCATACGACGAGGAAATTCAAAGAGATATCCGGGATGCAGCTTAGGGATTACCTTCGCCACCGGAAGCTGGCTTTTGCACTGAAGGAGGTGCGGGACAGCGGAAAAAGCATTCTGGATATTGCGCTCGACTATGGATTCTCCTCCCATGAAGCCTTTACGCGCGCGTTCAAGGTGACCTATGGTGTGGCCCCAAGCGAGTACCGGAGACACCCGTATCCTGTCGTCCTTCGTACCAAAATCAACCCGTTTGACCGCTACTTTTTCGGACTAGGAGAGGTTGGCATGATCAAATCTACAGAAGAGGTTAAGATTTATTTCGTAACCATTCCGGCGCACAAATTCCTGCACATTAAGAACTACGAGAGCAACGGGTACTGGGATTTCTGGCAGAAGCAGAGCCTGATTCCAGGGCAGGACTGCGAGACCATCACCGGCTTGCTGGATAGTATCAAGGGCAAGCTGGATGATGACGGCGGAAGCGACACGAACAGCGGCAACGGCCAGATTATGGCCTATATGAATGACCCGGACGGCAGGCTCTGCGATTGGGGATTTCCGCGTACAGAGTGCTATGGGGTACGTCTCCCCTATGATTATGAAGGCGAAGTCCCTGCGCAGATGCTGATGGCGGATGTCCCCGAGGCCGAGTATATCGTATTCGAGCACGGGCCATTCGATTATGAGCAGGAGAATCGCAGTGTCGAGGAACGGATGGAGCAGGCGATGGCCACTTTTGATTATACAGGTACTGGCTACTGCTTCGACCCTACCCCCGGCCGGATCATCTACTTCTATTTCAACCCAGAGCGGTACTTCAAGTATGTCCAGCCTGTACGGAAGTCATAATTGCTGCCAAGCGCCTGTTGCTTCATAGGGCGGGTGCTTTTCCTTTTCGATAGTAAGCAGACCTGCGGAAATGGTATATTAGTATGGTAGTTTCCATTTCTTAAGCGGATGGGCAGGTGTAGCATTTGGACATGAATAGTGGAAAAGGACAAACGCAGATTGGGGAATTTATCATTTGGGCGGAGGTAAACGGCTGGGAGGTAAGGAGAAAGTCCGGTGCTCAGCTGCATTTGAATAGCGGCATTACTTCCAGATATAAAGGACTCCCCAATGAGTATTTAGAATTTCTAAAGGCAGTTGAGACCTGCGTTGCACCGGATGAACAAACCTGGTTTATTGGTGAGGCTGAGTTCAATCATAGCGCGGAAACCGAATTCCGGTGGAATGAATTTGAAATGCTTAGCGTGGAGGCAGCAGCGGGTGATCCAGCTTGGCAGTCCGAGATCACGGCCTGGTGGGATCATCACTTGCCGATCGTAATGTCTGTGGAGGATGGATATTCCTTCTATGCCATCGATTTAACAACGGATAGCGGGGCTATTGTTCATGGATGTGAGCCTGAATTCGAAGAGGTTGAGAAGGTAGCCGATTCGTTCGGGGAATTCCTGGCCTGGCTGATGTCGAATTCGAATAGATAGATTCTAAGATGCGAGAAGATCAGAGCCTGAGGGAATAGGTTCTGATCTTTTTTATTGATTAGGAGATTATGATTTTCGTCCAATGTGGATAAGTTGTGTATAAAGTTGGGGGTAAGTGTCTTGGAGCATCGGCAGGATGACTATATTCTGGTTCAGTAATAGGAATGACTTCGCTGATTTCACCGAACAGCCGGATAAGGTCGAAAAACCGACCACATTCGGTGCGGCGGAGGTGTGTGGGCCAGATATGGTCGAAAAACCAACCACATTCGGTGCGGCGGAGGCGAGTGGGCCGGATAAGGTCGAAAAACCGATCACATTCGGTGCGGCAGAGGCGAGTGGGCCCGATAAGGTCGAAAAACCGATCACAACGGGGATGCCGTAGGCATTTTATGCTTGGATTGAGCTAGAGAGTTGCTTCAATCCTGCTCCCAGTCTCTGTCATACTCAAGTTCAACCAATTTAAAGTAGGAGGGAGTAATCTTTAAGCCTCCGATAATTTGTTTAAGGGTGTGGGGTGTATCGTTCAAGGAAAATATTCCTTTTATCATTACTATCTCTGCCCCACCATCTCCAAAAACCTGGACATTGCACTGGAAAGCACGGCGTTGCAGCGGTATATCAACCATACCTCTAGCTTTCGGTATTCTTCGGGGAGGCGGTGGGAGATGATTCGTCCGGCCTCTTCCGCCTTGCGGATCGAGGACTCAGGCAGCAGGGATACGCCGAGTCCGGCGGATACTCCGTGTAGTATCATTTCCAGCGTGCCGAATTCCCGGATCTGAACCGAGTGCATCCCGCTCTGGCGCAGGAAGCGCTCCGCTTTGACGCGGTGCGTGCAGCCAACGTCGAAAAACAGCATGGGCTTGTGCAGCAACTCATGCAACTCAGTTGTCCCCGGTTCAGCAATTAGCACCAGTTCCTCCTCGTAAGCCGCAACATGCCCGATATCCGGCTGGTCTATAGGTCCATAGACGAAGGCACCATCCAGTTTATGATCAAGCACCTTGCGCAGAAGGTCATGCGTTTCACCCGTGATGAGCGACAGATGGACATCGGGGTAGCGGGAATGGTAGTCAGCGATCATGGATGTGAGATGAATGACCGCTGTTGTCTCAATAGAGCCGATTCGCAGAGGGCCTGCCGGGTGCTCGGAGTATTGTGTTGATTGGACAGCCTCATCCATTAGCATCAGTATGGCATTCGCGTATTCCAGCAGGTTCTCACCCGCAGGCGTTAACTTCATTCCCCGGTTGGACCGGTGGAACAGCGGGACCTTCAGCTCGGCCTCCAGGAACTGAATCCGGCTGGTCACATTGGACTGAACATAGTTCAAGGCTTGCGCAGCCTTCGTAATCGTACCCTCACGGGCCACAGCCTGAAAAATCCTCAAATCTCCACTTTCCATTGCGGTGTCACCTTCTGTATATCATAATCTGTGGTAGTACCTTCCGATGCTGATCATTGTACTGAATTCCATCCTTAATGACAAATCCGGCACCCGCTAGGGCCACCTGGATTAACGATCTCTTACAGGGAGTGAGCAGATGGAACACCGCAAATTAATAAAAGCATTCAACAAAGAGATCCGTACCCTCCAAAAGAAAACCGTATCCGAAGAAGAACTCAAAGAATGGTATACGTTAATTAAAGAAAGTATCCAGGACGACATCAAAGACGGATACAAAGAGACCATCGCCAGAAACCTGACCCTTGGAATCGGTGTACATGGCGGAGATTATCCGAAACATCTGATTCTGAACGGGGAACAGGAAGGGTGGAAGTATGTTACCCGGTTTCTTTATTGGGAGGAACATATCCTGCGGAGGCTGTTTGATTATAAAGAGGTCTCTTCAAGAACGATAGGCTGTATCATAGGATTAGCCTTGCTATGGGATATGAAGGAGCTGGCGCAATTAGCCAGGGACTATTTTCAGATGATATTTGAAAAAGATGCACAGCGCTATGCCCTCAAGGAGACGCATCATTTGTTCATGGCGTTGTTACATGACTTATTCATCACGGAGCAGATCAATCAGGAGCTGTATCCGGTGTTGCCGGAGCAGCATGTGTACCGGAGGCTTCTCGATCATTGGTCTACCACGGATGAAGCGCTGCTGCGCAGCCTGATGGGTGAAATCTGCGATTACCATATCTACAGCTCGCTGGATCTGACTAATAAATTCGCAGAAATTCTATGCTTGAATTACATCCCTTATGAAGTTCGGCTCATCCAAAAAATGAGACAGGCCAAGGGGCTTAATAACGTTTCAGTAGACCATCCACTGCTGACCACCCCGCTTGCTCAGATTCCTGAAAGCAAAGTAGAGTGGGATTTAGCGGGTGATGAAGTGTATCAATTTGTATTAAGAAGGGAAGCCGGGAGCTAGAGCTCCTGGCCGAAAGGAGACCTATATGGCATATGACCGGATCGATTGGCATTCCGGGGGAGATTATCCCTCGGATCTGCCGGAAGAGAATGGCGGGATTCATATCGGCATGTTTCTAGCCTGGGCCTTAGGCCGCGGTATGGCGGGGGAAATTCACCTTGAGGAGTCGGCGGAGGCGCTGAAGCGGCTGAAACGCCGTGAGCTCACGGGGCTGGATTACCTGCTGGAGTATTGCGACGGGAAATTCTGGGATGAAGATCTGGATGAGCGCGGCAATGCCTTCGCCACTGATTATTACGACGGTCAATCGGCCTTCGCCGCACAGTATGGAAGCTATCTTAATGATTATTGTGAAGTCTTCAACCGCCAGGCGGCTGAACAAGGCCGCGAATACCCCAGCATCTATCATGTGGAGAACACCTGTGAGAATTATGACCGCCTGCAGCCCTTGCTGGACGAACGTTATGCCCAGTGGGAGGTCTGGTCAGAAGGTCTGTCCAACCGTAAGCTCGATCCCAAAGCTCAATTCCTTCAGGCCTGTCAGCAGATCGGACAGCAGTTCCTCCAGGCCGAGGGCTTCAGATCAAATAAGACGGGTACGGTATGGAAAAAAACAGCGGCCGACAAAGATACCGTATTCGAGCTCTCTTTCCAACCGCAGTCTTACAACACCCGCACCGATGTGCGGATGACGGTGAACCTGTGGATTGCCAGCAAGCCCCTCAAAAAATGGCTTGCCGGACAAACCGGCAGAGGGGACGATACCGTACTGTTCGGCTCGCTGCGCAGGCCGCAGAAATTCTCTAGCGCCATCGTCTGGCAGGTCGCCGGCTCACAGCTGGATTCCTCCCTGGAGAGTATTGGTCAGCAGATCGGGGAACGTGTCCTGCCGCTGTTCGAGCTGTTCGCAGACCGTCCCCGCGCACTGGAGCAGCTTGCCGCCTGCGGCGCAGGATTCCCCGGCATCTGCGATACTGAATCCAGTCCGCTGGCCTATTTGCTGTGTTTCGGCACACAAGAGCAGGCGCAGCGCTTCTTCACGCATTACTTCAACAGCCGGCCGTCGCCTTGGCGCCGGAATATTCATCAGACCTACAAGCGGCTGCAGGAGGGAGAATCCTGGGACTATTCCGCCTATGTCCGTGAGAATGATGTGAAGCTGGCGTTCAAGAACGGCCTGGTTATCCCTTGATGCTGTAGACAGGCAGCAGGGATGTTACCACACTCCGAAGCCCGGATCATACTCACGGACGGCTGAATAAATCCCCTCCACTATACGGGGAAGATCTTCTTCCGGGTAGCCATAGTCCTCGGGCATGGCCTGCGGGGGAACAATAGCAGATACGCTGCCGGGGTACAGCTCAATCTTATGCCTTTCCAGCCCAATCTCGAAAGAATCCTTGAATGTCAACCCGTCATGGACCAGAAAAAAGTACATGTCGTGGATATCATCCTCTTCAATGATGAGCACACCTTGTTCGTTCAGCTTCATGTGGCTACCCCCCTGCTCAAATAGTGTTACATCTATTATATTCGATTTGTTATGAGAGAAGCACGGTAGGACCGGGGAGTTGCCGACTCGTATTTCTTGAAGATCTTAATGAAATAGCCGGCATCGCAAAAATTCAAGTGATTGCTGATCTCGTTGACTGACCAATCCGTTGTTGCCAGCAGCTCCTTCGCCCACCCGACCTTCATGCGGGCGACATATAGGGAGAAAGGCTCGCCCATCTCCCTGGTGAACAGGCGGCTGAAGTAGCTCGGACTGATATGGCATAGCTGAGCAAGCATTTTCAGCGAGAAATTCTCCTCCCGGTGGCTTAGCATATAGTCAAAAGCAGGCTGCAGCGTAGGACTTATGCATTCCGTCTTGTATGCGCTTCCCGAAGAGGCCGGAGTCTTGGGAGCCGAGGGCGGCTCTACGGGCAGCGCAGACAGCTCGGGCTTCGGCTTGGACTCCTGCTGCGGGTTCAAGGCCTCATGCTGCCGGTTCCGCTCCAGCAGCTCATGCTTCAGGATCGATTCCTTGACCACATAGTTGCACAAATGATAGAGCATATCGGCGGTGGCCACAACCTCCTCATACGTCATGACAGGCAGCAACTCGTACTTCCGGGCCCGATCCTCCGTCATGGCGTCCTGCTGCGGACGGGACACAATCTGCTCCAGATTCGGGCCGCTTCCCTCCGCCAGCCGGATCTGTCCGGCCATCAGCGCCCCGATGTACTGATTATCGACAATGATAGGGATAGCAATGTCGAGAATATCGAAGTGGCAGCGGTAGATATAGGGCCGGCTCAGCCGTACAGCCTCCAGACCTCCGCGCGCGTCACATTTTTGACAATAGGGCGAGAATTCCTTGTCGCTGCGCACGGTCTGGCAGAAGGCCTGACAGCGGCTATGTGCCGTAACCGGCACGCCTTTATAATCGACCATAATGATGGCCATGCGCGTCACCAGGGACAACGATTCCTGAAGCTTGCCCCATTCGTCCATATCAATGATATACTTCAAGTCGAATTTGGATTGCATCCGGCTCACCCTTTCCATCTACAGTCACAATGAGTACAAAATAATTATAATTCAGATGTCTAGAACATAATAATACTATTTTGCAGCATATTAATTCGTTTGCTTTGTCCCATGCGCCCCTCTATCCACTTGTCTATAATGGGGACATACGACTCGAGGAGGAATGAAAGAATGAGAAGAACCTTTATCAGCCCGGCAAAATACACACAAGGTGAGGATGAGCTGCTTCAATTGGGATACTTCGTCAGTACTTTCGGCACATCGGCTCTGCTGATTGCGCACCCGGATGATGTGAAGCGTGTGCAGGCCAAGCTCGATGCCACCAGCAGTCAATTCGGCATTACTCTCGTGAAGGGGGATTTCCAGGGCGAATGCTCCCGGCAGGAGATTTCCAGACTACAGGAGCTGGCCCGTGAGCATAAGTGTGCTTGTACTATCGGTCTTGGCGGCGGCAAGGCCATCGACACGGCTAAATGTGTGGCAGAAGGCGAGGCGCTGATTATCGTTCCTACCATTGCAGCCACCGATGCACCCACCAGCCATTCCGCTGTGATTTACACTTCTGAAGGCGCTTTCGAGGATTATGCTTACTTCAAAGCCAGCCCTTCGGTCGTGCTGATTGATACGACTGTTATCGCGCAGGCTCCTACCCGCTTCCTGGTATCCGGGATGGGCGATGCCCTCTCCACCTACTTCGAGGCCAGAGCTACTGCGGCATCCTATTCCAATGTCAATGCGGGGCTTCCTTGCGGAGTGCATGCAGGTGTAATTACGGAGGCCAAAGGCACCAAAGCCGCGCTGGCCCTTGCCCGCTTATGCTACGATACCCTGCTGGAGGATGGGGCCAAGGCCAAGCTGGCTTGTGATCAGAACGTGGTGACACCGGCGCTGGAGAATATTATCGAAACGAACATCCTGCTGTCGGGGCTCGGGTTCGAGAGCAGCGGTCTGGCTGCCGCACATGCCATCCATAACGGTCTGACGGCGCTCGAAGGCACCCATCACTATTACCATGGCGAGAAGGTGGCCTTCAGCACGATCGCACAGCTCGTTCTGGAGAATGCGCAGCAGGCAGAGATCGATCAGGTGTTGTCCTTCTGCCACTCGGTGAGCCTTCCTGTATGCCTGGCCGATATTGGTGTCGCTTCCATCTCCCATGAGGAGCTGATGGAAGTGGCCCGCAAGGCGTGTATCCCGGAGGAGTCGATTCATTCGATGCCGTTCCCGGTTACCGCTGAAGCGGTTGCCGCTGCCATTGCTGTTGCTGACAAGCTGGGCGAAGCCTTCAAGAAGAGCAAGGAGCAACGCGTATGAAAAAGATAATCAACGATCCGGCCAATCTCGTCCGTGAGATGTGCAGCGGACTGGTGATGGCTCATCCGCAGCTGACATTCGACAGCAAATACAAAATTGTCTCCAGGTCTGCGCCGAATCCTGACAAGGTAACGCTGATCAGCGGCGGGGGCAGCGGCCATGAGCCGGCGCATGCCGGGCTGGTCGGTCTGGGAATGCTGGATGCAGCCGTCTGCGGGGATGTCTTCGCCTCCCCGTCACAGATTCAGGTCTATCAGGCGATCCGCAACCATACCGGCCATAAGGGCGCGCTGCTGATCATCAAGAATTACAGCGGCGATATGATGAACTTCCAGAATGCGGCTTATCTGGCGGCTGAGGACGGCCTGGCTGTGGACTATGTGAAGGTTGATGATGATATTGCAGTAGAAGACAGCCTGTATACGGTGGGACGCCGAGGGGTTGCAGGCACGATTCTGGTGCATAAGGTTGCCGGGGCGGCTGCCGAGGCCGGACTGCCGCTGGCAGAGGTGAAGCAGGCCGCGCAGCATGCGGCTGCTCATGTGCGCAGTCTTGGTTTTGCTTTTACCTCCTGTACCGTTCCGGCCAAGGGTACGCCTACCTTCCAGCTTCAGGAGGATGAGATGGAGTATGGGGTCGGCATTCATGGGGAGCCGGGCATCCGCAGAGAAAAGCTGCTGACCGCCGATGAGCTGGCGGAACGTATGATCTCTGCCCTGCTGGCCAGTCTGCACCTGGATCAGCCGGACGGCGGAGAGGTGGTGGTGCTGGTCAACGGCTTCGGCGCAACGCCTCTGCAGGAGCTGTACCTGCTCAATCACTCCGTGATCCGTAGTCTGGGAGAACGGGGGATCATCATCCGCCAATCTCTTGTGGGCAACTATATGACCAGCATAGATATGGCCGGCGCTTCCATCAGCCTGATGAAGCTGGATGATGAGCTGCGCAGATGGCTTGCTGAGCCTTGCGATACTCCGGCGCTCCGGTTAACGGGCGAGCTTGCGCCGGTGCAATACGTCAGCCCTCTTCCGCAGCAGGAGACTCAGGCTGAGGTGAGCCTGACGGCCGAGACCGATCCGGGCTTCGCTGTCCTCCGTGACGAACGGCTGCGGCTGGAGAATATCATCTATCTGGTGGATAAGATGAGTGAGATTATTATCGCGAATGAGGCTCCCTTCTGTGAGCTGGATGCTCATGCGGGTGATGGAGACTTCGGGATGAGTGTCGCCAAGGGTTTCAAGCAATTGAAGCGGGAATGGAAGGAGCTTGTGCAGCATCATTCCACGGATATCGGCAGCTTCCTTCAGGCCTGCTCCCTGATCATTATGGAGCATTGCGGCGGAGCTTCCGGTCCAATCTGGGGCTCAGCCTTCCGCTCAGCAGGCAAATATGCCACTGGCCGGACCTCGCTGAAAACGCTGGAGATGGCCGAAATGCTGGAAGCAGCGGTTCAGGGCATCCAGGCTACTGGTGAACGTTCCTTCGGTCGCGGGGCAGTCGTGGGCGATAAGACGCTGATTGATGCGCTGGTCCCTTGTGCTGAAGCCTGGAAGAGCAGTGCCCAGCAGAAGCTGTCCTTGAAGGAAGCCTTCGCCAAGGCGGCCGAAGCGGCTGTTGAGGGAGCCCGGCGCACCGAATCCATTGTGGCGCGGATGGGCCGGGCCGGGACGGTAGGTGAGCGCAGCATCGGCCACCCGGATGCGGGCGCATTTGCCCTGGGGGTTATTTTCACAGAGCTGTCTAACGCTGTCCAATAAGTATTCTATCGTTATAAGCCCGCCTGTCATTTCACCGTGACGGCGGGCTTATTCTTGTCTGGTAAACGAGGAGCCTGGAACATATGCAGGGTGTGATATGATGGAAGACAATCGGCCAGGCCATTATGTGACATTCTTTGAATATGCAGGAGGGATCATCATGGAATTAGAGAAGCAGGCTGATCAGCTTGAGCAGATCAGGACGAAGCTGGGGCAAGCCCTGTGTAAGGATGCGGAGTTCACGGAATTCGGTGCCTCTTCGCATCGATACAAGCTGAAAGAAAAGCTTACAGCAGGCGAGCTGGCAGACTGGGAGGCACAATATGGGATCAGGCTTCCTGAACCGTTCGCCCGGTTCCTTACAGAGATCGGGAACGGCGGGGCTGGACCGTATTACGGGATTTATCCGCTTGCACAGGCCACCTCCTATACCGAGCTTCCGGCACTCCAGGGCCGGGCAGTGCTTCGCCCCGGGATGACTGCAGAGGAATGGAATCTATTGACGGAGCCTCTGACGGGGGAACGGGACATCTCGGATGAAGAGTACGAGGAAGCGAGAAACAAGGCGCTTGGCGGAATGCTGTGTATCGGCACCCAGGGCTGCGAATATGAGATGTATCTCGTGCTGGAAGGGGAGCACCGGGGGAGGATTGTGTATACCTCGGAATTTTTCCCTGACCGCCCGTTCTTCTTCGTCTATGAAGATAACTTCCTGGACTGGTATGAGCGCTGGCTGGATGAGATTATTCTGGATTATGACAACGCATGGTTTGGCAGCCGGCTGCCGGGTGACGAGAATACGCTTATTCAGCTGTATCGGAACACTCCTGACGGGAAGCTGCAGGCCAAGGCGCTGGAGGCCATGTTCAAGTTCAAGCGAATCGCCCCGTCCACCCTGGAATTCCTAAGCAATGTGGCCGGGCAAAGTTCCCGGGATGCGGGCACAGCCATCTCGCTGCTCTGCAAAACGTCCTTTGCGGCGGGCAGACCCTATCTGCTGAAGCTGCTGCAGTCGGATGACGCTGAGGGATCGCTCCGCGCCTTAAGCATTCTGCATACTTACGGCAAGAATGAGGACCGGACCGAATTCATTCCGGTGATCCAGCAGAGGCTTGAGCGAATTAATGACGCGGAAACACTGCGGTATGCAGGTTATATCCTCAACGACTGCGATGCTGTGAACTTCCACGATTTCGCACCCTTCCTGTGCCATACCAGCCTGGTTATGCAGACGACTGCGATCTATGCCGTGAGAGACTGCGGGAATAAGCAGGAGAGCTGGCAGATCATTGAGCAGATGTTCCGTACTGGAGGTACAGAGGTACTGCGCAGCTCCATTTCACATTGGGACGTTATTCCACATGAGAAGCTGCTGCCTTACTATAAGGCGATATGGCCCGAATACAAAGGAAATCCTAATTTCAGGGAGAAATTCACCGCTTGCCTGCGGGAGCTGCACTTGCCGGATGATTATTTCGGCTGAGGAGTTGGCCCGGCCTATTCAGGATTAGATGTAGCCCTCACCGACGTCAGATAGGCCCAATCTTCCCCGGCCCGGAATGATTATCAAATGAATACCGGTTGAAGATGTCGTTAAGCTGCCTTTTATGTCCTCACTACTATTGTGAGATTCATAAGAAAAGTTAGACTATGCAAATAAAACAATGTTCTAATAGGAGTGTTCCCATGAGACTTCGAGATAAAGTCGTTCTCGTAACAGGCGTTACGGGCACGGCAGGAGATAAAATTGCAAAAAGATGCCTCAGCGAGGGTGCGGAGGTCAAAGGGCTTATCCGATATAGGGACCAGATCGTGCGATGTGAAGAGCTCGGTATTACACCCGTCATCGGAGACTTGACAGATAGAGCTTTTATTGTGGAAGCGCTTCGGAATGTGGATATTATTATTCACGCTGCGGCGTATCTGGGGGAGGACCGGGCGATTGCCGAGGCATCCAATATTCAGGGGGTTCAGAGTCTGGTTGACGGTGCTGTATCTGCGGGAGTGGAACGCTTCGTGCATATTTCTACGGTATCGGTCTATGGTCATTTTGATGGAGAGGTGGAGCTGGATGAGTCAAGCAGCCTTGCCTTCGGCCACGGGGAGGTATACATTTCAACCAAATGCGAATCGGAACGGATCGTACAGGCTGCAATGGCTAACGGTTTGACAAGTGTTATTCTGCGTCCTGGAGTGATCTGCTCTGAATCCAACTCGCACTGGGGCGACCGGCTGATCGCTAAGCTTGCTGATTCTGCGGAAGTGGACTGGATTCATCCGGAGGACTTAACGCCTTGGGTGCATGCGGACAACCTGGCTGAGATGTGTGTACTGGCAGCGACGCAGCCTGCGGCTGGGAACCAGTGCTATAACGCAATTGACGGAAATTATCCGGAAAAAGATTTTACGATGCGTATCGGGCTTGCCCTGAATAAGAAGTTCATTATACCGGGCGGGGACCCTATAAGGACGGCGTATAGTTGCGACAAAATAAAAAACGAGCTCGGCTACAGTCCGGTCAAAACGTTCGAGGAGACCGTTGTCCGGCTGGAGCAGCAAGCTAGGGGAGAGCTAAATGTATCATAAACCGAAGGCCATGCGTTCCGTTCTAGATCCAAAGTATTTGGAATATTGCCTTAGTCCTCTGTATGACATTGGGGATTGGCGAGATTGCCTGTTCTGGTTACGCGGCTTGAACGATACTTACAGAATCCGTACTGGCACAGGTACTTATATTCTTCGGATCTACCGCCAATCGATAGCTGAAAGTGATGTTGTCTATGAATTGTCTCTGCTGGCACAGCTGGAACACCAACTGAGCGCAGTAAATACAAAGGTTTCCGTTCCTATCCCTCAAAAGAACAGCAGCTTATACACGGTCATCGATGCGCCGGAGGGCCCGAGAGTTGCCGTGATTTACAGCTATCTGACAGGCACTGAGAATGTACTGCATGACGAGGAATCATGTGCTTCCTTCGGGAAATCTGCTGCTGAATTGCACGCTGCCATGGACAGGGTTTCCTTGGATCTGCCTAGACCGGATCTGGATACCCGCGCTCTGATCCTCCAGCCGCTGAACCGTATTGTGGATTATCTCGGCGAGGGACACCGCTCAGCTGCCTATCTGCGCGAGTTCGCCGGTGCATTAACGGAGCGGATCATCGCTGCCAGCCCGGGCCTGGACTGGGGCATCTGCCACGGAGATTTGCACGGGAACAATAATGCCTTCCAGGAGGGCGATACGTTTACGCATTATGATTTTGAATGGGCGGCACAAGGCTGGCGCGCCTACGACTTGGCCCAGGTCCGGCACAGAAAACGTCTGCCGCAGGAGAAGAAGGAACCGCTGTGGCAGGCGTTAATGTCGGGCTACCGCTCGGTTAGAGACTTCTCGGAACAAGATGAATCTGCAATTGATCTGTTTATGATTGCCCGCCGGTTGTGGGTGATGGGACTTGATGTCGAGTTCATCAGTGACAGCGGGGCGCTGGATTACACGGAAGACTGGCTGGAGGAGTTCATTGATGAGTTCCGCTCTTACGATATAGTCTGATGATCCATGAGCTATAGTGCCGATTACCCTCCGCTAGGCGGAATGCTGTTAAAAGCCCATTGCAGCTGGGCACCCGCCCAGGCATCTTCTCCGCGAATGCATATGATGATTATGCCTAATGAAGCGAAAGAGGAGTGATATATATGGGATTTATACCAGTGCCGGGAGGCGGCGGAGGATTTCCGGGGATACCGGGATTTCCGGGTGGACCAGGCTTGCCGGGAGGGCCGGGGACTCCGGGGATACCAGGTTTGCCGGGGATTCCAGGGATTCCCGGCGGAGGGCCTGGAGGGTTTCCGGGGGCGCCCGGGGGTGCGCCGGGAGGAGTAGCCGCACCGACGGCGCCACCGCCGCAATTCGTACCGCAAGCACCAGCGGTCACGGCTTATGCGGTTGATCCCGGAGGCATCAGAGGATGCCTGTTCCGCAACACCTATATCTGGCTGAATAATGGTGAGCAGTTCTGGTTCTACCCGGTATTCGTGGGCAGAAGTTCGGTCGCAGGCTTCAGATGGAACGGCTTCTTCTGGGGATACTACGGCGTTGATTTGAACCGGGTTAGCTCGTTCACCTGCTTCTAGGTTGACCTATCTCCCTGTTTGGCCTCACTTGTGCTGGTTAAGTATACAGCAAGACAACTAGACAGGGAGGTGTACCATGGGGAACCTATGGATGGCATTCGTCTACCCTGGCAGCTTCTTGAGTCTGCTGGGGATTGTACTACTCATTATTGGCTATCAACGGCGGCGTACGGGCAAGCGTACCCGTCTGGAAGGCGCGGTAGCCCAGCCCGGCCCGCCGGCACCTGGAGGCCCAGGCACCGCATCGTTTCAGCGGGAAGTACGGTATTCGCTGATGGGCGGCATTCTGTTGGGGCTGGGCTTGCTCCTATTTGCTGCACTGGGCGTTACCTCGCTATTAGAATAGGACAAGCATATTGAGCTGGAAACGGCTTAAGTGATAGCGGGCAGAACGATACACCTTGCTAAATTCGGGAGCAGGGTGTATTCTTAGTCTAATATGTCAGTTAGTACTGACAGTCAACTTTTGAAATGAGGAACATGATGATGGAGAGCAAATCGCTAAGTACCAGTGATAAACTCCTGACCGCTGCCATTGATCTATTCGCAGAGAAGGGCTACAAGAGTGTGACCACCCAGGAGATTGCGGCGGCGGCAGGCTTAAGCGAGAAGACGCTGTTCCGCCAGTTCGGAACCAAGCTGAACCTGCTGGAGCGGGCCTTCGACCGGTTTCATTATACCGAAGATATGGCCAGGCTGTTCAATGAAAGCATCATATGGGATCTTCCTACCGATCTGCTTCTGGTCAGCCGGACGTATCATGAGATTATGAACCGCAACCGGAAGATGAACATGATATTTATCAAGGAAGGGGATCAGCTCCCCGGTCTTAAGGAGTATAGCAGAACCGCCCCGGAGCAGTTGATGCGGAATCTGACGGATTATTTCAAGACCATGACCGAGCGGGGGAAGCTGATTCCCGGGAATCCCAGAGTGCAGGCTGTGCAATTTATGGTGATGAATTATGGCGCATTCCTGAACAATCTGGACGATGAGGGGAATTTCACTTCGGTGTCGCTGGAGGAATTCATCACGGCAAGTGTCCAGACGTTTACTAGGGCGTTAACGCCCTAGTTGTTTTTTTGAATGAAATGACAGTAAGTACTGACTAACCTTATCGAATTGATATACGGAGAGAGGAGCACCACCTATGGAGAATCATGCTGTAACCCCTACTACCAAAGGTAATGTGTTAATGCGCGCACTCGTTTTTACACTGGTGATTTCGTCAATGAATGCGAATATGTTCAATATTGTGCTGCCTACGATCAGTAAGGAATTTGAATTATCGCCATCCCAGGTGAGCTGGGTCATTACCAGTTATATGATTGTATATGCTGTCGGTGCGGTTACTTTTGGCAAATTGACGGAGAAGTACCGGCTGAAGGACCTGCTGACGTATGGATTATTACTCTTTGTCCTGGGGTCTATGGCTGGCGTTGCCGCTACCGAATATTGGATGATCATTGCGGGCCGTGTAGTTCAGGCAGGCGGGGCTTCTGTGATTCCTGCTATGGCGATGATCATCCCGATCCGTTACTTTTCTCCCGAGAAAAGAGGCCGTGCGCTGGGTACCTCTGCTATCGGGATAGCCTTGGGTACAGCGCTGGGCCCGATTATTGCCGGGATGGTCATCAGCGCCTGGAGCTGGCGGGTTCTATTCCTCATTCCGTTGCTGTCGCTGCTGACACTGCCAGTCTACCGCAAATATCTGCAGGATGAATCAAGGAAGGCTGCTTCGATCGACTGGTTTGGCGGGATATTGCTGGCTGGGGCGGTAACGGCTATCCTTTTGGCGCTAACGAACGGGAGCTTCCGGTTTGCGCTGGCAGCGGTTCTGATGCTCATTCTGTTTATTCTGCGTATCCGCTCCGCTGCGGCTCCGTTTATCCATCCTGATATTTTCCGCAACAGGCAGTATGCGATCATCCTGATCATTACCTTCTGCATTACAGGCATCAGCTTCAGCTCTCCATATCTCATCCCGCAGCTGCTGACACTTGTAAACGGCCTGTCTCCCGCCTATATTGGAATCGTCATGCTGCCCGCAGCTATCGTTACCACGGTTCTGGGCCGTAAGGGCGGTAAGCTGGCAGATGAGCACGGGAATCCGCGGCTCGTGTATACGGCGGCCTCACTTCTGGGGATAGGCTTCCTGTGCTTGTCTTCCGTAGCTGGAGGATCAGCGGTCCTGGTCTCGATCTCGCTCATCTTCTGTGTGCTGGGCCAGTCGTTCATGCAGATTGCTATGTCCAATACGGTCTCGCGGACGTTGACCCCAGAGCAGACAGGAGTGGGGATGGGGCTGTTCTCCATGCTCACCTTCATCTCAGCCGCTACATCGACGGCCGTCTTGGGTAAGGTGCTCGACTCCGGTGCCCCGGCAGCGGCGTTCAATCCTATACCTGGAAATGAGGCTTCCTTTGTGTTTAGTAATATTTTCACGGTGCTTGCTGTTCTGGTTATGGCGGTGAGCATGGTTTATTATGTGCAGTTCGGGCGCAAGGAGAGCAGATCATCCGGGACCATAAGCAGGGGCTTATAATAACAGCCCGGCCAGCCGGTGAATCCCCTGCTCAATCAAGGTCTCATCCACCTTGGCAAAACCCAGCACCCAACCCTTCCTGCGGCTCTCCAGACAGTAGTGCGCAAGAGGATATACCCGGATTCCCTGCTCCAGGGCTAACCGGGTCACGGCTTCCTCATCGTAGTCTGATTCTGCCTCAAGGAATACATGCAGTCCCGTCTCTGCTCCGCTCAGGGTGAACCGCTCGCCTAGACCGCTTGCGGTTATCGCCTTGGTGATGGCCTCATGTCTGCGGCGGTACACATTGCGGACTCTGCGCATATGGCGCATGAAGTGCCCCTTTTGAATAAAATGAGTCAAGGTGAGCTGGTCCATCACGGGGAGGTGGCGGTAGGTCAGCTCCTGTACACGCGCCAGCTGGGCAATGGCCCGCGCCGGGCCGACAATCGCCGAGATGCGGATGGCCGGGGCGATCATTTTGGAGAAGCTCATCAGATACAGGGTATTATTCGGAGCTTGGCTATAGAGCGTGGGCAGCGGGTCGCCACGGTAGCGGAATTCACTGTCATAGCCGTCTTCTATAATCCATAGCTGCTCCTGCACGGCCTGATGCAGCAACTGCTGCCTGCGCGGCTCTGACATCACGGAGCCTATGGCGCACTGGTGCGATGGAGTTACGAAGACCAGCCTGGAATTCGGGTGGATCTGGTCAACCACAAGACCATGTCCGTCTACCGGGACAGGGGCTACGTGCATCCGCCGGTAATTCATCGACATCCAGGCCGCAGGGAAGCCGGGATCTTCCACAGAGACGGTATCTCCTTCCGTGAGCAGGGATTGGGCAATCAGGTCAAGGCTGTGCTGCGCTCCTGAGGTCAACAGAATCTGATTGAGCTCAATCCGTATGCCCCGCTCAAGCAGCAGGTAACGCTGAATCTGTTCCCTGAGCGGCAGGAGACCATAGGGATTACCGTAGGACCAATCGGATACGTCCATTGCGGCAGAGGCGTGAAGCAGAGATTGCCGCCAGTGATTCTGGAAGGTCCTATCCACATAGGGCTCGTGGGGGGTGAAATCGATCTCCACCTCCTGAGGCTGCTGGCCTCCGAACCAGTCCTGCAGCTGATCTACTGCTGAGTTCAGTAGGGGGATTGAAGGTGGAACAGGTCCTTCCGGCATCGGCTCCTCCTGTGCCGCTTCAGGAACCGGATTCCAATGGTTTACCCGTGTTCCGCCCCGCCGGGAGGTTACGGTATATCCTCTGCTCAGCAGTTCCTCATAGACGAGCTGTACCGTGGAGCGGGAGACTCCCAGCTGCTCGGCGAGTTCACGGGAAGGGAGCAGCAGCTCACCCGGCGCCCAGATGCCTTGTGTAATATTATGAATGGCCTGATTCAGCAATTGCTGCCAGATCGGGGCCTTGTCGTTACGGTTGACGAACATCATGAGGAATCCCTCCTAATCGTAGCTTTGGTTCCGTATTTGCATTATGGATTGCCAAGAACCGTCCTCTTTGGATATTTTAGCACAATCCAATAGCTGATATACTACCGAATAACGTATACGCGGAGGACGCGGGAAGGAGAGGGTTCGATATGAATCCGGTTCGTTACAAGGTCAGGGAATGTAAGGATGAGGCGAGGATTGAACAGTTTTTGAAGCAGGCGAGAATTGGGTTTCTGGGATTAGTCGATGGTAATCTCCCGTATGTTGTGCCGCTTAACTATGTATGGATGGACGGCAAGCTGTATATCCACGGGGCCGGGGACGGAAGACGCAATCAGGTAATGAGTGACAATTCAGAGGTATGCTTCACGGTCTGTGAGGAATACGGAACGATCACGAACCCCGTGCCCGCCAAGACGGATACCGCCTATATGAGCGTGATGGTCTTCGGGCAGGCAGAGCCGGTGACGGATCTGGATGAGGCTACGCAGGTCCTGCAGGAGATGATGAACAAGTATGTGCCCGGTTACTATAACCGGCCGTTGTCCAAGCAGCATGTCGATAAATACCGGTCGGCTGTGTACGGCGGGCCCGTACAAGTGTACCGGATCACTCCGCAGCATCTGACAGCCAAAGAGAACCCGGTTGAAGCGGAGAGCATGTACAAGGCAGGTGCGAATGTGGGGCATGGCGTGTAGGGACTGTACTCCAAACTGAATATAGAATAAGTGCTCGGGCCGGTAACGGCCCGGGCCTGTTTGCGTTATGGCGCGGGCGGAATATATGTGAAAAACCGAACACAATGGGCGGGGCAGGGCAGGGGATGTGCTGGGCCGGATGTAATCGAAAAACCGATTACAATGCGTCGCGAGGGGGGGATGGACGGAGATGTAAGCGGAAAACCGATTACAATGCGTCGCGAGGGGGAATGGACAGAGATGTAATCGAAAAACCGATTACAATGCGTCGCGAGGGGGGCATGGACGGAAATGTAAGCGGAAAACCGATTACAATCCGTCGCGAGGGAGGAATGGACGGAAATGTAATCGAAAAACCGATTACAATGGGCCGCGAGGGGGGAATGGACGGAGATGTAATCGAAAAACCGATTACAATGCGTCGCGAGGGGGGCATGGACGGAAATGTAAGCGAGGATAGAGGGCCGGCAAAGTTGCTGCGAGTCCCAGGATATCGTATGGTTGAGTTAGTATAGCAAACAAAGGTAGTCTGGAGAATATTAGTAGTTTCGTGAATACAGGTAGGATCAAGCAGAAAGGATGAAGCAAATGTCCACAGATAACCAAGCTCTTCCCCCGGCTCCGATTACAGAACCAGGGAACTACGTCATTGACCTCACTGGCCCTGGCAGCCACACACTGGTCCGTAAGGCTGGGGTTGGCAGTTTATCGATTGGCCCCAGGGAATCGAAGCCACCGGCAGAGGTGCTGGTCGCTGCGGATGAGCGCATCAACTGGTCCGTCTTCGAGCCCTTCGCCACCCCCGCCGGCTCGCCATGGCCGCGTTATATAAGCTATACCGGCGGTGACACGGGCTTCCTGGAGTGGGCAGAGCAGCGGCCGATCGAGAATATAAGCTGGACTCCGGTGCTGCCGGAGGCTGCATCCTTGGACGGTAGCCGGGCGGATATCTATACCCTGGGTATCAAACTGGGACCTCTGGTAAATGGAGAGCTGAGCCTTGTCCTGCCGGAGAAGCTTTACAACCTGAGCCTGTCCGGCGATCTGACCCGCATCTCGGCTTCCGGCCATCTGCCGACTACTCTGGCCTTAATACCGGATACGAGCCGGCGCAAGAGCGATGCGCCGTACCGGTTGCCGGAGCTGGGGGAGCTGCAGGGTGTGACCAACCTGACGCTGAACAGCCCGCCGCTGGGCCAGCCGATCTCGCTGGACGGCCTGGAGCGGTTCCCTAACCTGGAGTCGCTCAGCCTGTGGGGAAGCTTCTGCGATCTGGAAGCACTTGCCCGCCTAACGGGGCTGACCAGCCTGGAGCTGCGCTTCATGCCGGAGCTTGACGGTCTGCCTTCGCTGGATACGTGGCCGCTGCTGGACCGGTTCATTGCCTTCAATGTGGAAGAGGCCGGCGGTAAGCGTCTAAGGCAGCAGATGAAGGCGCGGGCCAAGGTGCGCCCTTGGGATGAGTATGCGTCTGTGAGCCAGCTGAGAAAGCCGGAGTGGTGGGCGAGTGAGTACGGCCGCCCGTTCTCCGCCTGGCCGAAGCGTCTGGCCAAGCTGGCGAACGAAGCCTACGATGCTGCGCAGGCAGCCTTGGCGGAGGCCCGCAGTCTTGAAGAGGCAGAAGCAGCCATTACCGCCTTCACTCTGCGCTTCAATTCACTGATGGGCATCGAGACTACCGAGAGGGAAGACCTGGGCGAAGCGGTATGGCAGCTCAGCCAGTCAGAGCACCAGATCGGGCAGCCTATAACAGAGGAAGCGGCGCAGGGCTGGTTCGATGCGGCCCGTGATTATTAATTAAAAAGTTTATAAAAAATAAGATAAATCTTAAAATTTAGTTTCATTAGTGATAAACTAGGATCAGGATTGATCCAAACGGTGTGTGACCTGGTCCGCGCTGGCTTGCTATGGCGCCTAAGCAGGAGTGTCTGCATCCTTCCTGCAAATCGTAGGGTAGAAGGACGGTATAATATGAGCAACCAACAAACAAAAACAGACGTTATTTTAATTGGTGCTGGAATCATGAGTGCAACACTTGGTTCACTGTTAAAGGAATTAGTACCGGATTGGCAAATAACCGTGTTTGAGCGGCGTGCGGGTGCCGGGGAGGAAAGCTCAGGGGAATGGAACAATGCGGGAACGGGGCATTCTTCACTCTGCGAGCTTAACTATACTACGGAGCAGCCGGACGGATCGATCGACATCAGCAAGGCGATTAAGGTGAACGAGGAATTCCAGTTCTCCAAGCAATTCTGGTCCTATCTGGTGAGCCAGAAACGAATACACAATCCGCAGGATTTCATTGTTCCTGTGCCACATATGAGCTTTGTGGAAGGTCAGAAGGATGTAACATTTTTACAAAAACGATTTGAAGCGCTTTCAAATAGCCCGCTGTTTCAAGGCATGGAATTCTCCGATAATCCAAGGCAGCTGATGGAATGGATACCGCTGATGATGAAGAACCGGAAGCTGGACCAGCCGATAGCGGCTACCAAAATCGATTCGGGAACGGATGTGAACTTCGGCGCCCTGACCCGTATGCTGTTCAACCACTTGCAGAGCAATAACACCGATATTAGGTATAATCATCAGGTGGATGATCTGAAGCGCGCGCAGGACGGCTCCTGGGAGCTGAAGGTGAAGAATCTCGCCAGCGGCGTAACAGAGCGTCATAACGCCAAGTTCGTCTTCATCGGCGGCGGGGGAGGAAGCCTGCATCTGCTGCAGAAATCCGGCATCCCGGAAGGTAAAAAGATTGGCGGATTCCCGGTAAGCGGACTGTTCATGGTCTGCAAGAAGCCGGAGATTGTAGCCCAGCATCATGCCAAGGTGTACGGTAAGGCTGCGGTGGGTGCGCCTCCGATGTCTGTTCCACATCTGGATACCCGGGTGATCGATAAGCAGGAATCCCTGTTCTTCGGGCCGTTTGCCGGCTTCTCGCCCAAGTTCCTGAAATACGGCTCCATGTTCGATCTGATTACCTCGGTCAAGCCGGATAATCTGGTTACGATGCTTGCAGCAGGAGCGAAGAACCTGTCATTGACCAAGTATCTGATCGGGCAGGTCATGCTGTCCAAAGAACAGCGCATGGAAGCGCTGCGGGAGTTCATCCCGGATGCGAAGAGCGAGGATTGGGAGCTGGTGGTGGCGGGCCAGCGGGTGCAGATTATTAAGGATACAGCAGCCGGTAAAGGCATGCTTCAATTCGGAACGGAAGTGATCAGCAGTGCTGACGGCTCGATCGCCGCATTGCTGGGAGCCTCTCCAGGGGCGTCAACGGCCGTCTCTGTCATGCTGGAGGTAATCACCAGGTGCTTCCCGCAGCAGATCAAGGCCTGGGAGCCGAAGATCAAGCAGATGATTCCTGCCTACGGCATGTCCCTGTCCGCTAACCCGAAGCTATTGAACGACATTCATGCTTCCGCAGCGCAAACGCTGGGCCTGACGAATGGAACAGATGGGCATGAGCCGCCAGTCGCGGTCAATCATCTATAGAAAAGATTGGCGTGTGCTGACCACAAGCCTGCCAGCTTTTGTATACGTGTAAAGAGGCCATCCCTTGGGATAGCCTCTTTGTCTTGCTGTATTAAACCTGCCCAACCTATACCCCGAAAGAGATCAAGCCTTATGAGTCTTGAACAGCCGGATGGCCAGAATCAGAGCCACCGCTACAGCCGCGAGACCCGCCCAGTTCAGGTGGAGCACCGAGGTACGGCTGATCACATAGCCGCCTAAGCCCGATCCCAGCGCGAATCCGAACTGGATGAAGGAGGTGTTTACGCTCAGGGCCATATCCGGGTTCCGGGGAACCAGGGTGACCAGCAGGAGCTGCTGCGCAGGGGAGATGCTCCAGGTCCCCAGCATGAAGATCATCAGGATCAGTAGGAGGACAATCACATGAACGCCTGCCAGCGCGAACAGGAGGAGCGTGGCTGCCTGTAACAGAAGTCCCGTAATTATGGTGAACTTCGATCCTTTGGAATCAGCCAATTGCCCGCCTAACTTGGAGCCCATGAAGCTGCAGACTCCCGCCAGGAAGAGCACCCCGCTGATTTCGGTCACAGACAGTGAGGATGCGGCCTGCAGGTAAGGGGTAATATAAGTGAAGAGTGTAGCGTAACCCCCTACATATAGTAAGGTGATCGCCAGAGCAGTAACAATTCTGGAATCCTTCAGCACAGACAGCTGCATCCTGAGGGTGACGGCTTCTTTTTCTTTGATGGCAGGGACCTTGGCAGAGATGATGAACAGCGGAACAAGGCTCAGCCCCCCGACGATGATGAACAGAGCCCTCCACCCAAAGTGTTCGCTGAAAAAAGTGCCGGCCGGAACGCCCAGAACCAGCGAGCTGCTCAGTCCCATCAGAATAATGCCAATCGCATTGCCTCTGCGCTCCTTCTCCACGAGCCGTGTAGCTACAGCCATAGCGACTACGGTCGCTATGCCCCCGCTTGCCCCTTGGATAACCCGTACCCCCAGCATAGCTTCATAAGGCAGGTTCAGAAGCATCAGCCCGTTGCTGGCAATGAACACGCCGAGGGCGGTCAGCAGCAGCTTTTTACGGTCCATATTAAGGGTGATTGCAATGAGAACCGGGGCAATAATCGCTGCGGACAGCGCGAATACGGTCACCATCAGCCCCACTTCAGAGGTGGATACGCTAAGATCTGCCGCCATCATCTCAATGACGCCGGTAATAATATATTCAATCGTCCCGATCAGAAAAACGGCAAGTGCCAGGATATATATCGTCAATCGGTTATTCAAGTTCATTCGCTCCTCATGGTTTCATATCCTTGTACATGCATAACGGAATCGGCCGCCGTTCTTGTCATCACTCTACGATGCTGCTAAGGTTAAGTCAAAGAAACGTTTCTGAATGAAACGTTCATTTTTTTTGAATGAAGGAGTGACACAGATGGAATTACGCCAACTTAAAACCTTTTATACGCTGGCTTCCACACTCAATTTCGCCCGCGCCGCCGAAGCGCAGAACTACGTTCCCTCAACGGTTACGATGCAAATGAAGGCCCTGGAGGAAGAATTAGGGGTGAAGCTGGTGGACCGGCTCGGCAAAAATGTCACGTTAACCGATACCGGAAAAACGTTCCTGCGTTATGCGGATAACATCCTGTGTATGGTGGAGGAGGCGCAGCACGCGCTCAAGCAGCCCGGCGAGCTGACAGGCACCATCGTGATTAGCGCAGATGAGACATTATGCACCTACCGGCTCCCCGCTGTGTTGCAGAAGTTCCGGCAGCTTCATCCCGGAGTCCGGCTGATTTTCCTGCCGCTGGTGAGTCCAAGCCTCAGACAGAGTCTGCGGGACGGGGATGTCGATGTGATCTTTATGCTGGATGAAGTGAAGGGCGAGAGCGGATTTTGCGGAGAAAAAATAAGGGAGGAACGCTTCTGCCTTCTGGCCGCTCCCGATCATCCGCTGGCGTCGCGCCTGGCGCTGGCTATCGAGGATTTCCACGGTGAAACGTTCTTATTGACGGAGCAAGGGTGCTCCTACCGCAGCTTCTTCGAGCGCAGCCTGTCGCAGAAGGGGATGGCGGGCATTACGGAATTGGAGTTTCACAGCGCAGAAGCCATCAAACAATGTGCGAAGCTGGGCATGGGCATCGCCATCCTCCCTGAAATGGCCGTAAGCGAAGAATTGAAGCGGGGGGAGCTGATCTCCCTGCCGTGGGATTTGACCGCAGTATCTTTTGCCACCCAAATGTTCTGGCATGAGGAGAAGTGGCTCTCCCCGGCAATTGAGGCTTTTATCCATCTGGCCCGGGATCTCGAATCCTCCCCTTGACCTTAGGTCAGACCCAGGGTGTATCGTAGATATATTCCAAGCCGCAGTCCGGGGAGTGATTAGGATGAGAAATGAAATAACGATTAGTGAACTGGCCAAGCTGATGAATGTGTCGGTCCACCAGATCCGGTATTTTGAAGAGAAGGGTGTGCTGCAGCCTGCTTATACCGGTGAGAATCAGTACAGAATGTACAGTATGGAACAAGTGTATCAGCTCGCGCATATCCTGCTGCTCCGCAAGCTTGAAGTGCCTGTTCAGTCGATTAACGAATGTATGACCTATAGTCCGGAGCAGCATCGCGGGCTGCTGGAGAACTCTCTCGAAGGGATTGAACAGGAGCTGGTGCGTCTTCAGGAGCTTCGGCAGTTCATCCGTAAAATGCTGGAGGAACAGCAGAGCTACAGCACCTCGCCTGAGACCTTTCAGATCAAGAAATGTAAGGCTACAAGTCTTATGCAGGTGATGAAGCTGGATTCACACAGGAAGCTGAGTGCAGCGCTGCTTGCGGAGCAGGCGGCAGGGATACCGGATCTGTTCGAATCGGATATTTATTATGTGCTGGAGGAGTCGGGTGCGGTAACCTTGTGTCTGGAGCAGCCGGAGGCGGGCGGAGTTATTTTACCGGACGGGGAGTATCTGACTCTGCAATGTGTGGCCCGCGAGGAGGAGCTAGAACAATGGATCAGTCAATTACTGGAGCATGCTGCTGCACAATCGATTCCTCTCGCGGGACCGCTGGTGGTCATCGAACGCTCTTATCTCTCCCTGTTCGTTCCGGGCAAGCTGCATTATGAGCTGAGGGCCTGCATCGGCCCGGCTGCACCTGTGGAAGGAAGAGGTTCCGTATGAGAACGATGCCAACAGGTACAACGTCAATAAGTACAGCGCCAATTACTATCGAGCCCATGGAAGCGAAGTATAGTCGTGCGGTAGGTGGGTTGCTGGCTGAGGCTTTTCAGGGGAAATTTCAGAACCGGATCAGGCTGAAGGAGGCAGAGCTGGCAGGGTGCTTCGAGTTGCTGCTTCAGTATGCTCCTGCTGATCCCTATACACACAGGATGGTTGCTGTGCAGCAGGGTGAGGTGATTGGCAGCATCGCGATTAAGTGTACACCTGAAGCCCGCCTTTTGGGGAAAAGGCAGACGCCTCCTTTACCGGGAACCTCACTGCTATTAGGCAAACGGGGCATGATCAGAATGCTGATCGGCCTCTATGTACTAGACCATACCCCGGCAGCAGGCGAGTGTTATATTACCGACCTTGCGGTCCACCCGGAGCATCAGAACAAAGGGGTAGGAAGGCTGCTTGTAGAGTGGGCGCAGAAGCTTGTGGATACAGACCCGGGACTGAATCGTCTCAGCCTGCATGTATCAGCCGGTAACCCGCATGCCCGTCAGCTATACGGGAAGTGGTCCTTCCACACGGAAGCCTGGGAGACACGTTATACCCTGTACTTATTGTTCAATGAGTTGAGCTGGGAATACATGGTTCAGCAGAGGGGGGGATAAAGAAATGAGGACAACGAAGACACTATGGATATCTCTGCTAATTGTAGTACTGCTCCTTGGAGGTGCGGGGTTGTATATTGTGCAGCAGAACCGCTTTGAGATGACGGAGCAGGCCATCGAGATTGCGTCGCCTGAAGGCAAGTTGACGGGTACGCTGGTACTGCCTAAGGAGGCTTCGCAATCTTCCGGCAAGCTGGGACTTGTGCTTTTCATCCATGGGGACGGGCCGATTAATGCCTCGCATGATGACGGGTATAAGCCGCTATGGGAGCGGTTAGCCAGTCTGGGGTATGCCTCCTTGTCGCTGGATAAAAGAGGTATCGGTGGTTCCGCAGGCAATTGGCTGGATCAGAGTATAGATGACCGGGTGGAGGAAGCCCGCGAGGCTATCGCATGGGCCCGGAAGCAGCCGAATATCGATCCGGACCGGATCGGGGTGTGGGGTGCCAGTCAGGCAGGCTGGGTGATTCCCAAGCTGGCGGGCAAGGAGCCGCTCGCCTTCAGCATTCTGGTCTCACCGGCCATCAACTGGCTGCGCCAAGGAGCCCATCATACCCGGCAGCAGATGCTGCAGGAAGGGAAATCGGAGGCGGAAATCGCAGCCGAAGAGGCGGCTAACAACGAGGTTAGGCAGCTTCTGGCGCGGAAGGCGGGCTATGAAGACTATCTTGCTGCGGTGAAGGAAGATGACCTGATGACGCGGGAGCGGTGGACTTTTGTCAGCAAGAATTATCTGTCGGATGCCGGGCAGGATCTTAAGCAATTCCATTCCCCGGTGCTGTTGCTGCTGGGCCAGCAGGATATTCATGTAGACTGGCAGGAGACAGAGCAGGTGTACCGCAAGCTCGTCCAGCCGGAGCTGCTGAGCGTGGCGGTCTTCCCGGAGGCTGAGCATTCGATGCTGAGCAAGAAGACAGCGGATTCCAGCTTCAAGGCGCTCATGATCAGTCTCTTTGCCCCCCGCCATATCACAGTTCCGGGCTATATGGACCGGATTGGGGAATTCCTTAAGGAGCTGGACTAACAGCCTGCTCCCTTAGCACCGTAATTACTACGTATACCGGCTCATCATTTCAAGCAGATATTTACGGAATTCTTCACGGTAGTCCTTCGGCTCCATAATCTCCAGACGGGTGCCGAAGCCGGCCAGGAATTGATATCCGATCGGGTGCTGCGGAATATAGAACGTAGCCAGCAGTTGTTCAGCGCTATAGGCTTCGATGCTCTTGCGGCCGTACCGTTCAATGAAATGATCCTTAATCCCCGGCGAGATCAGCGCCTTCACTTCGGTTAACTGCGGCGGAACTTCAGCCTCCCGTGCCTGATTCAGCATGTCCGCTCTGGGGCTGAACGTCTGTTCCTTACGCTCAAGCTGCTCCATCCGGGAGAGCTTGAACATCCGCATCCCCATCCGCTCCAGGCAGAAGCCCTTCAGATACCAGCTCGATTCACTGAAATGAAGCTGATAGGGCTCCACTGTCCGTGTCGTCGGAGTGCCGGATCTGTCGGTGTAGCCGAAGGACAGCAGCCAGCTCCCGGCGATGGCCTCCTGGCAGGTCTTCAAGGCTCCGGCAAGCTCTGCGCGGCCCTCCCAATCATAGAAGGTAAGCTGAACCGACCCCTTAGGAGCGATTGGACTCACCATCGCTTCTATTTTTCGTAGCGTCATGGCAACGTCTTCGCTGATCAGAATTTGCTCCAGCCCGCCGAGCGCAGCCAGTATATTCTCCAGATCGGAACTGCTCAACAGGCGCTTATCCACCTTGTATTCTTCCATAATGCCATAGCCGCCCTGCACGCCGGGTGTGGCGTATATAGGTATGTGCGCCAGGCTGAGCGCTTCCATATCGCGGAGAATCGTCCGTTTGGACACGCCGAATAATTGTGCGAACTCTGAGCTGGGCACAATATCTTTTTTGAGCAGAATCATAATGATGGTAATCAGCCGCTCCATCTTGTCCATCCGCTTCCCTCTTTCTTGAGTTGAGTATGAAACGGTGACATACAGCCGTCACCTATCGTGTATTATACTACATTTATCTTACGAAGGAGGTTATGCTCAATGTCAGCGATTGCTTATCTTAATTTCGATGGTGTTGCCGAACAGGTGATTGAATTCTACACAGAGGCTCTACAGGCCACCCAGGTGAAAAAGGTCAAATTCGGAGATATGCCGCAGGACCCGAATTATCCCCTGTCGGACAAGGAATCAGCGATGATTATGGAATCCTCTATAGAATTCGCAGGCGGCAAAATTATGATGTCCGACCTTCTGCCCTCGATGCAAGCGGTAATGGGAGAGCTGGTGAAGGGGAATGCCATGCTGATCAGCCTGGTGATGGAGGACAAGCAGAAGCTGGAAGAGTACTTTAAGGGCCTGTCTGCGGGCGGACATGTCATCATGCCTTTATCCGCTACACCATGGTCTTCGTGCTTCGGCTTGCTGGTGGACCAGTATGGTGTAGGGTGGAAATTCAACAGTGATGCCGAGCAGTTTCTGGATGCGATCATTGAGGGGAATTCAAGTAAATTGCAATAATGGGACGTAAATCACAGTTTGTAAAATTTTCTCCGCTAAAGCCCTAAATCGTTGAAGGAATTGGCCTGAATCTATGGAAAGATAGAGTACCTGAGACCGGTCTTCGTCATATATTCAGGAATTCACTCATGAAAAGAGGAATTTGAGCTGATGTCAACGATTCGTCTGGGCAATACCCGGCTAACAGGAGCGGATGGCGTTCGTGCGATCGCCTGCCTGTCAGTCATCCTGCATCACTTGTCGCAAAAGCTGATCATGCCCGCACAAAAGCCCTGGCTGCAGGAGCTGCAATCCGTGCTGCTCCTGGGGAACAGCGGGGTCAGCTTGTTTTTTCTGCTAAGCGGCTTCCTGCTGTCATTCCCCTTCTGGAGTGCGTATCTGGATAACGGACCATATCCGAGTCTGCGGACCTACACTCTTCGCCGTGCCGCAAGAATTATGCCCGGCTTCTATGTATCCCTGCTGGTCTGCCTGCTCCTGACCTGGAGGCTGGATATTCCGATGGAGTACTTAGGGCGGCGTATTGTCACAGCCTTCACCTTCACATCGGGCTTCCACTATACCACGTTCTTCCCCTCCGACTTGAACGGTCCGCTCTGGTCGATCAGCTTCGAGGTATTCTGCTACATGCTCATGCCTCTCTTCATGGCAGTGTTATTCATGCTAGGCAAGCGGCATTCCTTCAGTAAGGCGATCCTGTTCTGGGTCGCCGTATTTGGGTTGGTGCTGGCCGCCAATGCCCTCATTCACCAGTGGTTTACTCCAGGCGAGCAGGGCCGGGGCTGGGACTACGGCCAGGTCGGAGGCGCGAAATTCTGGATGCCGAGATACAATCCGGTCGGCTTCTTCGGCCACTTCACCATCGGCATTCTGGCGGCGGGCATCACGAATGCCTTGCTGCAGCGCCGCTCCGGAGTGGAAAGGCTCAGCAGGCTGGGCGTGTTCGATGCGGCTGCGGCGCTCGCACTTGGCCTGGCCGGCCTCCTGATCTGGCGGATGCGCCACGCGGGCGAATTTAATTTCAGTCTCCAGCAGCAGCCGTATCTGTTCCCGGTCTACGCCATACTATTTGGCATTGTGCTATTCACAGCACCGTTCAGCCGGGTGGCCGGGCGTGTGCTAGATAACCGCTTCTTCCGGTTTACGGCGAAGGTCTCGTTCGGCCTGTACATATGGCACTACCTGTTCATTACTCTGATCGAGAAGTACGGGCTTCAGGATTACCACTTTGCCGGAGTCAGGGATGTGTGGCGCTGGCTGGGAATCAGTATGTCTGTTGTGGTCATCTCGTATGCAGCGGCCACTATTTCGTATTACGCCATAGAACAGCCGTTCATTAACTGGTCCAAAGGCAAGCCGCTCTTCCGGCGCAAGCCGAAGGAGAAGCCTGCGGAGGCGGCAGCCTAACCTTCACCGAACCGTTGACTTTGTGAAATCTCCATGATACATTGTGTATACACGGAATACACAATTTGTTAAGGGGGCTTGTTATGCTGGCTTTAGATGTCCAGAATTTAAATAAAAAATATCCTAATTTTCAGATCAAAGACGTCTCTTTTCAATTGGAGCAGGGCTATATCATGGGCTTCATCGGGGTCAACGGCGCAGGCAAGACCACCACGATCAAATCAATCCTGAATATGGTTCAAGCCGACAGCGGCGAGATCAGCATTCTGGGCAAGAACATCGCTGAACACGAAATGCAATTGAAGCAGGACATCGGCTGCGCCTTCGGCGATATCGATTTCTATACACGCAGCAGGCTTAAGACGCTGACGGGTATTACGAAGAAGTTCTACAAGAATTGGAATGATGACACGTATTACAAGTATCTGAGCCGGTTCAAGCTGGACGAGAACAAGAAGATCGCTGAGCTGTCCACCGGCATGAAGGTCAAATACAGCTTGACCCTTGCCCTGTCGCACGGCGCCAAGCTGCTCATACTGGATGAGCCGACCAGCGGACTCGATCCCGTCTCCCGTGATGATCTGCTGGATATTTTCCAGGAGCTTATCATGGGCGGCGAGATCAGCATCCTTTTCTCCACTCATATAACCTCTGACCTCGAACGCTGTGCGGATTATATCACCTTCATTGAGCAAGGAGAGATTGTGGCAAGTAGCGAGAAGAACGAGTTCAAGGAGTCATACCGGTTACTTAGCGGCAGCGAGTCGCAGCTTAACGAAGTGAAGGAGAAGCTGATTTCCTACAAGATCAACTCCTTCGGCTTCACCGGATTGATTCATGCCCGGGATATCGATCCCGCCTGGACGCTTAACACGGCCATCCCGACTCTTGACGACATCATGATCTACTTTTCCAAAAAGGAGGGTGTATATGTATAATCTGGTGCTGAAGGATTTGAAGTTAGGCGTTAACCCCTGGTTCTTTGTATTACCTTTAATTCTAGGCGGTCTGATGCTCATTCCGGGCTGGGTCTACTTTATAGTCCCGCTGTATTTCTGCTTCATCACCGTACCGAACATGTTCGGCGGATTCAAGAGCCAGAATGATCTGATATTCAGCACGATGATGCCTGTGACCAAACCGGACATCGTGAAGTCCAGAATAGCTGTGATTGTCATTCTTGAGCTTATGCATCTGCTCATTGCCATGATCTTCAGTATCTTTACGTTCCGCCTGTACCCGCATTTGACTTATATTTTCTTTCCGCCTTATATGGGCTTCTGGGGCCTATGCTTCATTATGCTGGCGGTGTTCAACCTTATATTTATCTCGATGTATTACAAGACGGCATATAAGTATGGCGCGGCTACGACTGCATCGACGGCTGCGGCGATCCTGTTCGCGGGCCTGGTCCAATGGGCCGGAATTCAGAATAGCTGGATGCACGGCATTTTCTACGGCTCCGGGACCGGCAATGCGGCGCTTCAGTTCTCGATTCTGATCGGAGGCATCCTCATTTTCGCGGTCTTCACCCTGCTTGCCTACCGGATTGCGGTGAAGAGATTCCTCAGAGTGGAGATCTTATGAACGTAACCATCTCCAGCACCTCCGACAAGCCGATTTACCAGCAGCTGCACGAACAGATCAGCGCACAGATTCTTAGTGGCGAGCTGGAAAGCGGCTATTGCTTACCCCCCATCCGGCAGGCTGCCCTGGAGCTGCATGTCAGTGTCATCACGGTCAAGAAGGCCTGGGAGGAGCTGGAGCGGAGTGGGCTGATCCACACGGTAACCGGCAAAGGCTGCTTTGTCGCTGAATTCACACCGGAAGAGATGCTGCGGATTCGCAACGAGATGGTGTTGAAGCAGATGAAGGGCGACATTCAGTATTATAAGTCCTTCGGTCTTACCTTGGAGGAAGTGGCTGCGCTGCTGGGGAAGATCTACTAAAGCGCGCAGAGATTAAACGCAGGAACAGGCTTTTCACGATCCCTTGGGGGAGGTGAAAAGCCTGTTTTGTTGTGTGTGTCACGGATCACGTATCCTATTTCCCCTGGAATTTCTCCGGGAACTGTTTCACAATGCCTTCCGTCAGCAGGTCGGCAAAATGAATCATGTGGACCTCGTTTTTATCGGTGGCAGCAATGGAAGCAGCGTAGTCTCCCTTGAGGATATCAAGCACGATGTCCGTGACGAGCTGAAGATGCTCGTACAGCATGTTCTGCACTTCTTTGAAGGACCAGCTCGGATTCAGTCCGCTCAGGAATCGGGCAATCTCATCGGCGTTCCTGTGCCAGTCCGTCTGGAGCTTCTGTACCTCGCCCGCATTGCCCTTCTGGGCGGCCGCGACGATCTGTCCGGCTATCTGAATATGCTCCTTGAGCAGTCCGGCCAGCTTATTGCCGTTCGCCTCCCCGTAATAACGCTTGAAGACATTGCCGATATCTTCCTGGTTCCTTAGCAGCCGCGCCAATACTTCCTTCTGATCCGGGTTATTGTTGAGGGCGCTCACAATATAGCTGTGCGTCCATGTGGTGTGGTTAATCCACACCTGTTGCATCTCACTTCTCAGCTGCACCTTCTGCGGGCTCCAGCAGGCCGCCGCCTTTTTGCTGCCGCCTGCCTGGGCCTGCACCGTTCCTCCGGCTTGCGCAAGATTGAATACGAGCGTGAGGGTGAACACCATTAGCCATAGCTTTTTCAAGATCAACTGCTCCTTTGGATGGGATAAGAGAATCTGAATTATTATGGCTAGGATGGATCGTTATTATTTATGAAAAAGCCGGATGAGCGCGGAGATCTCCTCAAGGGTCTCTTGCTGGCCAAACGTGCGGTGCTAACTTCTGCTTTCGGAGCCATTGGGGAGGGACATAAGCAGCACGTAGGCCCGTATACCGAGGAGGACTGGTCCTAAGGGAGAGACGGAAATATAAAGGAGAAGTGGTATGAAGGGTGGCCTTCAACACTTATCTGGTGTTATTATATATGTATCATTTGTTGGTTTTTTGTATACAATAATAACAAGTGCATTGGAGGTGGCTTATATATGACATTAGCGATTAAGGGGAAGTATGTTGATTTCATTACGAATTATATTGCTCAGTCGCCATATGGAACTCCAATTTTTACTGCTGAAGTTACTGAGAGGGTTATGGAGGAGTTTGGGCTTGAAGAAACTCAGGCAAGGAAAATTGTGAACACAAATTTAAACCGTTTAAATGGTGTAGTATTGGAGAGCTTTAGGAAGGGAATCTACTACAAGCCTAAAACCACTGCATTTGGAAAGTCCCATTTAAATCCGGATCAGGTTGTAAAGAAAATGTACGTATCACCTAAAGAAAATATTAGAGTCGGTTATGAAACAGGAGCATCGCTCCAACACCGATTGGGGCTTACAACTCAAATGCCCAAATATAATTTTATTGCAACTAACGTAGCTGCTCCAAAGGTTGTGAAAGAACTGCATACTGTATTACGTAAGCCGCGTATGGAAGTGAATATTGATAACTATTTATATTTGCAAATCCTAGATGCCATTGAGAATAAAGACCAGGTGGTCTGGGATGCTCCCCACCCTGAAGGGATAATTAACAAATTTATTGAAGCTAACAAGTTAGACTATGGAAAGCTATTAGGATATGCCGCTATGAACTACGCTAAGGATATAGTTTGGCGCCTAGGTAAAGTTGCAGAGGGTACCCGGTTATGATATTGCATGAAAGTAAGGATGATTTTGAGGAAATCATACTGCAAGTTAGTATGAAAGCTGGCATAAGGGCTGATGTTTTAGAAAAAGATTATTATGTTACGCTGATGCTTGAAGAGCTGGCTCGAAATCAAGAACAATGGAAGGCTTATTTTAAAGGCGGAACTGCACTATATAAAGCGTTGTTGTCCATTAATCGGTTCTCAGAGGATATTGACTTAACGGTGTGTGTGGATGATGTAAGCTCAAACTCCCAAAAGAAAAAACGGCTAGAATTGTCAGCGGAGGGCTACTCGTGCTTAAAAAAGCTTTCAGATGATCAGCAATCGAGCAAAGGCAAGGGCAATATAACCACAGTTTATGGATATGATCCCATCTTTAACGGTAGTGAGGGGACTGATCCACTACAAAGATTTGGAAGAGTGAAGATTGAAGCTACTTCGTTTACTAAAAGCGAACCTGTAGAGCCTATGCTGATAGCCCCAGCTCTTTACTTGTACGCCCAAAAAGAATCACAAGATATACTAGATACAAAATTTAATGTTCGGCCTTTTAAGATATTAACCATAAAACTAGAGCGCATCTTTATAGACAAAGTATTTGCTACCGAGTTTTATTATCAAAGATACAGACAATATATAAACTCCAGAACAGATAATCCAAGTGATTTTGCATTTGATGTTGCTAAACATTTGTATGATTTAATGGTGCTTTTTACTAACGAAAAAATCCGAAATTTATTTACAGAAAAAGTTAACCTTCAGTACCTAATTGGACTAAAGCGGGAAGAAGAGCAAGTACGTTCTGGTGGTATTCCGTCAGATTGTTTGATTAAAGACTTTCGCTATCTACATGATCTCCTTACTGACATGAATTTTCATGAAGAGTATTTGCGTATGCAAAATATTTATGTATTTAGAGAACAAGACAAAATTCCACTGAGTCAGGCGGAGGCTGTTATAGCTGCTATTCGGATACTCGAAGGATAACATTATTTTGAAATTGTTTTGAACTATGGTCAGGCTTATATCAGCACACCCCTCCCTTGGAAATAGTGGAGGGGTGTGCTGTATACCTGCATCAATCCTCAAATTTGACATGATCCAGTATCGTATTCCCCCACTCAGGCAGCAAGTGTCCCTCTCCCGCAAAGCGGCTTCCAGCTATGGAGCCCTCTTGAAACAGCGCCCCCTCAAAGCTGCATTCCTCGAACCGGCAATACAGGAATAAGGCACCGCGAAAGTTGGCGCCGTCAAAGCGGCAGCGGGTGAAGGATACATCATTAGCGATCGCTTTGCTGAAGTTGCAGCCGGTGAAATCACAATCATGGAACTCCTTGCTGATTCGGGCACGATTCAGCTTCGCTTCCCGGAAGGAACAGTGGCTGAAGGTATGGGTCACGAATCTGTTGTCCAGCTTGACCCCGTCCAGGCAACAATGGGTAAGCGTTGAGGTATTGAGGCTTGCCGCATCCTCGAAGCGTGAATAAGAGAAATCAATGCCCTGTAGAGTGAGGTACTGTATGCTCTCTATCAGAGTAACCCCCCGGTAATCTTCCAGTCCTGCCTCCGTCTGTCCATATGGGGAGACGGGAAAGGAGCGGTCCTTTTGATGGAGATTATGTTTGCCTGAAATAGCGGCCAGACGCCGGTTCACTTCAGAGAGCTGGTCGTCCTGCCATCTGGCCAAGAGGAATTTCTTATTCAAGGTAGCCCCTCCTTACATTAATTTGGTAAAATGAATGGAATCTAGTTTATATGTTAGTATGCCAAGTAACTATAGACAAGCCATTAAAGGAGGCCATCCACGCGTGGGAAGATCGTTTGCAAATCTGCATATCAAGTCAGGTGACCTGGACAAGACCCTTCAAGCCTTGAAAGAGCTGATCGCCAAGCATGGCAAGGTTCTGGGTTATCCTGATTCTGAGACGCCGGAGCGTAAGGCAGTTATCTATGTAAGCCAAAGCAACGAGGGCTGGATCAGCGTGCTTCACGATTATTTCGTATGGGGTACGGTGAAAAAGGTTGGCAGAACGTTGTCCGGGCTGCTGGAGGAGCCGGTGATGACGGCGGGATACATGAATGAGGAGATCTTCGAGCTGTCTTTCTTTGAACAGGGGGAGATCCAGGCCGAACGAATCTTCTGTGAGCCGTGGACCCGGGAGGAATACGAACACCTGCGGGAAGAGCGTATAGCTGACGAATATATGCAGCGGGTGCTCGGGATGCAAGCTGAGGAGGAGAACTTCGGCGCATTCATCAGCCTTACCAGCCCCGGGCAAGCGGTGGAGCGGCTGTCCGAAATTACTGGAATGTCTCTATGGAGCGATGCGGAATGGCTGCCGTATGAAGAGACGCTCAGAGCACGGTTTGTTACCTATGAGTGGTAGAAGAAGATGCTAAAAAACAGCGGATTCTACAAGCAGCGCTTCTTCATCACACCCGAGGAGTTCAAGAGAGTCGTAGAGCTTCTGGAGCCTACGCAAGTGCGGTACTATTTAACCAATTATACCCATACAGAGCATGATCAGAATCAGGTGGTGGAGGCGTATCGCGCCTTCTATCAATATTATACAGCTGCGGAAAAAGAGAGCGGGGTGCGCCCTTTCTTCATCTATTCGATATCGGTTCTGCCGGATACAGAGAGCTTCGGTTTTTTTGCGAGAAATGAGGGGATTTCTATTCCCTATCACGGGCAATGGGCAGAGAATGAGCTGCCCTGTATCCTGATCTCCTGCCCTAAGGGGCACCGGGTCAATGCTCAGGATGAGCAAGGGGAGTATTATCTCTATGAGGATGTCCGGGAGCACAAGCCGCTGAGCTACGCCCTGTATAAGGAAATCACCGGCTCTATTCAAAAAATAACCAAGCCTCTCCGCTTCTCGGCGCAAGATACGGAGGCGATGGACGAACAGAAGCCCTCTGTACGTATAAGCCGTGATGCGGCTCAAGACTTAAGCGACTCGTGGATGGTCAGACAATATGGACTCGTGATCCATGGGCAACCAGGGCCTAGCTGATCTATTGGATTACTCATGAAAGGGAGGGGAGCCGATGGCGCTGAAGTTCATCTGTACCTGGGGCGTGCTGGCTCTATCGTGCTGTGCGGTATGGTGGAGCTTCAAGACCGAAAAGCTGATCACCGTCTCCTGGCTGATGTTCCTGCTCCCTGCGATTCTCCAGCTCGTTGCTGCTGTACGGATCGGGCCAGGCAAAGCCAAGTTATTTCTTGTATTCGGCTGTATTAATCTGCTGTTCGCAGCCCTGACCGGTGCGGCCGTCTGGTATCTGGTCCAGCTGGCAGATGCCTATAGAAGGGGGAAATAGTTCAAGCGTGTCTTAAGCGGGGGAGGGGTGCTAATATGCAACTGGGTTTTACGCTGGATACCCATGGAACATGTGTGGGTGTACTCAGAGATGAATTGCTGCCGTTAGAGGAGCTGGCGAATACATTGGAGTTCCCCTACGATATCTTCGTTGTGTTCCGGGTGTTACCTGATAGCTACGGGCGGAGAACGTTCAGACGCTTTGACAGCGGGGATCATACCCTCTATTTGGATATCAGCCTCAGCTATGAGCAGTACCAGCGCATGTCCAAGAATGAGCAGCGCGAGGCTCTGGGCATTCACCTGTACAGCTATCTGGCAGAATCTATTGCCAAGTATACCAAGCATGCCGGTAAAACTGCCCAAGCAGAGCTGCAGGAACGGGTGAAGAGCTGGATGCTGGCCAACAACTGGCTGGAAGGGGAAATCCATCAGGCACGCCTCCTCCTCTCCCGGGAGATGGGACTCCATGAGGTTAGCCGGACCTTGAAGCTGCCGCTGGAGGAGATTGAGTATATCCTGCTGCGCATGAATAATGATGCGCCAGCTGCTGTTCATCCTGACAATCTATAATCAACCCTTAGCAGGGAAAGGGGAGTACAACTATGTATGAGCGTCTGACAGAGTTATTAAGTAAGCCTTCCCCGGTCCGGTGGTTTCCGGGCCATGGGGCCGAGGAGAGCTGGATTGCCGAAGCCGAGGAGGAATTAGGCTTCAGGCTGCCGCCGTCTTACCGCTGGTGGCTGGCCCGTTATGGGGGTGGGAGCCTGGGGGACGGGCAAATTCTGACGCTGGTTGCTCCCGAGGATAGGGAGTATACCGACTGGGATCTGCTGTATATCCACAGGCTGAATCTGGCGGAGGATTGGTGGGTCAGCCGGTTTCCGCACCGGCTGGATCTGTTCGTGCCGGACAGCGATGAGCTGTATTACTTTGACACCTCTGCCCCCGATGTGCAGGGGGAATTCCCGGTCATGCGTTATGACCTCATGAATGATCTGATCGAGGAGTATGCTCCCACGTTCGCCGGATTCCTGGAACAGCTGATCGACGAGAGGAAGTAGCCATGAATACGGCACAGAAGGAAGTGGAGCGGCTGGCGGCGGAGATTGCGGAGGCGGCCCGGAGGTCGTTCCGCGCGCTTTTTGCGAATGGGGAGCATTATTATTACTGTACGCTATATACAACGGGCGAGGGACATGCGCCAAGCCTCTCCGCCTGGTCACGGGAGGCCCTGGAGCAGGAGGCGGACAGACAGGCAGAGGAAGACAGCACACCGGCTACAGAGATCGCCGAGCTGATCAAGTGGTCGTATGCCGATTCGCCGTATTGCTGCTTCGGAGATGAGTATTTCGATGAGGTCAAGCGGTTATTCCAGGCGCGTCCATCTATTGCGGAGCTTGAGGATGAGGCATGGAACGATGAGTTCACTATGAGGCTGGGGGCCATAGAGCTGGCGATGCGGATGCTGGATGCTGAGGGTCTGTTCGCGCTCAATCAGCCCAGGGAGGACGTATGTGTGCTTGCCGAAGTGATGCCGCCGGATGAGGGGAATACGGAGATTGCCCTGCGGCTGAACCGGGCGGAAGCTCCGGCGATGCGGGCCTGGCTGGCGGAAGCGGCAGAATAAGGTTATTGATGAATAACTCACGCAGGAAACCGGGGGAATGATGAATGTATATCGTATCTGAGCCCAAGGGGCTGTCAGAGCATCACAGGCACCTGCTTGAAGTGGAGAACGCAGGTCTGTATCCTCCAGCCTATATCCGGTTCTTGCAGCAGTACGGCGAAGGAACGTATCGGGGCTGGATGAATGTGCAGACCCCTGACACAGAGGTGCTGCGGCCGTTTGCCGAATACGGATTATGGGAGCATGATCAGGATAGCCCTATAACGGAGCAGCAGATCGGCGAGTGTACCGCTATCGGGACCACTGTGGACGGTGATTTCCTGGCGGTTCATCCCAAGGTGGACGGGCTGCTATGGCTGCCCCGTCATGCGGAACAGATTCAAGCAATCCCGCTGCCATCCGGGGAACAGGAGAAGGGAGAGAGCTATGCCCTGATCTTGGACGGCATCTACCGCCGGATGTATGGGCGGAGCCAGGAGGAGAGCGTCTATTATGAGCCATGGACGGGAACCCGCGAGCATCTTTTCCTGCGGATGCCGCCGGGAGAGGGCCAACTGGCGCTCACGGAGCTGGCTGGCCTGTGCCGGGCGGAGTCTCCGCCGGATCTCTTCATTGAGAATCCTTACGTCTGCTACCTGTTCTACCGGAATCTGGGCGGCTATATCCGCCTGAATCTGGCGGGTGGGCAGGAGGTAGCCGTCTTCTATGAGCAGGCTGCCGGGCAGGTATCGGCCAAGATGAAAGAGTGGCTTCTGTCGAAGGGATGCGAGCAGTATTCATGGGAGTGAAGAATAAGGAGGAGTGCGGATGATTGTCCTGAAGGACATAGGGAAATTCGAGGTGCTGCCGGCGCGGGCGATGCAGATCTATCAGGGGGATGTTCCGGCCTTGCAGGCGGCTATTGCTGCAGGCTGGGATATTGAAGCGGGGCTAGAGCTTAGCAAGCATACCACAGTCAGCCCGCTCGACCTGGCGATTATCACACAGCAGACCGAGGTGGTGAAGCTGCTGGTGGAGCATGGCGCGAAGCTGAATGTACCTCAGAATCCGGCCTTCCTGAGGGCGGTCCGTTACGGCAAGGAGGAACTGGTCCGATACCTTGCTGCACAGGGCGCGAAGCTGGACCTGCTTAACCGGACGGGATCGGGCGCTTATTCACAGGCCTACTACGGCAACAAGAAGAATATCCCGCTGATCCATGAGCTGGGTCTGGACATCCGGCAACATGCCGGTGCCGTGCTGCGGCAAGCCGCCTCGGACCATGATCTGAAGACGCTTACCTATCTGCTGGATCAGGGAGTGGATATCAACTACAACAAGCCGGATATGGTCTATCCTTATGGGGCGACGCCGCTGACAGTAGCTGCCCGGCTGGGCAATCTGAACATGGTCCGCTTCCTGGTGGAACGCGGTGCGGACCTTATGATGACGGAGAAGGACGGCGAGCGGCCGTATACGATTGCGGTCAGCAGCAAGCATACCGCTATGGCGGAATACCTGAAAGCGTTGGAACCGCCGGATGTTCATGATGTGGAGAACAAGAAATACGAACTGGCCAAATATAAACTGCCGGATGAACTGGTCCGCTTCCTTACAGGGGACGAGCTGCGCCTGACGCTGGCCCCTAATGAATATAAGATCGGGTACATCGACTTCTTCAGCTTCACCGACACCCTTCAGATGAAGGCCGGCCGGCGCAAGCTGTTGCGGCTGTCTGCCGATATCGATAATTACTCCGGTCTGGTGCTGGTCTGGAATCCGCAGAAGAAGGGGCAGCTCGGCTGCTATGATCTGGAGCATCAGACGTATGCAGATTTTTGCAGCTTCCCGGAATTTGTTGCCCAGCCTGAACACTACCTCATACAGTTCATGGAGGGAGAGCTGGGCGGGTCATGAAGGAGAGACTGTCTAAAGTGAATCATAACCATGAGACCTACGAGACCCTGGACGGGCTGGAGGGCATGCGCTCCGAGCTAACAGGGTACTGTTACCGGATGATGGGCTCCATCTTCGAGGCGGAGGATGCCGTCCAGGATACCATGATCCGGGCCTGGCAGCACCAGGAGCAGATGAGGCAGCAGGCCTCTCTCCGAGCCTGGATGTACCGGATTGCCACCAATGTCTGTCTCGACCGGCTAAGGAGCGCCAAGCGGCGGGCACTGCCGATGGATCTCTCGGAACCGGCCGCTGTCGTTACGGAGCCTAGGGAGAGCCTGCCTCAGCATTCCTGGATCTGGCCCGCTCCGGGCTATGTGGATGACCCTGGTAATATTCTGGTCAGCAGAGAGACCCTCCGGCTGTCCTTCATTGCACTGCTTCAACTGTTGCCGCCCCGCCAGCGTGCCGTGCTGATTCTGCAGGAGGTATTCCGGTGGTCGGCAGCCGAGACCGCCGGGGCACTGGAGATGACCGTGGCAGCGGTGAACAGCGCGATGCAGCGGGCACGGGCAGCCATGGCCAAGGCACAGCTCCGGTCCGAGGCCTTGCAGGCTGATGATAATGAAGTGGACGAAGGACTGATTACCCGGTACGTGGAGGCTTTTGAACAATACAATATTGCTGCGTTGTTAGACCTATTCCAGGAGAACGGCAGCCTGTCGATGCCGCCATTTACGATGTGGGTGCAGGGCGGCGCGGATCTCGCGGCCTTCTACCAGATCACACGCAGTCACTGTGTGGGATCACGGATGGTGCCCGTCCAGGTGAACGGGAACCGGCCCGCATTTGCCCAGTACGTTCCCTCTGGAGAAGATGGATTGCTGGTTCCGTGGGCGATTCATGTGCTTGAGCTGAGCGGGGGGAAGATCGCGCATGTTCATCATTTTATAGATGCTGAATTATTTATTTGCTTCGGATTGCCGGAACACCGATGATTCTGCCGCGGCCGGAACGTCTATACTAATGAATCGCACAAGCGAGACCATTCCGAACTCAAGGAGGAACACACAATGACAATCAAACTTACTCCCTACATTACCCTGGAGGGGCGCACGCAGGAGGCCATTCAGTTCTATGCACAGACTATGGGTGCCGAAGTCCTCTCCATCCTGACGTACGGTGATATGCCCGACCTCCCGGACACGTTCCCGGATGAGGTGCGGAGTCTGGTGGCCCATGCCAAGGTACAGGTGGGCGGCACGGAGCTGATGTTCTCGGATACTCCCGGCGGTACGCCAGTTGAGAGCGGGAAGCGGGTAACGGTCTGCGTTACTACGGACAGTGTGGAGGAATCACGGAGAATTTTTGATGCGCTGCAGGAGGGCGGTCAAGTCAATATGCCGTTTCGGGAGGAGCCGTTCAGCCCCGGCTTCGGCGATCTGACGGACAAGTTCGGGGTGACGTTCCAGATCTATACGGAGCTTGGATAGAGTGGAGAGCGAGTAGGAGAGGATTTCGGACATGATGAAGACGAACATTGAAGTACCCATACGTTGTACAGGTGTTGCCGTAGTATTGCTGAAGAATACACCCTCTGGTCATCATGTCCTGTTACTGAAGCGGGCCGGTTCGGTACTCAGGGATGCCTGGTGCTACATCGGTGGAGGGATTGAAGAAGGAGAGCAAGCGTGGGAGGCTGCGCTAAGAGAGGTTCGGGAAGAGACGGGGATTACCCGGGTTGCTCTCTACACTTCCAATACCTTCGACCAGATCTATTCGGCAAAAGAAAACTATATCTACGTCGCACCAGTGTTCGTGGGATATGTGAATGACGACCAGGATGTCATTCTTAATCATGAGCATAGTGATTATGAATGGCTGACGGTGAATGAAGCCATAGACAGGGTCGCTTTACCGGGGAATGATGTAGTGCTTGCTTCGGTAGAGAAGCATTTCATCAGGAAAACTCCAGCAGCATGGTTACGTGTTGGCACACCATAAGAGGGCTTGAGAAGGGCTGCACGCGATGAGCGTGCAGTTTTCTTGTGCTCTTTGGAGAGTGCGTCTGCGAAATGTAATCGAAAAACCGATCACATTTGGCGTTGCGTGGGCGCGTGGGCCCAATGTAATCGAAAAACCGATCACATTCGGCATTGTGTGGGCGCGTGGGCCGAATGTAATCGAAAAACCGATCACATTCGGCGTTGTGTGGGCGCGTGGGCCGAATGTAATCGAAAAACCGATCACATTCGGCGTTGTGTGGGCGCGTGGGCCCAATGTAATCGAAAAACCGATCACATTCGGCGTTGCTTGGGCGCGTGGGCCGAATGGTAGGTCTATTTCTATCATTTTCGCAAAATAGCCAGTCCATGCAAACTATACCCGAGCAGACTCTTGTCCTCACAGGTCCGCAGATGAAGCTGAAGCCAGCGTTCAAAATCTTCTTGCTGTGCCTCATTGATGTGCTTGGCAAACAGATAACCGACGCCGTCTGTTCCAATATGGGCCACAAGCTCTGTGTGATAGGCCGCTGCTATGCGTTCCATTTCCAAGGGGGGCATATGTAGGAATAGACCATCTTTCGTCTGGTTGGCATGCCAGGTAAGCACATCATCCATATTCCCTAACCTATCGCCTATGCTTAATAACGAAACGGCTGCATTGTTAATATAGGAGACTGCCAGCAGCCCTCCCGGCTTCAGCACGCGCAGGCATTCGGTCATGGCCAGCTGCCGGTCTTCATTGCCGATATGATAAAAGGCTCCCATGTTCAAAACAACATCAAAGGTTTCACTGTCAAAACGGGATAGATCCGTGATGCTTCCTACATACATATCGGCCAATACCGGATGCTTGCTCTGCTTCTCTCTTAGGATATCTACATGATGAGGAACGAGATCTCCGGCTACGACCTTATGCCCCAATTCTGCCAGTGGAAAAGAGTAATTCCCTGTCCCTGCGCAGCCGTCAAGAATGTAGGCTTCCGGCTTAAACAGCTTCTTGAAGTAGGCCATCGTTGTGATCCATTCGATCTGATGACCGTTATCCCTGGACAGTCTTCCCTCCTCATCATAGGAATCATAGTAATCCGTTATCGCATTCACCATATTGCCCTCCTTAAAGTTGGCCGGGCCTTATCAAGAAAAACTGCCCTCCCCCAACCATAACGGATCGGGAGAGGGCAGCCTATGACCTAAATTACTTGAAGATCCGCTGCGAGAACTGGTACAGTCCGCTGCTCCAGACCTTGCCTTCATGTCCGCCGACATCCAGATACCACAGATGCGGAACATTCATGCTGGTTAGGCTGTTATGGAAGTTCTGGCTGATGTAAAGCAGGCCGTCCGAAGCACCGCAGGAGAGCCAGAGCAGCTTCAGCTGGCTGGCCGTCTGCGCCGGATTCGTGATCAGCTGTGAGGCCGGCTTCGTATTCGGAGCAGAGGAGAACGCGCCGATCCAGGAGAACTTGTCCAGATGCTTGAGCCCGAAGTTCAGCGTCTGGCCGCCGCCCATGGATAAGCCGGCCAGGGCGCGGTTTTGCTTGTTTTTGTATACCGGGAAGTGGGAATCGACATAAGGAATGAGATCATTGATCAGGTCGAATTCAAACCGCTCGAAGGCGGCTACCTTGTCCGGTGCATAAATATCGCCGATCGGGCGGTCATCCGCCATCGCGCGGCCGTTCGGGAACACCACGATCATCGGCGCAAGCTTGTTCTCGGAGTACAGGTTGTCCAGGATATTGCGCGGATTCATCCCGTTCAGCCATTCGTTCTGATCCCCGCCGATGCCGTGCAGCAGGTAGAGAACATTGTAGGTCTTGGAAGGGGTATAGCCCGGAGGGGTGTATACCATTGCGTTTCTTGACTTACCTACGGTAGTCGAATAATAAGAAATCTGCTGTACGTTGCCGTGGGGAATATTATTGCGGTATCCGTCATAGCCTTGCGGAGCGGGAGTGATGGTACTGGTTATAGCCGCAGCGGCATCCGCAGAGAGGCTCAACTCCTGCTCTTCGGCTACCGGCGAGGCATAGGACATAGCGGGCAGCATCAGTGCTGCCGTCAGAGCCAAAGCGGCAATACGAGTCATAATCTTCTTCATTTCACATATCCTCCTTAGTTTAAATAGATTAGGCCAAACCTGATTCATCCGTCCTCTTATGTCCCTCTATGAAGCAGAGCTCTTCTTTTACGGCATAAAATGTAAGCGCATCCACCATGAGGATACCATATATAACATATTATGTAAATTGTCTTTTTGGGATTTTTTGATAGATTTTAGAGTCATCCGGCGGCTAAGCTGTAGTCATACCGGAAGAGGCAGGGTAATAGACAGATATAGAAGCTTTAACTGTAGCCACAGCAATCCCGGCGCGGAAACGTTACAGGTACGATCATCCGGAATGCGGCGGGACCCAAGGACTGGAGGGATGGATCATGATAGGACAGAGTGTATCAGGAATCAGTCCGGTACAGGTCATCATGGCCTACGGCGGCACACAGAGCGATGTCAGCTCACTGGAGAAGCAGCGGGATCGGCTGATGCTGGAGCTGGACCGGGTGAACGCGGGACAGAGCAGCGAGGCCGTGCCCTACCGCCGTGAGCAGCTGCAGCGGCAGATCCGGCTGCTGGAGGTTCAGCTTGCACGCAAAGCCGGCAGCAGTACTTCCACCGACGTAAGCACAGCCTTCCAGAATGTCCAGGGTCCGCTGATGAGGACCGAGTGGAAGGGGTTCCTGAAGGGGATCGGCCAGACCGATCCGCGGACGGCGACGGTGAATGCAGAGGGGCGTTTCGAAGCATTCATCTAATGCATAACATCTAAGGTTAACAGATGGTGCAGAACAGTATAATTGTGTCCCTGGAGAGTGGGTTTGCCACCCTCCTTTCTTTTTGGCCCGGGATTATAGTAAGGAATGACTCTATGTATCCTGCTGGAAATTGAAAGCGGTTGCCTGGAGCCAAATCGATCTGGAGGAGGTATTTATGCTTACTCGCAAAGTATTGAGATTGCTGCTGGTGCTTGCCGTCGCATTCACGGGGTTCATCCCGCCACAGACCGCCGGTGCGGCTGAACCGGAACCGGGAACGGAACCGGTGCCGCAGGTGGCCGCCGCTGGCCCGGCAACCATCCAGAATTACCCGATGCCGTCTATCTATACTCCGTCTTCTGTTTACTCGTTGAAGGTGAACAATGAGGCGGTCCCCGTCGTCAAGTATTTACCCGACTATGATTATGCCCAGTTCTCCTTTGAAGGAACCATTAGCCTTGAGGTGACGGCAGACAAGCCAATCACCTCGTATTCGATCAGCCCGCTGGCCAAGAACATCACGGGAACGGTCAACGGCAACAAGCTGACCTTCACCCTGTCGGCCTCTACCTATGTGATCGTCGACATTAATGCACCTGCGAACGAAGACCCGAATGAGAAGGACCCGGACAAGCGCCGCAAAAGACTCGTGATCGCCGCCGATCCGCTGGAGACTGACATCCCCGCGTCCTCCGGCCCGGGAATCTACAATGTGACCGCTGCACCGTACAACGCCGACAAGACGGGTGCAACGATCACCTCGGGCGCCATCCAGCAGGCGATTGATGCTGCCAATCAGGCCGGAGGCGGTATCGTCTATATTCCGGCGGGCGTATATAAGAGCAGCAACCTGACCCTCAAAAGCAATGTTACGTTCTATCTGGCCGGGGGTGCAGTCATCGTCGGTACAGGCCGGGGCGAGGACTACCGGAATGACTTCCGCAAGGATTCGATCTCGGATGGAACCTATTTCATCCGCACCGCCACCAATTCCGTGAATATCACCATGCGGGGGCGCGGAACGATTGACGGCAAAGGGATAGAAATGCGCAAACGCAAGATGACCAACCCGCCTGCAACCCATAAGCAGGGAGAAGGGTTCATCAATAACCTGGTGGTGCCGATGGCGACCAGCAACTTCAAGTTCGACGGGTTAACCCTGCGGGACGGTGGCTTCTGGGCGTTCCTGGTGGTCCGCTCCGATAACGTGACCATCACCAACTATAAGGGATACCAGGATTTATTTACGCTTGAGGATGATGCCATCGACATTAATGAGAGCCAGAACGTGCTGGTGAAGCATGCCCTTGCCATCTCGGATGACGATACCTTCTCCACCAAGACCTGGCCGCAGAAAGGAATGTCCAAGGACTGGCCGGGAGCCATCGAGCATCTGGAGAATGTGGTCTTCGAGGACTGCTTCGCCTGGACACGCTGCGCCGCCTTCAAGCTGGGGATGGGCATATGCACGCCGCAGATTGGCGTAACCATCCGCAATTCGTATGTCTATCAAAGCGCGCGGGCGCTGCTGGTGGATCATGCCTATACAGAGAATCCGCTCCCGGTCGAAGGCTGGGCCCAGGATGTGACCTTCGAGAATATCGATATTGAACGGGTGGGCATCAACCAGTTCGGCAATTACTGGCTGCGGGTCTCCACCAGTACATCCGGTGATGTAAGCAATGTCATTCTCCGGAACATCAATGTCCGCGAGACGGGAGGAGATTCCCCTATTCAGGGCAATCCCACCAGAGGCGGGATGGTGAACGGGGTTACTTTTGAAAATGTGGTGGTCAAAGGAACGCTGGCGAAGAATCTCAGTGATCTGAAGGTGAGCATCAAGAATGAGAATGTAAGCGGAGTCGTCTTCGCGAATACGGATCAGGCCTGGTTCAGCGATCACTTCACCTCCGGGCTGCTCCCGGATTGGACCGTGGCTTCAGGTGCCAACAGTTGGGCGGTAACCGATCGAACAGGGAACCGGGTGCTGTCCACCAGCCAGACCACGACGGCGCTGATTACCGCCAAGGCCGGTACATCCTGGACAGATTACACGTATGAAGCCAGAGCCAGACTGCCTCTCATTAATGGAAGCGAGAACGCAGGCATTGTCTTCCGGGTGCAGGATCAGAACAACTTCTATATGTACCGGATCGATGCCAGCACAAGCCAGCTGCAGCTCTATAAGGCTGTAGCCGGAACGTTGACGCAGGTCTCGACTACCTCGTTCGTGCCTGTTAAGAACCAATGGTATACCCTTAAGGCGACGGTCCAGGGCAACACTATCAAAGGGTATGTGGACGGAGTGCTGAAGACAACATGGACCAATCCGGTCAATGAATTAACCTCGGGCGGAATCGGCTTCCGCACCACTTCAGCCGGGGTCTGGTATGACGATGCCAAGGTGACCGCCATTCACAATCCGCCCACTGATATTACACTCAGCGCTACCCAGGTGCCAGAGCTGACTACTCCAGGCGGTGTAGTGGGCACCTTCACTACAGCCCACCCGGATGCGGGTCAGACCTTTACTTATGCGCTGGTCCCCGGGCAAGGTGACGCCGATAACAGCAGCTTCTCCATTGCCCCGCAGGGAGACAGGCTGATCCTCCGCACTACGCCGGATTATGAAGCGAAGAGCAGCTACAGCATCCGGGTGAAGAGTATTGACGCCAATGGCCTGTCGCTGGAGAAGAGCTTCATGATTCAGGTTACAGATGTGGACGAGACTCCGATTGATGCCAATCCGAATTCTGTCCGGTTCACGGATAACTTTGAGGATGGGAATACGACGGGCTGGACGGCTGCCAGCGGGACCTGGAGTGTAACCACAGATGGCAGTACTAAAGCCCTGATCCAGACAAAAGGAAATTCAACGGGGCTCATTACAGCCGGGGATTCATGGCAGGATATTGCTTTTGAAGCCAAGATGAAGGTTCCCATCGCGAATGCCAATGCCGGCATTCTCTTCCGGGTGCAGGACGCCAACAACTATTACATGTACCGGATCAATGTCAACGACAAGAAGCTGGAGCTGTTCAAGGCGGTAAACGGAACGCTGACCCCCGTGTCCAGTACCCTCTTCGCCGATGCGGCTGCGGGCCAGTGGTATACGCTGAAGGCGGTCATCAAAGGGAACAGAATTCTAGGCTTTGTGGACGGCCAGTTGAAGCTCCAATGGACGAACCCGCAAACGGAATTAACTGCAGGTAAGATTGGCTTCCGAACAACCTCCCAGAATACGGTGTTCGATAATGCCCGTGTTACAGGGATACAAAAGGTGACGGCCAGTGCGCTTAAGACGGTAACCCTCGATGTGTATGAAACGGTTACGCCTGAAGGCAACCGGCTCAGCGTTAGCCTGGGCAGCCCTTTTGCAGGTGAAACACTTACCCTGACGGCCGAAGGCTATAACCAGAGCCTGGTACCTGCCAACCCCGGAGATGAACGTTATCATCCGGAGGCCTGGAGCTCCACAGAGGAAGGTATGGCAGGCGTCTTCACCGTAACGGGTGAGGTGTATCAGGCTGCATATGTTCCGTCTGCTGTAGGTGATTACAAGATAACCGTTATCTACCGCAAGCAGATATGGGACGGCTCAGCCTGGGCCGATACGGAGCTGACGGATACCCTGATTGTGGACATTAGAGTAACCCTGAAACCGGCAGACATGGAGGATGACAGCACGGATGAGCAGGACCCGCCGGTCCTCGGTTAACCTATAGATTACTATCTCTATCCCGGTGTGTAAGCAGTGATATGCTTATGTTCCGGGATTTTTTGCGTAAAAAAAGATTAGCGTATAAGTGCAACCGGCACCCGGAATTCTCTACTATATAGATAAGAGGATACCAAAGGAGAAACAGCAGATGGAAGATCAGGGAATCATTCAGCTATACTTGCAGCGCTCACAGCAGGCCATCACGGAAACCCGGAACAAATACAGCGCGTACTGCCGGGCGATCGCCAGAAACATTGTTGCTAACCCTTCCGATACCGAAGAGTGTGAGAACGATACATACCTCGCTGCATGGAACGCTATACCGCCTAACCAGCCGAGAAGGCTGCCGGTATTCCTGGGGCGGATCACCCGCAATATCGCGCTCGACAAGTATGGTTATAATACAGCCAAGAAGCGGAGCCGCCAGTTCGAGGTGATTCTGGAGGAGTTGGAGGACTGCCTGCCCGCAGCAGAGACGGTGGAAACGGAGATTGCTGCCGGTGAAACCGCGCGGTTGATCAACGAATTTCTGTACGGGCTGGAGGAGGGCACACGAAATTTATTCATCAGGCGGTATTGGTATGCGGATTCCATAGAATCCCTCGCTGGCAGGTTCGATATGAGCAGCAGTAAGGTGAAGTCCAGCCTGTTCAGGACCCGGAACAAGCTTAGAATTCATTTAGACCAGGAGGGTGTTCACCTATGAAGCGGGAGGACTTGTATAAGGAGATCGGGCAGATTGACGAGGAGCTGATTGCGGCGGCTGAACACAGCGGAGTAAGAGGAAGGGGCAGGAGAGGCCGGTTCTCCAAAAGATGGATCGCACTGGTCGCGTGCCTGACCGTCTACAGTTCTACGGCTACCGCGCTGCTTGCCACGGAGTACACAAAGAATAAAGCGGCGGAGCCTTACATCCGTTATCTGACAGCGGAGGATATGGAGCTGGCCCCTCCTGCTCAATATAAGGCGGACAAATTCCTGAAGGCGTTAGCCAGCGGCAACGATGAATATGTATACATTGCGGTGAACCGGCTGGTGGAGAGCTTCAATGACCCGCAGGCCCGGGAGCTGGCGCTGCAGAAGCTGCAGCCCTTCTTGACCAGTGATTCCGCGAAGATCGCGGAGTCGGCTGCTTTTGCCACAGATATCCTGTCGAAAAGCTACCAGAGTCCGTATCTCCACAAAATGGCCGACGGGAGCATCGTATTCGCCTTATTCAACAACTATTCGGATTACGGTACCCAGAATGTACTGTGGCGCATACAAGATGATGTGCTTGAACCGTATTTCAGCTTCGCGGCCCCTTCCATGTACATTAAGGAAATCCTCCCGTCACCGGACCGGAAGCTCCTGGCAGTGGTCACCGGCTCTAACAAAAGTGAATTCGTGCAGATCCTGAATGTGGAGAAGGGGACAATCAGCCCGGAGCTGGTAGAGTCGGCGAGGATCAGACACGGCGCGCAGCGCAAGCTGGACACCTGGTCCCGCACGGATCATGAGAATTACAGCTATCCGAGTCAACTTGTGTGGAAAGATAATGACACGTTAGCGTTCGAGGGCTCCCTGGCCTACGACGACACAGCGGTTATCGAGAATGTTAGTGTGACGTACCGCTTCAAGGATAAGGTCATGGAGGTACAGCCGGTGAAGTAGTGAGTTTGCGCTACACGAATTAGCTGCGAATGGATGAAGCATCCGTTTGCGGCTTTTTTGCTGCCGGCGAGAGGGCGATCGGTCCGAATGTGCTGCTGCGCAGAGAATTTAAGAAAGTTTTAATCTTTACCCGACTTGTTCTTAAACAGTTGAGCCTATTCTTGAGTACAGGGAGGGAGCAACTTGAAGAATTTGGCCCGTAAAGATTCAACAATTGCATGGTTATTTCTGGCGCCCAGTGCGGCGGGGTTTGCCCTGTTTTATCTGATTCCGTTCGGCATGGGCTTGTTCTACTCCTTCATGGACCGCACGATAGGGGGCCACTATGTGGGACTGGATAATTACCGGGAGGTCATTGCGGGCGAATCCTTCCGGAAGGCGGCCTCTAATACCTTCTACTTCAGTGTGGTGAGTGTTCCGCTGCTGATTGTGCTGTCGCTGGGACTAGCGCTGCTGCTGCACAGGAAATTGTATTTTCAGAAATGGCTGAGAACTGCGTACGTACTCCCGCTGGTCGTGCCTGTAGCCTCTATTATCTTGGTCTGGCAGATCCTGTTCGACTGGAACGGGGTGCTTAATGCCTGGCTGAGCGGCTTCGGCCGGACGCGGGTGGACTGGATGAAGACGGAGGCTGCGCGGAATGTCATCATGCTGATGTATGTCTGGAAAAACATCGGGTATAACGTGATCCTGTTCCTGGCCGGCTTGCAGCAGATTCCGAAGGATTATTATGAGACCGCCCAGATCGAGGGGGCCGGACGGATAAGGCAGTTCCGTAGCATTACGCTGGTCTATTTAACCTCTACGATGTTTTTTGTCGTCATTATGTCGGTCATTAATTCCTTCAAGGTCTTCCGGGAGACATATCTGATTGCCGGAGCTTACCCGCATGACAGTATCTATATGCTGCAGCACTATATGAACAATATGTTCCTGTCGCTTGACCTCCAGAAGATGACGGCTGCATCGACCTTAATGGTCGGCGGCATTCTGATCATCGTGCTGGGATTGTTCGCTATGGAACGCCGCTACCGGCGGTATATGGAATAGAGGTGAAGGAGTCTTGGCAGCTGGTAAAGTCATACAAAAGCTGACGTTAACCGTCTTGATGGGGGCGATTGCCCTCCTGATGCTGTTCCCCATCGGAGTGACCCTCATCAATTCGTTCATGAGCAGCCGCGAAATCGGGATCAATTACGGCCCCATCGGACAGATGAATCAGGTAACTCCAGGCAGGAGCGATCCGTTCGCCAACCTGAAATGGCTGCCGGACCAGGTCTCCCTGGAGCAATACGGCAAGGTGCTGCTGGACAGCCCGATGTACCTGTCGATGTTCTGGAATTCGGTCTTCCTGGTGGTGCCGATTATTGCCGGACAGACGCTGATCGCCGCGCTCGCGGCCTATGCGTTCTCCAAGCTGAGATTCCGGGGCCGGGAAGCGCTGTTTCTGGTCTATGTCCTGACGATGCTGATGCCCTTCCAGGTCACATTGGTGCCCAACTACATCATGGCAGACCGGCTGGGGCTGCTGAATAGCGCGGGTGCCATTATCCTGCCCGGTATTTTTGCCGCCTTCGGTGTGTTCATGCTCAGGCAGTTCATGCTGGATATCCCGTATGCCTATATTGAAGCGGCCAAGATGGACGGAGCCGGACATTTGCGGATTTTCTATACGATTATTGTTCCGATGGTCCAGCCGGGCCTGGCCGCTCTGACGATTCTGTTATTCGTTGATTATTGGAATATGGTGGAGCAGCCGCTTATTTTCCTCGACGACCCGCTCAGACAGCCCTTGTCTGTCTACTTATCGAATGTCAGCAGCGAGAAGGGCCTGGCGTTCGCCGCTTCCATGATCTATATGGCACCGATGGTCCTGCTGTTTCTGTATGCGGAGACGTATTTCATCGAAGGGATTCAATTGTCTGGAATCAAGGGCTGATGTTCGTGTGTGAGGGATTTTAATGGCAGGAGGAGATAGACGGAATATGGAGACTACAGGAGTGCCCGCAGACCGCAGGCGCAAAAAAAATATCAGAACAGCCTTCCTTCTGCTCATGGGCGTGTTACTCTTCTTCACCTTCTTCAGCAATACGCTGCAGTCGTTGACCCTGCCCAAGGTGACCACGGTCAAGCCGCAGACCAAGAGCCTGGAATTCACGCTGGAGGGCAGCGGGAAGCTTACGCCCTTGAGAGAAGCGAAGCTCCTGAATGCCAGCGGCTGGAAGGTCAGGCAGGTTCTTGTGAAGGAGGGGGAACGGGTCACGAAGGGGCAGACGCTGATCCGCTATGACAGCCAGGTCGCCGAAGCGGAGCTGAAGGATGAAGTCGCGGCGCTCGATAAGCAAAAGATCGCGCAGCAGACGCTGCAGGATCAGTTCATTCAGACGTATGCGGAAGGCGATGAGCTTCAGATTCGCAAGGCACGGCGCGAGATTGAAGCGGGCAAGGTCGATCAGGTCACCCAGGCGCGGAAAATTGCCGGATTGAGAGAGCGGTTAACGGCGGAGCAGCAGCTTAAGGCACCCTTCGACGGGATTGTGACCCAGTTGAATGCCCTGCCGGGGATACTGTCATCGGGCGAGCCGGATCTGGTGCTGTCGAGCAGCCGCGAGGGGTTCCAATTCGATTTCACAGCGGACGCTGGGCTATTATCCAGCCTTGGAATTACCCTGGGGGAGAAGCTTGAGGTGGAGGTTCATTCTGCTGAGGGGCCATCGGCCCGGATATTGCCGGGAAAGATTGCAGAGATCAAGAGCGCTCAGGCGCGTGCGGGAAGTCCGGCCGGTGAGGATAACAGCGGGGCGGAGGACATCGCGCAGAAGACGGTCTTCATTGTAATGAATGAGGGTTCGCTCCAGGGGGGTGAGCAGGTTCAGATTAAGCTGAAGAAGCCGTCCCTTCAGGAGGGTGTGGTGGTACCGACTAAGGCCATCCATCAGACGGGCGGGCGCAGCTTCGTCTATACCATCGAGGAGCAGAGGGGGGCATTAGGCAATACGTTTGTCGCCCGCGAGGTTCAGATCCGCTCCAGTATCACGAACGGCCCGGACAGCATGATTCAGACGGATAACCTGTATGGGGACGAGATGATTATTTTGGAGAGCAGTGAGCCCTTGCAGGACGGGAACCGCGTACGTCTGCAATAACCGTAGGAGTACGGCATACTATACGAACAATTATTGGAGGTAGCGAAAGATGAAAATGATTAACAAAATGGGCTTTCTGGGGATGAGCCTTGCTTTTACAACGATGATGTCAGCATGCAGTTCAGGGAGCAATACAGAGGCTCCAAGCACCGGGGGGAAGACGGTTGTTACGTTATCGGTCCAGCAGGATAGTGAGTTCTACCGTGCGGTTGAGCAGAAGTTTGAACAAGCTTACCCGGATATCGACTTGCAGATTCAGGCGTATAAGGGGATCAGCGAGAAGATGGAGGGGCCGGATTATGAGAAGTATCAGAAAACCGCCGGTACGGCATTGCTCTCAGGCAAAGGAGCCGATATTTATGAAACGGGCAGTCTGCCCGCCAGTGATTACGTGAGCAAGAAGCTATTCCTTGATATGAATGATTACCTCAAGCAGTCGAAGACGCTGAAGCAGGAGGACCTGCAAATGAATGTGCTGGATGCGCTGAAGGTGAACGGGGGCACCTATATCATTCCATCCGGGTTCAGCCTGAGAGCTTTCTTTGGAGACGGGGATGTACTTAAGCAAGCGGAAATCATTGATAAGAGCTGGACTTGGCAGGATTGGAAAAAAGTATCCAAATCGCTGATCGCGTCGGAGCAACAAGCGGGGGCCGCACACCGCTACGCGCTTCCGAATAATCCGCCGGATATGCTGCTTCAGGAGATGGTGGTCGACGGCTATAACCAGTTCGTAGACGTAGCTGCACGCAAGGCCAAGTTTGATTCCCCTGCCTTCATATTTATGATGCGGGAGATTAACGAGATGTATCAAGAGAAATTGATGACCACCGAGCCGGTGGAGACCGAGAATCAATTGTTCTATTCTGCCGTTATACAGGGCCCGGCGGATTTCATCAACATTCCGTATACCAATTTTGCCAATCCGAAGCTGCTGTATAAGCCGCATAGCGGAACTTCCGGGGCCATGAGAATTATTCCGAGCTATACGTTTGCGATACAGGCCAAATCGCCGGTTGCCGAACAAGCCTGGACGTTCATGGAGTTCCTGCTCTCTGATGAAGTTCAGTCCCTGCAGAGCAGAGAAGGCTTCTCCCTGCTCCGATCGCTTAATGACAAGCAGTTCAGTGAGCTTCAGCAGCAGGTGAAGAGCGGGACGTATAAGCTCCCGGACGGCAAGCTTGCAAGTGTTCCTGAGGGACAATTCAAGGTGTTCCAAGACATGATGGATACAGCGGATAACTTCGCTATGATGGATGTGAAGATTCTGAGCATCATCGGCGAGGAAGCAGGCGCGTTCTTCAGCGGACAGAAGACAGCAGAGGATGTGGCCAAGCTGATTCAGAACAAGGCGACTACGTACCTTAACGAATAGATTCAGGCCTAGGAGGGTCCCGGTATGAAGCGAGTTACTATTCTGATCGCAGAGGACGAGAAAGAGATTGCCGGCCTGATTGCCCTGCACCTGGAGAAGGAAGGGTATCACTGCTTTCAGGTATCCGACGGCCAAGCGGCCGTTCAGGCTATTCAGTCCCAATCCATTGATCTGGCCATCCTGGATATTATGATGCCGAAGCTGGACGGATACGAGGTCACCCGCCAGGTGCGGGTGAAGCATAATCTGCCGATTATTTTCCTCAGTGCCAAGACTTCTGACTTCGATAAGATTACCGGCCTTGTCATGGGCGCGGACGATTATATGATCAAGCCCTTCAATCCGATGGAGCTGCTGGCCCGGGTCAATTCCCAGTTACGGCGCTCCCTGCAGTTCAGCCAGCCTCCGGGTGCCCATCTGACTTCGGTTCTGGAGCTGGGCGGGCTGATCATCTCCCCTGACCAGCACACCGTTACGCTGTATGGAGAAGAGATTGACCTTACGCCGAAGGAATTCGACATCCTCTATCTGCTGGCGAGCCACTCGAAGCAGGTGTTCAGTGCAGAGAGCATATTTCAGCAGGTATGGGGCGAGGCGTACTATGAGAGCGGGAATACAGTGATGGTACATATCCGCACCCTGCGCAGGAAGCTGGGAGAGGATCAGAACAAGGACCGGTTCATCAAGACCATCTGGGGTGTCGGGTACACGTTCAATGCCTAAGAGACGCCGGGGCTTCAGAACCAGACTGGTTCAGTTACTGGGCGTAAGCATGCTGCTCTCCGCCGGGATCACCTACGGGATCTTCAAGCTGCTTCAGCTCTATTACGCCGGGGTGAAGTGGGAGGACCCGGAGGCGGAAATCCGCCGGTTCATCTACAGGATCGGAGACTTCAATGTGTCTCTGATGCTGTTCATTCCGATCATGCTGGTCTTATTCTTCATGTTCACCAAGCCGTACATCCGCTACCTTAACGAGATTTCCAAGGGGATTCATCATCTGGCGGGCGGAGATTTCCAGAATCAGGTGCGGATTGCCTCAAGGGATGAGTTCAGCGCAATCGCAGAGGATCTGAATGTGGCCGGGGCCAAGCTGCAGGAGGCGGTACAAAGAGGTGATTTCGCCGAGAGCAGCAAGGACCAGCTAGTCGTCAATCTGGCGCATGATCTGCGTACACCGCTGACGTCCGTTCTCGGATATTTGGATCTGATTCTGAGGGATGAGCAATTACCAGTGGAGACGATCCGGCATTATGCGACGATTGCCTTCACCAAGTCCCAGCGGCTGGAGAAGCTGATTGACGGGCTGTTCGAGATCACCAGGATGAACCATGACACACTGTCTGTGGTGAAGACATATCTGGATATTACCGAATTGCTGCGGCAATTGAACGAGGAGATGTACCCGGTATTCGAGCGCAATGGCCTGACCTCCCGGCTGAATGTGACTCCTGGCCTAATAATCTACGGGGACGGGGAGCTGCTGGTACGCGTATTAGGCAATCTGCTGACTAACGCCGCCCGTTACGGGCAGGAAGGCGGTTATGTGGATATTAACAGCCGCCCTGATTCAGGTTCAGTAGCGGTTGAGGTCATCAATTACGGAAATCCCATTCCGCCGGAGGAGCAGCCGCATATCTTCGAGATGTATTACTCGGGGGACCGGGCACGGACACATCAGGAGGGCGGGACCGGCCTGGGACTGTTCATTGCACGCAATATTGTAGAGCAGCATGACGGGAGCCTGTCTGTAGAGAGCAATGAGCTGCGGACGAGGTTCGAGGTCCGGCTGCCGCAAGCTTAAGCGAAGTTAAGGGAGGAGAGAATTATGAATTATTCCACTAGAAAATATGCTGTCGCCATGCTAAGCCTGGCGGTTCTCAGCCAGTCCATCGCCTTCGGAGCCTATGCGGCGGCCGGGTCTTCAGCGGGAAAGGCGGCTACAGCCGCCGTGTCCACGCTGGAGGGACTGGGGGCGGTCTCATTGAAGAGCGGGGTGAGCGTGAAGCTGCTGGACGCTGCCCTTCAGCCCCAGGAGAGCGGGAATATGATTACGTACACCCTGAATTACGTCAACGGGAGTAACAGCAACGTGAGCCTGATTGATTATTTCTCCAAGGTTACTACCTCAAGCGGCGCAGTTATTCAAGGCAAGCCGGTGACGGGCAGTGCTGCGATCAAGTCTATTCCGGCTAATAGCAGCCAGTCGGTCACGTATTATGTCAATGCGGGGAAGGCTGCCAAAATAACCGGAGTCCGCATCGCCCTGTACGGCTGGGACTTCAGCCAGACGAATTACCAGAAGAAGCTGGGGATGTTCACGATTCCGGGTTCCTATTCGGTAGCCACCGCCAGAGGGCAGAGCAAGAAGCTGGTCCTGGCGGGTATGCCGGTGATCAGTAAGGCCGAGAGCCTGCAGATCGTTAAGGCTAACGGAAAAGTGTATGCCAGGGTAGGCATCAGCTTCGCCAATTCGGGCACCAAGGTGCTTAAGGACACGGGCCTGAAGGGATATCTGATATCCTCGGGAGGCTCCAGATTTGAACTGAATGCCGCTCCTGCCGATTACCAGATTCAGCCCAAGGAGCAACGGACCGTGCAGTATCTGGCGGACATCCCCTCCTATACGAAGACGGATAATATGTCCCTGCAATTCGTCCAGGAAGACAGCGAGCTGCAGCTGAACCTGCCGGTGGCTGAGTATAAGCTGCCTGCTGCACAGTCGCCCAACTTCACCGTACCCGCTAATGCCGTTGCGAAGCTTAAGGTTGCTAACCATACAATTGAGACACAGCTCGCAAGCGCAGCGGTATATTCGGAGGATAACCTGGCAAAATGGAGCTTGAAATTCCGGGTGCGCAACACAGGCAACCAAGCGGTGACGATTCCGGCCTATCCCTTCAGCCTGACGACTGCCGAAGGGTACAGCTATCCGGTCAGCAATAAGGCACTGGCCGGTCTCAGTCTGAAGCCGCTGGAAGAGCGGGTGGTCGAGCTCAGCGCAGAGCTGCCCCTGAAGCTTAATCAGGGAGTGCTCCAGCTACAGATGAACGAGCCGGCAGAAGAGGGCCGGATCGCCTTCCCGGCGGCTTACTATCAGATTCCCTACTCCTTACAGCCGAATCATCTGCTGGCGACTGAGTACCCCGTGCAGAACAGTCTGGGTACCTTCGTGGTGAAGCTGGAATCGGTGGAACGCCTGCCGTGGTCGGACCGCGATCAGGTCGTGACCAAGATCAGCCTCCGCAACTCAGGGTCCACGAATGTGCAGCTTCCGGCGCTAACAGCGCTTCTGAAGGCGGGGGATCTCGATATCAGCGGCAGTGCGCAGATGGTGATCGAAGGCTCCAAGAGCCAATTGGCCCCGCAGGAGACAGCGGTTCTGTATATCACGGGGAACCTTCCCTATTCTTATCAGCTGACGAAGCTGAAGGTGATCCTCCAGTATCCTTCGGAAGAGACCCAGGCGAATTTCCTTACGCTGTTCACCAGCCAGGTGGAGAATACCTTAAGAACCGTAGCGGCCGGTCAACCCTTCCGCCTGGAGCTGGCCGGGAAGAAGGCAGAGATTCTGGAGCGGCAGAGCCGGATCTATCCGGGCACCGATTCCAAGCTGATCTATACCGAGCTGGTGATGACCAACGAGGAACTACGTAAGACCCAGCCGGCGCAGCTGGTGGGCTACTACCGGACCCCGGATCGGCAGTATTTCGAGGCGGTAATCTCGCAGTCCGCCGCAGCCCTGAACCCCAAAGAGAAGAGTCTCGTAACCGTCTGGAGTAAGCTTCCTCCGGAGATCAATGCGTCGGATCTAACCCTTTTCCTCGGGGAAGGCATCGCCGAAGGCAAGCTGACCACACCCGGCGCAGTGCCGGCCGCTTACATCCAGACCGTGGGCCTGGGGCTGAGTCCGGCCAATCCTGCTCCGCAGCCGTCCCTTCAGAAGCTGGACCTGTTCCCGTACTCCCTGTCCGTGAACCAGGTGACCGCTACTATGCCTGAAGACCGGGAGTCCATAGAGGTACAGATGAACTACCGGTTAACCCGCAGTGAGCAGTATGTTGCTGAGGCGAATGAGCATAAGCTCGTAGCCGAGCTGATCGATCCGTTCGGTCAGCCGTCGGAGCAGCTTCTGCCTCTGGGAGACGGACCGGCTGGTGCGGGAGCCACGGGCAGCTTGTCCTTCCCGCTGAACAACAAAGCATACAAGGCCCTTAACGGCGGCACGGTGCGGTTGAACATCTATGACGAGTTCCAGGGCAAACGTATTCTGCTGGGCAATGAGACTTATGCTGTGATTTATGAGCGGCCTGCGCCGAAGAAGGCGGAGGGGGAGTGATATGAAGTTGGAATGAACAGCGTAAGGATGACAAGAGGAGACTAGACAGGTCTCTTTAAGAGAGCTGCCTATGTAGGCAGATAAGGAACAGGCCGTATCCAGAGGAAGGATAGCGGCTTGTTTTCTACAGTATAGAAAAGTGCATACTGCAATTAAGTAAAAAGTGAAATTATTCAGGACAGAAATGGAAGACATATGGGATAATAAAGCAATATAAGGTGAGTGGATAGAGAAGACGGAGTTGCATGAGCTTGGGTTAAACGTAAATAGTAATGACAAAACTATACAGTACGAGATTTGCATTTTAACAAAGAAGGGAGAGCGCGATAATGAAGTCTAGGATCGAAATCATATCTTTGCTGGATCAGTTGGACATTGTAGTCGCTGACGATCTTGAAGGGCAGGATTTGGATTTTAAGGAATGGGGCAATCGCAGCTTAAATGATAACCTCTCTCTTATGGTGAAAATGGCAGTTTGTATGGCTAATGGAGGTGGAGGTACAGTCGTCTTCGGTGTGGCTGATCGCGTTAGAGGAAAGAGTAAAGCCCTAATTGGTGTGCCGTATGAGGTGGATGTGCTTACTTTACAGAAGTGTGTATACGAAAGAAGCGAACCCCATATAACGCCTGTATTTGAAGAGATCCGAATCTTTGAAGGTACAGGGAGAATTCTTCTGATGCATGTGTATCCCGGTATACCCCCATACACCTTAACAGACGGCGCTGCAACAATTAGACAAGGAAAAGATTGTATTCCATTCACAGGTACTTTAAGAAGACAACTGGTTGAGACAACAGGTCAAGTGGATTTAACTGCAGAGATTGTTTACGAAGACTGGAAGGATAACATATCTCCATCTGCAGTCGAACGGATACGAGAAATGATGTCTGCTGAGAGAGCGCCTGATGGACTAAAAGATTTAAATGATGAGGATTTACTTAGCTCAATCGGAGCATTGAAAGGAAATCACCTTACAAAAGGCGCAATTCTCCTTGTTGGAAGGCCTGATGCAATTGCTCGTCTAGTACCTGAATATCGTTGGTCCTACCGCAAGATGATGAGTGATACTGACTACTCCCATCGTGACGATGGAACGCAAGCAATACCTATTGCATTACACGAATTAGAACGTTTTATAGCTGTGGACAATCCAATGGTGACAATCGAATCTGGATTAGTGCATCCGGAGTTCAGCACTTACCCTCGAATTGCACTACGTGAAGCGTTGCTAAATGCGTTCGGTCATCGCGATTTTAGAATGATAGGTGCAGTGATGCTTAAACATTATCGAGATAAGCTAATCATAACTAATCCTGGCAAGTTCATAGGTGGAATAACCCCTCTAAATATTCTCCATCATCCTCCAGTAGCTAGAAATAATCATCTGATGGACTTGTTGGATCGCTTAAAACTCGTTAACCGTTCTAATCTGGGTGTCTCCCGGATTTACCGCTCTCTATTAGTTGAGGGTAAGGAGCCACCGATATACAGGGAAGTGGGAAACCATATCGAACTAACATTCACAGCTTCCCCTTTAAATACTGGTTTTATGAACTTGATTAATAAAATGACGGAAAGTAATCAGCTTGTTGATGTCGACCATCTTCTGATTATTCAGTATTTGATGCGGCATGAAGATATTGATACGCATAATGCTGCTCTAGTCACACAAAGAAGTCTGGAGCAAGCAAGGGAATTGCTTAGTAGACTTGCACACAACATGAATCTAATTGAATCTGTCGGTCGTGGGAGAGGACGCTACTACACTCTAACCAGAACGGCATATGAGCATCTGAAAGGTAACATGACGTATGAGCGACAACAGAGCTTGGATAAAGAAGCTATTAAGATTCGGTTACTATCAATCTTGCGGGAGCGAGAGCTAACGAACAGAGAGATTAGACAGATGACAGGTCTAACCAGTAAACAGGTTCAGCGAGTTATAAAAGACCTTGCGACAGATGGAGTTAAAGTTATAGGTCATGGAATGGGCGCTAGGTATGTATTGGATCGGGAATAGGGACAAATAAGGACAGAATAAGGACAATAGATACATATGATAACCAAGGATGCACAGGTTTTCACGGAAAGAATTAGGACAAGTAAGGATTGAATAGGGACAATTGGATAAGGAGTGGATGAATGGAATTGTTCTCTTATAACAAATGAGTTTTGCTTTTGTAATGATATGCTGAACCTTATCATAATTCATGTGTAAAAAATAAAACCCAAAACAAGCCTCTAGAATACTTCTAGGGCTTGTTTTGGGTGTATTAATTTACTCTACGCTCTAACCAGCGGCCCACACATCCAATTCAATCTTCAACTCAGGCAGACCTAATCCCTGGATATAAGCAACCGTCATGGAGGGCGGCGTGGGGCCGAACACCTTATTCCAGATGGAATAGAAATGATCCCAATCGATTTCCTCCGTGGCCCAGATGTTGATTTTGATGACATGATCGGGAGTTAGTCCTTGAGAGGACAGAATGTCAACAATATTGCTCATCGTATGGGTTACTTGCTGGTTGAAATCGGCAGGGATATTATTGTTCTGATCGATCCCGATTTGACCGGAAAAGACATACATTTCAGCGTCTCTGCTGATCTTAGTGACATGGCTGTAGCTTCCAACCGGTTTTGCTATATTTTCCGGATTATATCTTTGAATGACATGGTTATTTAGGCTCATTGCTTATAAGTCTCCTTTTTAAATGGGTTGTTTTTTCATAGTATTACTTCATATTGGACAGACCTATCCCGTCCACATGAATTCTAGAAAAAAACAGCAGTCGAATACCCGATTCCAGCAGACAAATATTGAATAGATCTCTTTTTCATCAGGTATCCCTCCTAGACATTTAAAATTTAACTTACGTAAGAATGATAACATATCCTCAACAAAAACTAAAATACAGGGTGCGATAAGGTGCGGGGCGGCAAAATAAGTTAAAATTTCCCTCTGTCGTAATACTTCCGCCCTGTTGGCCTGCAGAAGCGTATGCGATGATGGATTCATCAAACGGCGGCAAGTGCGCCGGGAGATATTCAGGCTATTGCGGTTCTTCCTTCTACTCAATTGGATGAATTAGAGCCGCAGCTCTCCTGAAGGATGCTTATCCAGAGAGGAGGCGTCCAGGCTATTGTATTCCTTCCTTCTACCCATGGACTGAAACCGAGTAGGGATACGGCTATCCTGGACACTTTTACTATGAAAATAAACCGAATTTACCTGCGTAGAGCAGGCAAAATGATGCTGAAACACACACCTGACGCTGCTGACACGAAACAGCTCCCGAAGGGGTACTTGGCCGCAGCTCTCCGCAATCTGCAGGGGCTCGGGTATACCCTGTCGCCTGCCTTGTTCCGGGCGGTCCAGAGGCTGCCCCGCGAGGCCTTCGAGCAGCTGTACTATCCGCTGATTGCAGATATAAGACGGATGGTTGGCGCGCATGTGCATTATGCACCGATGTATCCGGGGTTCCCGGAGCAGGTCATGCAGGAGGACGAAGCGGAGCTGTATTTCAATGCGATGTTCCATTACTACACTTGGGAAGTGCCGGGTGCTGAGCCTGTGCAGAGAGAACCGCTTCAGGAGAAAGTCACGCTGAAGGTCATTGACCTGGGCAGCATCACGGAGTTCCGGACCCTAATCCGCCAGCTGATGGAGGCCAGAGGCTCGATCTCGGCAGAGGATCAGAAGGATATCGATGCTGTGATTGCGAATACAGCCAACGAAGAGCTGGATGAACTCCTGCCGCAGGAGATCCCGTTCAAGGAGAATGCCGGTTATGTGGCGGCGTCGCTGCTTAAGCATGGTAAGGCGGATGTGGCGAGAATAAGCCCTTACTTCAAGACGGCAACCGATGTGCTGCGGCTGGCGGTGGCCTGGTCGGGGGGCGATGTTAGTCTGGCCTTGCCCACCCGTTTCCGCAAGTTCAAGCGTAGTGAACGCCGGCTGCTGCTGGGGCTCTTGGAGCGGTGTCAGCCGATCACGGAGGATATGCTTAGGTACAGGGAGCGCTGGATTCGTCTCGGCGAGATCCTGCATCCATCTGAATACAAGCAGCGGTATAAGCGCTGTGAGGAAGCTTTTGATATCCTGCGCAACAAAAAAGCCTTCACGACCTTTAACGGAAGTGTGGAGCTGGCCCTTCAGTATCACCAGATGTGGACGGCGCTGGATCTGCTGGCGAAGCGTCCGGGTGAATTCGCACGAAGATTGGCGAAGCTGCTGCGGATGACCCGGGAGCCTGAGTATGTCGTGATGGCCTTTGGCGAAGTGGCCGATCAGGTATCGACCCCGGTGCTGCTACAGGTGAAGAACTACTTTGAGCGCCAGCGAGAGCTGCCGGAGCTGAGGGTGTTTTTCCCCAAGGGAAATGTCGCCAAAGCCTGGGCCATCCCTAACACCCTGCCAGAGATCAGTGAAGAAGCCTGGCGGGATATTGTGGATCTCTGCGAGCAGACACTGGTGGCACGGTTTGCTGTCCGGCCTTCCTTGGGAAAGGTATATGTGGATGAGCGCCTGAAGAACTATCTTGTGCCGTTCTCCCAGAGATCGGCCAGTAAAGCGCTGCATACTCTGGTACGGGGAAGCCGGATTCCGATGGCCGAAGGGAACACGATCCGCTTCTTCTGCTGGTGGAAGGAAGGGAAGGTGGACGGTACATCCACAGGCCGCGTAGATATTGACCTGTCCGCCGTGATGTATGATCAGAACTGGAAGTACGTAGAGCATATCTCTTATACCAATCTGCGCTCGGCACAATATCATGCAGCCCATAGCGGGGATATTGTAACGGCGCCCTACGGGGCCAGTGAGTTCATTGATCTGCATATTCCTTCTATTGTTGAGTATGGCGGAAGGTATGTGGTGGCTACCCTCCATTCTTTCACTGGACAGCCGTACTGCAATCTGCCGGAGTGCTTCACGGGATGGATGATGCGGAAGAAGCCAGGGTCTGGTGAAATCTATGAGTCAGCCACAGTGTCGAACAAGATTGATGTCACGGCGGATACCCAAATCGCCATTCCTGTGATACTCGATCTGGTGGAGCGGACCGTGATCTGGACAGACCTGTCCCTGACCAGAAATCCGTTCCATGTGAATAACGTGGAGGGGAACCAGAAGGGGATGGTAATCATCGGCAAGGCGATGACCTCGCTCCGAAAGCCCGATCTGTATGAACTGTTCACGCTTCACGCCAAGGCCCGCGGCGAACTGGCCGCGTCACCGCAGCAGGCCGATACCGTATTCTCGGTGGATCAGGGAGTGACTCCATTCCACATTGAGCAGATTATGGCCGAATATGTGGTGTGAGCAGAGCGGGCAACCGGTTTGTTCAAAAAAGAAAGGGGTGTCTCAGCCATTTGCATGGTGTGGGACACCCCTTCTTTAATGTATGCGAAAACCGAATATCGATGGGTACTGCTGCGCTGAGAGAAGGACCCCATGCTCCACAGCAAGTAACAGTTATAGAGAAATCCTGCAGAAAGTGCAACAATGCTACCTCATAGAAGCGGTATATGCCTGAAATCCTGCACGAAATGCAACAAATCCAGCGCTAACTCGCTCTAAATTTCGAAATTTGTGCAAATAATGCAACATTGTACTCCAGCCAGTATCTTTTTGAAAGGAATCCTGCAAAAAGTGCAACAATCCTGCTCCTTACAAGCGGACGACGAGAAAAGCACCAGCATCCTTCACCTGTTAGGACGGTACCTATTCTATCTCGATTCCGTACCAGCCGTCGGCCAGCGGAGTCAGCTTATACTTAACCGGCTCTGCGGCATAGGCCTGCTCCACCATGCTCTGACTTGCGCAATACACGATATGATAGGTGGGGCCATGCTCCCGTTCCCAGTCGAATACGAACCGGAGGAGCGGCTTCCCGTCCTGCCTGCTGTAGCGCACGAAGTCCAGGCTGTCTCCGGACCATGCAGCGATCTGTCCGATCTTGTCTTGCATTTCTGTATTCACACTGTCATGAAACGGAGAGGTGGTATTACCATTATTGGAGTAGATGAAGGTATTCCCGATATCACTTCGTTCATCCAGGCTGTCCATCAGCAGCAGGGTCTCCGACTTCACGGCCTCAAACTGCCCGCTATGCTCATGGAATAGTCCGTATTTCGCCCCGGAGGGATCATAACGGATGATGAAGCCTGCTGCTGCAAGCAACAGTATGAGGGTCATGCCAATGAAGATTCGTGTCCTGCGGCTCAATCATTTCACCTGCCTACTTATTTAGAATGTTTTTACGGAGCCGCTGAACTCCAGCTCGCAATCAATTGTTGTAATGAACGGCACATATTTGCCATTGAACCGTTCGTAGTGCTGCAGGGTGAACCAGTCCACAAATCCCGGATTATTGATCTCATCATCGGCATCCAGGCCGAAATGATCGTAGAAATGGAATACCAGCTTCCCGCTGAATTGCCCCCCGATGTTCTTGAAGTCCTTAATGGTAATATTTTGACCATGGAAGGCATGAATGGCGAGCGATAACGCCAGATTGCTCTTCTCCGTAAATACCGGATACGGGCTCGTCGGAAATTGATTCACATAATTATTCACAAGATTCCGGCTGCTGTTCGGGTCAAATTTCAGCCTGGACAGATCACCGTTATTACTGCGCAGCTCCTGCACAACATAATTCTTGATGAGCTCTACATAGTTCTGGGTGCTGGAGTCAGTAATAACGGCGTTGCCCAGCTGGCTGTTATGATACTTGATGTATTTGCTGGTATCGAAGGTATCGCCAAGGGCTACCGATGTTCCCTCGGTTATGGTTTTGCTGTATTTGAAGGTTGAGATCAGATCGCCAAGAACGAACTTCATATCATCTGTTGCACCTATCTTACCGACAGCGAACAGAACGGCCATCTCGCCCCAGATCATGGACTCGGGCGTAATCCTGGCCACCGAGAATACCGGGCCCAGCTTGATTAATTCACTATACGTGTAGTCATTGAATGTCAGGTCGTCAGAGACAGGGGACGTTCCCTGCGCAGCGGTCTTCAGAATCCCTTCCCTGTGATTCGATTGAAGGATTAAGGCCTGCTCCACATCTGGAATCAGTCTTCTGCTGTCCACCGCATCGTTCAAGCCGTCGCCGTCCGTATCGGCCAGGTTGGGATTGGAGTACAAATAAGCGTAGACCTTGTCGCCGGATTTGACAATGCGGATCTCTTGCCCGTCCTTAAGACCGTCGTTATCGCTGTCAGCATCCAGATAATTCAATCGGATAGCCGCACCGCCAGTACCAACACGCAGTCTTCCGGCCTGCATCTCCTTCTCATGATAATCACTGATGCCATCCTTGTCGGTGTCCTTGTACAGGTCAGAAGTCTCCGCAATCGTATCGAAAATTCCATACAACTGGCTGGCATTGCTCGCATGATAATAGCTGCCGCCGGTGCCCTGGGCCATGCTGGTCAGCACACTGGTCGAAATACTGCTCCCCAGGCCCACTGTATAAATGACGATGCCCTGATCCGCAGCCCGCTTAGTCAGAGCGGTGTCATAAGAGCCTTCCCCGTCCGTGAGCATGATAATGTACTTCAGGACATCCGCTCTGCCGCCGGCGGCGAACAGACTAAGCGCACTGGCAATCCCGCTGCTCAGAGTCGTTCCGCCATACGCATCAATCCGTCCCGCAGCCTGACTCAGCACGGCCTTGTCTGAAGTGAAGCCGGATAATACCGTAGCATAGTCGTCAAAATCAACCACAGCCCCGCGGTCACTGTCCGTCAGCAGATCAACAAACTGCCGGGTGACGCTGATTCTCACATTGTTCCGGTCATTATCTGACATACTGCCCGAGGAATCGATGACGAAGGCGATATCCATCCCGGCATAATGCTCCTGCCCCTCATCATACAGGAACTTATACTGCCAGACCTGGTCGTAGACCGTCTTATTCAGGAGAATGTATCTGGAGAAATGAGCCGTCCCGGCCGAGACCACATTCCCGTCCACCTGCTGATCCGGCAGCTCCTCGAACAGCTGTGATTCTTCATTGTAATAGTAGATCCGCGGCGCAAAGTCTGCCTGATTCCATAGGCTCTGATCGAACTCAAAGGAGATCGTTGCCTTCTCAAAGCTTCCCTCGATGGAGAAATTATAGCCTTGATCAATGTATCCGGGAATGGTTGTATCATTAAGAATGCCGTCTTGGACCGGCTGGACAGACAAACTGTCTACCTGCTCCGCAGTGATCCCTTCAACGAACACACTTGGAACGGCCTTGCCCCCGGCATCCTCTGCCTTCACCGTTCTTGCGAACTTCGCCTCAGGCACAAGCGGGTCGCTACCGATCTTGAGTTCCCAGGCGTCAGAGAGCCCGTCGCCATCGGTGTCGGCCTTCAGGGGATCGGTCTTGTGCGTATGAACCTCTTCGCCGTCCGTAAGACCGTCGCCGTCACTGTCCTCGCTGATGAGGCTGGTGCCCAGCAGCAGCTCCTCCAGATTGGTTAATCCATCCTTATCGTAGTCTTCATCACCGTCAGCGGTCCCATTCTTATCACTGTCCGGTTCAAGCGGATTCAGCTTCAACACGAGCAGCTCATCCCGGTCGCTTAATCCGTCACCATCGGTATCCTTGCTGGTAGCGGAGAGCCCATAATGCTCCTCATAGTAATCGCTGATGCCGTCCTTATCGCTGTCCTTCTCCCGGTCGATCCCGAGGTTATCCAGATTGCCCTCGTCGAAGTTCACGATCATATATTCTTTGGTCACTTCAGTCCCGTCTTGAACTTGTGCGCGCAGCTTCAGCAGATTGTATCCGATGCCAAGCCCGATTCCTTCCGCAGACCACGCCGCACTTACAGGGATCGTCCCTTGCTGGAGGACTGCTTTATTTCGGTCTTCAATCTGATAAGTGAGGGCCGTAACGCTTGCTGTCCCGCTCAGCGTTCCGGTCAGCTTATCCATCTTCGAGGTCAGGAAGTAGTAGTCTCCATCCGGGCTGTTCTGAAGCTGGAGGCTGTACGTATCGAGCTGTACGGATACCCCCTCCGGTTCAGGAGCTTCCTGCCTTGAAGAGATCTGCGTCAACTGATAGCCTGCAGGCCCGCTTACCACATTCCCCGGACTCCCGGAGAAGCCCAGGATAAGAGTCTCACCCGGCTGAATGTTGGCATTGTAGCCCGCATTATGTATAACGTAATGATTTCCGGTATGGCTGGTGATGTCAGCCGTCCAGAAGCGGTCCAGCTTCCCGTCATAATCGAATTCCAGCGTCCAATCCTCAATGGCGGAGTGCGATATATTTTTAATGGCAATTTCGCCGTTAAAAGCGCTGCTCCAATCACTTGTCACCTTGAAGCTTGCTTCGTATTGCCCGGCCGGTACGATCTGCTGCGCGCCCAGTATCGCAAATGCTGCGGGCAGCAGCACTTCTCCTTCAAATGAAGCCGTGAAGCCAAAATTCACACTGCCGCCTACCGGAATGTCCTGGTTGCTGCCCGCATTCTTGATGGTATACATCCCGTTCTCGTAGGCCTGTACCTGTCCGTTCCAGATATTCGTAATCTCATAAGGGGATGTAAAACCAATACTCCAGTTCTCCAGCGTCCGGTACCCCGTATTCCTGATTGTGACATCTGCGTTAAAGGCGCCTTCCCACTTGGAGGAAATCGTGTAGATTACCTCGTACCCCTCTCCAGTGTACGTTATTTCCTGCCTGCCGCCCGTGTCTTCCTGAGCTAGAGCGGGCCTGAGCTGAAGAGAAGAGAATACCAACACCAGAATGGCAAATAAGATGAAGCTTCGTTTCATGATCCTTTTCTTGAACATTGCTGCCGTTCCTCCTTATATGTTCGCTAATAGGGTGGAGAATATGTAAGATCTTGGAGTATATAAATCTATCATATTTGCATAAAGAGGTTTAGGCAACAACAAATGGAAGGATAGTAGAAGAACGACAAATGAGACCGCCTTTGATAAGGGGGTCTCATAGGGTTAACTGGCAAGCTCTCTGGATACATACAGTTCTATTGAGGTGAGAACAGATTTGTTTGAGATCGAGTTAAAAGCTCGTAAGATCCGCAATGGATTCCATTCACTTAGAGTTTCAAACTTATTAAACTTGTCAATTGTGCAACATATATATCAAGCTTTCTTAAAACATAGTCAGCTAGAACATAGGGTTCATTTTTATTAGTATAATGGAACTCAATACATATTTGTTTATCAGGAAGATCGATAAAAATGTCAGGAATTATGTTTGGAATCCAGGGATGAGGTTTCTCAGAAGCAACATTTCTTATTCCGGCATCCTCTAAGGCTAAACTTATGCTATGGTTTAATGCCTTATCACTTCCAACTGTGCTAATCCAATTCACAGTTTTCCCGAATATGGGTTCTGCCTTTTCTAAAGCCGCTCCTGTAGGCCCACCCTTTCGCTTACCCGATGGATAGACTTCACCTAAAATTTGGCGAAACATTGGGGATCTTTTTAACGATGATTTTGTCGTCGATTTCTTTCTCCAAGAAACAGGGATATCCATTGTTCCGAGCATTTTATTTAATTCAGTACTGCTTGAATATGATGCTAGAATAGATATTAAAGTATTGGTTGGCATGTACATTACTCTAGTTTTTAATGCACCATAAAACGCCAACTGTAGCCGCCGGGCATCCCATGCAACCTTCCTCTGATTATTGTTACTTATATATTCCGAGAACCGGTCAGTAATAACACTCCAAGCATCCTCAATTCTTGTTGTTTTTCTCGAAAACTGGGCTACAATATCCTCAGCATTTTTATAAGCAAACAAGAACCATACTTCTGTAGGTTTTGGTATCTTTGCATTTATGTTATTTAAGTATCCAGATTTCTGTTGCCAATGCGCCTTTAACAACTTATAGTACTCCCTCAAGTTGATATCAATTCGAGGAAGCTTTAAAACTTCCTCAAAAGTATCAACAAGATCTTCATGAATGAGATTAAAATCATCTAACTCCTTTCCTGCATTCAATACAGATAATGTTCTTTTAGCAATATCAACAAACTTTTCACTATGAGGACCCGTAAAGTCTAAAACTTCTTTTCCTTTTAAAAATAATGTACCCGAAACACTTTCAGCATAACTTAGCATCGCATCTACTTCTTGTTTTTCGGTAACTGGCCATATTAATAATAACGGACTTTTTCTTAAAACTCCGTTTAAGTTTCGGAAAAAGCTCTTAATATTTCCATCGTCAAATCCTTGCATATCTTCTAAATAATCTATTATTATTGCTGTTGGTCCTTTATCTTTTTTCTCTGTTGCCTCTATTGAGATATTTTTCACTTCATCAAGTAATTCTGATAAACTATTGTTCAATGTAGCAGCGTCTATGGAAACAAGAGTTCTTAGAGAAATATTTGGTCTCCACTTTAGAGAATGAATAAATGTTGACTTTCCGGTTCCTGGTTTTCCTAGAATGAAAACAATTTTACCTGAGTGTCTTGTTTCAAGGCATAATGTATTAATTTCTATTTCCATATCTGCATTCGGTTCTACAAACTCCATTAATTTAAGATCTAGTTCACTACTGGGGAAATTGTTAATTACATCTTCATAAGCAATTGGAATAAAGAGCTCGCTCACATAGCACCTCACAAATTATGTTATTCCAATAGTATACATTTGATTATTATGGAAAAACAAGATGAATTTTGTTTTTAGAATTTCCGTTTATTATTATAGGGTTCACCGTAATTATTGATATGGTAACACAGAGAAATTCGATCCTACGTTATATTATTAGCATGCTTTTAAATCCACTTGAGCAAGTTACTTTAAGTGTTTTTGAAGGGTGTCGATAAATCCAATTGGGAGGTGCTGACGATGAACGATCCTGTCTTGAAAAAAGTAATGGACACGTTGGAATTTCTTAGTCATGATGCCGAGGCCCGCCGATTGTATGAAGACAGACAAAAGTTTCTGCATGATGAAGCTTCCATGATTGAAGGAGCACTTGCTGAGGGCGAAGCTCGCGGTGAGAAAAGGAAGTCACATCAGATGGTTCTGGAGCTTTTTAAGCTTGGAGTAGATACAGCTATTATAGCGAAGGCTTCCGGGTTGCCTGAGGCTGAGATTATCGCTCTAAAAAAGTAGAGTTGAAATAGGCTGTCAAAACGGCAGGCGATATTATTTGCTGTGTTAATGAAAATAACAGGTTTTAGGGCCTTCCTTAGGGAATGGCCCTTTTTTGGCATGTACCGCAATGATTCGGGCTTGCATCCCAATCAAATTTCTGTTATTTTGATATTAACAAAATGTAATTATCAATTAGTTAATAAGTAATCAGCTTCCGGGAGAAGCGGATTGGGCGGAGGGATGAGCATGAAGAAGGCACCCGGCAACTGGAGCGGGTTTGAACTCGCCTGGCTGGTGATATTTACGCTGATCGCTGTTACTTTTACGGTGATGTCCAAGGATTCGCTCTTCGGGTTCACGGTCTTCATCACCGGGGTACTATGCGTGGTGCTGACGGCGAAGGGGAAGCTGGCGAGCTATGGATTCGGGATGTATAATACGTTCGGATATGCTTATTTGGCCTATATCAACGGATTATTCGGCGAGGTTATGCTGAATCTGCTATTTTTTGTGCCGATGAATATTGTAGGCTTCTATATGTGGAAAAGAAACATGCACGGCGGCAGGCTGTCCATGCGCCATATGGAAACGAGGGGCATCCTGCTCACCGGTGCAGTCTGTGTGGCGGGAGCGCTGCTGCTGGGCTTCGGCTTATCGTTCATTCCTGCGCAGAATTCACCTTACATCGATGCCCTGACTACCGTGTTATCGGTAGTGGCAACGATGCTGATGGTGCGCCGTTTCAAGGAGCAGTGGCTGGTCTATATTGTGCTGAATATGTTCACCGTGCTGCTCTGGGTGATCCGGACGCTGGAAGGCAGCGGGGAGGGGCTGCTGATGATTGTCATGTGGAGCGCCTATCTGATCAATGCGGTCTACGGCTACTACAATTGGAACAAAGGTGCTAAGGAGGCGCTATCGTGAAGACACTTGGATTAACACTCGGGAAGTTCGCCCCGCTGCATAAAGGGCACCAGTTCATGTTCGAGACGGCGCTGCGGGAGGTTGACGAACTGATTGTGGTGATCTATGAGACCAAGGTCTCTCCGGTACCTCTGCAGATCCGGGCGAACTGGATTCGCAGCCTCTATCCTGCCGTCCGGGTAATCGAGGCCTGGGACGGCCCCGATGGATACTCGGATGACAGGGAGCATGAGATCCGGGAGGAGCAGTATATTCTCGGGCTGCTGAAGGGCGAGCAGGTGACCCATTTTTATTCGAGTGAATTCTACGGAGAACATATGAGTCTGGCGCTGGGTGCTATTGACCGTCGGGTGGATGAGGCGAGGGTGCAGGTTCCGGTATCGGCCACGATGGTCCGCTCGGACCCGTACCAATACCGGGGTTATGTCAGCGGGCTAGTCTACCGCGATCTAATTACCAAGGTCGTATTTGTAGGGGCGATGTCTACCGGCAAGTCTACGATCACCGAAGCACTTGCCCGGAGATACGGTACGGCCTTCGCCAGTGAATACGGGCGGGATTACTGGACAGAGCATCAGGTGGACCGCCGGATTGGGCTGGAGGCTTTTGACGAGATCGCGGTGGGGCATCTGGAGCGGGAAGAGCAGGCACTGCTTGACGCCAATAGGTATTTATTCGTCGATACGAATGCGATTACCACGTATATGTATGCGCTGGATTACCATGGGAAGGCACCTGAGCTGCTAACCCGGCTGGCCCTGGAGAACGCGCAGCGCTATGACCTGTTCTTCCTGTGCGACGATGATATTCCGTATGACGATACGTGGGACCGCAGCGGGGATCAGAAGCGGCAGGTGTTCCACAAGCAGATTATCGCAGACCTGAAGGAGCGGCGGATTCCCTATATAACCCTTAGGGGCACGCTTACGGAACGTATAAGCAAGGTGGACAGTGTACTGGCAAAATTCAAGCCGTACGGGAATTATTTCGGTGAGCTGGAGCATTGAACCAGAGGGCAGAGGAGGCGGAGAGTGTGGAATTGAGAGATCGTAACGGACTTACGGAACAGGAATTCCTGGAACAGTACCGGCCTGGGGATTATGTGCGGCCTTCAGTGGCTACGGATATGGTGATCTTCACCGCCACGGATGCAGCGGCAGACCATATACCCGTGGCTGTGGCGAAGGAGCTGCGCTTGCTGCTCATCCGCAGAGGCGGGCATCCTTGCCTGGGCAAGTGGGCGCTGCCGGGCGGCTTCATCGAGCCGCATGAGAGCGGGGAGCAGGCGGCTGCGCGGGAGTTGTATGAGGAGACTGGGGTTAGCGGCGTCTATCTGGAGCAGCTTCGCACCTTCAGCGATCCCGGGCGCGACCCCCGAACTTGGGTGATCAGCAGCAGTTATATGGCGCTGGTCGACAGCCGCCGCAGCCAATTAGAGGCAGGGGATGATGCCGAGGCTGCGGCCTGGTTCAAGGTAAGCTACCAGCTCCGGCAGGAGCATAAAGAGCTGCTGGAGCAAGGCTGCATCCGCACCCGTACCTATGAGCTGCGGCTGGAGGCCGCAAACCAGGCGCTGACTGCGGTGGTAGAACAGACGGTGACGGCGGCACCGGCGGCCAGATCGGTGCAGTATGCCGTCTTGTCCAATGACGGACTTGCTTTTGATCACGCTAAGATCATTGCCTATGCCATTGAACAGCTGCGTCAGGAGACGGAAAGAACAGGAATCGCACTGCACTTAATGCCTGCGCGCTTCACCCTGGCGGAATTGCAGCAGGTCTACGAGGTGATTCTCGGCCAGGAGCTGCTGAAGGCGTTCTTCCTGGACAAGGTGGCTGCGCTTGTAACCGCAACTAACCTGTACACAGAGCATACGGAACACACACCCTCCCGCCGCTTGTATCAGCGGAACTGGGGAGAAGTCTGAATCTATTAAATCGGAGGAAATCATCCATGAACGCAGGAAGAGCAATATTAAGAACAATGGAATTCAGCCACGAACTGGATGTGCCGCTACTCAGGCGCGGCAATGCGCATCGTGACCTTCCCGCCCCCGGATGGGGAGACATTGCTAAGGCGCAGACTGCCTCCGTGTTGCTCAGCTACAGACCTCGCAATATATAACCCCATCCCGTGATGATTCCCGGAGCTGCGGCTCGGATCACCCCGGTAGAACTGGTTAGTGGCCTCCCGCAGGTCGGCCGCTGAGAAGCCGCTGCCGGTATCGGTAACCGTGAACTGAACCGCCCCGGCTTCGCCCTGGACGAGCAGGGCAATGCTTCCCCCGGTCGGCGTGTGTTCGGCCGCATTGGCGATCAGGTTCATGATGCCCCGCAGCAGCAGCTCCTTGTGAATGAACAGGAATTCCGGCAGCTTCTCCTGCCGGACAGAGGTCTGCAGGTCCCTGCCTGCTGCGAGGGCCATCATCTGCAGCTCCAGCTCGGCTATAAGCTCGGCAGCCGGGACCCGAGTCTGCTGGCGGGATGAGCCGGCCTGCAGGCTGGACAAGTCTATGACCTCCTGCACGAAGGCTTCGATGTCTGCGGCGCTGCGGCGGATATAGCCGCTGTATTCACGCTGCGGCTCAGTCTCTACAATCTCCTGCAGCAGCTCGGCATTGCCCCGGATAATGGTCAGCGGCGTCTTGATGTCATGGGCCAGCGCAGAGATCTGCTCCCTGCGGGAGCGCTCCAGCTCCCACTGCTTCTCCAGTGAAGTCTGCAGGGCATCCTTCATCCGGTCCAGGGAGCCCAGCACCTCATCAATCTCCTGGATGCCGCTGGGCTGGACGGTGAACTCCAGATTCTCGCGCCGGATGTTCTCGGTCGCTTCCTGCAGCCCGGCCATCCGCTCCGAGAGCTTTCGGCCGAACCGGGCTGCGAGCAGGCCAGCCTGAAGCAGAAACCCGAGCACAAAGAGCACGGGGGCCAGAAGCTGGGGGTTCGGCAGCGAGCTGCGCAGCAATGGAGAAGCGTACTGCGGCGTCAAGACATAACGGAAGATCCACAGCTTCTGTCCGTGCTCGGCGGTGGTGTAGAAGTAGGAGCCTCTGTAGTCCCCCTGCCGGGTAATTCTCCAGGCCTGCTGTGCCTCTTTAGCATTCAGATTGCCGGCCAGCGGCTTCCCGTCCAGGGTGAATACGGTGTACTCCAGCCGTTCCGGGACCTGCGTAGCCGTGTCCGCTGCACCTGCAGCCAGCTGCTGCTTGAACAGGGCAATTTCCTTTTCGTCATAGTTGGCTGGCAGCACCGCACCCCACGAGAACGCCAACGCGAATACGCCAAGCAATCCTCCCAGCAGCAGAACGGTGCCCAGGCTGAGCAGCAGCAGATAGTGCAGGAAAAAAGTGCGCAGGCGCACGGCTTTACGTTGTTTCACAGCTTCCACTTGTATCCGATCCCCCAGATGGTTTCGATGGCCTCAAGCCCGTACCGGCCCAGCTTGGCGCGGATGTTCTTGACATGCTCCGTAATGGCGCTGCTGTCACTCTCCCCGTCATATCCGAAGACCCCTTCATAGATATTCTCCTTGGAGAAGACCTGACCGCGGTGGCGGGCCAGAAACTCGCAGATTTCATATTCACTTTTGGTCAGCGGCACCTTGTCCTCCCGGGCGTAGAGCTCTTTACCGGAGAGGTTGAAGCGCACAGGGTCCATATACAGCATGTTGCGCTTCTCCCGGCTCTCCCGCCGCAGATGAGCGTTGATCCGCGCCCTCAGCGCACCTATACCGAAGGGCTTCATAATATAGTCATCCGCGCCCAGTCCGAGTCCGTACATCAGGTCACTTTCCAGCGTCTTCGCCGTCAGGAACAGAATCGGACAATCCACCGCCGTGCGGATCTCCCGGCACAGGGTGAAGCCGTCCACGCCGGGCATCATCACATCCAGCAGAATCAGGTCATACGCACCGAGGTCAGTCCGGCGCACCAGCGCGGGATCAGAGAAGGTGGTTACCAGATGGCGGTCGGTACTGAGCGCGTTGGCTATCAGAGACAGGATGGCGGGTTCGTCGTCTACCACAAGTATTTTGGCCATAATCATTAATTCCTTCATTTACAGATTAGTAAGCTAGTTATCCGCAGAGCGGCCTTCCCACTTGTAGAACCATATCATACTGAGGAGGCCGGCAGCTATCGTTGCTCCTATACAGATGGATACGCCGGTGGCCAATCTCGTTTCGGCAAAAGACGGCAAGCCTCCCGAATGCTGAATCTCCAGCAGGGAGAGGAAGCGGCCGCCCCAGGCGAAGGGGATATACGGCCACAGGATATCGCCAAGACCGGTCAGCATCAGGGCGGCGAGCAGGCTTCCCGTGATTCCTATGCCGATAGAGACGCCCCGTCCGAAGCGCAGGCTGACTGTGAAGTGAAGCAGATAGAGCAGGATATTGCTTGCGAACAGGATCACAGACCCGGTGAGATAAAAGGGGATGCCGTGGCGGTCCTGTCCCAGCATTCCGGCAAAGCCAAGGCTGAACAGGACGAAGACTAGCAGGACAGCCCCCAGGCTGAATCCCAGCAGGAGCAGCAGCTTGCTCAAAAAGGTTGTTGTCCTGCCCGCAGGCAGGGCAAGCATCCCCTGGAACCCTCCGGAGGCGGCCTCCTGCTCCGCCGCCATCGCACAGACCAGCCCGATGAGGGTAGGAAACGCACAAGCGACGGCCTGCATGAACCCCATCACCTTGCCCGCTTCACTGGCAGGGGAGATGGAATAGTAGGCCACGAACAGGGCAGCCCCGATCAGCGGGGTCACCAGATGGAACAGGAGAAACGGGGTGCGCCGCATTTTGAGCAGATCGGCCCTGAGCAGGCCCGGAAGTGCATTCATGCTACTTCGCCTCCTGTCTGCGGAACCATACGGTGGTGAGCAGGAACAGGATGGCGAACCATCCGAGAGAGACCAGCGTACCCGGAAGAATCATGTCTGTGCTGCGCAGCGGGCTGTCCGCCGGGACCGGCAGGCCGTTCGGCAGGATGGACAGCACCGGACACATGAGCCTGAAGGTAATTGTATAAGGAATGTAGTCCCACAAGCCGCCCTTGTCGAATTCAACTACACCCAGAACGGTGCCAAACAGGTTCAGCAGGACCGCTGCGAATAATCCGAGACGGGCAGCCAGGAACAGACACAGCGGGATCTGCCACAGGAAGGTGAGGAAGATCAGTATACTGCCCGCCAGACTGCTCAGCAGTGTAATCGTCTGTCCGAACAGCAGGCCCCCGGCTGTAACGCCGATCAGGAATACGAGCAGGGCGGCCAGGAGCCAGCCGATACAGGCAAGGATTTTGCCGGCCCAGAGCGTTCCCGGTGTAAAGGGCAAGGCCAGTAATCCCCGGTACTTCAGCTTCGCATCTTTCTGCAGTGCCAGCGAACAGACCAGGCTCAGCGCTCCGGGCAACAGCATCGTGTACCACCAGTTGTAAGACCCGCTCTGAAAAAAGCCGCCGCCCATCAGAACAGCGCACAAGAGCAGAGTGAATACAGGAGCGATCCAGGCCAGCTTGGGAATGAAGGTACGCCGCCATTTCAGGTGTTCCGCCCTAACGATATTAAGCATGAGCGGCACCCTCCCTCCGCTGGGCTGTTACGACCTGCATGAACAGCGCCTCCAGGTCCTGATCCGGGGAGATCGCCCCCTGATAGCCCAGCACGCCGCCTGCGATGATGCCGATATGGTCGGCTGTCTGCTCCACCTCGGAGAGCAGGTGGCTCGACAGAATGACGGTGATTCCCTGCTCCGGGAAGGAGCGGATCAGCTCCCGCAGCTCCTGAATCCCGATCGGGTCCAGCCCGTTCGTCGGCTCGTCCAGAATCAGCAGCTCCGGCTGGTTCAAGAGCGCAATCGCGATGCCGAGCCGCTGCTTCATCCCCATGGAGAATTGTCCGGCGCGTTTTTTACCGGTAGCGGTCAGATCGACAACAGCAAGCACCTCTTCAATACGCGACTGCGGCAGTCCGAGGGCCAGTGTGCGTACCTTGAGATTCTCCCTCGCGGTCAGATTATCGTACAGCGGCGGTGCTTCAATCAATACGCCGATCCGGCTTAAGTCCTTCCGGGTCCATTCCTGCCCCTGGAAACGGATTGTCCCGGAATCGGGACGCAGCATCCCGGTAATCATTTTGAGCAGGGTGGATTTGCCTGCACCGTTCGGACCGAGCAGCCCGTAGACGGAATTGCGCGCGACTGTTAACGATACGTTGTTGACGGCTGTCTGGCGCTTGAAGCTTTTACATAGATCTTGTATTTCCAGAATATGTTCCTGCATAGTATATCATCCTTTCTCTGCCTCTACTCTAAGAGCAGATTCTAAGGATTCTGTAAGGATGACATGGCAGAGCCCCTGCCTGGGTGAACAGGAGGGGCTCTGTGTTGACTTTGCAGCAGCCGGCGGGAAGGATTAACGGCGCCGGAAGGCGCCGCCGCGGGCCAGGGCAAAGAAGATCAATAGTGCAACGATGGAGCCGATAATGGCCGGAACAATGTGGAAGCCACCTACTACAGGGCCCCTTGGACCAAGCAGCTCGGTGCCCAGCCAGGAGCCGATGAACCCGGCGATTACATTGCCCAGCACGCCTCCCGGAACATCACGCCCGATCAGATTACCGCTTAGCCAGCCGATGAGTCCCCCTATGATGATTACCCAGAGCAGATACATTGATTTGTCCCCTTTCTAGTTGGTTTATTCAAGGTATGTTGAGAAGCGGGCAAGGTGAACCATCTGCGAAGGTTTATTTTTGGAAAGCGGTGAAAACAGGTGATCTGCGCTGCGGGGAGATTAACGTCCTTTGCCGGTGTTAATATTAAGTATAGGAGGAGGGATCGGATGAACAAAATTCTCGTAATCGACGATGAAGCGGCTCTTAGAGATCTGATCGAGCTTGTGCTCCGCAGAGAGAATTATGAGGTGCGGACAGCGGAGAACGGAAGTGCGGGACTTACAGCCCTGGAGGCTTTTCAGCCGGATCTGGTGGTACTGGATCTGATGCTGCCCGATTGCTCCGGCTATGACCTGTGTAAGGAAATCACCAAGCGGCAGGCGGTTCCCGTCATTATGCTGTCGGCCAAGAATGAGATTATCGATAAGGTGCTGGGGCTGGAGCTGGGGGCCGAGGATTATATGACGAAGCCGTTCGATAACCGGGAGCTGCTGGCGCGGATCAAGGTGGTGCTCCGGAGAGCCCAGAACAGCGGCCTGCCTACAGATACTGAAGATACCCGGATTACGCATGAGGAGCTGACCTTCGATCTGGAGACCAGGGTAGTGCAGAGAAGCGGCGTTCCGGTTGCCCTGACGGCCAAGGAATTCAGAATTCTGGAGACGCTGCTGAAGCGCCCGGACAAAATCTATACCCGGGATGAGCTGCTGGAGATCGTCTGGGGCTATGACTTCATGGGAGACAGCCGCAGCGTGGACATGACGATCATGCGCTTAAGAAAGAAGCTGGAGGATGATGCCGAGAATCCGAAATATATCCGGACCGTCTACGGCTTCGGTTATCAGCTGGGAGGTGGCTCCGCCTGAAATACGCTACCCGGCTGGTGCTAATGTATTTGCTGTTCTCGGTACTGTCCTTTGCCGTTATCATTATTTCGGTGAATAAGGCGATTGACTATTTCAGCTTCGTAACCATAGAGAAGCAAATGATGGAGAAGGCGGATCTGGGCGAGATGTCCTTCAGGGAGGTGCTCTCCAGACACGAACAGGAGGTAGATGCGGGGCAGATGGAGGAGGTGGCGAGAAGCGCGCTGGAGACGTTAAAAGCTTCCGTCAAGGAGGTGCGGATCTACGACAGCAGCCAGAAGCTGCTGGGACTCGCTGTTGACGGGATTGTGATCAATAACAAGACCCCCGTCATTTTTCCCGGGAATATCCAGAACGCCCTTAAGGGCAATTATGCATACACGGTCTCTGAGGATCACCTGCTGTACTTCGCGGTTCCGATCCAAGACAAATATTATCAGAACAGCTATGTGTACGAGTTCGTGGAGGATGTCTCTTATTTCTATACGATGATGGACCAGATCCGGTATATCCTGTTCGCCGGTGCTGGAGGGTTCATTATCCTGATTACGCTCTCCAGTCTATTCATCGCCCGCAATATGACGAAGCCGATCAAATACCTGCTTGGCGCCACAGAGAGCTTCTCCAGGCAGCAGTTCCGGGAGGTTCACCTGAACAGGAAGGATGAGCTGGGCATGCTGGCTGCGGGCTTGAACCGGATGGGCATTCAGCTCAGTGACTATATCCAGTATCAGAAGCAGTTTGTCTCGAACGTATCGCATGAGCTGAAGACGCCGCTTGCTGCTATCAAGGGATTCTCTCAATATTTGTACGAAGGTGAGGACGAGGATGAGGAGCTGCAGCGGATCTACTTCCATCTGGTGAATGAATCGGACCGCCTGACCCGGCTGGTCAATGAGCTGCTTATGCTGTCGCGCTTCGATAAGGCAGGGCAGGATGGAATCGATGCCGAGAAGACGGACCTGGCGCAGCTGGCTGCGGGGGTAGCCGCTGGATTGAGGACCAAGGCTGACAGTAAGGGGATAGAGCTTACGATCCAGCAAGGACCGCCAGCCTTCGTCTTAGTGAATCAGTTGTTGATGTCCCATGCCATCGCCAATGTGCTGGACAACGCGATTAAATACTCCGCTCCCCGTACCCGGGTAAGTATTGAAACTTCGGTCCGTGAGCAGGAAGCCATTGTACAGATCAGCGATCAGGGAATCGGAATCAGCGCGGATGAACTTACCCGTGTACAGGAACGGTTCTACCGGGCAAGGAATGCCAGCGCGGCAGGCGGAACGGGGCTGGGGTTATCCATCTGTAAGGAGATCGCCGAGAAGTTCGGCGGGCAGCTGGATATAGAGAGCCAGCTCGGTGTAGGAACCACGGTCTACATCCGGCTGCCGCTCCTGTGATATGCGTTACAAGAATGATACAACTCTGTTATTACACTAATAAATGCTTTTCGTATACTAACCTCATACCAAACAAACAACGCGTCCATCGCGTACATTCATGGAGGGATTACTTATGGGAACATTTAAAAAACCGGCAGCGCTGCTGCTGCCCGCAGTATTATTAATGACACTTCTGGCCGGATGCCAGTCCGATTCGGCCGCTCCGGCGGCCACCCCTTCGGCAGAACCTACAGCTGAAGCGGTGGCCACGGGGGCACCGGAGGCTTCGGCTACCCCGGCTGCTGAGCCTGCGGCGACTGAAGCTGCTCCGGCTGAGCCAACCCCTGCGGCTTCAGCAGGCAGCTCCGAGGCGATCAAGGAAGGAACTATTGAGAAGGAAGGGAATGTGATTCTGAAGGAGCTGGCTTTTGTCCATAAGGATCACACCATCGCCCTCTCCGACATTGTGGATGATGCTAAGCTGGAGAGTATGCTGGGCAAGGCAACGGCGAAGAAATCGCACACGTATTCCTTGGATGACGGTAAGAATATGGATACCCTGATCGGCAGAACAGAGAACACGTATACCTTCCCGGGCCTTGAGATTAAGACGATTGATTCGGGTGACGGCAAGCAGTTCTATATCTTCAGCATTAAGATTACCGATCCGAAGTACACTACGGTCCGCAATATCAAGGTCGGAGACAGCCTGGACACGCTCAAAAAAGCCTATCCCGAAGGCAAGCTGACCGGAGACGGGGCACCTGAGGAAGAGGATGACTACCGGTTCGCTCCAAGCAACTACGTGGATTATATGCTCTTCCATGTGAAGGGCGCTAAGATTGAAAGCATAAGCATCTCTACTCTGCTGGACTAAACATTGAGCCGGTTCAGCGGGATTGAATAAGAACAGCCCTGACCGCTTCATGACCGTTACAGGCCGTGAAGCGGCAGGGCTGTTTGTCTCTGTCTTCTATTTCCGGGCGGACTACCCTATTCCGCAGGAGCTGGCTCCAGCACCCGCACCGTCTCCCCCTCTACCAGCTCAGGCAGATAGTAGGTGCTGTTCTTCAGATCTTTTTTACCCTGGAGCTTCTTAATGACCCATTCGGCCGCATCCCGGCCCATCTGCTCCTGCGGGTGGGTTAAGGTCGTCAGCTTGATGCCAGCGTTCTTGGCGATATAGGAATTGTCCTGGCCGATGATCGACAGCTCCTCTGGAATAGAAAGTTCCAGCTGCTTGCATACGTTAACCACTTCGAGTCCCACCTCGTCGTTATAGCACACAAGGGCTGTCAGTACCTCCCGGTTATCCTTCAGGAACTGCTTGAGGTTCGCCGACAGGTCACGCTTGGATTCCGTATCGAAGGAGAGCACCTGCTCCGGGTGGAAGCGCAGCTTGGCCTCGCCGAGCGCCTTGATATAGCCCTTCATGCGGTATTTGCCCTGGAGATCGTCCATTTTGGCAATAATTCCGATCTGGGTATGCCCCTTCGAGATCAGCTCCCGGGTCGCCAGATAGCTGGACTGTACATCATCCAGACAGAAGAACGGCACCTCCAGCTCTTCATAGTAAGCGTTAATCATAATGAACGGAACGTCCTGCTCCTTAAACGACAGGTAGTAGGCAATGTTCGGGTTGTACAGGTTACTCTTCGTAGGCTCGATGATCAGCCCGTCTACCCCGAAGGACAGCATCATCTCCAGCGCCTTTTTCTCCTGGGCCACATCATTATTGGTGCTGGCGAGCAGCAGTGAATAGTTGTCCTCATTGAGCCTGCCTTCAATCCCCCGGATAATGGACGGGAAAATATAATCGGAGAGGTAAGTGGTTATTACGCCGATGGTCCGCTTGCCCGCGCCATTCCCGGATTTGGACCGGAACTGGTGGCTGACATAGGTGCCCGAGCCCTTCTCGCTCCGCAGAAACCCTTCGTTGGACAGCTCCAGAATGGCCTTCCGCACAGTCTGGCGGCTGACGCCGTACATCTCCTGCAGTGCAGATTCCGTAGGGATTTGTTCGCCCACACTGTAGGTGCCGGACAGGATATTGCTTTTGAGTTCATCGAAGATGATCTGGTACTTGGTTCTCACACGGGTCACTTCTTTCATAGTTGTTCTTATATAGAGTAGAAAAATTAATGTAGTTGTACGTACATATTATAGTTTGAATATAAGCTTAATATCCTCCAGTGTCTACCATATATCATGATTTGCGTAAAATACGGGTGATTTCCCGGTAAATTTGTAGGTATATCTTATATCTATCATTGACAAATGTACGAACAAAAAATATACTAAACCTGTTCATAAAGGAAGCGCATTCTTTAGATTCGTAAGTAACACAGTTTGGTTCAGAGAGGAGTAACGTGGGCATGGATCAGAACATCAAGCAAGCGATACTTAAGGGAGAGACATCACTGGGTATCGAATTTGGGTCCACACGTATCAAGGCCGTCCTGATTGATCAGGGGTTCGAGACGGTTGCATCCGGAAGCTACGAGTGGGAGAACCTGCTGGAAGGCGGGTACTGGACGTATCCCCTCACCGATATCATCAAGGGGCTGCAAGCGGCTTACCGCGAGATGAAGCAGGAGGTTGCACAGAAATACGGGGTTACGCTTACTACTGTCGGTTCGATCGGATTCTCAGCAATGATGCACGGATATATGGCCTTTGACAGCGCGGGTGAGCTGCTGGTTCCGTTCCGGACCTGGCGTAATGCTACAACCGGTGCGGCGGCCAAGGAATTAACAGAGCTGTTCCAGTTCAATATTCCGGAGCGCTGGACCATTGCCCACCTGTATCAGGCGATTCTGAACGGGGAAGAGCATGTCCCGCAGGCAACGTTCGTAACGACGCTGGGCGGATACATCCATTGGCTGCTGACCGGCAGCAAGGCGATCGGGATTGGCGATGCCTCCGGGGTCTTCCCTATAGATGAAGCTTCACAGGATTACCACCCGGCCATGGTCAGCCAGTTCGATGAGCTGATTGCCGCTAAGAATTACCCTTGGAAGCTGAGTGATCTTCTGCCCAAGGTCTACGCTGCAGGCGAGCAGGCAGGGGTGTTAACGGAAGCCGGAGCGAGACTGCTGGATGAATCCGGGGACCTGCTGGCAGGCATTCCGCTCTGTCCTCCAGAGGGCGATGCCGGAACCGGAATGGTCGCTACGAACAGTGTGCGCAAACGGACCGGTAATATCTCTGTAGGCACCTCCGTGTTCGCCATGATCGTGCTGGAGAAGGACCTTACAGCGGTATACCCTGAGATCGACATGGTGACTACCCCGGATGGCAGTCCGGTAGGGATGGTGCATGCCAACAACTGCTCCAGCGATATCAATGCCTGGGTCGGCTTGTTCCGGGAATTCTCGGAGGCGATGGGCTTCAAGGCTGATCCGGCGAAGTTATTCAGCGTTCTGTTCAACAAAGCGCTGGAGGCGGACGCCGATGGCGGCGGGCTGCTCAGCTACGGCTATTTCTCAGGTGAGAACATCACCGGGATGGAGAAGGGACGGCCGCTGTTTGTCCGCTCGCCGGAGAGCCGGTTCACGCTGGGCAACTTTATGCGGACGCATCTGTTCTCCGCTTTTGGCGCGCTGAAGATTGGGATGGATATTCTGACCTTGAAGGAGCAGGTGTCCATCGACAGCATTCTGGCGCACGGCGGCTTGTTCAAGACGCCTGTCGTCGGACAGAGAATCGTGGCTGCTGCGATGAATGTTCCGGTCTCTGTGATGTCAACAGCCGGAGAAGGCGGCGCGTGGGGCATGGCGATTCTGGCTTCTTATATGAAGAACAGAGCGCAGCAGGAGCGTCTGGATGATTTCCTCGACCAGAAGGTCTTCAAGGATATCGAAGGCGAGACCATTCATCCGGTTGCGGCGGATGTGAAGGGCTTTGAATTGTTCATGGAACGCTACACGGCGGGTCTGGCGATTGAGCAGGCCGCTGTAGATCATCTCGTAGAGAACGGGGGGCATTAACACATGCTGGAGCAACTGAAGGAAGAGGTGTATGAGGCCAATCTGGAGCTGCCTAAGCACGGGCTGGTCAAATACACCTGGGGCAATGTGAGCGCGGTGGACCGGGCGAGCAGTCTGTTCGTCATCAAGCCGAGCGGCGTCAGCTATGACAAGATGAAGCCGAGCGATATGGTCGTTGTGGACTTCGATGGCAATGTGGTGGAGGGAGAGATGCGTCCTTCCTCGGATACAGCGACCCATGCTGTACTCTACAAGCATTACGCCGAGATCGGAGGCATCGTGCATACGCATTCCACGTGGGCAACCATCTGGGCTCAGGCCGGACTGGATGTTCCGGTTATGGGGACGACACATGCAGACACCTTCTATGGTTCTGTACCGTGCACCCGGTTCCTGACACAGGAAGAGATTGACCGCGGTTATGAAGCAGAGACCGGGCATGTGATCATTGAGACTTTTGAACAGCGGGGGCTGGATGTGATGGCGATTCCCGGCGTTCTGCTGAAGGGCCACGCGCCGTTCACGTGGGGCAAGGATGCCCACGCTGCTGTCATGAACAGTGTGGTGCTGGAGGAAGTGTCCAAGATGAACCACTTTGCCCGCCAGCTGAACACCTTCGCCGAGGAGCTGCCGCAGCGGATTCTGGACAAGCATTATCTGCGCAAGCACGGCAAGGATGCGTATTACGGACAGAAGTAACTGACTTTTACCAATTCAAGTAGAGAAGAGGATGAATGATATGTCAACAGTAAGCGACAAGCAATTCTGGTTCGTAGTAGGATCGCAGCACCTGTATGGAGATGAAGCGCTGGGTGAAGTGAAGGCTCACGCCCAGGAAATGACCGATGCGCTCAACAACAGCGGGGTGCTTCCTTATCCGCTGGTATTGCAGGATCTGGCCGTTAGCGCAGACAAAATCACCTCCATCATGAAAGAAGTGAACTATCGTGATGAGGTTGCGGGTGTAATTACCTGGATGCATACCTTCTCCCCGGCCAAAATGTGGATTCGCGGCACGAAGCTGCTGCAGAAGCCTCTGCTGCATCTGGCTACCCAGTACAATGAGAGCATTCCTTGGGCAACCATTGACATGGACTTCATGAACCTTAACCAGGCTGCCCATGGTGACCGTGAATATGGCTTTATCAATGCCCGTCTGAAGAAGCAGAATAAGGTCGTTGTAGGATACTGGGAACGCCCGGAAGTCCAGAAGCAAATTGCCGAGTGGATGGATGTTGCCGTAGCGTATAACGAAGGCTTCAATATCAAGGTTGCCCGCTTCGGCGACAACATGCGCAATGTTGGTGTTACTGAAGGCGATAAGGTAGAAGCTCAGATTCAGTTCGGCTGGACCGTAGACTACTTCGGTATCGGCGATCTGGTAGCCTATGTGAATGAAGTGAAGCAGGAAGGGATTGATGCCCTGTTCGCAGAATATACCAAGCTGTATGCCGTTGATTACGGCACTTACAGCAAGGAAGACTGGGAAGCCAGCGTGAAGGTGCAGGCGAGCTATGAGATTGCCCTTAAGCGCTTCTTGGATGCAGGCGGCTACAATGCCTTCACCTCCAACTTCGAGGACCTGCACGGCATGAAGCAGCTTCCGGGTCTGGCTGTTCAGCGCCTGATGGCCCAAGGCTACGGTTTCGCCGGTGAAGGGGACTGGAAGACTGCGGCCCTGGACCGCCTGATGAAGGTGATGAGCCACAACCTGAACACCGGGTTCATGGAAGATTACACCTACGAAATGGCAGCCGGACAGGAAGCGATTCTCCAGTCCCACATGCTGGAGGTTGATCCGAGCCTGGCCAGCAACCAGCCGAAGATCATTGTCTCCCCGCTGGGAATCGGCGACCGCGAAGACCCGGCCCGTCTCGTCTTCGACGGCAAGGCAGGCGAAGGTGTCGTGGTATCGATGGCTGACTTCGGCACTCATTACAAGCTGCTAATCAACGAAGTTACTGCCTTCGAACCTACCGTTCCGGCTCCGAATCTTCCGGTAGCCCGCGTACTGTGGCAGGTGAAGCCGAACTTCCAGGACGGAGTAAGAGCCTGGATCGAGAACGGCGGCGGCCACCACACGGTCGTATCGCTCAACCTGACTACCGACCAAATCGTTACCTACGCCAAGCTGGTGGGTCTGGAATACGTGATTATTAAGTAATAAGAGTTACATGTAAAGTGCACAGCGAGTGAATGTTAAAAAGAGCGAGGAGGCATATAGCCCTCTCGCTCTTTTTGTTTGGCAGATATGGTGGGCGCGGCGGCGGTATGCCAAAGACATCTGCCTGCCCGCCGGGAAGCGTGGAAAGATGTATGTGAAAAACCGATCACAATGTGCAGGCGCGGGGCAATCGGCTCCAATGTAATCGAAAAACCGACTACAATGCGGCGGATGGGATGGCGTAAAGTAAGTTGTGTACCACAATTTGGAGCCTAGCCAGGCAACAAAAAAGTAGGGTATCCTCGGGTTTACCACAACACCAAGAAGGAGCCCTACTCGATGACTATTGTACCCGAACATATGCTAAATAATCTATTTGAAAAACTTGTTAAAGACTTCATGAAAGAGAATATGGAATCGCTCCTGCGTGCCGAAATCCAAGGGTTTATGGCGAGTGAAGAAGCCGGTGCCAGCAATAGCCGTAACGGATACTATACACGGGATCTGCACACGAGATACGGCCATATTGAGGATCTTCAGGTTCCCCGGGACCGCCAGGGTCTCTTTCAAACTCAGATGTTTGAACCGTACCAGCGGCGGGAGGGCTGGCTGGAGGAGGCGGTGATCCAGATGTATAAATCCGGCATGGGTACCCGGGACGTGGCCCGATTTATTGAAAGCATGTTCGGCAGCCATTACTCGCCCACCACCATCAGTAACATCACCGCTACGGTGCTGGAGGACATTCACCAGTGGCAGAAACGTCCGCTGAGCAAGCGCTACTCTGTGATTTACCTGGATGGGCTGTACGTGAAGCTGAAACGGGGCACGGTCCGGGGTGAAGTCGTCTATTTTGCCATGGGAATCGACGAAGAAGGTCAGCGTCAAATCCTGGGGTTCTACGTGGGGGGTCAAGAGAGCTCGAATGGCTGGCGGGAGGTGCTCAAAGATCTGTACGCACGCGGGGCCCAGGAAGTGCTGCTGGGTGTATTTGATGGACTGCCGGGGCTAGATGCGGCCTTTAAAGAAACCTACCCGCAGGCGGATGTGCAGCATTGTGTGGTGCACAAAGTACGAGCCACGTTACCCAAAATCCGGGTGGAGCACAAAACCGATGTAATTAAAGCCCTGAAGACCGTGTATGATGCACCGGATGAGGTCGTGGCCCGGGCGAACTTTGACACGGTGAAAGCGAAGTGGAATGCGTTATACCCGAAGGAAATGCGGTCTTGGGAGGAGCAGCTTTCTACGTTACTGACGTTCTACAAGTACCCGGAACCGATGCGTAAAGCGATTTACACGTCCAATCCCATTGAGCGAATGAACAAGGAAATCCGCAAACGTCTGAAGCCGATGAACAGTCTGACCAACATGGATGCGGCAGAAAAAATCGTGTATCTGGAGATGTTAGGCTACAACGAAAGGTTTGGGCAGCGAGTGACCCCTGGCTTTGGGGTGGACACGGTGAAAAAGAAGCTCAGCCAGCTCTATGAAGCCCGCTACCCTTCGTTGCCGACAGCCGAAGAAGAGTAACTAAGGAATCCAGTTTCTGGGGGGCGGGGTTCCCCCTCCCCCCAGAAACACTACACCCCCAACCCGTAACCCCGGGGAGGTACTTCTACTCATTTACACAAACTTCTTGACGCTACCGCGGATGGGGGTGCGCGGACCAAATGTAGTCGGAAAACCGACTACAATGCGGCGGATGGGCGCGTGCGGACCAAATGTAATCGAAAAACCGACTACAATGCGGCGGATGGGCGCACGCGGACCAAATGTAGTCGAAAAACCGACCACAATGCGGCGGATGGGGGCGCGCGGACCAAATGTAATCGGAAAACCGACTACAATGTGGCGGATGGGGGCGCGCGGACCAAATGTAATCGAAAAACCGACTACAATGCGGCGGATGGGGGCGCGCGGACCAAATGTAATCGGAAAACCGACTACAATGCGGCGGATGGGGGCGCGCGGACCAAATGTAATCGGAAAACCGATTACAATGCGGCGGATGGGGGCGCGCGGACCAAATGTAATCGAAAAACCGACCACAATGCAATTGCGCGGCGATTCGCGGGCCTAATGTCCCCGCCCGGCGGTTCGTATGCCTAGTGCCCCCTGGTGTCCCTAACGTCCCCGCCCGCCCCGCTCACTTCTTATTCCGCGCACGGTACTGCTGCGGTGTGGCGCCGACGATCCGCTTGAACAGGTTGGAGAAGCTGCCGAGGCTGGTGTATCCGACCTGCTCGGCGATGTCGGTGATCTTCAGCTCGGTCTCCTCCAGCAGCTGCTTGGCCTTCTGCAGCCTTTCCTGAATGATCACATCGGAGATCGACAGCCCGGTCTCCTTCTTGAACAGCCGGGACAAGTAGGCCGGGTTCAGGTAGACATAGGCCGCGAGTTCGTCGCGGGTGATCTCCTCGCTCAGACGCGAGCGGATATACTGCCTAATCTTGGACACCGTGGCCGAGGATACGTTATTGCTTGTCTGCAATAAGTGCATTACGGCTCGCAGGCATTCCATCGCCCAGCTCTGGAGCGAAGCGGACTGCTTCGGATAATTTTCCTTATCCATCAAGGGCTTCAGCTCCGCTGAGGCGTGAGCGGATAAGCCTTTTTTGGCGAGAACGGTGTGTACAATGAACAGGATGCCGTGGATAAGCTGGCGGTGCAGCTCACTTGTCCAGCGGCCGGGCCCGATGCCCGAGAACCACAGGGTCACGCGGCGCTCCAGCTCCTCCAGCTCGCCAAGCTCCAGGAGGGTCGCCCACTCTCCGAAGATATGCATAGGCGCTGCCTGAGGCACCGGCGCAAGCGGCTGATCTCGGCTATAGGCCTGATCCTCCGGTCCGAACACCTGACGCGAACGGTTCAGGTTGCGTTGTTCCCGCTCCGTGACATCCGTGTAAGCGCTCATGATTCCGGACAGAGGGACACCTGCGCTGATGTAGATCGACAGGGAGCAATGCAGCAGCCGCCCGCAGGTATCCAGGAAGGTGCGGCCATTCTGCTCCAGCGTATGCCAGGCGGCGTTCATATCGCCACGCACGTAGATGACCGCCAGATTATGGCCGACCTGATCCTGCAGCACAGTGCCTTCCAGCCCGCTTAGCAGCAGCTCATCGGCCATGTTGCGCAGTGCATATTCCATAATCGTCTCATCCCGTGCGCTAAGGTTCTCCTTCCACTGCTCCAGCCCCAGCAGAGCGAGGAAGTAGCGGTCTCCAGGCTGCAGATCCAGATTATAGGTGTTCGCCGGAAGGGTGAGCGATTCCAGCACGGGCGCTGCCCGCTGGCTGAGAATATCCTGCCAGAACCGTTCCACCAGCAGGGGGAGCTGATGCTCCCACTGTCTCCGGTACTTCTGGATCAGGGCCTCGAACTGCTGCTGCTCTCTCTGCTTACTGATCTCGAATAGCGCCTCACGGGAGATTTTCATCAATTCTTCATAGTCTACCGGCTTGAGCAGATAATGGAAGGCACCGTGATAAATCGCGCGCTGGGCATACTCGAAATCGGCATGGCAGGTCAGCATAATCGTCAGCGTGCCGGGAGCGGATTGCTTCACCCAGGCCAGCAGCTCCAGGCCGCTTCTGCCCGGCATTTCGATATCGCAGATCAGCAGGTCTACAGGCTGCTGCTCAAGAACGGCAATCGCCTGGTCTACGTTCTCCGCCAGACAGACATCTGACACGCTAAGCGCGCTCCAATCCACCCCCTGCTGGAGGCCGAGCAAGGCAAAGTATTGGTCGTCAACGATTAGAACTCTGTACATTGAACGTCACAGCTCCTTTTGAACAGGTAGTCTGATTTCCACAACCGCGCCTCCGTCTGGAGCATTATGGAAGGTAAGCCGTGCCCGGTTGTTATAGAACATCAGCATGCGTCTGTATACGTTCCATATTCCCAGATGGCGGTCTGTCGGCTTGCGCTCATATACGCCATGATTGAGCCTGTCGAGCTGAGCCGCGGAGAAGCCCGGCCCGGAATCGCGGATCTGAATGGCAATGCAGGAATCGCCGCTCTCTCCGGCTTCTTCACTGACTGTGATGCCGACATTGAAGGGCTTCGAATTGTTATTGAAGCCATGCTTGATGGCATTCTCGACGAAGGGCTGGATCAGCAGCGGCGGAATCAGCGTAGACTCAAGCTCCTGCGGAAGCAGCACCTCATAAGACAGCTTGTTCGGATACATGACCATCTGGATCTCAATATAGTTCTGAATATGACCTAGCTCGCTGCGCAGCGGAAGCCAGGCGTCGTTGGTATTCATGATGAACCGGAAGTGGGAGACCAGATGTCCGATCATTTTTTTGATTAGCGCATATTGCTTCAGCTCTACCAGATGAAAGACGATGTTCAAGGAATTCATGAAAAAATGGGGATTGATCTGCGCCTGAAGATGCTTCAGCTCCGCTTGCTGCACCTTCATCTGCTCCTCATACACATCAATCTTGAGATTGCCGATCTGCTCCGCCATCTGGTTGAATTGCATCGTAATGATCTGGAACTCCCTGCTGTTGCCATCCTTCAGCCGGTATTCCAGCTGTCCCTTCCCCAGAATGCGCATCCCGCTGGTCAATTGTTGGATAGGCTTGAACACCAGTCTGCTAAGCAGAGCCAGCAGGATAACCATTACGAGGATAATGACGAAGGGAATCACCTTGATGATCCGCTGGAAGACCGGCAGCTCGTCCAGAATGGATTTCTCGTCGAGCAGGAAAAAGACATTCAGATTGGAATATTGAGAGGGCTTGTCAATCAGCAGATACGAATTGCCGTTACTCAGGCGAATCGAGGCATCCGCACGAGGGTTGGGCTGATTAAGCCGGCTGCGGATGAGCGCAAGATCTTCACTGGCGAACTGGCCCCAGAGTAACTTACCGTCATTGTCGATCATGCCGACCTGTCCGCTGCCTCCGGTAGACTCCAGCTGGGTCAGGGGCTGGGCCAGAGAGTCGATGCTGACCAGTACCCCCATGAGAAGCCGGCCGCTCTTGTCCGGCAGCACCTTGAATAACACCGGCTCTCCGCCGAGGGTCACGGTCTCCCACTTCAGGGAGGCCTGGAGATTAGGGGTCTTGAGGTGTGAAGACAGCCCCGAGGCAATCATCTCCTTCTCTTGGTAATACTCCTTCTGGCTGCTCAGGAAGAGTTCATCCCGGTCCTGATGGTAGACGAAGACACTGCGGATAATGGTATAGTAGCTGACATCGCTGTACCACTGGTCCATCAGCTTACGGATGGACAGATAATAATTGACGCTGTCGGGACCGCTGTCGGAATAGAGCTCCAGCAGCATGTTTTCATTGGCCGTACGCAGCAGATAATGGCTGGTCTGCTCCAGCAGCTCATCGAGTGTACCTAAGTGCAGGGTCAACGTGTCCGAAGCGGACTTCGCAACCTTCTCCCGGACAATGTTGGTGGAATAGAGGTTGGTGTAAGAGAGAAAGAGGAACAGCGGCGTGACCAGCAGCAGGACAAGGGCACTCACTTTGAATCGCAATGATAGTTTCACAGTCTTCCCCCTTATCCTTAGGTACAATTACACGCTGAGCGGCAGGAAAGGGGAAGGACGGCTGCCGTCCTTCCCCTTAGCTTAAAATATAAGAAGTGGTATGTTCCACACGACAACTTATCCTTATATTTCTCGCTGAAACGGGTGCCGTCCTAAAAAGGACGGCATAGTCGTTTCCACTTGTTTGTTTAGGATTGTTTGGCCTTCCAGGCATCGTATTGCTTCTGAACCTCGGCGCGGATCTCTTCAATGCCGTTAGCCTTAAGCTTCTTATTGTACTCCGTAAGCACCTTATCTACACCCAGGCTGCCCGTTTCCAGCAGCGGGCGGAATTCCTTGATAATGTTGCTGACCACGGAGACCTGTGTTTTGACAGCGTCGGTATTGAAGTTGAAGCCGAAGGACTTCACCTTATGGGCGCTCTCGTTATAAGCCTTGAATTTCTCCCACTTGTCGGCGCTTTCGCCTTCCCACAGATAGGTTATGGTCTGGTTACCGAACATCCATTCAATGCCCGGCGCCCAGCCGGTATCGGCACGGGTAGCAATGCCGTCAGGCAGCTTGATGAAGTTCTCCTTGCCTTCCACCTTCACATATTGCCGTCCTTCTACACCGAAGTCAATGAGATTGACCAGCACCGGGTCGGTATGCAGAAGGTTCAGCAGCATCATGGTCCGCTCGGGATCAATCGAGGTGCGTCCGATGGCCATCATGGAGTTGCTGACGCTGGCAGTACTGATCTCGGGTTCATTCCCCTTCAGCTTCACCAGCTCAATGCCGGTGGCGATGGAATCTTCCTTGTCGGAATCCGGTTTGTCTGAACCGAATTTCATCCAGGTCTTGCCGGCCTTGAAAGCGTCTTCAGTACTGGTTTTGGTCGTTGCAGCATCTTTATTGATGTAGCCTTTGCTGAACCAGTCGCCGTAGAGCTTCATCCGGTAGATTGCGGTGTCGGACTCCATGGAGCTGATCACCATCTTATCAGTCTTGGTATCCAGTACGATTCCGGCAGGAGCGCCGGCCACCAGCTCATAACGGAAGTTCTCCTTCATGCTCTCTCTGGTCTTGTCGAAGTAGCCCAGGGTATCGGAGCCGCTGCCGGAGAGCCAGATCGGCGCAATAGCCGGTTCCTTCTCCTTGATCGTCTGCAGCCATGGCTCCAGATCCTCCAGCGTCTCAATCGAGTTCACATCGAATCCGTATTTATCTACCAGATCCTTGCGGAACATAATGGTATGGCTCTCACCAATTTCTTTATTGGTAGGAATCGCATAGATTTTGCCGTCTACGGTTCCGCCGTCCAGGAAGCGGGGATCAAGGGTCTCCTTGATGCCTTGTCCATACTTGGCTAACAGATCATCCAGCGGAAGGAACGCGCCTTTGGCTACGTTATTGGCGAAGTCGGCCCAGTTGGGGGCGAAGGTCAGATCGACCTGTTCACCGGACTGGTAAGCCAGTGCCATCTTCTCGGCCCAGGAGGACCAAGGGAGTCCCTGGAAGTCAATCTCGGCGTTGATTTTCTCTTTGAGATACTTGTTGATCTCATCTACAACCGCCTTGGTATCATTCTGCGGGAAATTCCCGACCGTGTACACTTTCAGCTTGCGGAACGTTGAAGTATCAGGATTCGTACTGCCTTCCGTGCCTGCTGTTGCGGCTGCTGCTGTCGATTCTGCCTTGGACGGGGCGTTTGCACCCGAGTTGCCCCCGCCGCATCCGGTAATGCCCAGTATCACGGCAGTCAGAGCGGCAAGCACCGTGCCTGAGCTTCTTGTTGTTCTCATTTGTATGAACCTCCTCGAATGATAATTAGATCATATATTCTAACCGGCATTTACGCCAGAGCTAGACCGCTTAACCCTTGATCGCACCAATCGTAAGGCCCTTGGTGAAGTACTTCTGGAAGAACGGATAGATGAACAGAATCGGACCAATCGACAGCACGACCATAGCCATCCGCAGACTTTCGGTCGGAACGGATTCCTGTACCATCAGGGCGACACCGCTGCCGGCAAGCTGGGTTTTGAAGAATTCCGCCTGGCGGATCATCTGAATCATGACGTATTGCAGGGAGAACTTGTCGGTGTCATTAATGAATAGCATGGAGTTGAACCAGTCATTCCAATACATCAGTGTAGTGAACAGACCGATCGTAGCCAGAACAGGCAGGGAGATCGGAAGCACAAGCTGGAAGAATATCCGCCATTCCGAAGCCCCGTCCAGCTTGCCGGATTCAATCATCTCCTCCGGGATCGTCTGCTGGAAGAAGGTACGGGTGATGAAGATATAGAAGGCATTGGACAGGCCGGGCAGGATCAGCGCAACCAGCGAGTCCTTCAGATCGAGATAGTTCACGTACAGCAGATAGAAGGGGACAAGCCCTCCCGAGAACAGCATGGTGATCAGCAGGTAGAAGTTGAATGTTTTTTTGAAGGGAAAATCCTTCCGGTAGAGCGGATACGCATACAGCGCAATCAGCAGCACGGCCAGCACCGTTCCGATCACCGTAACCGTCAGGCTGACGCCATACGCCTTAACCAGTGTCTCCGAATGCTTGAACAGATATTGGTACGCAGACGCATCGATATGATCGGGCCAGAACTTGTAACCCTGCAGCGTCAAGGCCTTCTCGTTGGTTAAGGAGATGGCGACAATGAGCAGGATCGGCAGAATACATGCCAGGCTGAAGGCGATGAAGAATACATTCAGAATAATCTGGGCGGTAGTGGAGCCTTTGGTATAAGGGTTGCTTCGGGATGCAGTAGTCATTAGAATCCTCCGTTTCTAGAAAAGCGCCGTATCGCGGTTCAGCTTGCGGGCCAGAGCGTTCGCGCCGATGACCAGGAAGAAGCCGACGACCGATTGATAGAAGTTCGCTGCTGAGGACATCCCCAGGTCGTTGAGCTGGATCAGGCCCCGGTAGACATAGGTGTCGATGACGTCCGTAGTTGAGCGCAGCGCACCGGAGTCCAGGGTCACATGGTAGAACAGCCCGAAGTCAGAGCGGAAGATGCCGCCCATGTTAAGAATCGTGAGAATGACCATGATCGGCGTGAGCAGCGGCAGGGTAATCTTGGTGATCTGCTGCCATTTGCTGGCGCCGTCCATCACCGCAGCTTCGTACAGCTCTTCACTGATGCCGGTGATGGCTGCAAGGTAGATGACGCTGCCGATCCCGATGGAGTGCCACATTTTGGTGATCCACAGAATGTAAGGCCATGCGTTAGGATGCATATAGGCATTCACTGAGGAGTAGCCGAACATTGGCAGAATATGCTTGACCAGGAAGCCGTACTCCGGGTGCAGGAAGGCATAGACGATGAAGCTGACCACGACCATGGACAGGAAGTTCGGCATAATCATGACGGTCTGGAAGAACTTCGAAGCCAGCTTGTTTCGCACCTCATTGATCGCAATCGCCAGCGAGACGGAGAGAATGAGGCCTGAGATAATGAAGACCACATTGTACCCCACGGTGTTGATGGTTACGCGCAGGGCGTCAGAGGTGGCGAACAGGAACCGGAAGTTGTCGAGCCCGGCCCAGGGACTGCCCATAATGCCGTCCACGTAGTTGATGTTCTTGAAGGCAATGAATAATCCGAACATCGGAATATAGCAGTTGATGAAAAAGATAATCGATGTGGGCAGCAGCATCAGCAGCAGCACCCGGTATCGCACGATATTGTGCAGCAGACGGCCGAAACGGCCCTGGGGCGGTGTCGCTAACTTGGTGTTCATAGCTTGTGGTACGGGATTTGCCATAAGTTCTAACCTCACTCTACTTGTTCTGGATGAACTTATTATAGTAGAGCGGATGAACCGAATTCTTTCTTGCAAATGACCCTGTTTATTCAAAAATGACTTTGTGCAGGTAGGAGGTTATTCTGCGCTCCTGTCACAAAATAGCAGCAGGGGAACGTTATACCTGTATATTCTTAATAAGCAAAGGAGAGAAACTATGTACACGATCAGCTTAAATACGATGAAGAAAGCAATGATAGCAACAGCAGTAACTGCTGTACTCGGAGGGGCAGTTGTCGGCGGGGGATTCACTGTACCCGTAGCGGCGGCAGCCAATGTCAACAAGGATGCTAAGGCTGACAGCGCGTTCGCGGCCAGCGACAACGCCACTCTGAAGGCTGTTTTCCAGAAAGGGCTTGCTGCTGCTCCGAATCAGGCCGTGACCCAGGAGGGGGTAACCCTGACACTAACCGATCTGATCTATGACAGTAATCAACTTATCGCAGGCATCCGGCAGGAGGGAGGGACGGTGGACAAGAACGGTTCTTTCATGGACCAGACCAGGAATATGGACGTGTTAATCAATGGGAAAAAGCTGCTGTTTGATACTTCCATCATTCCCAATTTGGAAGATACGGACACAGCCTTGATCTATTTGAGTAAGGGAGCCATGAAGCAGCAAATCCCGGACAAATTCGACCTGACGCTGAAGGCATACGCCAACGGGGTGAAGGAGCCGTTTATTTTTAAAGTTCAAGTAAACAAGCTGGGAACCCTGTTAAGCCTGAAGCCGGGCGTCTCCAAGAAGAACAACAAATTCAATTATACGGTGAATTCCTTCGAGATGACCGCGTTAACGATGTCTCTGCAGGTGACCTTTAAGGGGGAAGTTCCGGCAGCGGCCAAGTCCAAGGTGAACAACCCGGAAAGAATGTTATATGACCTTGTGGACGAGAAAGGAAATGTGATTTCGCCATGGGGCAAGCCGTTTGAGAAAGTCCGGACAAGCGGTTCCGAGGAACAGAACTATAGTGCATTCCCAGCCGTTCCGAAGTCCATTAGCGTTAAGCCTTTTACGTATTCCAAAGATGCCAGCGGGAAGATGTTCAAAGACAAGCAGGGTCAGTGGGCTAAAACTTATTATAAAGACCTGGAAACCAAAATTACGGTTAAATAACATGCAATGAAGCAGTGCAGGACACCCGGCGATGACCAAGAGAGTAACAAATGATATTGACAGAAGTCTGGACTGTGCATAGAATTGAAAAATATTTACATGAAGTCAGCTTCAAATAATTAAATATTCGCAAGCTATGAAGGCTATGGATCACACTATAGCTGGAGCAGCTTCTGGAGAGACTGCGGGGAACCGCAGCGCCGAAGGGTTCACAATCTCAGGCAAAAGGACAGAAGAGTACCGGATTTGTGTTTTGCCGTGCGGATTAGCCGCTGCTGCAGAAGCTTATTTGGAACTTTTTATGAACCGGGAGATTGGATGACATCCAGTCTCCTTTTTGCGTTATTTACAGCGTTGAATTCATTAAGGGGGAAACAGGTATGGCACAGACAGAATTAAAAAGAGAGCTTGCGAACCGGCATGTTCAGCTAATCGCCATCGGAGGTACGATCGGCACAGGATTATTCCTGGGCTCAGGCAAGGCGATTCAGCAGGCCGGGCCTTCCATTATGCTCACGTATCTGATCGTGGGGATTGCCGTGTTTTTTGTGATGCGGGCGCTGGGGGAGCTGCTGCTCTCGAAGGCGGGGTATCAGTCTTTTACAGATATTGCTGAGGATTACTTGGGGCCGCGCGCGGCCTTCATTACAGGCTGGACCTACTGGTTCTGCTGGATTATGACGGCGATGGCCGATGTGATTGCGGTGGGTGTCTATGTGCAGTACTGGTTCGATATTCCGCAGTGGGTGCCGGCCGTGATCTGCCTGATCATTCTGCTCGGGCTCAATCTGCTCACGGTCAAAAGCTTCGGCGAACTCGAATTCTGGTTTGCTCTGATCAAGGTGGTTACGATTCTGGCTCTGATCGGCCTGGGGATTGTCCTGCTGGTGACCCAGTTCAAGACGGATGCTGGCTCAGTGTCAGTCCGCAATCTCTGGGAGCACGGGGGCGTGTTCCCGAACGGAGTGAAGGGCTTCCTGTTCTCCTTCCAGATGGTGGTATTCGCCTATGTCGGCGTGGAGCTGGTGGGGGTATCGGCAGCGGAGACGGCTAATCCTGAGAAAAACATCCCGTCCGCGATCAACAAAATTCCGCTGCGGATTCTCTTCTTCTATGTCGGCGCGCTCTTCGTGCTGCTGTGCATTAATCCCTGGACCCAGCTTAGCGCGTCTGAAAGTCCGTTCGTGCGCACCTTCAGTCTGGTCGGCATTCCCGTCGCTGCGGGCATTATCAATTTCGTTGTCTTAACCTCGGCGGCCTCCGCCTGCAACAGCGGGATGTTCTCGACCAGCCGGATTCTCTACAATCTGAGCAGACGGAATCAGGCCTCCCCTCAGCTCGGCAAGCTGAACCGGAATCATGTACCTGCGAATTCCCTATTCATTTCTACTATAGTGATCTCTGCCGGGGCACTGCTCAGCAAGCTTATTCCGGGTCAGGCCTTCGGCATCGTGACTACGATCAGCGCCATTTGCTTCATCTGGGTCTGGGGCGTTGTGCTGGTCTGCCATATCAAGTATAAAAGGAACCGCCCGGACTTACATGCCACTTCCAAATTTAAAGCGCCGTTCACCCCGGTAATTAACTATGCTGTCCTGGCGCTGTTCGCCACCATTCTGATCATCATGCTCTTTGCCGATGAGACCCGTCCAGCGCTGCTGTTCACCCCGCTCTGGTTCATCCTGCTGTTCGTTCTGTATTCCATTCGAAGCCGTAAGGAGAAAAGTGAACAGGAAATCAGTATAATCAATACATAAACTGATTTCAGGATGAAGAGGGTGCAGCCGCCGCATGAACAAGACAGACCGCATGTTAGCCATCGTACTGGAGCTGCAGCGCAAAGGGGTCGTACGGGCAGAGGATCTGGCGTCCGTCTTCGAGACGAGTGTAAGAACCATCTACCGCGATATCCAGGCGCTTAGTGAAGCCGGAGTGCCAGTGGTAGGAGCTACGGGTCAGGGATATTCACTGGTAAAAGGGTATTTCCTGCCCCCGGTCAGCTTCACGGCTGAGGAGGCTGTGACCCTGCTGATCGGAACGGATTTCGTGGAGCAGCGGTTCGACACTCAGTATGGTCACCAGGCCTCCGCAGCAGGCCGGAAGATTGAAGCGGTTCTGCCGGAGGGTGTCAAGGAGAATGCCGCCCGCATCCGCCAGAGCATCCGGCTGCTGAGTACCCGTAAAGATAGGCTGCAAGGACAGGAGAAGGAGTACATGGAGCAGATCCGACGCGCGATTCTGGAGCAGCGGAAGATCAGCTTCGGGTATATAAAGGGGAGACAGGAAGCTGACGGAAGTCACCGCAGTGTCCGAACCGCCTCGCCGTATGGACTTGTCCTGAACAGAGGCGCATGGACCCTGGTTGCCTGGTGCGGGCTGCGGCAGGAGATCCGTCATTTCCGCTTATCCAGAATGAGCGGGCTTACCATTCTGGATGACCGGTTCGAAGCACCTGCGGATTTCGATCTGCACGAGTACCAGCCGGAGGATGACCGCCATGTACGCGTGTGCATTTTGGTTCAGCCGGAGATAGCGGGCAAGGCGGCTGAATCCGGGAACTTTTATCTGGAGGAAGTGGAGGACCGGGCAGACGGCAGGCTTATGACCTTCCGCGTGCGCCAGCCCGAGGACCTGCTGCAATGGGTGCTTGGCTGGGGATCGGGGGCGGTTGTCCTGGAGCCGGAAGCCTTGCGGAAGCTTGTGCGGGCCGAAGCGGCGAGAATGCTGGAACGCTACTGACATAACGTTGTCAGGAGCGGTTGTGTATATTCAGGGCAGACCGAGGAATAAAGGAGCTGCCTGAATATTATGAATAAGAATCTTATAGAAGCTTTAGAGCATTTTGAGAAGACTGCGAATCACTATCTTATGGAATTAGATACCTTCAGTATGGAGCAACTGCTGCGGCAGCCTGGTGAGGGAGAGTGGTCGCTCGGGCAGATGGTCCAGCATTTGATACAATCGGCGCTGTACATGCAGCTCCGTAATATCGATCAGTGTCTGGCCGGGAACGGGGAAGCGGCGGGGAATGAAGCAGAGATGACCCCGGAGGGTAAAGCGATTTTTGCCGGGGGCAGCTTCCCGCCTGTACGTGTTCATGTTCCGCCGTCACCGCAGTATACGCCGGTGCAGCCGGAGAGCAAGGAGCAGTTGATCCAGGGCCTGAACACGGTGGTTGAACGGATGCGGGAGACCCTGCCGAAGCTTGCGCAGGCACCTGAGCACAGCACTGTCCCTCATCCCCGGTTCGGCCCCTTGACTGCAGCAGAATGGTATCTGCTGATCGAGATGCACTACCGCCACCACTTGCTGCAGCTGGACCGGTTGAAGGATGCAATAGCGGCACGAGTACAATAGAGTTAAGCCGCAATGAGCGAAGGAAAGCCGAAGCCTGTCAGCAAAAGACTGACGGGCTTCGGCTTTTTTGGTCGAAAAACCGCCCACACTAGGTACGCCGAAGGCGCGCGGGCCAGATGTGGTCGAAAAACCGACCACAATGGTCACGCCAGCAAGTTGGCGGAGAAAATCAATTTTTAATTATTCATTTTTGAATAAAGGAGGTTTGTCATAAAATGTCGAACTTAACTCTTGATTTCGCTGTACCCTGAAGCCACCTGACTAAAAGGAGACTCACACCTATGAAAAACATCGTCCGCTCTCTTGAAGATATAGTGAATCTGGCACCGATTCTGAAAGCTGCCTTTCCATATGATATATCGATTGCTGTCTGTGATACAGTGAAGTTCCTTGCCTATTACCCCGGCGATTCCATCGATCTGGGCATCCGGGAAGGGCAGGTAATTCAGCCAGACGAGCCTCTGTATTATGCACTTAAGCATGATGAACACTCGGTAGCCAATGTTCCCAAGGAATACTACGGTTATGAATTCGTCGGTACGGTGCTGCCGGTCCATGATGAAGAGGAAAGGGTCTGCGGAGCAGTTTGTATCCAGGTGCGCAGACAGACCGAGCTGCGGGAGATCGCTGACCGGATTGCGTTATCGCTGAATCAGGCCAATAATAGAATCAGCCAGGTCGCCGACGGCTCAGGCCTGCTTGCAAGTTACTCGCAGAGGCTGCTGGCCCAGTCAGAGTCGACAGCCCATAGTGTCCACAAAAGCAGTGAAGTGCTGGCCATTCTGAGGAAGGTTGCCGACCAGACGCATCTGCTTGGAATTAATGCGGCCATTGAGGCCGCCCATGCCGGAGAGAGGGGCCGGGGCTTCGACATTGTCGCCAGAGAAATCCGCAAGTTCTCACAGGAGACCGAGCAATCCGCGCAGCGGATACGGGACACCCTGCGGGAGATCCAGGCAGCGATGAAGGGAATCGGCCAATCCATCGGTCAGATTGCCTCAGTGGGACAAGAGCAGGCAGCTTCAACGCAAGAGATCTCCAGCTTCATTGAGGAGATCCGGGCGATGTCGGAGCAGTTGAACCAGTTCGCTCAGAAGCTGTGAGGCTAGGGCGGAGCGGAAGCTGCCTGCATCGCTCCGCGAATTTTACAGATGTGCGATCAATGTGGCCGCCAGCGCCAGAAAGGCCGGGAGGCCTTGCATCAGCAGGATGGATCTCTTGGAGGTAAGTCCGCCGTAGATGGCCGCAACCGCCACACAGATCAGGAAGAACAATTGCAGCTGGTAACCGAAGTCCGCGCTTGGATGCAGCAGGCCCCAGATTAGACCGGCTGCGAGGAAGCCGTTATATAAGCCCTGATTGGCTGCCAGCGATTTCGTCTCCTGTGCGAAGGCGGGGGTCAATCCGAACGCCTTCTGTGCTCTCGGGGTTGTCCACAGAAACATCTCCAGTACTAGTATGTACACATGCTCTAGTGCTACTAAGGCAACAAGAATTAAACTTACAGTCATCATAAGAAGTCCCTCTTTTCAAGTGATAGGAATTTAAATTGCGCAAAATATAATTTTACAAACCTAAATATAACCAAATATTAGCCTTTTGTCAATTTATTGCATCCATATTATAGGGGAGGAAGGAAATGTACATCAGAACACTGACCCCCCCGGACGCCGAAAGCTACCGTGCGCTTCGTTTGCAGTCGCTGCAGCTGCACCCGGAAGCTTTCCTTAGCTCTTATGAATCGGAAGTGAAGCTGTCTATCGAGACTACCCGGATTAGGCTGGACTCCTCGGATGAGCATTTCACCCTGGGTGCCTTCTTGGACGGGGAGCAGCAGCTGGCGGGAATGGCTACCTTGTTCCGGGAGAGCAGGCCCAAGGTTCAGCACAAAGCTAATGTCTATGCAGTATATGTAGATCCGGTTGCCCGTAAACATGGCGTGGGACGCGCGCTGATGCTGGAGCTGATTGCACGGGCGAAGGCCGCACCGGGGCTAGAGCTGCTGACGCTGACCGTAACCTCCAATAACGCTCCGGCCAAAAGGCTCTACGAATCCCTTGGATTCATCCGCTACGGCACAGAGCCGAAGGCGATGAAGCTTGGCAGCGAGTACCTGGATGAGGATCTGATGGTGCTGATTCTGTAGAACACAGCACAAACCCCTCCCGCATGTTCGCAGAAGGGGTAAGATAAATCGCATATGTTGCTTACTTCGAAGACTTTCCGCTCAGGATGGCCTTCACCTGGCTGACCATTGCCACTGCGTCAGCACTGGTGACACCGTCCTGGGGACGGAAGCCCCCGTCTTGATCCAGCTTCACGATCTTAAGGGCAAGCGCGGTCTGAATGGCTCCTGAGTTCAGGATATTGATCTTGTCATTATCCTTGATCTCCACCGGGATCAGCTTAATCATCGGCAGTTGGCCGCTGGTCTGGAGCGTGTTGATGAGCAGATACGTGAACGATTCGCGGGTTACGCTCATATTCGGATCGATTTTGATCTGAAGATTCACCTCAGGCCCGGCAGCATCCTTGATGAACTGGACGGCCTCGGTTGCGGTGATTGTCTTGCTTACAGCACCGGGTGCCGGATGGGCCTTCAAATAATTCATGGCATTTCCGGCGATGGAAGCAGCCTCAGGACGGGTGATTGCCGCCTTTGGATTGAAGTTCCCGTCGGCATCCAGCTCCACAAAGCCAAGAGCAAGGGCGGTCTGGATAGCTCCCGAGTTCAGGATGTCGATCTGATCGCCGTCCTTCACGTCTACTGGAATGACATTAATCATCGGCAGTTGACCGCTGGTCTGTAACGTATGGATTAACAGATACGTGAAGGCTTCACGTGACATGCTGGCCGCCGGAGCAATCTTGATCTGCAGGCCGGCTTCAGGACCGACCGCTTCTTTAATAACCTTCACAGCTTGTTCTGCGGTCAGGACCTCATCCATAGCAGCAGGGGCTGGATGTGCCTTCAGATAAGCGAGTGCATTGCTGATGGCTACTGCCGCTTCCGCACGGGTGATTTCCTGCTTCGGGTTAAGCTTGCCGCTGCCATCCAGCTTCAGGATACCGTAATTCAGCGCACGCTGCAGGGCACCGGAGTATTCTACCTGCACCTGATCCTGATCGGCATACTCCACCACCACTGGCTTAATCATCGGCAGGCGGTTCGTGTTCTCCATCGCATCAATGAGCTGGTAGGTAAATTCTTCGCGGGTCAGCTTCTCACCAGGCTTCAAGTCCGCTGGCAGGTCCAGGCCGTGCACACCGGCAATAATCAGCGCCTGTGCATACCAGGCGGAGTCACTCGCGTTCTTGAAATAGTCGGTGGCATGCGGCTCCTTCACGAACCGGATCGTATCCAGATTCAGATCAAGCGCACTCACGATCATCTGCACCCCCTGGGCTGCTGTGATGCTGAGGCTCGGGCCGAACAGATCCGCGCTGATGCCTTTAATCAGTCCGCTGTTCTGAAGCGCGATAATCTTGTCTTTATCCTGCACGTTATGGATATCCTTGAAGGCTGCGGCCGAGGCGAATTGTTGTCCTGTGAAGCTGAGCGCCAGAGCTGCTGCTGCGGATAGGGTTATCATCTTGAATGTCTTCTTCATGTCCAGTCACCTCGCAAGAGTAGTTTGTGGTTTATTTGTGATCTTAGACGGCAGCTTAGTCAAAAAGGTTCCAGCAAAAATAAAATAATCAAAATCATAAATAAATGCAAAAAAAAGCACTGCCTATGCGGCTAGTGCTCATGATACAAGGATAACATCCAATTATACCTCCGCCGCAACAATCTGATTCCGGCCCTGATGCTTGGCGGCGTACAGGGCTTTGTCGGCAGACTTGAACAGGTCGTTCAGGTAGGTGGTCGCATCCATGGCAGGCGGGATCTTGAATTCAGCGATGCTGAGCAGTCCCATGCTGATGGTGATGGACACAGGCTCATCGATATAATCGATATTGATAGTGTTATGTTCAACCTCGGATTTCAGCTGCTCCGCCAGACGCCGCGCCTCGGCTCCATCCGTATCCGGCAAATAGATAATGAATTCCTCTCCGCCGTAGCGGGCCAGAATATCGGAGGGCCGCAGGCTGTGCTGCAGCAGCTCCACTGTGTTGCACAGGACCATATCTCCGGCCAGATGGCCGTGCTGGTCGTTGATTTTTTTGAAAAAGTCGATGTCGATCAGTATAATAGTCGAAGGTGTCCGGGTATCGCTGACCCGCAGCGCCTCCTGCTCCAATTGCTGCATCAGATAATGCCGGTTGTAGCAGCCGGTTAGGCTGTCGGTGATCGCCAGCTTCCTCAGCTTGCCGTTCGTCTGGAACAGCTCCTCCTGTACCTTCACCAGCGAATCGTTACGTTCCTTCAGGATGGCATTCTGCTGGTTCGTCTCATCGATGAGCCGCCGGATCTCGGTTACATTCTGGAAGGTGACAATCCGTCCGACCCGGCTGCCGCTCACCATAATGGGTGCTGCATGAATACTGACAACCATTTGGATAAGGGGATACAGAATTTCCAGCTCGGCCGTCTCCAGCGGATACCCATGGTATTTCTCGAGGAAGGACTCGATCTTCATGGCAGGGTCATCCGGCAGATAGCTGCTCATGTTGAACGCCGCACCCGTCACAAGCGGGATATAGGGATGCAGGGCATGATTGATCTCTACGACTTGCTCCTGGTCATCCAGCACGAGAATTCCGTATTCCATGGTATTGATAATATCCTGATGGGCGATAGTTACGATATCGAATACTTTGTCCTGGTGGATCGTAATCACAAAGAACGTAGCCGACACCACGATACCCAGCGAAGTGAAGCCCGGAATTACCGGCAGATAGTCATCCAGAATGACATTGAGAAGCACATCGATCATAAGGAAGACGCATAGGGCTGTAATGCCTTTGAGCATATACATAACCTGATTTTTGATCCGTGCAGCCTGATTAGAGGTCAGAGCCACGTAGATGACATACATGGACATGATGGCGTTAATCGCAAGTACGCTTATGCTAATCCAGAAAATAGGTCCGTAGATCCGCTCCACATACCCTCCGTTCACCGGACGGACGAACCATCCATAAGGATTGAGCACCACTCCGAGGGAGGTCAGTACTGCAGGGATCACCAGCGCGGACACTATTTTTCTACTCAGGAACTGGGATTGTCCCGCAAGCAGAATCGTGAAGAAGATCCAGCCCAGGCCCAGCAGGGAAGCATCCACGAAGGCAAGCTTCACATAAAAGAGCTGATAGAGAGGATCATCAACGGTTCTTATGGCAAACTGGCAGTAAGGCCAGATCAGCATAGAGAAATGGAACCCTAAATAGACCTTGTGCAGCTTGGTAATGGTGACCGTAGCCACGATATAGATGAGCAGCAGGAACAGAAGGAAGCACATAATCAGGTCAATCCAAGAGGCTAAGGCCAATATGTTACACCTTCTTGATTTTAATAGTATTTATTGATTTTTGTGGGTCTTAGGTCTTATATATTGTTTTTAATATATAATTAGCGTGTGCAGATTACAAGATTTTTAGATAAATCTATCGGAAAATATTGGATTGGGAGGGGACCACATGAAGTCTATTAGCGTGCAGAGTCTTGTAGAGAAATTCCATCTGGAGGTGCTGGCCGGAGCGGGCCGGATGGACCGGAACATCACCCGTCCAAGGACGCACAGACCGGGTCTGGAGTTTGTCGGTTATTTTGATTTTTTTCCGATGGAGCGGGTGCAGGTCCTTGGACGTAAAGAGATCAACTACCTGTTAACGCTGAGTGTAGAGGAGCGGATGCTGCATATTGGCAACATCGTCAAATACCATCCGCCCTGCTTCATCGTGACCAGCGGCCAGCAGGAGATTCCTTACCTGACGCTGTTCTGTGACCAGGAAGGCATTCCGCTGCTGCGGACGCCGGAGGTGACCACCGAGTTCATCGCCAAGCTGGACAGCTTCCTGGTGAAGACGCTGGCGCCCGAGCTGTCGATCCACGGGGTATGCGTTAACGTATCGGGAATAGGAATTCTGCTGCGGGGCAAGTCGGGAATCGGCAAGAGCGAGACGGCGCATACGCTGATCCGCAGGGGCCACCGCTTCGTAGCTGATGATATTGTGGTGCTGAAGAAGCTGGGTCCGGCGACGCTCCTCGGGACCCACAATGAGACCACACGTGAATTCCTGGCCCTGCGCAGCATCGGCCTGATCAACGTCGTGCGGCAGTACGGGCGGCGGGCGTTCCAGGATGAGACGCGGATTGTGCTGGATATCGAGCTTGCCCCCTGGCAGGAGAATTCACTCAACAATGAGCTGGAGCTGGTGCCCCAGTTCACCGAATATCTCGGGGTGCAGATCCCGCATATCGAGGTCCAGCTTCAGCCGGGCCGCGATGTAGCGGGTCTGATTGAAGCGGCTGCGAACAACTGGTATCTCAAGCAGCTGGGCTACAGCGCGGTGGAAGAATTCATGCAGCGGATTGAGGACGGGATGCAGTCTTAAAGGACGACAGGGAATGAAGGCCCACACTCCTGGGCAACTTAGAGGAAAGACAGCAAGGGAGTGTGTCCTTAAATGGCGAGAAGAAGCAGAAAGTATGCTGTACCAGGGTCCGCCCAGGGAATGCAGACGTTCAAAGCGGAGGTTATGCGGCAGGAAGGATATCACGTAGATCCGAATCACCCGGACGATGTGAAATACGAGGTGGCGAAGGAACTGGGCATCCCGCTGCAGGCCGGTAATAACGGTAAGCTGACGACCGAATCGGCGGGACAGATTGGCGGCCGCATCGGAGGCTCCATGGTTCGTGAGATGGTCCGTCTGGCCCAAGAGCAGCTGGCGGGAAAGAAGAAGTCGTAGCATGCGCTCTAAGATTTTTATGCCGCATAGCAAAAGATCCCCTTTCTTAATCAGAAAGAGGATCTTTTTGGCATGTGCTGACTGTAGTTAAAGCTGCAATTACGGTTCAAGGTACAGGCTGCCGCTGTAATATCTGTACTCTGAGTTAATCTTAAATCCGGCACGGAGATAGAGATTCAGCGCCCGGACATTCCCGGTGACAACACTTAGGCGAATAACCGGGTAGGGCTTCTGCAACAGGATACCGACGGTCTGTCTTAGCACCTTCCCGCCAGCCCCCTTCCCCTGATGGGAAGGCAGGATACAGAAATTATGAATAAAAGCCGTATCCTCATTGATATAGTTGACCCGGATCAGGCCGATTCGTTCACTCCCTGTCCAAGCGATATACGTTATCCGCTCTGGCTCATCCGTCTGTGTGAAGTACTTGCGCGTATCGTCTTCCGATTCTCCGAAGGCCTGGGAGGAGCAGGAGATTATGAATTCGAAATCCTCAGGCGCAGCGGGAAGCAGGATTAGCTCTGAAGGAAGCGGGCTGGTGGAATTCATACCGGCGTAGGACATGGCGTATTCTGACCGGTCAAAATCCCCGCCCAGGGCCTGCGCCGCCAATAGTCCTGTCTGCGAGCTGGCGGGAATTTTGTAGCTGAGCAGGTGTACGCCAAGAGGCTCAATGTCTGCTCTGGCACGTTTCACAAGGCTGCGGAACACACCTTGCCGGCGGTAATCCGGATGGACCATGGCATTGATCTGTGCATAATCACTGTCCGCAGCGAACCAGCTAAGCAGGCCAATGAGCTGATCTTCGCAGTAACAGAGCAGGGCATGGTCGCCGTCTTCCTTGACGAGATGCTCTAGATCGGAGCTTAATTGGATAGAATCGGCTTGGCTGCACTGCTGCTCTAACGCCTTAATGTCCGCTGCCTGCTGCTTGGAATGGTAGGTCATTGGTATAATGTTATTCAATTGGAGAAGCCGCTGGAACTCCGCAACATTCTCCAGAATGCCGTCCGGCGCAAGATCATAGGCCTGACTCTGGAAGGTGGGTAGCCAGCGGACAGCGTAGGTCCGCATTCCGGCAGCCTTGCCTGCGAGAATATCCGCATTGCTGTCCCCTACGAATATGGCCTGGGATGGTTCAATGCCCAGTGTTCGCAATGCCGATTGTATACCTTCGGGATCAGGTTTTGGCTTCGCGACATCATCGCCGGTAATCGAGATATCGAAGAAATGCACCAGATCCAGCGCTCCGGCCGATATCTGATAGGCCCGTCTGCTTTTACCGGTAATGACTCCAAGCTTCATTCCCTGAGCCTTCAAGGCTTGAAGTAATCCAAGGATGTGCGCATTATTCTGGAATTCTTCGGTGTGTCCCAGCTTATATATTGAATAATAATCCTCTATCGCTTGTGGAACCGAAGCCGGATCTGTGAAATTTCCGCTGATGATGCCTTCCTCGGTGGGACCGAACATCGCGACAAGCTCATCGCGGGTGACCTCTCTCTGGTCATATTGCTTAAATACAGCCTGGAAGGCACGAAAGGATAACGGCAAGGTGTCTGCCAGGGTTCCATCGAAATCAAACAGCACAGCTTGAATGGACATAAAGACAGGGCCTCCTTTCGCTTGGGTTCATGCGGGTGGGACGGTACCCCAGCATCATTATGAAGTAGGCGTGCCCTGAAGCAGGCTGTTTCTGTAATTCATGAGCGGGGCCAGCCAGACCATGCCGGTTCCCCGGTACACGTTGACCAGGCCTTCGCCTGAGGCGGCGGAGCCCAGACGGGTCTTGCCTGACTTCTCGACCGTGAAGTCCAGAGAGTTGGACCACATGAGGGCGAAGTTCCCGTCCACCTTCAGCACATCATTCTGCAGCTCGACCACGACAGCCTCCTCGGAAGGAATGGGAGCTTCGAGGGCAAGAATCCCTTTGCCGCGCGCGCTCAGGTTGAACAGCCCTTCACCGCCGAGGACGGCAGAGGAGATGTTCTTGCGTGCCGCAACGGAGATATCAAGCGTAGTCTCACAAGCGAGGAACATGCCGTCATCGATTACGATATGGTCGTTGTCCACATCAATCAGCCAGAGGTATTTGTAGGTGGTCTCCAGCAGAATGGTTCCGGTTCCCTTGTAGAGCGGCTTGACTGCACTGGTTCCGGTTGCCGCCCCGGATAGCATATTGCGCATCAGTCCTCCTACGCCTTTGATGCCGGAGGTCATCTCGATATTGCCGATCATATACTGCATGGCTCCGGCACTGAGCATCACCTCATTGTTATTCAGCTCAATCATCAGCTGCTTGTTGCGCATATTGCTCTTGCTCATGAAGAAGTTGGTCTCTGCTTCATACCGGGTAGTGGTGCTGAGATCCTCTTTGTATTCGATGATGCTGAAGCCGCCTAGCTGCTCTTTAATGATAACGTTGGTATTGTCCTTCAGATTATTAATGGTAAAAGCCATGGATACCCGCTCCTTCGGTAGCTGTAGTTATGCAATTCTGTGCATCATGCCTTCAAAGCATACGTATTCGACACTTCTCGCGGGTATCCTTGAATTCCGGGAGAAAAAACGCATACAATAATTCCTTTACTTCTAATATCAGGTTAGCGTAATGTTCTAAGTATAGTGCTCAGAATACAAACGTATCTCTTGACACCAGCATTAGAACCGAAAGGAAGTTAGCCTTGTTTGAGACGCTGCTGCTCAATTTTTTGTTTATGCTGTTTCCGGTGCTGATATTTCTGATTTTCTTCGAAAACAGGCCCCACGCCTACAATCATAAGATTCTTGTACTGCTCATCGCCGCCACCATGATCCTGTGTATCGCTAAGCCGATCCGGCTGGAGACCGGGTTCATCTTTGACTTGCGGTATGTTCCGTTTGTGATTGCGGCCTTGTATGGAGGGTACAAACATACCCTGCCCTTATATGTGATTCTGAATGTGTACCGTTTCTACATAGGCGGTGAGGGAACCGTCCAATCTTTACTTTTTTCGACAGCAGTCCTCATTCTGGTTCCTTCCATAAGCGCCAGATTTCTCCGTTCTAAGCCCAAGGGACGGATCTTGTGGGCTACCTCCATCGTGGTCCTGACTATGGGCTGTTATCTGATCATTCTGGGCCGGATCATGGATAAGCTGGATACCCAGTTCTGGACGCTTGCCTTCTATGCCTTAATTACGCATGCGGTGGTCATGGTGATCCTAATGATCCTGCTGGAGCAGATCCTGGCGAATCTCAGGAACCGTGAGCGGATTATGCAGTCGGAGCGGCTGAATGTGGTCAGTGAGCTGGCGGCCAGCGTCTCCCATGAGATGCGCAATCCGTTAACCGTGACCAGCGGTTTTCTCCAGCTGCTTAATCTCTCCAAGAACCTCACACCGGAGGAGAAGGGGTACGTCGAGCTGTCACTGCTGGAGCTGAACCGGGCGGAGAAGATCATCAGCGATTATCTGTCTTTTGCCAAGCCGCAGTCGGAGAGCCGGGTCTACTCCAACCTGATGGCTGAATGTGAATACACCAAGAATGTGATCCTGCCGTATGCCACGATCCACAAGGTTGCGGTTGAATTCAGCTTCAACAACCCGCTTAGCACCCATTATGACAGTAATGGGATGCAGCAATGCCTGATTAATCTGTACAAGAATGCGATTGAAGCGATGGATGGGGTGGAGGATGCGGTTCTGTCTATTTCTGTCTTCGCGAGCGGGCAGAATATTATCATTACCATCCGCGACACCGGTGTCGGAATGACCAAGGATGAGATCTCGCGCCTGGGCAAGCCGTATTACTCCACCAAGGCAGACGGGACAGGGCTCGGAATGGTCATGGCCTATAACACGATTAACAAGCTCAAGGGGCGTATTGAGGTCACCAGCGAGAAGGGCAAGGGAACCATCTTCCGGATCATTATCCCGGCCTAGCGCATGGCAACAGTGGGAAACTTGGTGTGAAAATGATAAAGTATCTCTAAGAGAACTTGGAACTATTAACCGGGAGGCTATGGGTAATGAGAGAAGAATTAATCGCGCAATTGAACGCTTGGCACGAGGCGGACGAATATGAAGAAATCGTATCCCGCATCAAAGAGGTGCCGACACCGCTGATCGATGAAGAGCTGGCGGTACATTTGGGCCGGGCGCTCAACAATCTGGGCCGCTACCGGGAAGCGCTTAAATGGTTCAACAAGGCAGCGGATCAGGGTAAAAAAGATCCGCTCTGGCATTTCCGCGTCGGCTACGCCCACTATTATCTGGACGAGTACGATCAGGCGATCAAGGCGTTCAAGAAGGCAAATAAGCTGGACCCTGAGGATCAGGATACTATCGAATTCCTGGAATGGAGCCGCAGTGAGAAGGCGGCGCTGGCCGCTGCGGACGAGGATAGCGAGGATGCAGAAGAAGCTGCCGAAGCGGATTCCGCTTCAGATGCCAGCCCTGATGCAGAACCGGATGCGGCAAAAGGGACTAAGCACTAGGGCTTGACGGCCGGTCTGGCCGAAGCATACAATGAAGGTCAATCTTATCAAAGAGGTGAAATGGATGCCATTCCGTACCGTCGCAAGGAACTAGTTATCGGGCTGGGTAGAACGCGTACCAGCCACCAAGGGGGAGGTCTGTCCTCTTGGTCACAGCTAACTGGTTTCTTGTACGGTGCCTGGAAGGTCATTCTTTGTGAGCCGGGACACTGAGTTATTCCGCTTGAAGACTATACTGCCGGGGCAGGAGTCTTTGGCGCGGGGTGGCGAGGAGAGTTCCCGGCTTTTTTGCCATATTCTTATGTATAAGATTGGAGATTGTGATCATGTTAAAGAAATGTCTTGTCCACCTCAGAGGGTGGGCCGCTCTGTATATAGGTCTCGGCTTCGCCATTCAGCTCTTAAGCAGTCTGGGCATTGTAGTCTTTCAGCGGATTCTGGATCAGGCGGTGGCGGGAACGGGCTTCCGTGAAATCCTATATGGGGTTATCTTCTACGGGATACTGCTCGGCCTGAATGTCCTGCTGAATTATGCGGATGAATATCCCAGCGCCTATCTATCGAACAGCATCACGGAAAGACTGAAGATTATGGCCTTGTCCAAAATCTCCAGAATGGATTATTCCGCCTATCAGAACATGGGCACAGGCCAGATGATCAAGGTGATTGAGAACGGCGCGGCGGCCGGGAACAGCATTCTCTTTTCTTTTATCCTCCACACGCTGCATGAGCTGCTGCCCACCATTCTCTTCAGCCTGCTCTTCATCAGCTACTATGACCTCCGAATCATGCTGGTGATTGCGGGCGGGTACGTGGTCATCTTCCTGTTAACGAATGTTCTGCTCAAAGTTCTCTACCGGATCAAAGAATCGGTGCTTATGCAGCAGGAGGCCATGTCCCGGTACGGGGTCCGCGGCTTCATGGAGCTGGTCGTCTTCCGCACCAACAAGAAGTACGCGCAGGAGATCGGCAGACTGAACAAGGCGGCACAGCAGATCATCAGGCAGAGCGCGAAGCTGCAGATGATTCATGAATCCTTCTTCGCCTTATTCGAATTGTTCATTACGGTCATTAAGGTGATCGTGCTGCTGTACGGTGTGAAGAATGTGGTCTCCGGGCAGGCTTCTGTCGGGGTCATGGTCGCACTGTTCATGTTCATTGAGAAAATCTATACGCCGATCGCCATCTTCAACGTCTTATTCGTCGGCTATAAGCTGAACAGGGTGACCTATCAGCGGTTCGAGGGCTTCCTGAATGCCCCCGAGGACCGGAATCTGGAGCAGGGCAAGGCGCTTGCACAGCTACAGGGCAGCATCGAATTCAAGGAGGTATCGTTCAGCTACGGAGAGGTACAGGTGCTGGACCGGCTGTCCTTCTCGGTTGCGCCCGGAACCTCAGTGGCTCTGGTCGGCCTAAGCGGCAGCGGCAAGTCAACAGTCATTAAGCTGATTACGGGCTTGCTCAAAAAAAGCGGCGGCCAGCTGTTGGTAGACGGCACGGATATCGATGAGCTGAGTCTCGACAGCTACTATGATCACATCTCTTATCTGTCACAGGACAGTCCGATCTTCGACACTACCATCCGGGGAAACATGGTGTTCGAGCAGGACGTCCCGGATGAAGAGCTGTATGCGGTGCTGGACAAGGTTCATCTGAAGGAGAAGGTACTGGAGCTGCCGGAGAAGCTGGAGACGCGGGTTGGGGAGCGCGGGCTGAAGCTGTCGGGCGGGGAACGGCAGCGGCTGGCTTTTGCCCGGGCGATCCTGCAGAAGCGGAATCTGATCATCCTCGATGAGCCGGTATCGGCACTGGATAATATTACGGAGCGCAGCCTGATGGAGACGGTGTTCGCGGAGTTCAGGCATAAGACGGTCATTATTATCGCGCACCGGCTGAATTTCATCAGCGGCGTGGACCAGATTCTGGTCATGGAGCAAGGCAGGCTGGCGGGGGAAGGGGATTTCGATTCCCTGATCCGGGACTGTTCATCCTTCCGTACGCTGTGGAATAACGGCAGGGGGCAAACGGATTAAACTATCTTTTACCTTGTGGACAATCCTGGGCCTGAACTATGCTGGGGACAGATAGAACTTGAAGGTGAGGGTATGCGTATTATGAATCCGGTACTGTCCAGGATGAGGCTCGAAACGGAGCGGTTAATCATCCGTCCCTATATGGAAAGTGATCTTATGGCTTCATTCGAGCTGATGCAGAACCCGGAGGTGCTGGCCTTCATGCATATGGAGGTCATGCCGCTGCATGAGTATGAGGGGATGTTCCGCTGGCTGATGTTCAGCTATCATACGCCGTTCGAGCTGCCGTTCAAGTATTCATTCGCCGTCTGCGATAAGGCCACCGGCCGGCTGATCGGCCGGTGCGGGGCCGGTGTGCTGGAGTTCAGGGCGCCGGATGCGGAGCTGTATTATCTGATCGGGCGCGAACACTGGGGCCGGGGCTATGCTACCGAAGCCGCTGCGGCGATGGCGGACTACGCCTTCGGTGTGATCGGACTGGAGCAATTATATGCCAAGGCAGATCCGCGCAACACCGCATCGCTCGGGGTGCTCCGGAAGCTGGGCTTCCGGGTGGAGCAGGAGCTGGCCGGATTAACCGGCGATTATGAGGACTGCAATGGGGAGCTGCTGCATGTGCTGAGGAAGGAGTCGTTCATGGAGCGGCTTAAAGGTGGGAAGTGACCATAAGCTGAGCAGGCGGGCGATGAACTGAAGAGGGTTATGCGTGAAGGATGCGCGTAATATATAATCGGAAGAAGATCGGAAGAAGATCGGAAGATTAGAGATTACAGCTGCTTTGCCGTATTTTAATAACAGGTGCCGTCCATATAGGATGGCACCTGTTGTGCATGAGCAGGACTCCTATCGCTGTCTTATGCAGGATTGCAGCAGTTTTGTAGACTGATTGTATTTTCTGCAATAGAATTCGCACTTTGCTAAGCTAAATGATCATCTGTTGTATTTCATACAATGGCTTTCGTGAATTCTGCCCGTGGGCCCTGATTTTTCCCGATTCTGCTGTACAGAGTGCAACGGATTCGATTTTTAGAACAATTTCGGGGTCAGCTAATGTACAAAGTGCAACAGAAGTAGAGTGCAGCCAGTTCTGAACCCGCACACAATTCAGGCATAAGTGTGCCTAGATAAGACAACTTACGTCCGCGGATTAACTCTAACCTGTGCGCCCTTGCCGCTGGTCTGCAGGCCGGAGGCCTTGGTTCCGGCTTCCTTCAGATCGGCCACGAGCCGCTCCAGCACTGCCTTCGCAGCGGCGGCCTCCTTGGCGCCGGAGGACTTCACGACGAGCTGCACCGGCTTGCCGGAGCGCAGATGCTTGTCCGCCTGACGCAGCTTCGTGTCGTAGTCATGCTCTTCAATATGGGCGGTGAAGCGCAGCTCTTTCACCTTCTCATTACTGCCGCCGCCTTGCGGACGGCTGGTATCGCCCTTGCGGACAGCTTGCGCAGCCGCTTTGCCTTTGCCCTTGGCAACCAGGCTGCAGGGCGGCGGGCTGCTCATCAGCGAGGTGCAGACCAGATCGGCCCCTGCGGCTCTGGCCTTGGACAGCGCCTCGCTTCTGGATACGGTGCCGAGCTTCTCGCCCTTCAGCCCGGTCAACTCTACCTCGGCTGCCTTAATCTGTTCATTAATCAGTACGGCCACGGAAATGATCCTCCCTTTGCGGATATGATATAGCTATCATATATGGAAGCGGGCGGGGCTTCAATAACGGCTGCCGGATGCTTGCAGCAGCCAGGCCGGCAGGTTGAGACAGTTGTGCAAAGCGGTTATACTCAGTGGACGCAGGTTTTTCAGCATTGAACCACTGGCACTACTATATTTTCTGTTGAATGGGGGATGGCAATTGAATGACACAGCTGACGATAAGCAGTTAATTCTGCTTATTGCACAGAAAGACTCGAATGCCCTCGAACTGCTCTATGACCGGTATGAACGGGTCATCTATAGCTTTGCTTACCAGATCGTGAAGGATTCGATGGCTGCCGAGGAGGTTATGCAGGAGCTGTTCCTGCGCCTGTGGAAGAATGCAGGGCAGATTGACTTCGGCAAGGGCAAGCTGCTCACCTGGATGTTCGCAGTGACCCGCAATCTGGCGATCGATTATCTCCGCAAGCGGGACGCCAGGCTGCCGCGTCAATCCGGCGAATCCGGGAATCTGGAGCAGGTTCAGGACCATAGCGCGCTTACTGAGGATCTCGTTGAGCTGCAGATGGCGGGGGAAGAGATCAGAGAGGCGCTGCTGGGATTAAGCCGCGACCAGCAGCAGGTAATGGATATGATCTATTACCAGGGCTACACCCAGCAGGAGGTAGCGCAGCTTGCGGCTATCCCGCTGGGCACGGTCAAGGGAAGAGTCCGGCTGGCGATGAAGCAGCTTCACAAATCGTTACGGCACTGGGGAAGGAGGGATCATGCGCATGAGTGAACACAATGAGGAACTCTGTGAATTGGCCGAATTATATACGCTGGGCGCGCTGACTGCAGAAGAAATGCAGCAATTCGCTGCCCATGCGGCAGAATGCGCGGAATGCAGGGAGCTGGTGGCGGAATACCGCCAGGTACTGGACCATCTTCCGCTTGCCTCTGTGCCGGTAGACCCGCCCTCCGGCATGAAGGAGCGCATCTTGTCACGGGTGCTGGAATCCGGGAATGCGGGCGCACCGGCAGCCCGGCCGGAGACCCGCCTGCTCAATATGAAGCCTGATGCAGAGCGGGGGGCGGAGCATGAGCCAGCGAGGACTCCTGCGGCAGAGCAGGAGCAGGGCATGCCCCAGTTAAGCATCCCGGAGCCCAAGAGAACCCGCTTCTGGGGGTACCTGAGCCTTGGACTGGCTGTGGCTGTGCTGCTCCTGGTCGTCTACACCGGCCAGCTGCGCGGGAATGTGTCTGAGCTGAAGGAGCAGCTGGCCTCCGGCACCGGACCGCTCCAGGGGCTTAAGGTGAATGAGGCGGTAGCGCTTAGTCCGGCGGGAGAAGGGATTACCGCCAAGGGCACAGCAACCATTGTCGCAGACCCTGCTGGCACCCACCTGGTGCTTCAGGCAGAAGATCTGCCGGAGCTTACCGGCACCGAGGTCTATCAGGTATGGCTGATCAAAGGGGACAAACCGGTGAATGCGGGCACCTTCATCTCGCAGGACGGGAACGGGGCACTGTATTATTCCTTTGACCCGAAGGCCTACGATACCATAGCCGTTACGCTGGAGCCGGATGGCGCGGGAGAGACCCCGCGCGGGAAAATGATTCTCGCAGCGCCGATTAAGCAGGGGTAGCGGGCAGTAGAATTCCACAGCGGCTGAAATCCGAAGACCAAACGTCATTAAATGACGATCAGGAGGGATTAGGTATGTCTGAGACAATGATTTCCCGTGTAGAAGGTCTTGAACTGGTTCTGGAACGTGTATTCGCCGCCCCGCATGAGCTTGTATTCAAAGTGTTCTCTGAAGCTGAGCATCTGAAGCAGTGGTGGGGGCCCCGCGGCTGGATCGTTCCCTTCTGCAGTGTTGATTTTCGGCCAGGCGGCATTTGGCATTACTGTATGAAGTGTGTCGATGAGAAGCAGGGGGAATTCTTCGGAATGGAATCCTGGGGCAAAGGCATCTATCATGAAATTACCGATGGCGAGAGCTTTGTCTACACCGACTACTTCTCCGATGCCGAAGGCAATGAGACTGAGGGAATGCCGTCTACATTGGTCAGCATGATCTTTGAAGAGGCGGAGGGTGGCGGAACGAAGCTGGTCAGCCGCTCGAAATATGAGTCTGAAGAAGCGCTCCGCACTGTTATGGATATGGGGATGATTCAGGGAATTACCGAAACCTGGGACCGTCTCGGGGAGCATCTGCAGTCCATTCAGTAGAGCTTTGCCGGAATAGAAGTTGAACGTTCATAGAGAGGTTGTCTTGATGCCGGATGCCCGGCCGAGGCGGCCTCTTTTTGGGATGGACTGTTATAGGTTTCACCTCAAAAAGGACTGTGTGGCCGTTTCTACTTGTGATTTTCCGGTGAATGGGTAATAGCGAATATACTGACAAGAAGCAGTCCTTCGGAATAGGGGACAGGCTTGTTTTGCAGTGTCCAATTAGGGAGGCTAAAGGCATGGAAGAGGCGTTGCTGGAACAGGTGAAGCGTTGGCATGAAGAAGATGAATATCAGCAGATTGTGGACCGTATTCTGGAGATTCCACCGGATGCAAGAGATTATGAGTGTATCGGCCAATTAGGCAGAGCCTACAATAATCTGGGTGAATATAGGGAGGCGCTGGAGCAGCTGCTCAGCATCTCCAAGGAAGGCGAAGATGATCCGCTGTGGCAATTCCGCATAGGGTATTCTTACTATCATCTGAAGCAGTATGAGCAGGCTATTCATGCCTTTGAACGTGCAGAGGAGCTGGAGCCGGGAGACGGGGATACCGCAAGAATGCTGGAGTGGAGCCGGGAAGGCGCCTGGCGTGAGACAAGAGAGCAGGCAAGACGCGCCGAAGCGCTGGAGGCCTTGAAGGTGAATAGAGAGGGTGGCGGTAGAGACCTTGGTGCATTCCTCGACTATTGCGCGGATTTCTGGGAGGACAGTGATTATGCCTTGAAGTCTTATGTCTCTCCGCTGCCCAGTGACGAGCTGATTGCTTCTGTGGAGGAGGAGCTGGGCTATAAGCTGCCGGCCTCTTATATCGCCATGATGAAGCAGCATAACGGCGGAGTTCCACTCAATACGTGTTTTCCTGTGAATGAACCCACTTCCTGGTCAGCAGATCATGTCGCAATTTCGGGAATTGCCGGGATCGGCCGCGACAAACTCTATTCCCTCTGCGGGGAGCTGGGCAGCCGTTTCATGATTGAGGAGTGGGGCTACCCCGATATCGGCGTGGTCTTCGGCGACTGTCCTTCTGCCGGACATGATGTCATCATGCTGGATTACCGTCACTGCGGCCCGGAAGGGGAACCTGAGGTGATTCATGTGGACCAGGAGAGCAACTATGAGATTACGTTCCTGGCCCCGGATTTTGAGACTTTCATTCGCGGGCTGGTGAATGAGGAGGTCTACGATACCTCGGAGGAGGATAAGCAGGAGGACCTGGAGAAGGTAGCGTCCGCGCCGTTCTCTCCGCTGCTTCAGGAGCTGTGTGACCAGGTTACGGAAATGGACGATATAGAGGGCGTTATCCGCAAGATATGCACCGCCATCGTAGAGGAGAAGGGCCATTTCTCTCTTCATGCGGACGAACGCTCCACCCTGATGTATGATCTGCAGTTCTGGCTCTATACCAGCGCTTACCCGAATACGAGCCGTGACCAGTATCTGGAGGTGTATTCCACAATGATCGCGTTCGGTGGTGAATTCAGCACAGGCGGATATGCCCCGGGCTTCATCACGGACTGGCTGGATGACCGGGTTAAGCAGGGAATGATCGTGAAGACTGAGGGGACGCTCCGGTTTACGGATACAGCGAAGGATCAATTGCTTGAAAAGCTGAAGGAAGCAGAAATAGCGGGAGCTGAGGATCTGAAGCCTTTTATTATCGTGGAGCAGGATAACGGCGGCAAGTCGGTCATTCTGAGCGTTGGCAATTATAAGACAGAGGTATTCGCTGCACGGGAGGAGGAGGGCTTCGAGGGCAATGGATATGATTGGGCCTCTCTGGCAGCGGTATTCCTGGAGGAAAAGATGCCTGCGCTGGCGGGTGTTGTCCAGTTCGACCCGGAGGCCGGTATGTTCTGCGCCTATTCATCTGACGGTGATGCGCTTGTCGCCTTCGCGACTGCCTTCAAGCAGGCTTGCGAGGACGATATGCTCATCCGCGATTTATTCTCGCGTGCGGAGCTGGACTAGACCGGATAAGACATTAACGGGACTGCCTGCATTATGGGGCGGTCCTGTATTGTTATAAGGGTACTTTCGAGGAACTTTTTGGATTCTTTTGCGTCTCTCATATAAAGAATGTAAAATTCAGGAGGTTGTATGATGAGGAAGTTGATCCTATGTTCATCTATTGTTCTATGTGCTGCGCTTCTGGCACCGGTAGCACATACGGCGTCTGCAGCAGGCAAGAGTCCCCAAGGAACACAAGTAGTTGTGAATAATAACGATTTAGAGGCCAAAGACATTCTTAACAAGAAGAATCAGGTGTTTTTTAGCCTGACTTCACTCCAAAGCTTAGGCGGTTTAACGTTTGCCTGGAATAATGCGACGAAGCAAGTAACCGTGAAGGGGAGCGGCACAAGTCTGCAGTTGACCATAAATAATACAACAGCACTGAAAAATGGAGCCTCCGTTTCCTTAAGCGCTGCTCCATTTATTCATAATGGCAAAACCATGATCCCTTTACGTTTTGTTGCCGAAGCGTTGGACGGTTCAGTAATTTGGAATCCAGACACCCAAACGGCATTTGTGTCAAAACCAAGCGCGAAATTGTTGGCTGATGTGAAGAGCAGCGAGTTAAGCACTGCAAGAAATGCTGCGATTAATCTTCCCAGAGTTTCACAGCTCAAGGAGGACTTTGAACCCTCTCTGGAAACCGCCAGTCTCCAATATTATTTTCCGGCGACTACAAAGGACCGGTTCATCGAGGTTAATAATAATGTAATCCGTTACTATCAGTTGACGAAGAACACAGCTTACCTTAAGTGGCAAGCTCTCACTGGCGACAAGGCTGGTAAGCAAGAAAACCTTTATTTCATCAACCGCTCTTTTACGCAGCAGGATGGTTCCTTACCGGATTTTACAGCTACGACATTCGCAAGCTTTCGCTGGATGCCTCATATCACTTCCACTGGGTATAGTTTGATTAATAAGGAGAATTGGAATGAGGTTATTTATAAAGAAGCCGAGGTTCCTCAGCCTAAGCTGAAGGAAAATTATATTATTGTGGATATTCCAGAGGAACAATAATGTGTAACCCTATGCTGACCGTTCTGGGATTGCCGTGACTCTAAGAGAATGTAAGGCTGGGTGTGTGTAACCGCCCAGCCAACGTTCAACTTGTCCCGCATAATTCGTATGTAGACCTGACCGTTCTGCAAGCTGCTTTTGCGAGAGGAATCTTCGGATACGTTCTCCGATTCTTTTTACAAGCTCGGATTTGGACTCGTCTGGCATCTTGGCTCACCTCTTAGAAGGAAGGCTTAATTTAGTGCTTATTATCCTTTCTTCCAGAGATATCTAGTGTAACAATCACTTCCCGATTTATTTTAGTGAGGGCAACTATTTCTTCAATACTCCTATCACTAATCAAAATCATATGTTCATCTAACACCTTGCGGCGGTCACTTTCATCCTCGAAGCGAAAAATTTCTTCAGCGGGAATATGGAAGGCAGCTATTATTTTCTCCAGTGTCTCCAAAGAAATGTTGCGGTCTCCCCGTTCAACACCACCTATGTAACTGTAGTGCAGCGATGCTGCCTCAGCCAGTTGCTCTTGTGTCCATCCTTTGGCCTTTCTGAGTTCACGTATCCGATTTCCTACACTTTCTGGTAAATTCATGGTATCACCTCCACTTAAGGTTAGAAGAGGTGCGCTAACCAATACAGATAACTAAACTCAAACTTAATGAGAATTAAATTGTACTTATAAGTACAATTTATATTGACCAAATATATATTCGGCTATACAATTAATTGGAAATGGATAATAAAGGAGGCCCCACACATGCGCCCTTCCATTCTGAAACTACTTAATCCGGACATTATCGTTGAAATGCTGGACATGGCGTATCGCTTAGAGGATTGGGACAAGATGCTGAATACGGCAGGTATTCTGTACAGCTATGCGCAGTGTATCTATGAGGAACGGCAGTATCACAAGGCTAAAGGGCTTCCGTTACCGCTTGTGGACACGCAGCGTCCGCTTGTGTATTACTTCGGGTTCAGTCACCTGATGCAGGGCATTGCCTATCAGAAGCAGCGGAAGTATGACGAGGCTAGAGAGACGATATACCGCTATGCCGAGCTTGGCTGGATGGAGGACTTGGGGGTAGAAGGGGAGGCAATTGCCGAGGAGTTCAGAGGTTTGGCATGTGCCAACCTGTATATCGTGGAGATTTTGTCTGGCAGAACGGAGTTTCTGGAGGGATATACTCAGTTCTTGCAGGATAATCCTGAAGAACTGTTGCCGGGGTTAGGAACTATTGTGCAGGCTGCGGTGCAGTATAGGTTAGATGTGGACGATCTGCTGCATACATTCGCGGAGCAGAGCGCCGGATTTGGGGACTACGAGGATGCAGGCAATCTCTCACATTATTTCAACTATTGTTATTATTTGGCTCTCTATCATAAGCGGGCAGGCAGACTGCCGGAGGCGCTGGACTGGACCATGCAATCTTTAAGGCTGGCCCACCAGTCCGGACATGACGGGAATTTCAAGCGCTGTCTTGCACTATTCGAATTGCTGCGTGGGAAAGTGACGGTAGAAGAGGAGCGGCGGTACCGTGAGGTAATGGCAGAGTGTCTGGAGCAGGCTGCTTTGGAGCTTCCTGAAACTACGCGTGTGGGAGTCTAAGGTCAAATTGAATTCTTGTTCAGCAAAAGAAAGAGAATGCCGCCAATACCATATTCCTCCTCTCAAATTATGTCATACAGATGCAAGTACCCTGCCCGCAAAACGATCTCCACCGAGTTCGCGCATGTGGGCGGCCCGGATGGACTTAAGGTCCAGATCGACAGTGTAGCGTACCGTCCGCGTATGTAGCGGTAATTCCAACCCCAAGAGCAGCCCTCCTGCCGGGATGAGCTGCTGTTTGGGTTGCCTAAAAGTTGCAGCGGGATACATGACTTAGGGCAGTGGTGATACCATACAATGTTCCTTCAGGATTATGACGGCTGTCCATTATGCTCCTTCGCGGCAGGGCGCAGCATACCCCCAACCAGCCGCAGACTTTGTCTGCGGGTCATGAACCGGGAGATCTGGGCGCCCAGGTAGTTGCGGAATCCCGGAACAACGTATTGCTTCCCTCTGGCCATAGCGCGCAGTGTAAGGGCTACTACACGTTCCGGTGAGTCTTTCGCGCCGCCGACTGAGGCATCCTCCGTTCCTACCACGTTGAAGAAATCCGTCTCCGTTGAGCCTGGACACAGGGTGAAGAATTGCACGCCGCGGTCACGATTCTCCCAGTAGAGGGCATCGGTGAAGGATAAGACAAAAGCTTTGGTCGCCCCGTAGACCGCCATATAAGGCAGCGGCTGAAAGCCTGCGGTAGACGATACATTGATCACAGCGCCTGCTCCTCTGTGGAGCATCCCAGGCAGGAATAGATGAGTCATATCCACTACAGCAGATACGTTCAACATGACCTCTTCATGCTGGCGCCCGCCGGAGACCTGCTCGAACAGACCGTGAGTGGCGAATCCTGCATTGTTCACCAGCAGATCGATGCTCAGGCCTAACTGCTGGCAGGTCTGATACAGCTCTCCGGCAGCACCTTGAAGCGACAGATCCTGGGGAATCACCCGGCACTGAATTCCATGGCTTCGGGTCAATTCGGCTGCGAGCGCATCCAGTTTGTCTTTGGATCTGGCTACAAGCACCAGATGGCTGCCTTTCTTGGCGAGTTGTCTGGCGAACTGTTCGCCGATTCCCGAAGAGGCCCCGGTGATTAATGACCATTTCCCTGCAATATTCATGTTTTTTGCTCCTTTTAGAATCAATGTTTTGTGATGGAAACAACGTTACCACATTCGAAAAAATATAACCCGTCTTAGCGGGCTTAAATTCGTTCTCAGCGTGATATATTTATTCGGTAACACTGTTTCTTATATGAATCATAGTAACCAAAAGAATACTGCTGTGTCAATCTGTTTTTTTCGCGTAAGGGTTCAATTGACATCCTATGTTCGAATGTTTAGAATTCCTGTTAGAACCCGGCAACCCTGTTGCTGGTCAACAACATTGATAACCGAATGAAGGTGATTCCTATCCATAACGAAGACAAGTCCTCGCCGTCCACGGGCCGTACCTTAAAAACCTATCAGGAAGCCCGTCTGCAAAATACGGAAAATCTCCGTAAGCTGGTGGTGGATGCCGCCGCAGCCATTCTGCAGGAAGAGGGGCCAGAGGCCGTTACGGTGCGTAAAGTATCGCAAAAGATGGGCTGTTCCACCAAAATTATCTATAGTTTGTTCGTCAATAAAGAGGGTTTGGCCCAGCAATTATATCTGGAGGGCTGCAGCCTGCTGGCCCGGCAGTTTGATGAGGTGCCGCCGTCCGCTAATCTGCGGCAGCATCTGCTGGAGCTAGGCGAAGCCTTCTGGCAGTTTGGACAGGAGCACAGCAGCTACTACAAGCTGATGTTCGGAGGAGCCTTTGCCGAGTTCAAGCCGGATGCGGAGAGTATGCAGGGAACGCTAACTGCCATACGCCAATTACAGGTTCTAATCATTACTGCCCAGCAGCAGGGACTTATTTCGGACCAGGAAGAGACCGGGGCACTTGTCGCCGCCATCTGGTCATCGCTGCACGGTGTAATTCACCTGTATATGGGCGGGTTCCTTGGCGATGCCGATGCCGCCCATACCGTATACAAACAAACCATGGCTATGCTGGCCCGATCCTTGTTTACCGCACCGGAGCCAGGCAGAGGAGAGAGCAAGGGATGATTGCATTAATCTTGGCTGCGGGGTATGCGACCCGCCTGTATCCATTAACGCTAGACACGCCCAAGCCGCTGCTCCCGGTTCAAGGAAGCCGGACGATTCTGGACCTGCTGGCCGCCCGTCTGGAGGTGCTGGAGGAGATCTCGGAGATTCTCATTGTGACGAATGACCGCTTTTTCCATGCTTTTGAACAGTGGCAGCAGCAGTATAAGGGCATGAAGCCGGTTCGCGTTCTGAACGATGGCACTTCTTCTCCTGAGGGGCGGCTAGGCGCGATTGGCGATATCCAGTTTGTGCTGGAGCGGGAGCAGCCGCAGGAGGATCTGTTGGTTCTGGCAGGCGATAATGTGCTGGGATTCGGCCTTGAGGGGTACTTGGACTATTTTCATAAGGTGGGTACCGACTGTATTCTTGTCCGTAGGGTGAATGATCCGGCAGAGCTGCACAGTATCGGCGTGGCGGAGCTGGATGCGCAGAATCGGGTCTTGTCCCTGGAGGAAAAGCCGCAGGCGCCCCGCTCGAACATTGGCGTATTCGCGCTGTATATCTACAAACGGTCTACGCTGCCGCTGTTCTCCCGTTATCTGGCGGAAGGGGGCAACCCGGATGCGCCGACTTATTTTCCCGAATGGCTGCATTCCCGCCAGGAGATGCGGGCCTACTATACGGAGGGCACGATAGAGGATGTCGGCACCCCGGAAGCCTATGCGCAGATGCGGGCGAGGCTGGAGGAACAGGCAGAGTGACCTGGGTTAACAATCAAAAAAACGCACGGGTACAGAGAGAATTTCTCATTCCCGTGCGTTTTATTTGGCAGAGAAAGGGTATTCGAGCGGTTCTTGGAGATTATCTATGATTCAATACAATTGGGCCGCCGCCTCTGGAGTAAAAGCTTGAATCTCTTCCAGCCTGCCCTCACGGATTTTCTTCGCCCATGCCGGATCGCCCAGAAGTGCGCGTCCAACCGCTACCAGATCGAACTCCTGGTGGTCCAGCCGCTTCAGCAGCTCCTCCATCCCTTGATGGTCTGCTTCCCCGCCTTCAGCGGGAGCATTGTCCATGCCTACGGAACCAACGGCAATCGTTGTCTTCCCGGTAAGCTTCTTCACCCATCCGGCGAGACCCAGCTCCGAGCCCGCGAATTCCGGGTCCCAGAACCTGCGGGTCGAGATGTGGAAGATATCTACCCCTGCCTGTACCAGCACATCCAGGAATTGCTCCAGCTGCTCCGGTGTATCCACCAGCTTTGCCGTGTAATCCGTCATCTTCCACTGGGACAACCGGATGGAAATCGGATAATCCGGTCCGACTGCAGCGCGGACGGCCTGGACAACTTCGGCTGCAAACCGGGTACGCTTCAGGAAATCGCCGCCGTAGCGGTCTGTCCGCTGATTGGTTCTTTCCCAGAAGAACTGGTCAATCAACAAGCCGTGGCCGCCGGAGAGCTCTATTCCGTCGAAGCCCGCTTGCTGTGCATTCACTGCCGCATCGGCATAGGCTTGAATGACCCCCGCAATTTCTTCTTCTGTCATCGGCCCGCTTATCTTGTTCCCCTGCATGTCGAGTCCTGATGGCCCGATCGATGGTGAATCCGGGTAGGGCTGGGAACCCATGGGCCGAATCATTCCCATATGTGACAACTGCGGAAAAATGATACCGCCGGCCTCATGAACCGCTCTGACGACTTCACGCCAGCCGTTCAGAGCAGCTTCACCAAAGAGATTAGCCAGTCCCGGATCACTGCTTGCTGCCGGATGGTCAATCATACCAACGGTGATGATTAACCCCACCCCATTCTCAGCACGGCGGCGGTAATACGCTGCCATATCCTCACCCGGTACTCCCTCCGGTGAAAAAGCACGCGCCATCGGTGACATTACAATCCGGTTGTGTATAGTTAATTGTTGAACCGTGTACGGTTCAAATAAGGTCTCCAGTGAGTGGATTTGCTCCTGTTGTTTAGCCATGGTTAACGCCTCCTGTAGGTTGAATGATTATTCTCAAAGCGGGGTATGAATGCAATAGTAACAAGCTCCAGTCCACCCTTCAACCAACAAACTGCGCAAGTTGTTGCTTAAGCTAGAAGCCGGAAAAACTGTCGTATTGGCAGATCCTATTTGTTGTGTACAGAGCACATGTTTATAATAAGAGGATTATAATCTCTTCTGAAAGGGGTGCTCCTTGGATGGCTGGCATACTTCCCCCCAATCCGAACGACCCGCGGGTGATTCGGACCCGTCAATTAATTCTGGATGCCTTCGTCCGGCAATTGAATATCATGGACTTCAACTCGATAACCGTCGGCGACATTACCAAAGCAGCTACGATTAACAGGACCACCTTTTATGCCCATTTCCAGGATAAATATGCGCTGTTCGAAGCCTTTTTGTTAGATGCCTTTACGAATATGGTCCTCCATAAAGTCGATGCCAAAGGACCGTTGACCGAGAAGACGCTTCAAGAGCTGATAGTAGCATTATGTAATTATCATGAAACCAGTCACCGCTGTTTCAAAAGATATGATTCTGTAGCTCTCTTGCTGGAGGAGAATATTAAGCTGCATCTCGAGAAACTTATCCTGCAGCTGATCTCCGGATCAGCTGCGGCTACAGATTCGAAGCCGCTTGCAACTGCCGCCACGCTGCTAAGCTGGTCCTTATATGGCGTAACCTACCGCTGGAATCTGGAGGGAAGATCAGAGTCTTCCTCCGAACTGGCGGAGCGGGTCATGCCGCTGATCACGGGCGGATTTCCCATGAGCCCCCAATGACCAAAAACGCAGAGCAGCGATTCTCCCATTTGGAGGATCGCTGCTCTGCTCACTTTTTGTGGTTTTAAGAATGAAGAAAACTATCTTCTGCCGTAGAAAACCTGCTTTTGGGACAGCCTCGTAGCCGTTTCCGCTTGGTTACGGCTCTACCCCGTAGATGAGCGTTCCGTTATGGTAGACTGTGATCCGGTCATTGGCGGTGTAGCTGGTCAGCAGCGGACGGAAGGAGTAATCGTTGGCCTGGCTGTAATTCGCATAGTTATCCTTGTGAATACGGAACTGGATCTCTCCGGTCGAGCCGGAAGCCGCCAGACTGCCCGCCCCGTCCTTGAAGGAGATTTCAGCGTAGGCATCCGCGTTCGGGACCGGGACCGCGAGCGGGACGATGGTGGTCTGGATATTGTTTTTGCCGACGACGGCGTAGTCAATCTCCATGGTATGGGCGGTGCTGCCGTCCTGGGTGAACCAGTAACGGATTGTGAATTGGCTTAGCGGGACGGGGACGGTGGAAGTGCTCTTCAGCTGGAGACTGGCCCGGATGGAGCCCACGTTGTTGCCGGTCTCATCACTGCGGTAGAGCGGAGTGGCGGTCACAGGTCCTGCCCCGGGGCCGCCGGGCTCCTCAATAGGAGGGAAGGTGACCGTCTTCATGATCCGGTTCAGCATGAGCTGCTTCGGCCGGTTCCAGGTTACCCAGTCATCCTGCAGTAGACCGCCGGTATCCCCGCTGTTGGGGTTCAGTGTCCAGTAGGTCCAATAGAGATCATTCGTGCCGATGTAATCGACTAGTTTATTTTGCCATTTCCCTTCAACCGAGAGGGTGTCCACGCTGCGGCCTCCGAATTCACCCATGATTAGAGGGGCAATGTTCTCTTTGCTGATATAGCCCCAGGTCTGATCCCATATCGCTGGCAGGTTCGCCGGAAAAGCCGGATCGCTGAACCACGGCTGCTCCGCCACCCCGGGACCGTAATCATGCGGAGAATACACTACTTGATTCGGTACCGTAAGATTTACTGGATAATTCCGCACCCCGGTCAGATTGCCGCCCCACCAGTACTTGCTGGTGTTACCCTGCACATTCTGCTCGATCCCTTCGACGATGATCAGCCAGTGCGGATTCACCGTAAGGATGGCATTCCCTGCCCGCTGGGCCGCGAGCCGCCAGTCTGTGCTGAGATCACCGGTCCCCCAGCTTGCCGTGCCGTGAGGCTCATTATGCAGATCCGCACCGATTACCGTAGGATTATTCGCATACCGTGCAGCCAGCATCACCCAGTCACTGATCCAGCGGGATTCAGGATAAGCGGCGGTATACCAGAGCGTCGATTGCCCGCCGGAATCGGGACGGTGCCGGTCCAGGAAGATTTGAATGCCGCGCTGGCCGGCTTTTTCAATTAAGGTATCCATAATTTCGATGGGAGTCAGACCGGCCAGGTCCGGGTTTTTGGCATAATCAATGCTGTTGGCCTGGGAAGCCGGATCGAACATTTGACTGCTGAACGGCAGGCGAATCAAGTTGTACCCTTCTGCGCGGACCTGATCGAGCACATCATCCATGGAACGCGACCACAATCCGTGCGGGGAATAGTTCGGCGTCTCGAAGCCAAACCAGTTCAGTCCGTTGAACACGGCCGGGTTCCCCTGCGAGTCTACAATCCGGCTGCCCGAGGTGTGATAAAAAAGCTTCCCTGCCCCCTCAGCCTTCACAGGCTGTTCTGCAATAGCGGATGTACCTGCAAGCAGTGTTAAAGCCAAAAGCATTGTCCCCAATGTCCTGAAACCAAAGGTCATTCATCTTCCTCCTCGTAAATGGTTCTTGATAAAGTCGAACTTTATATCATACGGGTAAAATGAAAACCTATTCATCCGGGACGGGTCTAAATTATGGAAAATTATTGAATAAAACAGGAGGGGGTTGCAGGAAGGGGTGGGCACTCGCCCCTGTTATATCTCTCCTTGTCCCCGCTATTAATTATCCCAAATTGTAAGAATACTACCTAGCTTAAAAAGGGAATAATTGCTATAATTACTAATGTAAGCGATTGATAACAACGGAGCGTATACATACAGTTATAGTCTTAGCGGCTTCATCCTTAAGATTTACTGCTTAACGGTTACAGTCAGGAAACTATTTCATTCGAGAGGAGATTAGAAGGATGTTTAAAAGCAAAGCTATACAATGGGCAGCTGTCGGATCGCTTGTCGTGTCTTTATTTATGGGGTCGCTGGCGTTGGGCGGGGAGAAGGTGTTCGCCGCTGATTGCTCGGCCGGCTACGTGGCTCTAACGTATGATGATGGGCCTAATCCAAGCACCACGACGAATCTGCTGAATGCTCTGCAGCAGAATGGCCTGCGCGCCACGTTCTTCAATATCGGGCAGAATGCGCAGAACAATCCTTCGCTTGTACTGGCCCAGAAGAACGCAGGAATGTGGATCGGCAACCACTCCTGGTCGCATCCTAATCTGACACAGTTGGGCGCTTCCCAGGTCACGTCTCAGATTACGCAGACGCAGCAGACGCTGCAGTCTATTACCGGCACCGCTCCGAAGCTGTTCCGTCCGCCGTATGGGGCGACCAACGCGACTCTCAAGTCCATCGAGGCCCAGAACGGCCTTACCGAAGTGCTCTGGAACGTGGATTCCCAGGACTGGAACGGAGCGGGAACCGCCCAGATCGTGGCCGCTGTGGGCACGATGAAGAATGGGGATGTCATCTTGATGCATGACCAATACCAGACCACACTCCAGGCGGTACCGCAGATTGCACAGAATCTTAAGAATCGCGGCCTGTGTTCAGGCATGATCTCGCCAAGCACCGGGAGGGCGGTTGCGCCTGATGGCGGCAATGGTCCTGGTCCCGCTGTAACGAAGGTAGAGGCGGAGAGCATGACCAAGGCCGGTCAATATGCCGCGAATATTAGCTCCCCTTTCTCCGGAGTTGCCTTATACGCTAATAATGATTCTGTGAAGTACACCCAGAATTTCACCAGCGGCACCCATAATTTCTCCCTGCGCGGGGCCTCCAATAACGCCAATATGGCCAGGGTGGACCTCAAGATCGGCGGGGTGACGAAGGGGACCTTTTACTACGGGGGAAGCAGCCCTGCAGTCTATACGATCAGCAATGTCAGCCATGGAACCGGCAATCAGGTGATTGAGCTGGTGGTTACGGCCGATGACGGAACTTGGGATGCTTATATTGATTATTTGGAGATTAACTAAAGGTTCCTAATACCTGCTCTAGCAACAAGGGGGCATCCCAATCGGCCATTACATGGCCTACGGGATGTCCCCTTTGCTGTACTCCTATCATCAGCTCTTGTCCGCCAGGCTTCTGATCCGCTCCAGATCACTGCTGCACAGCGCCTTCAGATGGGTGGTGATCTTCTCTGGACTCCAGTCCCACCACTTCAACTCCAGCAGCAGGGCGATGAGCTCGTCATCGAAGCGCTGCCGCAGAATCCGGGCAGGATTGCCCCCGGCGATATGATAGGCAGGAACATCCTTGGTGACAGTAGTATTAGCGGCAATAATCGCCCCGTCGCCAATGGTCACACCGGGCATGATGGTGGCATTCTGGCCAATCCAGACATCGTTGCCGATGACGGTGTCGCCTTTGTAGGGCAGGTCGGCAAGTGCAGGAGTGGCCTGCTCCCAGCCGCCGCCCATAATGTTGAAGGGGTAGGTGGTCACGGAGCCCATCCGGTGGTTGGCGCCGTTCATAATGAACTCGGTACCCCTGGCGATGGCGCAGAACTTGCCGATAATCAGCTTGTCGCCGATGAACTCATAGTGATGGGTAACACGGCTCTCGAAGGTCACCGCCTCGTCGGGATCATCATAGTAGGAGAAGTCTCCGGCGATGATGTTGGGGCGGGTCAGCGTATTTTTGATGAAACGGACCTGTCTGATCTGGGGATTCGGATGGATGTCATTTGGATTGGGTCCTGTAGCATGCATAGGATCACACCTTTCTCACATGAATGGGTAGTCGTAGAGCCATAATTTGATTCTAGCTATAGCATAGTCCAAGCGGGGCCGCAGTTCTTACATATACTAGGAGATACTGGTAGTTTGCAAATCTCTTATCTAGGGAGGCTTGGCTGGAATGGCTATTATATCAACAGGGCCTATTGAGAATAATGCAGTGAACGGTGTAAGGCCTACGGTACAGGTGACGGTCAAGATTGATAACCGGGATGCGGTGAATCCGTCTGCGATTCTGATCCAAGGGTACAACTTGACCCTCACCAGAACGTTGTATGTAAGCGAGCTTATTACGGTTTCCCCGGACGAGGTGATCACAAGGAATTACTTTGCCAATCTGGATGCCTATGAGTTTGTCTTTACAACGGAGGGTCCTGCTGAATTGCAGACCGAAGTCTCCGTGTGGGGCAAGGATTCTGCCGGACAGCTGGTTACCGCCCACCGTCTGGTCTCAGCCGAGCTGCTGGGTGCTGAAGAGGGGGGAGTCACAGGCTCCGTCAACCGTATCTATGTTGCCAATTTCAACAGCAATGATGTTTCTGTGATCAACGGTGCTACAGGTGCAGTAATCGCAGTCATCCCTGTAGGAGTGAATCCTGCTGGAATAGCTGTGAACCCGTTAACCAACCGCATTTATGTCGCTAACTTGAACAGTGACAACGTATCCGTTATCGACGGGTTAACCAATACGGTGCTGGCTACCATTCCTGCCGGGGATGGTTCGGGCGCAGTTGCGGTGAATACCGCTACCAATGCCATCTATGTGGCTAATTTCAATGATAATACGGTCACTGTCATTGACGGATTAACCAACACTGTGGTGACTACCATTATTCCCGCCGGCGGTTCTCCTTTTCCAACGGGGATCGGTGTGAATTCCTTAACCAATACTATTTATGTATCTGAATTCAACTCGGATATCGTTACCGTCATTGATGGGGCTACGAATACGGTTATTACCCAGATTCCCGTGCAGGTGAACCCGTTCCGTTTGGCTGTTGATCCCTTGACGAACCGGATTTATGTCGCGAACTTCACCAGCAACACCGTATCCGTTCTTGATGGTGCGACCAATACGGTGATCACCAACGTGCCTGTCGGCACGACTCCGGCTGAGCCGGGAGTGAACATCTCTACCAATGCCATCTATGTAACAAACCGGGATGACGACAATGTATCGGTGATTGGCGGGTTAACGAATACGGTGATTACTACCATTCCAGTCGGAAATAATCCTAACGGCGCGGGCGCTAATCCATTGACGAACCGCATCTATATTACCAATCAGGATGATAATACGGTATCGGTCATTGATGGTGTCACTCAGGCTGTGATTAGTGTCATACTGGTTGGCGCGCGTCCGTTCTCCGTGGGCGTCAATCCGTAGGAGTCCAGGAACAGGAATCCAGTGCCATGCCAATTGAGGCCATTATCTTAACGAGCGAGGTGATTCATAGGATGGAAATAACATCAGCCGAAGATATCATGATACAGCTGTCGGGCATGGACCGGGAGAATTCTGTATCCCGGATATACGTTCCCGGGATCGGCGAATTCATAATTGTATTGCTGAAGACAGACGAGAGTGCCGCTGAAGACTCGGCCCGCACCAGCGGGGCGGAGGCAAAAGAATGCACAATGCCGGCAGCGGGGTTAACAAGGAACCCCTACCTTTAAGGATAGTCCATAAATCAGCACGCTTCCCGTAAGGAAGTGGCTGGTTTATGGAATTATAGACTTTACGCCATTCTGGGCAGTTGTACATAGAACGTCGTAGACGCTCCAACCACACTTTTTACGTAAATCCTTCCTTGATGCTGGTCCACAATGGACCTAGCGATAGCCAGACCCAGCCCGTAGCCGCCCTGCTTGCGCGCTCTGGAGGTATCCGTACGGTAAAAGCGGTCAAAAATCCGCGCCAGATGCTCCGCAGCTATGCCTTCCCCTGTATTCGAGACGGAGAGGAGGACATCGCTGTTCTGCTTATAGAGCGAGATGTGTACAGCGCCCTTGGGATTCGTATATTTCACTGCGTTATCGAGCAGAATCATGACCACCTGCTTGATCTGCTCGTTGTTGCCCAGCACGGTAAGCCCGGGCTGAATGTCATAGTCGAAGGAGAGATTCTTCTCGAAGATGACCGCCTCCATGGTCAGAATAATATTCTCAACTGCCTCGCTCATATTGAACCGGCTGTGGAGCTTCCCGGTCCGGGAGTCATCCATCTCCGTCAGGTACAGCAGATCGTTAGTCAGCCGGGTCATGCGTTCCGTCTCGGACTTGATATATTGCAGCCATTTTGCCTGATTGCGGATCGTATCCTCACTGTTCGCCAGCAGCACATCCGCGTTGGTGTTAATAATCGTCAGCGGCGTCTTCAGCTCATGGGAGGCGTCGGCAATGAACTGCTTCTGCTTGTCAAAAGCCTCCCGCACCGGCGCAATCGAGCGCCCCGCAAAGTAGCGGCTGGTGAAGTAGAGGATGACCAGGGTCAGCAGGCCGACAGCCGCGAAGGTATAGATCAGGTTCGTCAGGATCTGCTGCTGGGCGGTGATGTCCATGAAGACATACTGTTGTCCGCTGCTTACAGGCTTGGCCATGAAGATCCAGCGGCTGCCGTCCAGCGTGAACCGGCCGGTATCCTTGCCGATACCCTGAGCCTCCTTCAGTGCGGCGGTATAGAGTTCATCGTCCATCGTGAACTTCGATTCTTTGCGGGTCATCGCGCCGCTGGCATCTGTTTGTACCGTGAACGAGACGGAACGCTCCGGCTGGTAAGGGTCGATCGGCCCTTTATCCATGGGGCTGGCCCCCCCGCCGCCTCCCGGACCGCGCGGACCTTGCCCGTCGCCCGGACCCCGCTGCTGCATATCCGCAATCCGGTGGAGCGCCATATCGATGTCTCCCTGCACATTGCGGTACGTGAAGATGTAGATGGCGGCGAAGGCCACCAGCATGATGATGGAGATGGTGACCAGATTGACAATCAGGAACCGGGTTCGGAGTTTATTGAACATCAGGCACTCCCCTCCAGCACGTACCCTACGCCCCTAATCGTGCTGATGCGCACCTCCGAGTTCAGGAAGGCCAGCTTTTTACGCAAAAAAGAAATATAGACCTCCACGTTATTATGCTCCGCATCGGAATCGAACCCCCACAGCTTCTCAATGATCTGCTCCTTCGAGGTGACCGCCTGCTTCCTTAGGATCAGCAGCTCCAGCAGCTCCGTCTCCTTGAGATTTAGCTTCATCTCCTTGCCCTTCACCGTCAGCTTCGGGTTAGCCGTATTCAGCTCCAGATCCCCGAACTTCAGGGCATCGTCAGGAATCACCTCGCCCTTACGCCGCAGCGCAGCCCGGATACGGGCCAGCAGCTCCTCTGAAGCGAACGGCTTGGCGATATAATCGTCTGCTCCATAATCGAGTCCGGTCACCATATCGGTGAGCTCCCCTTTTGCGGTAAGCATAATGACCGGTGTGGAGACTCCGTCCCTGCGCAGCTCCTTCAGCACGCTGATTCCATCCAGCTCCGGCATCATAATATCCAGCAGCAGCAGGTCATAGATCCCGCTCTGCGCATAATCGAGACCGGCTCTGCCGTCATGCACCGCATCTACCGAATAATTGTGTTTTTTGAGGATTTGGGTTAAGGCCTCCGCCAGATGGACCTCGTCTTCTACAATTAATATTCTCATGGGATGGCTCATCCTCTTCCTAAGTAAGGTACTTGCTGCTGGTGCCATTATATCAAGGGGACCTTTAATCAACCTTAATCCATTTAAGATTCGTTAAAGGTTCGGGGGCTAAGATACATTCATAAGCAAGTGCACCCCATACTCACCCGAAAGGATCTGAACCCTATGGCGATCGAGGTCTTCAACCGCTACGAGAACAAGTATCTGTTCGACCACGAATCTTATCTGAAGCTCTATGACGAACTGCTGGAATATATGGAGCCCGATGCGTACAACAAGCAGCACGAATTTTATTCTATCACCAATCTGTACTACGACACCCCGCAGAATTCCCTGATCCGCAGCAGCCTGGCGAAGCCGAAGTATAGGGAGAAGCTCCGCATCCGGGCCTACGGCATTCCTGAAGGGGACACCAGAGTCTATCTGGAGATCAAGAAGAAGGTGCTGGGCCTAGTCAACAAGAGGAGAACCTCACTGACGCTGAAAGAGGCCTATGCGTTCATCGAGAGCGGCAGAGAGCCTGAATTCAAGAGTTATATGAACAAGCAGGTGATCGGGGAGATCAAGTACTTGCTGACCCGCTATGAGCTGCAGCCGAAGCTGTATCTGTCCTATGACCGCAAAGCCATGTTCTGTAAAAATAACAGGGACCTGCGCATCACCTTCGACACCAACATCCGCTGCCGCCGGTATGATCTGAAGCTGGAGCACGGCGTCTATGGCGAGGAGCTGCTGGAGCCGGGGCAATGGCTGATGGAAGTGAAGGCCGAGAAGACCATACCGGTCTGGCTGGCCAGGATGCTGTCGGAGCATCAGATGTACCGCACCAGCTTCTCCAAATACGGCAACGAATATAAAAAGATGCTGCGAAACAGCCAATCAGAAAGAGAGAGTGTTCGATATGCTTGATTCGATTTTTGCCGTAGCGGAGTCTACTTCGGAACTAACGTTCACGAATGCTGCCTTAACCATCGTCATCGCCATTATACTCGGCGGGCTAATCAGCTTCACCTACATGAAGACGAGCCCCGCCGGATACTCGCAGAGCTTCACACTGACCATGGTTCTGCTGCCGGTGATTGTTGCTATCATTATTCTGCTCATTGGCAGCAATGTGGCCCGGGCCTTCAGCCTGGCGGGTGCCTTCTCGATCATCCGGTTCCGAAGCGCTCCCGGCGATCCGAAGGATATCACTTTTGTCCTGTTCACCATGGCCTCCGGGCTGGCCTGCGGGGTAGGGGCCTTCGGTTACGCGGTCTTCTTCACCCTTATCCTCTGCGCTCTGATGACCGTGCTTAACCGTACGGGCTTTGGACTTAAGAAGTCGATGCACAAGACACTGAAGGTAACGATCCCTGAGAATCTGGGCTATGAGGAGGCCTTCGCGGAGGTCTTCAATACCTTCAATGTCGCCTACGAGCTGAAGAAGATCAGAACCACGGAGCTGGGCAGCCTGTATGAGCTGGTCTACGCAGTAACGATTGATGAGCAGACGAGCCAGAAGGAGCTGCTGGACGCCATCCGCACACGTAACGGGAACCTGGATCTCTCACTAACCATGGCACCTGTCATGAATGAATACTAATCCGCTACAGGAAGGGAATGATGACTGATGAAGAACAGATTAACAGCCGGTAAAATCGGACTTATGCTGCTATGCGCCGCACTCATGTCGGCATGCAGTGCAAAAGCCGCTACGCCAGATACAAGTAACAACGCGGGTACATCAGTTGCGGCCGTGCAGAGCAGTTCCTCTGCCGCTGTGCAGCCGGCAAGTGTGAAGGCGGCAGATCTTGTGACTTGGGAGGAAGAGGATGCTGTAACCGCCTGGACGGAAGCAGATTCGACCGCTATAACTCTGGCTGGCACTGCTGCTGTGGTGGACGGTGCAGGCGCCACAGCGCAAGAAGGCACAGTAACCATTACGGAAGCAGGCACTTATGTGCTTAGCGGCACACTGAGTGACGGCCAGATTATCGTAGATGAGCAGGCCAAAGGGACCGTAAGGCTGGTGCTGAACGGCGCTCACCTGACGGACAGCGATAGTGCCCCGGTCTACATCAAGGAAGCCGGCAAAGTGGTCATCACCTTGCAGGAAGGGACGGATAACAGTGTGACGGATGGAGCCGCCTATGTATTCGCAGACGGAGCTGAGGATGAGCCAAGCGCTGCGCTCTTCAGCAAAGCAGACCTGACGATTAACGGCACCGGCAAGCTGACGGTAACCGGCAACTATAACGACGGCATCACCGGCAAGGATGATCTCAAAATCATGTCCGGCACCATTGAAGTGCAGGCAGCAGATGACGGTATTGTCGGCAAAGACATGATTGCCATTCAGGACGGCAATCTAACGATTCAAGCAGCAGGGGATGGCATCAAATCAACCAACGATAAGGATGCCGCCAAGGGCTTCATCGCCATTGCAGGCGGGACCTTTGATATTACGGCCGGCAATGACGGGATTCAAGCGGAAACCGCTGCTGTCATCGACGGCGGCACGTATACACTGGTGACTGGCGGCGGCTATGTGAATGCCGAAGTGAAGACCGGCGATCAGGGAGGGCCGGGAATGGGCGGCGGCTTCGGCCAGCGTCCGGAGGGTGGAGCCTTCCCTGCTCCCGGGGAAGAAGGGGGTACGCCGCCTGCGGTGGATGCTGGGCCGGCGGCTGACCAGCCCCAAGCAGCGGAGAGTGGCACCGCAGCCGTGGTGCAGTCAGACACCGCTTCAGCGGCACAGACGGACACCACAGCAGCGGCGGAGACAGAATCCGTCAGCGCCAAAGGGATTAAGGCAGGCGGCAACCTGACGGTGAACGGCGGAAGCTTCACGGTGGACGCCGCAGATGATGCGCTGCACAGTAACAGCAGCCTCTCGGTAACGGATGGGGAATTCCAGATCGCTACAGGGGATGACGGGCTTCACGCCGATGCTCTGGTCTCGATATCGGGCGGCACCGTCAATATTACGCGGAGCTATGAAGGGATAGAAGGGGCGGACATCACCATATCCGGCGGTGAGATCCATGTGACAGCCACAGACGATGGCGTCAATGTGGCCGGAGGCAACGATACCAATACGGCAGCAGGAACGCAGGCTCAGGATTCGTTCAGCAGCACCGGCAGCAACCTGCTGACCATCAGCGGCGGCACCCTGACTGTAGATGCCGCAGGCGATGGTCTGGACTCCAACGGCTCGGTGACTATGACTGGGGGCAACGTCATTGTGAATGGCCCCGAGAACTCCGGCAACGGAGCCTTGGATTATGACGGGAACTTCAACATCACAGGCGGATTCCTGGTAGCCGCAGGCGCTTCCGGCATGGCACAGGCTCCGGGCGAGGACTCCGGCCAGTATTCGGTAAGCGTGGAATTCGCAGCTACTCAGCAGGCCGGAACGATGGTTCATCTGGAAGACGCTGACGGTAATACCATTCTGACCTTCGCTCCGGCGAAGAGCTTCCAGACCGTAGTGGTCAGCGCTCCAGAGCTGAAGGACGGCTCTTATACCGTCTATACCGGAGGCAGCTCTACTGGAACAGCTGCGGATGGACTGTATACCGGCGGGACGTACAGCGGGGGCAGCAAATTCGTTGCTTTTGACATCACCAGTACGGTGACCTGGGTGAATGCATCGGGTGTAACCACAGGCGGCAGCGGTATGGGCGGGCCGGGAGGCTTCGGCGGCGGCAGAGGCAACAGAGCCGGAGGCGGACCAGGCGGAGAGGGAGGAACGCCGCCTGCGGACGCTGGTACTACGAAGCCAGCCGACGCGGGCACCACGAAGCCGGCCGATGCAGGCACTACAGCTCCAGACAGTGCAGGTACAAGCACGAATTAAGCGGGACAGCAGAGCAGAGACTATCCATTAGCGGATAGTCTCTGTTTTTGTACAAATATAAGTGTGATCAGCGGCTACATGAAGTCGAAATAGTAGCGGATCACATGGAAGAATACCGGTGCGGTGTAGGCAAGACTGTCTACGCGGCTCAGATAGCTTTGCTTAAGGGCAGCGAATTTGTCATCGTCCCCAATCAGCAGATCCCGCTTCAGGACGGAGACTGTCAGGCTGCCGAAGAAGCCGCTGAGACTGATCAGCATGCCGGAGAGATAGCCAAAGGCCGGATTCAGCGGGGTGAGGTGCGGATACATCAGATATGAGGCGATCGTTGTGATCACGAACGCACAGCCGAAGCCCTCCCAGGTGAGGTTCGGGTTCGCGGTCGGGACGATCCGGTGCTTGCCGATGTAGAGCGAGGCCAGATAATGCACGGCAT